>CAIULL010000145.1 GCA_903899985.1 uncultured Schlesneria sp.
CCCGTTGGGCGATCCCCCTTCCCCCCGCGGCCGACGGATCACCTGTCGATACTCCGCGGCGTTCCCGAGGTTCAGATCCCCAAGACATTTTGAAGCGACGCTGATCGAACACGAGAGCGTTTATTTCGATGGTGACTTGAACATCATCATTCCTGCCGCGGCACCTGCGGCAGCGGCGTTTCCGCCTGATGAGCCTGTATTATCTGTTGTGCCGTGGATACTGAACGTACTTGACGTGAATCCCGATGAGGCTGCAGGGGATGTCGACGTTGGCGGTGTCGTTGGAGGAACTCGACCTGGTTGTGGCAGGCTGGGTGCAACACCCGGCGTAAACGATGCCGGAGTTGCCTTGTTTTCAGTGGGATTCTTAGCCAGTGCTTTGGGTGGACCAGGAGGGACGATGTCGGGATCTTCCGGGAAAGTCTGAGCGATGTTTGTGGCGATGCCAGACGCTGGAGGACGTGGGACTGACGACCCGGACTTGTTCCACCAGCTGACTCGTTGTCCTGCAAAACTGGCACCCGTATAGATTGAGCCTCGCTGGAACGGCCCGGTACCAAGAACCCATGTATCGCGCGCATCTGCCGTAATCGGACTCGCTCCGGATTGCCAGAGCGCCTGACCCGTTGTCTGGTTGTAGGCAAAGACTGCAATTTTGGCGACACCCTTCTGAAGGGTCTTCTTCGCGAACGGAATCTCGGGTATCACCGAAGGAACTCCCGTCGCCAATGCCCCCGCAGGTAAGCTTGTCTGAGGAATACCGATGAGCACATCCTGACGGTTTGTACCGATGGCCCCGGCTCGCGCCTCAACCACGTAAGTTGCGTCTTCGCGAGTGGCCTTTAAGAACACCCCCTCTGCGAGCAGTCGTTGTCGAATGGAACTGACAATGTACCCTTCGTCCGAAACGCCTTTCAGATATTGGGGATCGAAGTAGACGTCTTTGCCATTCAATACCGAGAAATCCATTTCACTGATCGACCGATCGATCGCCGCTGACAGAAGTATCTGCTCGGTTCCCGTCCGCAACGTATCCGACATGCGCGTTGTCCCGCAGCCACAGAGAAGGACCGTCAGGAAGAAACTCATCGCGCAGGCCCAAACAGGCACATCATGGCGATGACCTTTTGTGAAGTGACAGCGATACCGCAGACCCAGCATGGAGATTTGCTTGCCCGAAACGAACGTGGATTTATTTGTGTTATGGGGAGAGAAGCGAACTGTAAATTGTCGAGGCCGATCCTCCAAGATGACTTTTGCCAAGTGATGAAAGTGCTCTTGACGTCGACGAAGCAACCCTCACTTTTTCTCGGGCATGTCATCATCATCGGCCTTCTTTTCGTCGGTGTCTTTCTTCGTTTTGGATTTCGAATCCTCGGCGACGGGCTTCTTGTTTTCAGCCGATTTTGGTTGAACAATCTCCCCCTTGACCTTCACTTTGAATTCAGCGGGCACCACGGTTCGACCGTTGGCAGATTCCCGACCGAGGATCTCAAAACTGGTGATTCCGGCAGGAAGCAGAAAATAGAGCCCCCCCTCGGAATCTTCATAAATGCAGGGGTAAAGGGTTCGACCGGCCGCCGCAACGAGTTGGTGCCCAAACCCGCCGACGAGTGAGGGGATCGCAAGCGAATCGCGGAAGACGGTAATGCTTTCGGCAGGGACCTTCTTGGCCAGAACGTTTTGATAAGTCTCGATAAATTCGGCTGCTGCCCGATTGACCTGTTTGGACCGTTGTTCATCGAGCGAAGTGCCGTATTTACGAAGATATTTCTGTATTGCATCGACTCCGCTGGTTTTGACGCGGTAAAACCGCGACTGAGTCCCTGCCGCAACGGAAACCAGCACCCCTTTTTGACTTCCAGCGAGCTCGACCTGCATGCTGTTACTGTTCAGTGGGACCGGTTTCTTTTCCAGCTTTTTCAGCAGTTCTGTCACCTCGTCAGGCGAAAGCTTGAAATGCGACTTGTCGATCAATGCCGGACGTAACTCGATGTTCTCGGAAGTTCCGGCAATTAAATCCCCCTTCAAATGTTCCGCCATTAACAAGGACGCAATGACATATCCGACGATTCCCAACAGCACTAAACCAGCGACGCCACCAATCATCAGGTAGTTGTTGGCTTGTTTCCGTTTTTTCGACCGTTTGGCAGCAGGCTTCGGGGGCGATGGCTCAATCGTCGGCAACTCGCCAATTCGGGGCTTGTTTAATGCTACGGGATCAAAAACCACGGGAGCAGAAGTGACCTCCAATTCTGGAACGGGCACGACAGCCGGGGGGGCGCTGATCACCTTCGGAATGGGGATGTTGACCGGTGCGATCGGAGTGGGCTTGACCGGACTTTGAACGGACTGTTCTTCCGCATACGGAAGCACAAACGGCACTTCCTCAACGGCAGCTTTTTCCTCGCGTTTCGGGGGCGACTTGCGTGGGACCGTGATCTTCATCCCACATTTCGGACAGCGGCCTTGCCCACCCCGAGCGTTGTCGGGAACTCGAATCGTGGCGCTGCAATACTTACACGGAAACTCGATCGACATGGTAGCTTCATTACCGTTAAAGGAACGTGGATCGACGTGGCAGGAAGTTAATCATTCGGTCACCAGATTGAAAAGCAACCGAAACCAAATCGGAACTGCGAATGGAAATGTGATTCAGATCCGATATTCGGCTGGCGTTTCCCGAAAAAACACCCTTTGATTTTCGATTCGCGACGCGGCGCTCTTTCTCAGCCTCATTGATTTTGAAATACTGATGACGATTTTAACGCGGGTGCTACTCTGAGTTGAGGAATATTCAGACGATGACTCATTCGATTGTATTTGCCGGCGAACCACGCTCGAACGCTGTCCGTCAGGTTGTGGCTCAGTTCGAACCTGCTGCATTACGGACTTATACGCCGTCGCAGGCGGTATTTGCCAAGTCGGCAGGAGTTTTCCACTGGACCCCGGAAGGCCGAACGCTTTACGACTATTCCTCGGGTGTTCTGGTCGCCAACCTGGGTCACAATCCGAAGCGATGGATGCAGAATTTCGGCAAGTACATGGGGTGGTCGGCAGAGATGTTTGCCGGACCAGCGGCTCGGGCGGACGATTACGTCCCTGCCGTGACGATGACGGCTTATAATGGAATCACCGAAATTGAAACTCTGGCGGTCGAACGGCTGCTTGCCAACCTGCGAAAATGTAAAGGGAGCGATCGTTTGAATACGATTGTGTGGGCCGCATCCGGGTCGGAAGCAATCCAGAAGGCCCTGTGGGCCTGTCTCGGTTGGGACCGGACTCGCGAGATGATCCTGGCGACTCGGTTCGGATTCCACGGTAAGAAAGGACTGGCCAACGCGGTCACGGGCTCGGAAAAAGATCCGGAACGAGACCCTCGCGTCAAATTCATCAGTTTCCCGATGGAAGAAATCATCGACGCCGGCTACGACCCACAGTCAATCGATCTGGCAAAGTATCGACAGGAACTGGACGATTTATGGCGACAGTTCGGTCGAAGACTCGCCTGCTTGATTACGGAGCCGTATCTCGGTGGTGGAGGAAGTTTTCATCCTTCTGCGGCTTACCATCAGATGCTTCAGCAATTCTGCCGCGAACACGACATGTTACTGATTTTCGATGAGGTTCAGGCAAACTTCGGTCGTACGGGAACGATGTATGCATTTGAAGCGTACGGTGTCGAACCCGATATGGTCGTGCTGGGTAAAGGGCTTGGCAACGGCGTCCCCGTCGCGGCTGTTGCGTCGCGAAGTGACGTGTTTAGCGCCATGAAATATGGCGACGCTTCAGACACATGGAGTGCAAATCCACTTTCGTGTGCGGCGGTCCTGGCAACGCTGGACGAATTCGAATCAACAGATGTTTTGAGTCATACCCGCAGCTTAACGCCGATCTTTCTGAAAGGCCTGGAGCGATTGAAGTCGACCGGGCTTGTCAACCACGTTCGCGGAGAAGGGCTTGTCTTTGGATTCGAATGCACAGCCAGAGGAAAGCTGACGGCCGGTGAAGTGGCCGCGAAGATCGTCGAAACATGCTATCTGGGCCGGAACAATGTTGGCATTCACCTGCTGGGCGCTCTGGCGGGCAAGGTCCTGCGAGTCAGCCCGCCATTGACGATCACGCTGGACGAGGCAAAACATTCGCTGGATTTGTTGTACGAACTTGTTGCGTCGCTGGCAAAAAAGCTGAGTGCTTAATCGGGGTTTGATTATGGCCATTCAAACGGAAGTGGAAACGGGTTGCGACTGATTGGGATGGAGCACTTCGTCGATGGCCACGAGGGCGTGAGGGGTCCCATTCAAGTTTCCTTTGATGCTGGTCAGGTTCTCACGAAATTCCTCCAGGCGTGCAAGAAACTGGTAGAACTGTTGAGAACGGAATTTCTCAGCCGTCACCCAGTCACCGGCACCCATTTGACGAAGAAAATGAGCGTTAATCTGCTGCTCATGGTGCATCTCTTCGGGGATCGCGAAGACGGGTTTCCCGTAATAGAGCGCTTCACCAAGCAACTGATTTCCTGCGGCACTGAACAGGCCGGCGCAAGCCGCGAGATCTTCGACGAAGCGATGTTCATCAATGGAGTGAAACGAGAGTCGCCCGACAGATGGTTTCTCGCCTAGACCGTAAATGCGGACTGGCCAGCCGCATTCGGCAAGGATGTTGATGACTTCCGGAGGCGTGTTCGAACGCAGATAGGACAAGAGAAATTTGTTCGTACTCGGTTCCGTCGCGACGATTTCAGGCCGGAGCATCGGTCCAACCTGATGGACGTGTTCGAAGCCTCGCTTCAGGTGTGGTGTATAAAATGAAGAGGCAACGGCGGTGTATTCACCCCATCCGTAGTACCAGCGAACGGCCCAGCTCATCCACCAGGCGTAACGTCTTAAGAGGAAAGGGAGGCTGCTGAGGTCGTAGGCCATCAAGACGTGCTGATGATCGATACTCATCCATGGCACGCCGCTGATTTTCGCCGCACGGGGCAGCGTTGGCTCAAAATCCGATATGGCAAGATCTGGTTGCTCGACATCGATCCGACGGCGAAGAGCGTCGACCAGCGAGGGCATTTCGCGACGAGCGAATGAGATCGCTCCGGCGGTCGACTTGAACAAATCGAGCTTGCCGCCCGTATAGCGAAACTGCAGACCGGAAACCCGCAACAGACGAACGTTTTCGACTTGTGATGTTCCATACGTCTTGACGAGAAAGTCGTATGCATCCCCCGAAGCAAACAGAACCAACTCGTGTTCCAGCCGCAGATGTTCGACGAGAGTCAGAACGCGAACCGCGTGCCCACGGCCCTCACCAGCCATGCTGTAGAAGATTTTTGCCATCCGTATCTCCCTGCTTCCTCAACTGACAACCTGTTTTTTAACAAGCGATGTCCCGTCAGTCATGAGGACTCTAAATCGAATCTGTGTTCTTGAATTCGATGAGAACTTCCCTGAATGTCGTTGGCCCGATGTTTTTTGCGCTATGAGTAACCGGCACAGCAGGATAACCAGGTCGATCAGCAAGGATCTGATCTCCCTCAATTCGGAAGGCGACCGCTCCACCAGACTCCAGTTGTACGGTGTCCAGAAATTCGCCTTTCGGCCCCGAGACTTCAAGGATTGATCCGGACACGACCTTAACGACATAGTCCAGTTGATGTGTATGCCGTTCACCCTGCTCTCCGGGTAAAAGGTCAAGATGCCAGACAACCACCCGGTCGTCTTCGAAAACCTTTCGCGTTCCCACACCAGCCATACGAAACTCCCCACGGACATATCACGACAATCGGTCACCATGTGTTTACGGTGACATGTGCAGGCGGTTGCGGTCAAGTGTTCAATGCCTCATCCTGAATGCCAGATTGATTGCCGGCGAGCCGAAAGCTGTCACAGGAGCTCTCGAACATGCGCCGCGACCTCTTGTGGGTGCTAAAGCGACCACGCGATAAAAACCTGGCGCGGGGATGCCGCTCAATCCATTGGAGGCGAGGCTCCTTCCGAGCCGCTTCGTCGATGCGTGTACGTGCTTCACGGCTCGGTGGTCACATCTCCCGCAGAAAATCTTCGCGGCGCGCGAAGGAATCAATCGTTACTGGTACATCGGCCCTTTGGGTAACGTGCGAAACCCGTTCGAGGAAACAGCGACTTTTTTTCCCGCGCACTTTGTAACCCGAAAAACAGACTGGCATCCAATCGATGGCAGGGGAAACTCGAGACCGTCCATACGGTTCAGCGGCCCTTGAAGACAATTAAAGGGTTTACAAGGGAAATCGTGATGTGGCACTGTTCAAAACGACTCACTTCGATCGTCGTCATGTTGTTGATCTCGAGCGAACTCAGTGCTAACGATGTTCTTTGTCGGGATGACGGTCTGTTGTGCAGTGGTGGAAACCCCCTCGAGAGATACCACGAGCGGATTCAGCAGTACGCTTATGAACAACGGGCAATGTACATTGAGAATCAGCGTGCCATTGCGTATCAGACCGCCTTAGAAATCAGATCACGAGAAATGACCAAATTGGCTCGTCGCGCTCGATTCGAAAAGGAAACTCGTCAGCGTGAGGAGGCAATCGCGAAACGAAAAGCCGAAAACGCCGCGAAAAGTCTCCCGCTGGCAGCCTCGGCTCAAGCCTCTGCCCAGACATTGAAGCCGGGCAACTGAATGCGTCATGACCACCTGTAAGCGACTGAGACAGATTGAAACTTGCGGCAGCACCGGAAGCTTCCCGTCGCAGGTGATGTCAAAACGCCGGATTTTCCTGTTAGAGACAGAGAGAAACTAGACGATTGAAATCATCGTCATTTATCTTGATGTCCGGGTATTTCGCAATTTATCGGTGGTGCTTCAGGCGCGGGTTCATCGTGACGTTCATGATAATCGGAATCATATTCGTCCATGAGAACTGAGGGGCAAGTCTCTTCGTGGTCACACTGCTTGCAAACGATACGAATCAAGTCCGCACCACCCAGTCGCAGCTGATTCTTTTCGCAGAGCTGGTAAAGTTCACTCAGATGCTGACAGACCATGGTCATGTTCCTGATTTTTTAGCGAGTCGTGATGCACGTTCGAAGTTCCAGTCACGGTTTCAACGTCGTTAATTGAGAATAACGGATGCCGTGGGCAAACGCGAAGAATCTCTGAAAAAGGTCGATCTCAATTTCGCACGCAATACAGCGCATCAACACCGCGAAAATAAATCCTACCATCTCCGACGGCAGGAGTGGACCAGAAAATATCATCAAGTTTTCCCCCTCCGATCACTTGAAATTCAGGACCGACCTTGACGAGTGTCGAATTTCCCGACTCGTCAATCAGCAGCAGTTTGTCCCCGATCACGATGGGGGAAGCGGCAACCATCGGAGCGGACGGAAGGCGATTCTGGTACAGGCGGTTACCCGATTCCGCGTCGTAACACTTCAAAATATTTTTATCAACGACGTAGACATAAGCACCCGTTGAAACGGGGGATGGCATGCCGGGGCCCCCTTTTGCTTCAACCCACCGGCACGTTTCGAAGGATTCATTTTTCTTTTTTGGCGAGATATCTCCCGAGGCACCCGCCTGCATGGCAAACAAGGGGCCTGTCGAAAAGGGATCGGATCCGCCAAAGTAAATCTGACGATTGTCTGCGGCGATCGAACAGGCGGTCGGAGATTTGACATTTCCCAGTCTCCAGAGTTCCCGCCCCGTTTCCGGATCATAACTGCAAATCAAGTCGTTGCCTGACGACAAGAGTTCGATCCGAAGATTGTTTTGCCAGATGATTGGCGAACTCCATGAGCTCTCGTTTTTCTTACGATCAGAACGCCAGAGTTGTTCGCCTGTCTTCGTATCGAAACAGGCCAGCACGCCACTTCCGGCAGTAAAGTGCTGGACGAAGACTTTGCCGTTGTGAATTGCCATGGAGCTACCAGTGCCAAACCCGTTGCTGGTCGAAAAGGCACCCAGTTCCTGTTTCCAAAGAATTTGACCCTGGTGGCTTAAGCCAGCCACGGTCCCTGTCGCTCCGAAAAAAACATAGACACCGTTCGCGTCAGCCACCGGGGATTCCGTCGCGTACGTGTTCGACGGATGGACGGGAAATTTCGGCTTTCCTTCAAAGACGGTTTCAACCCAGGCTCGTTCGCCGGTCTTCGCATCGTAGCAGTGAACCTGCCATTGAATGACCGTGTTCGGGGCTCGCGTGAAACCGCCCAGCCCCATACTTTGCGGCATCTTGACTCCGTCGGAAAAGTCTTTTGGCTTCAGATTTTTGTCCGATACCGCCGTCGTGAGAAACAGCTTGTCGCTGATCAACACCGGTTGTGACCAGCCAGATCCCGAGATTTCAACCTTCCAAGCCAGATGGTCTGTCATCGACCACGTGAGGGGGATGGTTGTGGATTCAGCCACTCCAACTCCGTTGACTCCTCGAAACTGTGGAAAATCCGTCGCCATTAAAGAAACGGGAAGAACAAGCCAACACACCGCGAATACGATTTTCAACATCGAAACGATCCATAGAGAAGTCGGGGTCGGCCAGTGGCACAACGAGTCACACGCGGTCTCAAGATGCGAGAGCCGCGCTTTGGCTGTCGCATCCAGGGATGATTATAGGCATGAAAATTTCGTTCGGCAGATCAAATCAAACATGCCAGGTCGTCGCGGAGTTCTCATACGGCATCGACGGTGGATGGGATTCGTCAACCGCGTCCATTAGAAATTGTCGTTCCGTGGCATTATCCACGACGACTTTTCACGAATGCGAAAATCCTGGCCGCTGTCGCGCCAGAACTGGGTTAATTCAGTGGCGCCAGGCAAGTTTCCGGCTCGGCTGCAAAGTCTGGGGGGTTTGGGAGGCCTGGTCTGGGCCAACCTCGTCTCGACAGAAATTTGCCAAACCTTTAGACTTTTTTTCAGATTCTCTTACAAAGAGGCTAATGTCGGTTCATCTCGCTCGAAACAAATCATCTGTACACATCTATTACAGATAATTCCGTTGTTGGAATACTTTGGCAAATCATCTGATCAATTCCTCTTTCAACCAGGGACGGTTGAATGTTTAGCAACAATTCACGTCTGAGTTTTATCGGAACGGCAACATTTGTCGCGTTCTTGATTTCCGGTTGCCTTTCGCCGGGTAGCAGGGTGGCAACAACGCCAAACGATGCTTCCAAAACGAAAACAAGGGTCCAGGATCTTGCTGGAACCGATGACGGATTGGACCGCAGCGACAAAGACCGAAAAGCGGGCCGAAAAGTGATTCCCACGACCGGCTCTGGCAAAGAGAAGCTGGCTGTTGAATCAACGAAGAAATCATCTCAAGTTGACGAGCTCGTCAAAGAGGGGGATCTTCTTAGGAAAAACAAACAATATGAAGATGCGCGTGTCGTTTATCACAAGGCGTTGCTGCTATCGCCAGAAAGTCCTGTGGTCAATCATCGACTGGCCATTATTGCGGACAAACAACGATTGTTTTCTGCGGCCGACTATCATTATCAAGCCGCATTGAAAGCACGTCCGCAAGATGTCAATTTGTTAAGCGATCATGGGTATTCGTATTCGCTGAGAGGAAATGAAGAACTCGCAGAAGAGACTTTGAAAAAGGCGCTACGAATTGACCCGAAGCATAAGGGGGCGATGGCGAATCTCGGAGCATTATATGCTCATCAAAATCGTTATTCAGACGCGCTGGCCATGTTCCGGGCAGGTGCGTCTGAAGAAGAAACGCAACGTTATCTTGCCGAGCTTTTCCCAAAAGATCGTTCGGGTGATGAGCATATGGTGTCCGCAGAACGTGGAGCTTCGAAACGGTCAACCGGATCAAAGGGATCTGAAAATAATGCCGACATCAGCACTGCGAGCATTGAAGATCTTGAAGCCGAACTGGAGCGGCGAAAACACGACGTCGCCGTCCGTCGACAAATCCAGAGTCAGATCCAGAGTCTCCCTTCAAACGCTGAAAGAGGCAAATCGGATCGAACTCAATCGCGCGTTTCTGCCGTCAATGTTCGATCGCTGAATGGTTTACAGCCGTCCTGGGATCAGGATCAGGATGAGGTGACCGGTGCCTCGGCGACGATCGATTCGACGAAGCCGCAGGGCTCTTTCAATCATCCGAACAACTCGCGCGAATCAGACTCGCACGTTCAAACGGCCTGGGGACAAATGAATGAACAGCCAGCCGACACAAACCATCAAGTCAACCAATCAGACCTGTCGCGGCAGTTGGCAACGCAACTGGCTTTCAGTGCCGGGCCGGGCAACATGTTCCCGATTTTGACTGGCTACTCACTCAACCGGCGTGTTAACGAGAGTGTTGTGCCAGTCGGAATGAGTTTCGATTCAATCGGTAATGAACGGTCGGGATTCGCTGGTAAGGCAAAAATGGAAAAGGGAAGAACCGACGGGAATATGTCAACGATGAATCAGTCGGCTGGCATCACCAGCGGCAGCTCTAAACCCTACGACGGGACCTGGCCAAGTTCAGGGAGCCCCGAAGCAAAACAGAGCCTGAACTCGACATCGAAAGGGATGATTTCCGACGTTTTCGAGACATCAAATCTCAACTCGCAAAGCCGCTTCGGCAACGGCAGTTTAAGCAACGTGAATGCAGCAACTTCCAACCAGACTAACGAAATGTCGACGGTTTGGACGTCTAACAGTCCATCCGCCAGATCATCGTCCGGCAACTCAACAACTCAGTGGCCGAGCGGCGGTTCGTCAGTATCCGCACAGTCTGGTAAATCGGCACCCCAGTGGCCGTTTTCTTCCAATCGTTGATTCAGCCTCAACTTGAATTTTATTGGACCTCGACTTCGGCAGGAGCAATCGTTTTCGCGGCAGATTCGCTTCCCGTAAAGGCAGGAAGTTCGCAACGCGTTGCTTCCCATCCGTGATGTCGTAAGGTTCCGTGAAATGGAGCGGTACCGGTTAATTTTCCCGTCAGACGATACCTCCCAGCATCAAAACCGGCTGGGACTTCAACGGAAGCACCTTCGTCATCGTCTCGGATCGATTTAATGGCAAAGAAACGGTCGAGTACATTCCTGCTGTCGCGATGAATCTCACGGACTGCAGCGCCCACTTGTTCATCCGAATAATTACTCAAATCCTCTTTGAGGAAGTCGACGAGACGGGCTTCGCGTTGAAGGGTCGCCAAAAGCGTGATCGCTTCACTTTGCACGGGTTTGCGTTCGATTGGCCGTGATGTCTCAAGCGGCTTTGGTGCCGGCTGCGTGCGAGTCTCTTCAAGAGCGAGACTCGGGATGATCAGCGCATCCCGCACCTTTGCTGCAGTTTCCCTGTTAAACAGAGTTCCGAAAAAAGCTCGAAACGCCGTCAAAATTCTTCCCATTCCGCCACACTCCTGGATAACGTCCCAAGGGATTAATTTTCAAATCGCTCCCTGGCAACAGTAGCGCGGGTCAGGCTGGAAATGTCAACCAACGGGGAATGGCGCTTCGCGACGGAATTCGTTAAAATGCATATACTCCCAATGTCGGTAGATTGGTGACTGGGCCACCAGTTTTGGGTGCGGACCGAACGCGGCAACTTTTCCCTCGTGCAGAACCAGGACCTCGTCCGTTCGACGGACTGTCGACATGCGAGCAGGCAGAAAAATGACTGTTCGCTCGCGGCAAATACGATCATACGCGTCGGCAAGTAATGCTTTCGTGTCATCGTCCAGGGGTGCCCAGGGTTCTTCAATAATCAAAAGTGCCGGGTTTCGTACGATTGCGCGGGCCAGCCCAAGTCGAAATCTCTGACCGATATCAAGCGAATCTCCATCACCAGTCAGTACGGTCTCGTAACCGTTGAAAAGCTTGATGATGAAATTATGCGCATGTGAGATTTTTGCGGCCTCAGTCACCTGGTGCAGCGTGAGATCCGTCTGTCCTCCACGAATGTTTTCAAAAACGGTTCCTTCGAACGGAGGATCATCGGCCGCAACAAATACGGTTTCAGCACGCAGCGATTCCAACGTCACCCAGGCGATATCCTCGCCATCGATCATGACGCGACCTTCGCGCGGTTCGATAAATCTCGGCAGCATCAAAGCCACCGCTTTCGCCTCCAATGGATCGGCCGAGACGATGGCGTAGCACTTATCGACCTCAAATTTAAAATCGACGCCGTCGAGAATTTTCTGTCCACTCTGCGACGTGTATTTGACGTTCTCGAAGTGAAGCGTCTTTCCCATTGGCTGCAGAAATTTGGCTCCAATAGCCTGACTCACGGTGGGAACCCGGTTGAGGAAGCGCTGAATTTTCTCGGCTGCCAGACTGATTTCACGGCTGAAGCCCGGGAGCAATTTCAACGCAAGAATACTGGGGATCGACAATGCGACCGCAGCAAAGAAGGTCAGCCCCTCGGCTACAGTCAATCTGTCCACTGAAGTTGTGACTTTTGGGGCTAAAACGTGGCTACAAACGAGAAAGACCAGAAACGCCATTAAGACGGCACACGCGAACACGACAAAAGGGCCGGGATGATCGATCGCGTCGGACGCGAACAGGACATCATTCAAACGAGTGTGGTAACGATTCAGATGTTTTTGGAACTGTTCATGTTCGTCGCGCTCGATGCCTAAACCGCGGGTCAGTCTGGCATTCTTAAACGTCGATAACAAAACCTGTTGCTCTTCCCGGCTACGATCCTCAGCAAGTCGACTTTTCTGCAGCGAAGCACGTCGCACGCCATTCATCAATAATATGCCAAGCACCAACGCAGCGATCCACTGCAAGGAAAGTTGCCAGTTCAGACTGAGCAATACGATTGATAGCCCCAACAACTCGAGGGGATACCGGCACATTGTTGAAAATGAGTGAAACAGACCGTTCTGCAGGGTTTCGACATCATTAACAAATAACTGGCTCGCCAGTTCCTGACCTGTACCATCCAGATCTTCAGGGCTGATCCGGATAATTTGACGGTGAAGCTGCCGTCTGACGGCTGTGATGCCATCAAGTGAGGCACGATGACTACGATGTCGGATTCGCCCGAGGCAAAACGATCGAAATACGAACAACAACACGCTGACTGATAAGATCCAGATCAAGGCAAGAATGTTTGTCTGCAACCAGCTGACGTTTCGGTAAAGCGCGGCAACTGCACCTCCCCACCAGGAATTACGAGTCTGCCAGACGGCAGGAATGATGCCGTGCTCGTCGTAGTAGACGTGCACCGAATCGGAGGCTTCGGGCAATGAAGTTTCGTCAAGGTTCTTGTCAGTCGCATCAGGGGTTTTGTCGGTTCGGACAGGCGTGCCTGCGATCTTTAATCCAGTCAGTTCCTCAAAGCGAACCACTTCTTGTGGCGACAGAACGAGATCGACACGTCCACGATCAACAAGAAGACCGATGAGCAACGCAAAGTCGAACAGCAAAACAATCAAGCACACCATCGCGAGAAACGACCAGATCGTTGCAATCGGCGCATGGCTGCGCAACAACGTGCGTCGAGACAGAATTCGTTCAAGCGAACTGGGAGGCGAAACGTCCATGGTCGATGTCAATCCACGAAAGAAATAAGCATCCCCTCCGTGCGTAGCGACGACCACACCCCTGCAGTCATGTCACGATCAACATCATCACGAGAATTCAGTCAAAATGATACTGAAACGGTGAGAAAACTCGCCTTCAGCTTTAAGCCAAGTCGCGATCTTCAAACAGGATGAACGCCATTAAAATGGCTGCACAGCAGTAACAAGCACAATAAATGGCCGAATATCCGAGATAAATCGGAGGGACGATGTCACCGGTCGCGACCGCTGCACTGATATTGAAAAGGTCTAGCGAGGGGAGAATTGTCGCGATTAACCGAGCCATAAACTGAACAAACTCGAGCTTCAACACACCTGCCTGCACCATCAACCCCGTGAGGTGGCCGACGACGAAAATTGCGAAGCAACTGGTCAGATTCACAACCATTGGAAGTCGCGTGGAAATCGCAACACTGACCGCAGTCATGACGGCAATTTCCATCAAAAGCAGTCCGATACCGGGTAGAACCTGGTAAACCTCATGGATTCGTTCAGCGTGCGGAGGCGCATCCTTGGAACCTTCCCTGGCGTCATAA
Organism: uncultured Schlesneria sp.; assembly: GCA_903899985.1. GTDB lineage: Bacteria > Planctomycetota > Planctomycetia > Planctomycetales > Planctomycetaceae > Schlesneria. The sequence goes on from CAIULL010000145.1 coordinate 14,053, forward strand.
CTCACTTTGAAGTAAATCAATACCAGGAAAACGATTACGACGGGAAGCATATACCAGAGGACTGCCTGAAGGATCCCAATGTACTTCCCGAGGACGAATTGCCGACGATTGATCGGTTTGGACAACAGCGTCATTGCGGTCTTTCCTTCGATTTCTTCGGCAACGCTTGTGCTGGCTGTCCAGACGGCGATCAAGAGGCCCGTAATCAGCATCGTCGCCAGACCGCAATCTTTCACCATTTTGACGTCTTCGCCGAGCGAAAAGAATGGCAGAAGATAGTTGAGAAGCAGAATCACGATGGCCAGCGCCATACAGAGAAGGAAAACAGGTTGGCGCACAGCTTCTTTCGTTGTCGCCCGCGCAATAATTCCCGCCTTTGTTGTGTAGTTAAAAGCGATCAGCGCCAGCAACAGAATCAAACTGACCAGAATCGACGGAATCCAGTTTACTGCCGCTTGTTGTGAGAGATCTTCAACTGCAAACAGCAACGAAGGCAATAGTGTCGACGGAAACATGAACAACCTCGCGATAACAAAAAAAACAATTCTGTGCCGAATCTGAGTTTCGACGGATCAGATGCGGTCGCGATGCGTACGTCGAGACCGGATGTTCCGTTGGACAGAAGCCATGAATGTACCGCTGTTGACGACCGAAGAAAACTGGTCGCAGCGATTTGTTTGCAATTTCCCGATTCCAGCTCGAAAACGGGAACCACGGAAGCAAAAAAAGAAGATTTTCAGATGAAAACTTGGTGACCCGAGCGGTCATTTCGCAAAAAACAAGAAAAATGTGCCTCGGCTGCTCAACCCACTTTCGAGCAACCGAGGCCAGAGGCTTCGCAGTCCCCAGCCCAAATACCGCATTCAAATGACAAAACGACTACGGACTACAGATCGTTCACGTAGTAAAAAGGTGCCTGAATAAAACGCTGTTGACGTTCGCGATCACTGAACAACCAGATCCGGCCTTTCCAGGTCACCGCCAGCCGAGGATCACCCTTCCCCGCCGACGAGCCTTCTCGCGAACTGACCAGGCACTGACCGTTCGCTACGGGCCAGTATTTTTCCGGATCAGCGAGAAACTTCTGACGATGTTCCTCAGATTGGAAGCAGATGGTCTGACCACGATGCACGGCCGAAAATTCTGCTGACCCCCGTCGAACTCGGCTCTCTTCCAGAATGCTGACCAGACAGTAACCATCAAACCCAAAAGTGATGGCATTCACTGGCTGCAGGGCAGAAACCGGTTCATCAGAATCTTTTTGCGCGCGACTCGAAGTCGATGAATTTGCGAGCGGTGCCATGTTTGCAATCAGATCCCCAGCCGATTGAAAACCCGACATCCGCTTCAGAATGGTCAGATCCGGAGCGATCACCATCGTCGTTGGGAACGCCTCAACACCAAACCCTGTAACGAGTTCCGGGTGCTCGTCTGCGTCAATTAAATAGGGTACAAAGCTTGATTGAACCATGTCAATCACACGAGAGTCGGTGAAGGTGAGCTGTTTTAATTGACGACACGGGCCACACCATGTCGCGGTCACGCTCACTAATAAGGGCTTTCCGTCACGAACTGCTTCATCGACCGCCCGTCGGTAAGAAGGCCTCCAGTCAATCGAGACCGCTTTTTCAACTCCACCGTAATCCTGAGCCTCAGTGGGAATCACCCCAAGGGCAATCACCACCAGGCTGCTCGCCAGAGCATTCATTAATCGCAATTGTCGCATACCAACCTCCTGGGCCGAACCATCGGTTCTCTTGATCATCCGTGTCCTTCGCTTGGGCGGGCTCACGGCCCATTCGTATCGCCCCCAAACTTCAAGGAAGGTCAAAAGGATAGTGGCGAGTAAATCACCATGCCATCGACTTTGCGACCCGAACCTGTCAGTTTCGAAAGCCGTAAAAAAAGCGACTTGATTTTATCTGAGAAATTGCTCGCAAATTTTGTCAGAAATCTGCGATATCCATTCACTTGAACAAAATGATTGACAGCGATGGGAAACCCAGAATTTCTCCACCGCGAAATTTCTTCACCGGCAAAATCCGCCGATCGAAATCGTCTTAAATCTATATATTGTAAGACTTTGCGGATCAGGCGGCTTATTACCGTTACACCGAAAACTCACCGGCAGAATTTCTCACTCGGACAGTGTTATCAAACGATCCGATAGCCACGAAAGACCTGAACTCCTTTACGCGCTCGATTAAGGGGGAACGGATTTCGAGAAGGTGTCGTAACGAACGCGACTGTTGTTGCCACGCGCAAATGTCTGGCAGCCGCAAACTCGGCGGTCGTCATTTGACGAACAACGAGACGACGCTGGGTTCAGTAGCAATAGAATCTCAAGGAGTGACAAATGTTGGGTCTTCGGAAACTTCGATTTGTCGACATCGGGACAGGATTGTCCATGATGCTCGGCACAGCGGGCATGCTAGTCGCGGGAGCCCTTTCCGCAGCTGAACCGCAATGTACGACAACAACGAGTTGCACCCAGGCCCAGCCTGCGTGCTGTGATCAGATTTTTGCTGACGCCGCTGCTCGCATCAACGGCCTCTACGCCGGTTTGAACTGCGATACCTGCGCTGCTCCTGCCACGCCAGCACCAGCCTGTGCCGTGACCGCTGCTGCCGCAGATCCCGCTTGTGGTTCAACGGCCGGTGGCTGTGGTGCTGCTGGTGGCGGTGGAGACAGCTCGGCCCCATGGGGTTTGACTGACATTTTCGATGACGGCAATGGTGGAAACCATTTGAAAGACAATGGCTACAAACTGGGTGGAAACCTGGTTCAAAGCTATACCTGGAACTGGCAAAACCCCAGCAATCGCTGGAACGGCCCTGTCACATGGCCTGACCGTTCGAACGAATACCAGCTGAACCAGTTCTGGCTGTTCGCTGAAAAGGCAACCGATACCAGCAAGAAAGACTTCGACATCGGGGGTCGTGTTGACTTGCTGTACGGTACCAACGCCCGTTTGACGACCGAAACAGGCTTGGAAACACCTCGCCTGAACGGTCCTGGGATTTATGGCCTGGCAATTCCTCAGTTCTACGGGGAAGTCGCTTATAAGAAGTTGAAAGTCAAGGTCGGTCACTTCATCTCGCCGATCGGTTACTTCACGGTCGACACGACCCAGAACTTCTTCAGTACCATCCCTTACACCTATCAGTGGGGTGAGCCTTTCACTCATACTGGCGCTATGGCGACCTACCAGTTCACCGACAACTTTGTCGCAAGCAGCGGTGTGATCAAGGGTTGGGATAACTTCGACGGTCATAACCCACACCTTGGGTACCTCGGTACATGGGGTTACACGTTCCAGGACAAGTCGAACCTGGCTCAGGTTATCGTGCTGTCGCAAGAACCTAACTTCTACAACACGTTTACCCAACGATACTATCAGTCGCTGGTTTACACGAAGCCATTCAACGACAAACTCACCTACGTAGGTCAGACTGACTTCGGTACACAACGTGACGCAACTGTCAGTGGCCAGCGAGCCAACTGGTACGGTATCAACCAGTACATGTACTATAAGACCAGTGACAAGTGGACCTGGGGTGCGAACTTCGAATGGTGGCGTGACGAAGAAGGCTACCGAGTTCAACAGTTCCTGCCAGGTGCCGCAGCCAGCGGTATCACCGGTAATCCAAACGGCGTGAACAATCTGCCAGGCGGTTACATGGGTAACTTCTACCA
>CAIULL010000146.1 GCA_903899985.1 uncultured Schlesneria sp.
CCAAAATGCGACACGATTTTCCAGAAATGGCCGAAGACGTTCGAAATTCCGCTGTAGCATGATTCCTAGTAGAAACATGTAGAGATGAGGTAGCGGCGTGACCATCTGCAGTTTGGTCCATTGACTGTCGGGGTCGGCGTGTACCGACAATTGGAACCAGTACGCGAACGAGGCCAAAGCGAGCACCGCCAGACCAAAGTCGGCCCCGCGGCGACGGACTCGATTCACAAACCCGACGTAGAGAGCTGGCAGTAAAACATAAAAACCCAGTTCAACGGGAATCGTCCAAAGGCTCCCATTTAATACACCAAGCCCGAACCCTCGCATGAACGAGGGGTTGTAGACCTGAACGAAAGTTGTCTGAGCGACGATCCACAGTACAAATGACGGGCTGGTCGCAATGGCAGGAGTGATTGCGCCGAACGCGGTCGCAACGAGAATTCCAACGGCCAATTGGACCCACAATGCTGGATAAATCCTCAACACGCGTTTTGTCGCGTAGTCTCGCCAGTTGTCCGATCGTTCCCACGACCGCGAGATCAAAAATCCGCTGATCGTGAAAAAAATCGGGACTCCCGGAAACCAGTGAATGAAATTGGAGAGCGTCGGATCACCGATTCCCGTCGTAATTCCCAGGTGCCAGCAGGTATGGCAATAGACCACCTGTAATGCGGCAAGAAGTCGAATGAGATCGAAGTTGTTGGGACGCATATTTACTTCTTTCTCTCGAGGACCTTGACGCTGGAAGTGTCGACAGAGTTCCTTACCTTGATGGAGCGGGCGCTCCTGGAGAACCGCCTGCTGCGGCTCCCGAGGAACTGATCCGAATGATCTGCCTGCTTATGCCGCTCGGCTTTTTTCTGTCGTCGTTGATTGAGTGAGATCCTTCTTAGATGCGACGTTCATGACTTTCTGAATCGCTCGTGCGGTTTCCTCGATCTCTGTGACTTTCAGGGTCGGGTGGACCATGAACATCAGGCTTGTCTCGCCCAGTTCACGAGCGACCGGAAGTCGAACTTTCGGTCGAAGTCCTGGTTGATCGAAGGCCTTTTCCAGGTAGATCTCGCTGCACGAACCAGGGCCGCAGGAGACCCCTTCCGCTTGAAGATTCTGGACGATTCGATCACGGGTCCAGCCTGCATTTAAATACTCAGGCCGCACAAAGGCGTAGTACTTGTAGTAACTGTGCGACATATGAGCTGGAGCCTGTGGAATTCGCAACGCGGGGATTGTCGCCAGGGAACTGGTGAGCATGGCCGCGTTTTTGCGTCGTGCGTCAATCCATTCAGGCAATCGCTTCAGCATCACGCGGCCCATGGCGGATTGCATTTCGGTCAAACGCCAGTTCGTTCCGAAACTTTCATGCAGCCAGCGGAACAGATGCGGCTGATGTGGTTTCTGGATTGCCGACAGGCTTTTGCCGTGATCTTTGAGACTCCAGCACCTATTCCATAATTCGCGGTCATTGGTGGTCATCAACCCACCCTCGCCGCCTGTGGTCATGATCTTGTCCTGGCAGAAGGAAAATGCACCGACATGTCCAATCGTACCGACGTGGCGACCTTTGTATGTTGCATGATGCGATTGGGCACAGTCTTCGATGACCTTGATTCCGTAAGTCCGTGCCAGATCCATGATCGGGTCCATATCGCATGGCCAGCCTGCCAGATGGACAGCGACAATTGCGCGGGTCCGGTGGGTCAACACTGCTCGAATCGTATCAACATTCAGAGTCTGGCTGTCTCGGTCGACATCAGCGACCACAGGTTTTGCGCCGCGCATGACAGCACAACTGGCAGAAGCGATGAATGTACGAGTAGGGACGATGACTTCGTCGCCAGGACCGATTCCCAATCCATAAAGCGCCAGTTCCAGAGCAACCGTCCCGTTCGTCAAGGCGATTGCGTGTTTTGAGCCGATGGCTTCGGCGTATTCTCGTTCGAAGAGTTTTCCTTCTTCTCCCGTCCAGTAATTGACCTTGTTGGACCGCAGGACTCTGGTTGAAGCCTCGATGATTTCTTCATCAAAATAAGGCCAGGGCGAGAACGCTCCTTGTCGAACGGGTTTTCCACCTTCCGGGGCCAAAACGTGATCTTCAAAATTGACCGTCTTCGACATCGAGAATCCTTCCGGCGCGAGAATTGGTTGGTTTAATTGGTTTCTGATTGCAGCGATTTCAAGTTGAGTAACGTCAATGCGTTCCCGTGATTTCTTGTCTTCCTTCAGTCTCGGGCACCATAAAGGTGACTGGGTTTAATGCGTGGAAAATCGTGTCCGGCGCCTAAGCCGACTTCTTCAGTTCGACGGGTTCTGCCTGGCGAATGATTCGGGGTGTTGGTCCAACGACAGTACATCCGCGTGGCAGGTCGTGGATGACGACGGTTCCAGCCCCGACAGTGACATCCGCTTCAATTCGAATGTTTGGAATCACACTACTACCTGTGCCCAGCAGGCTGCGATGGTCAACACAAACTGTCCCGGATAAATGCGCCCCCGGTCCAATACCAACATAATCCCCAACCTGGCAGTCGTGATCGATTGAGGCTGAAGTGTTCACGATCACGTGGCGGCCAACGGAAACATGTGGCTGGACCACTGCACCAGCGAATACGACTGTTCCAGCTCCCAATTTGACAGACTCATGGACGAATGCGCGAGGGTGAATTGCGGTGATCCATTCGATGGGTAACGATTCAACCAGTTGCTGTCGAATTCGAGCATCACCGATTCCGATGATCCCTGAGAACTTTTGCGGAGTGGCTTTCACCTCTGCAATCGGTCCGCGAACAGGAATTCCCAGGATCGAAGTTCCCCAGAGTTGTGCGTTGTCATCATAAACCGCGTCGACGGTAACACCGGCTGCCTGCAGCGTGCTCACGACGACCTTCCCATGACCACCGGCTCCGATCACCACAACTTGCTTAGACCCTTCGAAGTCCGGCATGGAAACGTGGCCTTCAGCCGTGATTCCCTTCCGACCGAAAACTGCAGCAAACGTCTTCCAGAGGATTTGCAGGTCCAGCCACAAACTTTGATTGTCGACGTACCAGACATCCAGCTGGAATCGTTCGTCCCAGCCGACCGCATTACGACCGTTCACTTGCGCCCAGCCAGTGATGCCTGGTGTGACATCGTGTCGGCGAGCTTGTTCTGGCGAGTACATTGGCAGATATCGAACTTTGAGTGGACGAGGTCCGACGAGGCTCATCTGGCCAGTTACCACATTCCAAAGTTCTGGAAGTTCATCCAGGCTGCTGGCTCGTAGAAATTTACCGAACGCCGTCAGCCGCAAGTCATCGTAAAGTAATGCACCATTCGCGTCGCGCGCGTCGGTCATCGATCTGAATTTGCAGATTTTAAATAGTTTTCCGCCACGCCCAGGACGTTCCTGACGGAACAGTACGGGCGAGCCGAGGAAAATACGCACGAGGACTGCCGTGACGGCCAGGAGAGGCGCGAACACGATCAATGCGGGAACGGCGACTGAGAGATCAAACAGCCGTTTGCCGAATCTGCGATAAAAGCCTTTCGACATTTCAGGCGACCTTTTTATTGCCGATCTTTTGGACAAGTTCACCAAATTGCAGAGCTTGCTTGTTCCGATCGAAGAATTTGATCACGTAGTCGCGAGCAGACCGACCCATCTGTTCACTTCGCGGTCGATTTGAAAAGAGCGTCCGGACGGCGTTTGCCATCGCTTGAGGATTTCCTGGAGGGACAGGAATACCACCGTCCGCGGCTTCAATCACCTGGCGGATGACGCCATCGATTGCCAGAACGACGGGTCGCGATGCCGCCATGTAATCGAACACCTTGTTCGGATAGGTCGTACGAAACATCGGGATGTCGCGAAGCACGGCGAGGCACACGTCGGACTCGGCCAAAATCTCTGGCATTTGTGATTTTGGTCGCGATCCGGTGAATGTCACGTTTTTCACATTCATTTCTCGAGCGAGTTCTTCGAGTTTTGGTCGGTCTTTTCCATCGCCAACCATGAGGAAGTGCACGTCGGGAACATCGCTGAGCATCGTCGCCGCTTCGAGTACGACTTCGAGATTATTGGCCATTCCCATGGCACCGGCATATGTGACGATGTATTTGTCTTGAAGGTGGAATTCTTGGCGCAGGCCACCTGCCGAGGGTTTGACGTGGAACATGTCAGGATCGACCCCGTTGGCGATAAAGCTGATTTTTGCTGCGGGGATCCCGAGACCAATCAAGTAATCGCGATAAGCGGGTGAGTTCACAAGCAGGTGATTTGCCCTTGCGTAAAGAAAACGTTCAAGCCTTCTTGCGAGCCAGATCAAAACCGGATTCTTCAAGACACCCATGTCGACCGCAAACTCAGGCCACAAGTCGCGAATTTCCAGCAGGAAGGGACACCATTTGACGACGGAGATGACCCAGGCCGAGACTGCCTGGAAAATCGGGGGAGATGTGCCAATCACCAGGTCCACATTTTTGACTTTCAGGGCAGCCCAGACGGAACTGACCATGAACGAGAGAAACGAAACGATTCGCCACATGAAACTGCGGTGCAGGGCTGAATACGTCCACGCCCGTTGAACTTTGACTCCGTCAAAATCTTGAACTCTTTCGTCTGCAGCACACTTCTTCCCGCTGAGATAACTCAGGTCACTCGCCACGATTGAGAACGCATGTCCTCCGTCGACGAACCGCCGCGCGAGTTCATAATGTCGCGTACCACCGGCATCGTCGGGTGAGACAAACGCTTGATGGATTAACAGGACGTGCATCTGCGAAACTCCGGAATCAAATGTGGCAGTAAATGGTTGGGGGCAGAGAGATTCTTTTCGAATGAACTGTCGGTATGGACGGATGCCACTAAGGGCATTCCTTTGGCGTTGATGACGTTGAGTGACGCGGAGGCATTCCATTCCGAACCGCGCACATTTACGAGATCACGATCGATCGAGACACTTTGAGCATCTGGACCCAGCAATGTCGCAAAGACAATCTCAGACGAAGTCGACTCGATACAGGCTGATAATGCGGGCTCGACAGAATGGTAGTAACTTGACCGCCAACCTCGAGCGGAATCAGCACCTGCTCGAGTCACGTTGAAGTTCACTGAAGTGGACGACGAGGCGATGACAACGCGATAAGGCCCCTTCGGCGTCTCGATTTCAATTGACGTATCCGTCTGATCCGTTTTGAAAGGTCCATCCGCGAGTAACCAGTGCAGACGATAATCATGGGATTGGCGGCCGCTGAGCGAATCGACAACCAGCCAGTGTTCCGCACCTAATCGGACGAGGCCACGACGATGCGTCACGGGATCAGTCAAACGCCGATAACCATCGTGCTCGCCATTCCAGCATGAGACATCACCCCGACACGGAACATTTCGTCCGTAAGACTTCCCTTTCAGCCACGGCAACCAGAGAAAGCGACTTGCACGGTCCATCTGATCCTGGCCGTCAACGGTGACCGTATTATGAAATGAGGTATGCGCAAAAGGGTTATTCCACGGTGGCGGTGAGTTATAGCTATAGGTTCCGGGATCGATCGCGATGTTCTCGCCTCGCCACCAGATATCCACGTGCAGCATATCCGCTTGCGAAGGACGATGTTGGAATGTTGCGGCACGAGTCACAGCGTATCCATCCGCCGCTCGTAACGTTGCATAGCCACCAATGGGTGCGTCAAAGTCAGTACGGCAAGAGATTTCAGAATTGCCGGTCGATCCTGTTTGTGAAGGATGTAATGCACCGATGCCGGATCGGTTATCTTGAACAGTCTGCTTTGTATTCTCGTTAACGCCGAACAGCCAAAGTAAATCTTCATCCCAGGGGCCTGAGTCATAGCGACATTGGCCTGTTGTCAGGAAACTGGCCGCCTGGACGACCGGACGATAGTCACGATAGTCCAGATTGTTCAGAGGAAGAATTAACGCTCCGTCATCCTGTCCATAACAGGGGACGCAGCCGGTTGATTCGTCTTGAAGCTGAAAGACAAACTCTCCCGCCTTTGCAATACGATCGCGAAGCGAGTCAGAGAATGGCTGCTGTAACACATCGCCCAGCCGGATCGACCAGATGTAGTCGTGTAACATGACACGATGATAATTCATCGAGTGCTGTGAGAACGCACCATCGTCGTAAATCAATTCAACAGCCTGACTCTCCAACAGTTGTTTGCCGCGTGCGGCCCACCGTTTGGAATCAAGAAATTCAGGGAACAATGAGCCAATTGTCCAGAGTCCCATGGCCTCACTGAGCCCGTGATTATTCCGTTGGCTCAGTGCATAACCGATATTGGATTCAATTCGCATCCCGGACACGGCAATCATCTGAGCCAGCATCGCCAATCGAGTTGGTGTCGTTGCCTTGCAGGCTGCGAAACCATATAGCCCAAAACACCAGGCCATCACCCGCAGGCTGATTTCTTGTCCGCATTTCCAGTTTACACCCGTTTCAGGCGGATTTGCTTCTCGCCAACTTTCGATCAGTTGCCAGAAAAGTTCCGCGTACTGAGTGTCACCAGTTCGCCAGAAGGCTCGAACAAGTGGAAAGACGAACGCAAAGCGATTGGTTTCCCACGCCAGCTTGATGTCACCAGCCCCGAAGTCACTGATCTGGCTCCAGTGTTGGTCTTTTGGAAATTCTTTGACATGGATCGGATCTGAGTGCCAGCGAGGAGGAAACCCGACGTTCATTCGCTCGTGGGAAAAAAACGATACAAAACCTCGCCCAACGTCATCAGCTGCCAAAAGAGGCGATCTTAGGGATGAGTCCCATTTATCAAAAATGTGCTGAGACGCTTCGCGTTCATGTGGATCAAAAAAGAATTGGGGGGCTGAGTGAAGCCGATATTCTGCATATCGTACAGGATCGATAAGCGATTGATCGGTCAAGAACATGGCAACGGGCTGTTCTTCCCATGTCGTGACGGGAAGTTGAAGCCGAACCAGACCACTCTTCAAACGCATTGCATGCCATGTCCGATACATCAGCCACTGAGGGCCAAAATATCGCAGCAGCTGCGAACAACGATGAAGGTGGGAGACATTCACTTCGTCGGAATCCTTCGAGTTCGAAATCGAACTCGTTGGGTAGTATGAAAAATCGAATTCGACCTAAGCGGCACGCCGTTGCGGAGCAGCTTTGACATTCAGGACAACATCTGCAATTCGTTCCGAGGCAGATCCATCCCACAGCGGTGGAATACGTCCTCCCTTTCCATGCCCTGCCAGAATCTGAGAAACCTCTCGGCTTAACAGTTCCATATCCGTACCCACGAGTGTGTTAGTGCCGTGTGTTACGGTGACTGGCCGTTCCGTGTTTTCTCGGACCGTCAAGCAGGGAATGCCTAAGGCGGTGGTTTCTTCCTGAAGTCCGCCGGAGTCAGTGATGACGACGGTCGCTCGTTGTTGTAAGGCAAGACATTCGAGATAACCTGTTGGGGGGATCGCAAAGAATCTCGTCGAGTCCTCAAAATCGAAGCCGAGGTTTTCGATTCGAGCCTTCGTTCGAGGATGAACCGGGAACACAATTTGAAGTCGATCGCTGATTGTTGTTAACGTTGTCAGGATGCGTTTCAGTGTTGCCGGATCGTCAACGTTGGATGGACGATGCAGCGTGACCAAAGCAAAGTCATCGCTTAAATTTGGAATTTCCGGCATTCGCGCCTGCGGCAGCAAAGTCCGTAACGTATCGATCATCACATTTCCGACGAAATAGATTTTGTCACTGGCCACCCCTTCGCGAAGAAGATTGCCTTCCGCCTCAGCCGACGGGATCAGCAGCATGTCGGCCAGTTGGTCCGTGACAAGACGGTTGATTTCTTCGGGCATAGTCCGATCAAACGATCGCAATCCCGCTTCCACGTGCGCGAGTTTTGTTCCAAGTTTGGCGCAAACTAATGTCGCTGCCACAGTTGAATTGACGTCGCCGTAGACAAGCACAAGGTCAGGCTTTCGTTCGAGAATTGTTTTCTCGAACCGAATCATGACCTCCGCCGTTTGTACGGCATGCGACCCGGAGCCGACTTCAAGCGAGACATCAGGTCGCGGAATTTGTAGTTGTTCAAAGAAAATATCGGACAAGTTGGCATCGTAATGCTGGCCTGTGTGAACGAGCGACTGTCGAACACCCGCTCGCTTGCGAAACGCTGCGTGAACGGGAGCCACCTTCATAAAGTTCGGCCTTGCGCCGACAACGTGTAAAACGTGCATGGGAGTCCATTCCTATTATGCCGTTCGAGCGAACGGCTCGATCTCTTGAGCATCTGAACCATGGTTGCGAGGCGAGCAGCGGACAACTTCCTGTGTTTCAGCCGCGCGCATCACGTCAAAACTCACTCGTGTGACTTCTGCCAGTTCTTCTATCGAAATTGGGGAAGCGCCACCTTTTTCGATGGCTTCCAGAAACGCCTTGACTTCTGCGACATGCCCCTTGTCTTGCTGCCACAGGTTCATGCTACGAAATTTTTTCCAGCCCACCGCAGTCATTCGGCGAAAGTTATCAAGCTGAATCACTCGGCCTGCACAGAAGACTTCCAGTCGCTCTTTCGAAATTGACCGGTGTCCGTTTGCAAGATAGTGCACGGTTCCGAACGAGCCATCTGCAAAAGAGAGCGTGATCGACATTTTGTCGTCACGAATCTCAACGGCAGAATCTCGTCCGAACATTGTTGCCTGAACGGCAACAACCGGATGGCCACAGAGAAAACGCAGAAGATCGATAAAGTGACAGCCTTCACCAATCACTCGGCCACCACCTGCGACGGGATCGTGAACCCAATGATTGCGTGGAATATTTCCTGCGTTGACTGTCATTACGAACGATTTTGGTTCTTGAACCTCGCACAACAGCGACTTCATTCGTTGGATTTGAGGTGCGAACCGGCGATTAAAACCGACCGTGAAAATCGGTGCGTAACCAATTTTGTCTTGCGAAACGCGTTCGTAAGTTTCGACGACTCGGGCCAGATCGACAGCGTTCAATGCCATCGGCTTTTCGACGAAAACATGCTTTCCGGCTTCAAGTGCCCGGCACGCCAGGCTCGCATGGCTGTCGTGCTGAGTTGCGACCACGATTGTGTTAATTTCCGGGTCTGCCATCACGGCATCCAGGTCACTGGTGGCCTTTTCAAAGCCGAACTTTCGTGCAGCATAAGCGGCGGTTAGTCCATTTCGTGACGCGACACAGGCGAGTTTCGCTCCGTTTTTCCGAAACGCCGGAATCAAGACCTGCGAGGCATAGTTACCAGCTCCGATAATCGCCACTCGGGCGTCGATTACGGATTGGGTCTCGCAAGCAACTTGCAATCGGACAGTCCGTTGACGAAGTGGGGACGTCGCCACAGGTTCCGATTGAGGATATTCAAGCAGAACTCCCAGCGAAGGCTGTTTGCTTGAGATCAAATCATAAGCAGCGACAGCAGAGTCGATTGAGAACCGATGTGTGACAAGCGGATCGGGATTGACCCGGTTGTCGGCCATCATGTCGAGCATGGCTTCGAAATTGCGTTGTTCAGTCCAGCGAACAAAGCCAATCGGATAATCGTTTCCGCGTTGTTCGTAATCCGAATCATAACGGCCGGGGCCATAAGAACACGAGACCTGGAATGTCAATTCCTTTTCATAGAAGTCAGCTCGAGACAGCTTCAAACCAACCACTCCAACCAGCACAATGCGACCACGTCGTCGGCACATTTGAGCGGCTTGATGCATCGGTTCATCGCTGTCGGTGGCCGCTGTTATGATGACACTGTCCACACCTCGGCCACGCGAAAACTGCCTTGCCGCAGCCACGGGATCGCCGCTGCCGAGATTAAATGTCTCGGCGCCAAGATCCTCAGCCAGCTTCAGCCTCGACGGCGAGAAATCCAGGCCCAGCACTCGGCAACCATGAGCTTTCAACAGTTGCACGGTCAACAGACCGATAAGACCCAGTCCCGACACAACAAATGCTTCGCCAAGTGTCGGTTGTGCAAGACGAACTCCCTGCAATCCAATTGACCCCAGGACAGTAAACGCCGCCGCTTCGTCGCTGACACTATCGGGAATCTTGGCGCACAAATTCTTCGGAACACAGACGATTTCTGCATGGGGACCATTGCTTGCGACGCGGTCTCCCACTTGAAATTCGTTGACGCCCGCCCCGACTTCAAGAACTGTTCCCACATTACAGTAACCCAGCGGGATCGGCTGATCGAGCTTGCTTCGAACGGCCATCAACGTTGGAACGAGCCCATCGGTTTTGACTTTGTCGAGGACCTGCCAGACTTTATCGGGCTGTCGCCGAGCCTTTTCGAGTAAGCTCGCCTTGCCAAATTCAACCAACATTCGCTCGGTTCCAGCCGAAACGAGGCTGACCCGAGTTTGAACGAGTATCTGGCCCGGCCCAACTGCAGGGCAGGGGACATCCACTAACTCTGTCTGACCATTCGCCAATGATTGCAGTATCTGTCGCATCCGTGCGATTCACTCATCAAATGACCATGACTTTTATTAAGAACGAGCGGGAAGATACGTGGACATCTCAAGTGCTACAAGTGCAGTTTCGGGACCCCACAACTGCCATCCCCCGCAGTTTGAACAGATCCTTGTTTTCGGGAGTGCAAGGTTCCATCCGAGCCGTCTTTTCTGTTTTGTCCCAAACCCGTTGGATGCGGTCGAGTCATCGAGTTCCACCAAAACCAAAATAGACATCCAGGCGAGCCGAGCGGCTTAAGCCCCCGGACCGGCCCAGCCGGTTTTCATGCGCGTCGCACGACGGGTTGAAAATAGGGCAATCATTCGCGCGTTGACGAGAAGAGCCCAGGTAAGTTAGGGCCCGGACCGGCCCGGCCGGTTTTTATGTGCGTCGCACGACGGGTTAAAAATAGGGCAATCATTCGCGCATTGACGAGGTGAGACCGGGTACGTTAGCCCTCAGACTTTTCGTTATTTTCTTCCCTTCGTTAACTTCCTTAAATTCTGTTCAAAATCTTCTCATCCGTTCTACTGTCAACAGGCCACCGAGAAACTCAGTGTCAAATTTCGATCCAGTTCAAATTTCATCATTCCTCCCAGGCGAGCCGAGGATTTTAATTTTTGAAGTCTTGGTGAATTTACCAACCAGGCTCCTGACGCCATGGCAAACAACGAACCGCCCGAATCAGCCCATACCAATCGGCGGCAGCGGGCGATCCGTTTTCAGTTCGTTTAAATATGTAAAATATAGATAACGACAATTTGTTATAAGAAAAGAATTCGAGTGTCAACGGTAAGTTCTGAGCAGCTTCTTAACGTTTGGAAGGTGTTTGTAAAATTGGTTGTCGATCAGCCGGCTGTTGCTTGGTAGGAGGCACACTCCGGTTCCCTCGCCAAGACGAAATCTTGATATAGCCAGGCGCATCACCCACTGCCTATATTAGCTTCAGGAAAATACTTCCAAAAGATCTGCGGGACGCAAGATTTATCCGGTTCTTTAAAAGGACGATGTCTCTGGAATTCAATGGGGGAATTGAAATTAAAGTTGTGTTTTGGCCGATCAACAAAGGGAGGTGGCCATTTGAATCGTTGGCATCTTGCACGGTCAGTGTTGACTCAGGTCGAATTCACCGTACATACGACGTCGATGGGATCTTGAATTTCTGTCGTGCTTGGGACCTCAGGTACGATGGGAAAAGGATTCAGCGAAAAAGCATAGAGATTAAGAAACAATTGTCATGGTTGCCGCAAATACGGATTATCCGTTGCGCATTCGAAATCAGGCGTGACGGGGAGGCCATTGCGACCATCAAGCCGAGAGGTGGGCGCTGGCGGTATTTCGACTTTGACTGCGGTGGAAGGACATTCGAGTTCACAAATACTTGGAGGCATCCGTCCCTGATCTGTCGGCAACTTGACATGAAGCAGGTCGATGTTAACGCTTACACCCTCAATGAAACGGCTGATGAGCTTGACCCAGACGCAATCGCCATGCTGTGCGTTTACTGGCGGGAGCATTGTCTCTCTGATTAGACAACGTGTCATGTGTTGCCTGCCCGCGCTTTTCAAGTTTTATCGTGCTTCTGCCTGCAGGCTGTAGTCATCGATCTTTTTATGCAACGTGTTCCGATTGATACCGAGTTTTACCGCAGCCTTGGTCTGTGTTCCCTGGCAGGTCCGAAGTACTTGAAGAAGCACTTCTTTTTCGACTAACGAGACGATTCGTTCGTGTATGTCCTGTGCATCATCCCCAGCTTCCATCAAACCGAGAGTGACAAGTTCGCTACACATCTTTTGAATCCCGCCTGATTTGGCGCGACTGATTCTGACTGGCGCTAAGCCACGAACGTGCGGTGGGAACAGGTCCATCGCCAATGTTTCCGACGTGCAGAGAACCGTAGCACGCTCGATATAATTCTGCAGTTCGCGTACGTTGCCGGGCCAGGAATAGGCTTGAAGCATCGAGATCACGTCAGCGGGAATTTTGGGGATCGGTCGTCCGTTCGCAGCCGCGTATTTCCTGGCAAAAAATGTGACCAGTGCTTCAATATCTTCTGGACGGTCGCGAAGCGGAGGCAAATAGACAGGAACGACGTTCAATCGATAATAAAGGTCTTCTCGAAATCGCTCTGCGTCGATTTCATCGAGCAGGTCGCGGTTCGTTGCAGCGACAATCCGACAGTCGACACGAATCGTCTTTGTATCCCCAACCCGCTCAAATTCTTGTTCCTGAAGCACTCGAAGCAGTTTCACCTGCAACGTGTAACTCATCGAATTGATTTCATCCAGAAAAATCGTACCGCCGTGTGCGGCTTCGAATCGTCCAGTCCGATTTTCGTGAGCACTCGTGAAGGCCCCTTTCACATGTCCAAAAAGCTCGCTTTCCAGCAGGCTTTCACTCAGGGCACCACAATTCACTCGAATAAATGGGCCTGATGCACGGGGGCTCAGTTCGTGCAGGGCACGTGCGATTAATTCTTTCCCTGTTCCCGTTTCTCCCATCAATAGAACAGTTGCCGAGGTACTGGCGACCTGTCTGGTCAGGCGATAGACATCGGTCATGGCAGGACCGTTGCCGATCATCCCGTCCAGGACGATGGAGCCATTTTTCCCGTTCCCAGCAGTACTCATCTTCCTCTACCCCTCGTATTCCTATGCTCGTCCGTCGAACATCTTGCTTCTATTATGAGCCGAGACTCAGGAATTCAAGGCCAAGTCACGAAAGTCAATTAAGTTTTCACAACTAAACACGATTGAGAATGCGGAAAATGCGCGTTTTGTCATCATGAAAGCCTGTAAATAGAGCATAACATCACGCTACAGCTTCCATGCGGGCGTTTCTCCATTGATATGCAAGCAACATGCCCGTTCGCGAGGAATGCGGGTGTCCAGATTCAAACTCGCTAAAAAAACGACACCTTGGCGATTGCTGAAAACTCCATAAGGAATTTTTTCTGATCGGGAAAGTCGTCAGAGCTTTGTGTAGAATTCTCCAATCCGATCCAAAAACTTATTTTAACAGTTCTGTAAAAGCCATCGCTGAGGTCCTGATCTCATTGAAGGGTTCGAATATGTTTCGTAGCTCGCGTGTAATGTTGTCCATTACCGGAACTCTCGTTTGGGGACCGTTCGTTACCGCAATTTTTTTCGTATCAGGATTTGGCGAATTGCTGGTGCTTTCGGCTAATGCGGCTTCCCCCAAGGCGCCTAAAAAACCTGAACCTCCACCACATGTCGCCGAAAGACACCAAAATGTCGCCAAGGTTGATCCGAGTATTCGAACTGCCGTGTTGGCTTCCGCCGCCAAAATCGATGCGATGGTGGACGCTAATTATGCCCGGCACTCGGTAACGCCGAATTCGATCACCACTGACGAGCAGTTTCTGCGTCGAATTTACCTCGATATCACTGGCACAATTCCCAGTCTGAAGCAGGTTCGGCTATTTTCTTCCAACAGCGATTCGCAAAAGCGATCAAAGTTAATCGACATTCTTCTTAATCAAGAGGGATATGCCAGCAACTTCTATAACTACTGGTCCGATATTCTTCGCCTTAAAGACGGGCAAATAACCAATAACGTTCCCGGGAAACCGTACTGTGAATGGGTCAAGGAATGCCTTGAGACCAACAAGCCCTATGACAAATTTGTCTATGAGATGCTTACCGCAGAAGGAAAGGTCTGGGACAACCCCGCTTCCGGTTACATCTTGCGGGATTCGGGTATGCCACTGGATGCGGTGAATAACACCGTCCGCGTGTTTCTCGGGACACAAATCGGTTGCGCCCAATGTCACAACCACCCATTCGATCATTGGACTCAGAAAGAGTTCTATGAAATGGCGGCCTTCATGGTCGGTACGACAACTCGCCGAAACGGTCAGGACAAAAAATTCGGGGGTGGCAATGTCATCAACAAGCTGAAGGATGAACTAAAGAAGACTGATCCGAAATATGATGGAGGCGGAAAGTATAATCGGTTTTTCAACGGCAATCTGATGGAGGTCTACGACCGTCCGGCGAAGCTGCAGCTTCCACATGATTATCAATACGACGATGGAAAGCCAAAGCAAAATGTCGAACCGAAGACCATTTTCGGGCCACCCGCGAAGATTGAAAAAGGAGAATCACCACGGATTGCTTTCGCCAAATGGATTACGTCGCCGGAAAACCCTCGATTCGCCAAGGTGATCGCAAATCGCCTGTGGAAGAAATCTTTCGGTGTCGGACTGATCGAACCGATCGACGACATCAAGGATAACAGCCAGCCAGAGAATCCTGAATTGATGGAGTTTCTGACTCAAGAAATGATCCGTCTGAAATTCGATGTGAAAGAATATCTCAGGATCATTTACAACACCAAAACCTATCAGCGGGAAGCAACCCACGCCGAGATCACTCCTGGCGACGAATATCACTTTCCCGGCCCCGTGCTCCGGCGGATGACGGCCGAACAGATCTGGGACAGCTTTATCACTCTGGCGGCTTATAAACCCGGCGAATATCAGGCCGAGCCGGCAAGTGTCGAAGCAAAATTACTGAATCTTGATCTGGCCAACGCCACAGCAAAGCAGATTTACGACCGCGAACAACAACTTAAGTCTGCTGAATTGAAAAAGGCTCGCGAGGCCCGTGACAAAGATCACACTTACAAAGGTTTATTGCTGGTTCGTGCATCGGAATTACCATCCCCACGGCCACCGGGGCACTTCCTGCGGCAGTTCGGGCAATCAGATCGCGAAGCGATTGAAGTCTCGTCCGTTGATGGATCGGTTCCACAAGTCCTGCAAATGTTTAATGGTCCGATTACGCACATGCTGCTTGAACCGAAATCCGTTATTTACAACAACGTGATTGCAGAAAAGTCGAATGAATCACGCATTGACGTCATCTTCCAGTCGATACTGAGCCGCAGGCCTTCGAAAGAAGAGCGTCTTGCGGCATTTGCCGAAGTCAAAGCGCACGGTGATCCTGGCTATGGAAATGTGATCTGGGCTCTGGTCAATACGCGTGAGTTCCTGTTCATTCAATGACCAGTAAACGATGGTGTTCCGAGTAATATCCGTGTGCGAAAAATGAAACGCAAAAATACAAATGCCGAAAGTAAAGAGGTGGAATACTCAACTACGCTAATCTGCACGAAAACAAGAAACAGTTAGTTATTTGTTATTAGTGCCAATTAGTGTTTGTGTTCTCTTTTTTCGGTACTTTGGTGTTTGAAAACGAGTTCCACAAAATCTTACTGTCAAAATGTTACCGTGAAGACAAAGGCAACGAAACATGTCTAATGAGCTAAATGACTTCGTCTCTCGCCGCATGTTTCTGGAGTACGCCGCAAGAACAATGCTTGGGGTTACCATTCTTCCCGTTGGCCTGGCAAATGCCGCTGACGACAAAACTTCAAACAAGAAGGACGATAAGGGGTCTAGCAGCAGTACTGAAGCGAAGGAAGGTTCAGCCAAGCATGTTATTTTCTTGTACATGAACGGAGCAATGTCCCACCTGGATACGTTCGACTTAAAGCCCGGTCGCGAAACGCAAGGAGAAACAAAGGGCATTTCCACGAACGTCCCAGGAATGCAATTCGGTGAAACCTTACCCGAATTGGCGAAGGTCGCCAGCGAAATGGCGGTGATTCGATCACTGCATACCGAAACCGGCGATCATGAAGGGGGCCGCTATTTCATGCGGACCAGTTACAAGGAAATCGCCTCAATAAGACACCCTGGTATGGGAGCATGGGCCCTGAAGATTCTTGGCCGCCAAAACAGAACACTTCCTGACAACGTTCTGATTGGCGGCGAGGCACGCCATCCTGGTGCCGGGTTTCTTGAGCCCGCATTCACCCCAGTTCCCGTCGGTGACCCGAACGCCGGCCTGCAAAATACGGTGACGCCGAAATACCTGACCGACGCCTCCTTCGAAAAACGAATGGAACTGATCAACAAGTTCGATTCGGACTTCCGGAAGAAGTATCCTCAGAAACAGGTTGATGCCTATTCCGATTTCTATCGTCAGGCCAATCAATTGGTTCATAGCGACGAGCTGAAAGCCTTCGACCTGAATCAAGAGAAGCCCGAAGTTCGTGACAAATATGGTCGAGATCAGTTTGGTCAGGGATGCCTGCTCGCACGACGTCTCGTTGAGCATAATGTGCGCTACATTGAAATCAGCCTTGGTGGCTGGGATATGCATACCGAGATTTTTTCGCGAGACAAACTTCCTGCTCGCGCCGCCATCCTCGACCGAGCGGCATCGGTGCTGATCTCTGATCTGAAGTCCAAAGGGCTGCTGAAGAACACTCTCGTCGTTTTAGGGACGGAGTTTGGTCGCACTCCGCATATTAATGCGAACAGCGGTCGGGACCATCATCCCGGCGTATTTTCCGGTTTTTTTGCCGGGGGTGGGATCAAAGGTGGCCGCTTTTATGGGACCTCCGACAAAAATGGCTATAGCCCCGAAGAAGATGACGTAACCGTCGCCGACTTTAACGCGACAATTGCTCATGCCTTAGGACTACCAATTCAAAAAGAATTCTTTTCGAAGTCAGGCCGTCCGTTCAAAGTGGCCCATGATGGAAAACCACTTGTTAAGCTGTTTTCCTGAGTCGATTTCGTTGTTTCAAATGACTTATTGTTCAGTCCGCGTCGCCGATTGACGATTTGCCGTTCGTTGTAGCAAAGGAAGTTCTGGACTGTCTGTTGATGGGCGTCGCTTGAGAAGTTCTGAAAGCTGAAACGAATAATATTTCTGTTCTGCGGCTGGCTTTCGGTCGGAAGAGGCGTTGGCAACCCAGAACTGAGTCGTTGCGGGTTCAAACAAGACATTGTGCAAGTTCGAGTTCATGGCGATTGGGCGATCCATTAAATGAATCGCTGTTTCCGCCGTAAAAGTTCCGTATCCCGCAGAAGTTTGTTTCGAGAGTTCTTCATAACGAGATCCGGCTGAGAGAAGAACGCAATCTTTCACCGGCTTGGAGAGCATCGTGTGGGATTCGCCAGGCCTGATCACGGTAAAAACATCCCAGGACGCTTCCATGCCGACGGCTTCGTTCGTCTCACCGTCGGCGATCACGTAGTAATACTGGCAGGTTCGGGGCCCGTCCCGAAAGGTGGCAATCGCTTCGTCGAGTGACTTTGCGGTTTCTAATGCCTCGCGAACGAGCAGAGCCATCGGACGGCCATTCCAGTGACCCAGGCCACCTCCACCCATCTCACCAATTGAAATGTGTTCGGCATTCATTCCGGTGACAGAACCAATGAATCCTGCGTAGCTGACATTGATCCAGGGGAGTCGACCTTCGGGTTCGTAAACGATGACAACGGCGTGGTCTTGCAGACCCCAGTCGATCGCGTAGTCGAGTACTCGTCCGTGTAGCAAGTTTCCGTTCTTTGTCGCCGACTTCGCGAGGGCGAAACCACTGCAATGAAACAGTTCGGGGATGAAATTCCCTGCGCGGACATCGGCGACCTTCTGGCCTGATCCGGCTGCCAATCCGTCCATTTCTTCAAAATAGCGTGATTCGACGTGCGGTTGCTGGAACGCAACGATCATATCGATTGCTGTTCGCGGAGTGACTTTTAATGGCCCGATATCGACCAAAGTCAACTCGTCAGCACGGTCAACCAGGATTGTCTTCATATTCTGACGACAGTGGTCGCGAAGCAACGATCCGTGCTGAAACCCCATTTCATAGGGCGTCCCTTTAAGATGCAGCACGGGATACCCGTCGATCGTTTCCAGCCATCCCTGCCCACAGCGAGCGATTGTCTTCGCCGAGACTGCCGTTCTGGGCGGCAGTGATTGAGCTGAGACGATGTGACCAGAATCCGCAATCACCAGTATCGCGACGAAGGTCACCAGACTTCGAAAACGTAATTCTGTTCGAGTCACAATTCAGTCTCCAGAATTCTTACCCCCTTGAAGCACGACTGACATCAGCATAATTCAGTTTGCTTTGGGAAAACAGACCTGGATGATTCGTGAGTTACCCCGGCAAAGAAGCTTCGACGATTGTGGCGATTTCCGCTGCAATCTCGTCGATGGTCCGGACGTGGGTTCCCTGCACGCAATTGATGCTTGTCCATCGCTGTTCGTGTGCCAATTCGAGGTACACATCGCGAACTCGGCGCAGGTAGTTTGCATCAGCTTCCTGGAGATCTGCAGCCTTGTCGGTGTAGTCTCGTCGGGATTTCGCGGCGATTAATTCTTGAGCATGTTCGACGTCTACATCAAGAAACAGTGTCATATCGGCGCGGGGAAGTTGATAGATTGAATATTCCAGATGTTGAATCCAATCGATTAATTCTTTGCGCTCCGTTCCCGACGCCTTGGCTCCCTGATGAGCGACGTTCGAGGCGACGTATCGGTCGCAAATCACGACATGATGATTTGCGATTGCCGTCTGAATAAGGTTGTGGGATTCGAATCGATCACCCGCAAACAAGAGTGATACAAGCACTGGATGGACGGATTCCAGCGTTCCAAACCGACCATTCAAAAAATCGCCGACCTTCTGGCCGAACATTGTCTGCTGGTATCGAGGGAAGCTGAGCAACGCACTTTTGTGCCCTTTGGACATTAAGTACGCGTGCAGCCTCGCCGCCTGTGTTCCTTTTCCAGACCCGTCGATACCTTCGATTGCGATAAAAAGAGACAAGCCGATGGTCCTTCAATTCCATTTCGACAAATTATGCTCGGCGATATGAAGCTGACTGAGAATCACAGGGCGATCCTTTGGCGAGCAGTCTTTGAGGCACTTCTCGAGCAAATCGATCGCCACACCGGGCCGGTTTGTTTTAATGGCAATTAATGCGAGGTCCCGGCGCTGATCAAAGGCTTGGCTATGCAGGGCCAGTAGTCGCCGCTGGACATGCCACGCGTGTTCCCAGTCTTCTTGATTGACGTGGAGTGCCTTCAAATTATTAAGCATTCGAATGACAACATCTCTGGGTGTCGCCGGCTCAAGCGACCGCTCAATCTCATTGCTTGTTAAGCCACTCAGTGACTCGATCCACTCAATGCACTCGTCGTAATTAAGCACTTCGCCGGCGTTAAACGCATCGACAAAGAGTGGCCCTTGCACTGTGTCAAACCGGGTCAAAAAATGCATTGGCGCGGCGACACCGGTCAATTCGAGGCCTGCCGCCTGAGCGACGGCAACGTAGACGACTGAAAGGCTGATCGGAATGCCAACACCCGTTTCGATGACGCGATTGATATAGCTGCATTCCGCCCGCTGATACGCTTGCTTGTCGCCGTGCAGGCCATGTGTTCCAGCCAGGCAGCGAACGAGTTCCCGTAATATTTCTCGATCACTTCGAACTCGCAGAATATGACTGCGCAACTCTGTCGAACGTTTGCCGATCCACGTCAAAGTATGTTCAAAATCAAGTTTCGGCTGAGCGTCGCGAGCGAGTTCCAGCGCCACGTGCGTCAGATCAATGTCCTGCCGTCTTGCTAAAAGCTTGCAGAATTCAGGATCATTCGAAAAATCGGTGTCGAGCGTCATCCGTCGGATATCCAGAGAGCAAAATCTAAAGCGGAACGCAATTCTACGATCTGTCATCAAACTCGTCGAGACAGACTCGTTACGGCAAGCCGCAGCTCGAACGGGGCCTTGAGACAATCGTTTGCAACGATTTTCAAAAGCTGATGACGATTGGAATCCTGTGTTGAGAAACGGGACAGGTTTGGAGGTGGGTGATTTGCGACGTCCTGGTTTGTTGATTGCCACTTTTGGGTTGACCGGTGGCCTCTTTATCGACGCTCGCATCAAAGCCTGCTTGCAAAATGCCGTCGCTCAATTGCATTGCCGTGCTCGAAGGTGGGTAAGCTGACTTCGATCGCGAGTATTCCTGATGATTTAGCACAAAGTGCGATCATTCGCGGATGGTGATCAGCGCGGCTCGCACAGGACACGTTCCGATTTTTAATGAGCAACGAAATGCAGATCAGCGACCTTTATTACTCGATGTCCATAGTCTGCCGATATCTGTTAGTTCTGGTACTGATGTTGAATGCCTCGGTTTCCAACGCCGGGCAGATTACACGTCAAGAGTTCAGTCCCAGCGCCAGCAATTATGGATTCGAGAGTGCCACATTCGAGGCAACAACGGCCAGTGATGGCCTGATGACTGTTTCACAAGGGACTGTTTCGCAAGTTCCTGTTCCCATATCGAATTCACTTTCAACCCCCTATTTTAAGGGGATGGTATTTGTTACTTACTCGGCAGTTGTGCCGTACACTCCGATCAAGCTTGAATGGAGCAGTCCCATTTCAGCGGTTGGCATCGAGATTCTCACCAACCTCAACAAAGATGTGACGTTGGAATTGTTTGATGCCAATAACCAGCTCCTGGAATCACTGACGATCCTGAGCGCTGACTTGACCAACGAATCTTTTGCAAATTCAGGGTTCATCGGCATCGACTATGGCACAAACCGCGTGGCCTCGGCCCTCATCAGCGGCAATGGCACCGACTTGCAGATCGACAGTGTGGTATATCAAGCCGTCCCCGAACCCGGCACCTTTGTGCAATTCGTGGCAGGCCTGTGCGGGTTGGCCGCAATCGGCCATTGGCGCCGCCGACCTCATTTTGGCAATTCTGGAATTTTTGAAAACTCCGGAACGCTGCGCGTTTAGAAATCAGGACGAATCCATCGTTTCGCAGGCTCGCGGTCAATGTTTCTGATCGCCAATTTCGACTGATACTTATGGGTCTTGCAACGCCAGGACATCGTCAATACGGTCGAAACCGGTCGTGTCCACATCGATCCTTTTACCGTTCGGTCGAATCGTCCGCCGTTCGATTCGTTTTCGGTTCCCAATCTGAACTGTCAATCTGAGCGTCTTCGCCTTAAGATTATCTGGCATTTCCGGGTCGAATTTTCTTCTCACGGCGAACAAAGCGGATGGTCGATCAGTTTCGACGAGATCGAGTTGGGCTTGGCCTGATCGGGCTTGGTCCGAGTTGGGAAGAGCGTTATCTCGATGCGCTCATTCGCCTTCAAAATCGTTTGACGATTCGGCTTGTCTATGACCCCGTCGAAGCCCGAGCCAAATCGGTCGCCAGTGAATTCAATGCCGACGTTGCTGGCAGTCTGCGGCAAATGCTTAGCCGACCAAAATTGCAGGGATTGCTCGTCCTTGATCCTGGATGGTTAGGAGCCGGAGCTTTAAGCCTGATTGCTGGCAGCGGCAAACCTGTTTTTCTTGCCGACCCAATCTTGCGACAAGTCCCCGCACTCGAAGCTCTGATTCAACCTTGTCCGGCTTCGAAAACACAGGCGCAGCAAACAATCAATGCAGATGATCTCTGGATGCCCGAGCTTGGGCTTCGTTTTACCCCTGCAACTTGCCGCTTGCGTGAATTAATCGCCACCAGGCTTGGCCGCATAAAACGCATCTTGATTGAATGCGATCTTTCCGCAGAAAAGACCGAAACGGCTCACCTTGTCGATTGGTGCCACCATCTGATGGGCCAGTCGTCGACTCTTGTTTCGGCAACATCAAATGGCCAGTCTCCCGCAAATCACGGAATCGAGCTCGATTTCTCATCGTTAGCCCCTGCCAATCCGCGGAATGCGAAACTACAGCATCAACCTGAGGGGCAGGGGGCTCCCAGGTTTTCAATTGAATGCGAAAACGGTCATGCGACACTTGCCGATCGAACGCGAATCACCTGGAAAACTTCGACCGAATCCGCAGACGAATCGCTGGACGACGAGCGATCAGAAACAGACATCCTGATCGATCAATTCTGTCGTCGAGCTCTTGGGGGGTTAAACCCGGTCGGTCGATTGAGCGATTTTTTCAGAGCGATCAAGGTTCTTGAATCACTTTCTGAATTTGGAATTTCTAATCAGCATTAAGCAATTTTCGCCGCGCATCGAACAATGTGTGCGGTCACGAGCGACGGTCTTACTGACCAAAAAGTCCGTACAGCGTGAACACGATCTGTTTTGATCGAGGCCTTCTGTCGGATTCTTTGACCATTTGACGCCTTCAAAATCATTCCTCTTCAGTTTGCGGTGCGAATCCGCGACGAAGAGTGTTTTCGGTGACGTTGATTGGAATCAAAAAATGCTTCAGATAGTCTGGACCGCCAGCTTTGCTGCCGATGCCGCTAAGCTTGAATCCGCCGAATGGCTGACGTCCGACTAAGGCTCCGGTAATCGGACGGTTCAGGTATAAATTACCCACGGAAAATTCCTGGCGAACCCGCTTTAAGTTCGCCGGGCTACGACTGTAGCAGCCGCCTGTCAGCGCATAGTCCGTACCGTTGGCGATCGTAAGTGCCTCGGTCAAGTCCTTGGCTTTGAACACAACCAGGACAGGACCAAAAATCTCCTGCTGGGCAATCTTTGCATCGGGCGGGACGTCAACAAAAATGTGTGGTCCGATAAAATAGCCTTCTGCCGCCAAGTCTGGATCGACGCTTCCTAAGACGAGTCGCCCTTCCGTTTCACCGATTTCGATGAATTTCAAAATTCGGGTGGCCGCATCTTCGTCGATCACAGGTCCAATGTCGGTCGAAGGATCTTCGGCAGGGCCAACTTTCAGTGACTTTGCCGCTTCGATCAACCGAGCGAGAAACTCGTCGTACGCGTCTTCCAGCACGATCGCACGTGAGCAGGCTGAGCACTTCTGACCTGAATACCCGAATGAACTGTGGATGACGCCGATGACGGCTTCGTCGAGATCTGCGTCGTTGTCGATGATAATGGCATTCTTACCACCCATTTCGGCAATGACGTGCTTGACCCCCAGTTGCGAAATATGTGATGCCGCAGCCTGCTCGTTGATTGACAGGCCAACCTGCCTCGAACCAGTGAAGGCGATGCAATCGACGTTGGGGCTTCCAACAAGTTCCGGTCCGACTTCCTCACCGATTCCGGGCAAAAAGCTGACAACGCCATCGGGGATACCCGATGCTTGAATGACTTCCAGGAATTTGGTTGCCACGACCGACGATTGCTCCGCCGGTTTCAGGACGACGGTATTTCCTGTGACCAGGGCGGCTGCTGTCATGCCCGCCAGTATCGCCAGCGGGAAATTCCACGGTGCAATCACGACCACGACACCACGAGCTCGATAGAAATAGCGGTTTTCTTCACCCGGCAAGTCGACATGCTGCGGATATTCGAGTTCTCGCATTTGCTGCGCGTAGTACATGCAAAAATCAATGGCTTCACAGACATCGCCATCAGCTTCGGCCCAGGGCTTACCGCATTCGAAGACCTGCCAGGCCGCCAGTTCATAGCGACGCTGTCGCATCTCGTTCGCCATCAGTTCCAGGTATTCCGCGCGATATTGGACTTCCAGGCGTGACCAGGACGAAAATGATCTTCGAGCGGTATCGATGGCCAGGACCGCATCGTCGGCGGATGCCGATGCGATACGCCCCACGATCTGCTGCTTGTGCGAAGGATTTCTCGAGATCATCATCGGACGGGCATGGATCGCCTTTCCGCCAATCACGATCGGGTACTCTTCTCCCAGATCGTCTGAAACGGCTTCGAGCGCGGCTGCCATCGCCTCGCGAACTTCTTTTCGAGAAAAGTCGGCAATCGCTTCGTTAACGAATTCCGGCTTTGGTGGCTGTTTTTTTGGTGGAGTCTTTTTGGCGAGATTGGCGGGTTTCATGAGCAAGTCCTCGATCTTCACATTTTCGTCGTAGCTGTGCCGCAGGAACGAATCGTTCGACGTATTTTCCAAAAGCCGCCGGACGAGATACGCCATCCCCGGCATCAGGTCTCCGAAGGGAGTATAGATCCGAACACGGTGTCCCAATTCGCTGAATGCACGTGCCTGTTCCTCCGCCATTCCATACAGCATTTGCAGTTCGAATGCCCCTTCGGGAACATCCAGTTGTTTTGCACATGCGACGGCGTGGGACAGACTTCGCAGGTTATGGCTGCCGAACGCTGGTCGTAAGACGGTGTAATTCTCCAGAAGAATTCGTGTCAGCTGTTCGTAACTGTCGTCCGATTGCCACTTTTCCTGAAACACAGGTGATGGCCAGTTGCGGCTTTGCGAGATCACAGTCTCGTAATCCCAGTAGGCCCCTTTGACAAGTCGAATCCAGACCGGTGTACCCCTTGCGCGAGACCATTCCAACAATCCGACAAGGTCGCGTTCGGCGTCAGGGAGATAGGCCTGAACGACAATGCCGACATCGGACCAGTCACGGAATTCCTCTTCCATCAGCGTCTGTTTGAAGATCTCAATCGTCAGATCTTTAAATGCATATTGTTCCATATCGACATGCACATACGCATGTCGTTCGCGAGCCTTTCTCAGCAGCGGGCGTAGTCGTTGTTTGACGGCCAGGGCCGTTCCCACCGCATCCATCGGGCTAAAGTGACTGACGAGTGCCGATAGCTTGACCGAGACATTGACGCGTGGAATCGCTCCTTCATGATCGTAGTCTGTCTGTGCATTTTCAGGCCACGCATTGACCACCGGAGCAAGGCCCTCCAGCAAATCGAGGTAGGCATGCTGGTAGGTTTCAGCTTCCGATTCGCTGATCACCGCCTCACCCAGCAGGTCCAGAGTAAACGCGAACCCCTGCTTTCGAAGAGAGGTGACCGATGTCAGAACTTCACTGACGTTTGAGCCCGCGATGAACCGACGTGCCATTCGAGCGGCGTTGCTTCGCGCGTTATGGGCCAACGCTCGGGAAAGGACGGAATCGGGTGAAAGATGTTCGACCCCGAAACGAACCATCTCGATCGCGAAAGGGAGATGTTCTTTCACCTCCAGAAAATATTCCTGCAGGTGCCGCGTGACATCACGATGCGTCCTCAGTCGGGGGAGCACATCGACGAACCGAAACATCTGAACCTTCAGCGATTCGTCGGCCATCGCGGCACCGAGAATGCGATCGTCCCACCATCGACGCTCAAACATGGAAGGGCGGCGGCGAGACAGGTGTTGCCAGATCTCGTTTCCCAGACGATGCGTATCCGCTTCGAGCCGTTCGTCATCCCAGACGATCGGTGCCGCAGGAGAAGCAGCCGATTTCTTTTGAGACAACGGTTTCGCCACCGTAGGTTTCGGTGTCTCGGTGTCGATCGATTTTCGAGCGGACTTCTTGGCCAAGGTCGCATCCGTGCAGGGCAGGGGAATACTTTAATTGAATTGCAGATTCGCTCGCGGTTCAAAGACACGTACGATCGAAACCACAATTCGGTGATCCGGGATTCTATGCGAGGGTCGACTCAGTTGGGTAGAGTGCGTTCAAATCGCGACCAAGAAACTCTAACCCATCTCTGAAAGTTGATGAATGCCCCCGATTCCAAAACCGTTTGCCAGCCAGTCGATTTCCGATTGGATGACACAGTTGCAAAAGGATGATTCCCCGGAACAACGCTTGCGCGCCCTCCAGGCGATCGGTTTGTTGGGATCACCCGACGAAATCGCTCAGTGGGCAACTCATGCTCTTCGCGACAGTGATTCAACAATCAGAGCTCTCGCGGCCAAACTGATCGGTGGACTTCGTCGACCCGTTCCAGCGGAGCCTGAAACATTAATCCTGTCGCTGTTGCAAGACAGTGACCCTGACACGCGGTTTGAGTCTGCAAGAGCGTTGCTTCGGACGAGATCGAACCGGTCAGATGCCGTGACGCCGATCCTTTTTGCGTTTCTCGACGAAGAAGAAACGCAACCGCTGATGGTGGCAGCGATTCTCAATACGTTCGTTGAAGCAGAATCGATCCCAGGTCCCGTCGTTTCTGAACTGATTCCTCGACTGCTGCGATTCATCGAACATGATCGGGCAGAAGTCCGCGAGGCAAATTCTGCGGTATTTGCCAAATGGCCAGCATTATGCGAGTCGTGCACTGACCACTTATTGCCGTTGCTTGACGATAGTGAACCGGTCGTTCGCGAGCAAATTGCTTTGGCGTTCGGCAAATCGGGGATCAACAGCGAAAAGATTCGGGAAGGACTTCGGATCGCCAGCCAGGACGAAGATACCGAGGTTGCCCGAGTGGCAGCTGAAGCATTGCAGCGTCTGGGACAAAGTTAAAAGTACGAGTTTGCGGCTTCAAAAAAGCTTCTTTATGTTAGGGCGATTCTGTGGCCCTGCCGCGACGCCGCCCGGCATAGCTATATCAAGAAACCCTTCTATATCAAATTGCCATAAAGGGAATGAACGGGCCAAAACGAAAGCTCACCAGCCCGATGAGCTTTCGTCCGGCTCTATTCAGCAGACTGCGTTAACACGCAATTACTTTTTCCGAGTCCCCGCTTCTTTTCCTGTTGCCTTGGCTTCGACAGGAGCGGGAACGGGATCGGCATCCTTTTCGTCGTCGAGCACTTTCGAAATCAAGGTACCGTCTTCCATGACAATGATCTGGTATTTTGATTTCTGATGGACAACGTTCAAGACAAAGTGGGCTCGTTTTCCTTCGACCACCTTTTCGACCGATTCAACCTTGGCGCCTTTCGCCTCTTCAGCGAGCGTCTTGGTGACGGGGGCAGGGCAGTCCTCAATCGTCACTTCGGTGGTCACCATCTGCAGGATTTTTTCCAGCAGCAGACCATTCTCACCCACAGCAACCTCATAATTGTGGCCTGCCGCGTTGCCGATCAAAGCTTTGTAGAACACACCCCTGTCGCTTTCCCCTTTGCCGAGGAGCTCGATCTTGCCACCTTTGACTTCTTCCTTGAAAGTCTTCTGGACGGCAGCAGGAGCGGCGGTGAATTTGATAATTCCAGGTTCTAATTTCTCTTCCGCTGGCTGAGCCTGTTTCGCCTCTTTGGCCTTGGCTTTCGGTTTGTCATCGGCAGCTCGCAGGGCAACAACGGTGGAAACAGATAATCCGGCCAGCAACACCGACATTCCCAGGTAACGGAGTTTCATCGCAAATCCTTTCGTGACGACCGTAATTTTTGGGGGAGGCGGTTGGCTGCTCTGCAGCCAACCGCGCGTGCAATCCCTCTCATTCCAAAAATCTACCCGAAGTTGATTACTCTGGAAATACGGGTTCGGAACCGTTCCGATCAACCCTTGGCAGCGGCCAGAGCAGCTTCGTAATTCGGATGTTCTGCGATTTCACCAACATATTCGACAAACGTGATTTTTCCAGCGGGATTCACGACGAAAATGGCTCGGGCAAAGCAGCGATCGAGTGGTCCGCCGCTGATCAGCACGCCGTAATCATTGCCAAAGTCATTGCAGCGATGGGCGCTCAGTGTTTTTACCGTTTCGACACCTTCGGCGCCGCACCATCGCTTGGCCCCGAACGGCAGGTCCATGCTGACCACCAGAACTTCGACATTCGACAACTTCTTGGCTTCGTCGTTGAACCGCTTGGTTTCCTGATGGCAGACGGGTGTATCGAGCGATGGAATCGTGGCGATGATGCGAGTCTTACCCGCACTGGAAGCGAGGGTCACATCAGCCAGACTGTTGTCTTGCAGATTAAAATCAGGAGCATCATCGCCCACTTTCAGAGCTCGCCCCTTCAGATCGACAGGATTCCCCTTCAGCTTCGTGGCACCGGTACGCTTCATTTTCGTTTCCTCATTTATTGGCGACTTAATTGTCAAAAACAACGGCGCCAGCAGTATTGCAACTATGCCAAGAGTTTCAAGCAGGTCACGCCTGAACAATTGTGGAAGCACAGGTCCATTCCGTGCGAGCCGGGCGGTGTAAACCTGAGGATTCTGCCTCGTTCCGACCCAAAGAAGTTCGCCATGCAGGAAACCCGTTGATCGGAACTTTCGCTGGCGTAAAGCCCGTGATTTTCTATCGTTTTCCCCGGGAGCTTGTTTTCACACCCGAAACCTTCATAATTGCGGGAACGGATAACTCAAATTTGACGACATGAGGCAGCATCAATTGTTGTTCTCCCACGCCGAATGCGACTCGATTTGGTTTGTCAATATTTTCCGTAAGCTCTCGTAGCTCAATTGGATAGAGCGTCGGCCTCCGAAGCCGAAGGTTGCAGGTTCGACTCCTGCCGGGGGCATTTTTTACGCGCGTCGCAGGATGGGTTTAGAATAAGTTTATCGCTTCCGCGTTGATCGCGTTGATGATGACTCGCACAGCCGCAGTGAATCTGTGGTTTCTCTTGGGCGGGGCGGACCATACCGTAAGCTTGCTGAAATATGGCTCTTCTCGCAATCAGATTCATCCAACGATTTCTCACGGTCTGGTTGCGCAATTCCAAGCGAAGATGCCAGCGTCAAAGTTCCTCAATCCTGGTTGACTGAAGGCAAGATTGGCGTTCCTGAAGAAGGGATGCCAATCGTTTGATACGTCTTGTTCGAAAAACAATAAGTAGCGATAACACCAAAACTGTTTGAGGCTTCGAGTCCGCATCATCGTTGCGGAAGCCCCTCAATCGTTACAGGAGACGCGTCGCATGAGGCTCATTGTCAGGTTTGTGCTTTGTGCCCTCGTCGTCGCATTCCCAATTTCCATCGGACACACCCTCGTCTGGATCGAAGCGAGTGAACCCGATGACGCGAAGATCTCACAACCTGATGCGGATGATTGCCAGGAATATCGTGAAGCCGACGACTCATGGGCTGATCGCGATACGCCAGGATATCAGTTGTTTCCTGTGACCGCAGGGCATGTCGGAATTGCCTGCAACTTCGAAAATCTGAACGAGCAAAGCGCGCCGTCGCCACTCCCTATCGTTTGTGACCAAAACGAAGCGTTTTCCCGCTTTCACAACTGGTTCCAATCCGAATTTACTAAGGAAGAGTCCGATAGAGGGCACTGGTTCGCCGGGCACCGGCGCCGGGGTTACTCGGACGTCGATCGATTGGCTTTCGGAAATATCCGGAACTGGTACATCGTCGAATGGTCTGGAAATCGCTGGATCGAGCCGAAACTGTTCCTGTCCGTTGACGAATTTCATTCAGTCAAAGTCGATCTGATCTCGAAAAAATCGCGCTTCCTGCGAACCACGAAGCCCCACGCTTTCAGGAACACCGAAACTTTTGGCACCCCTGAAGAAGATTTTGAGCGTTCAATCGTGAGGTACGATCCACTCGTCCGACTGCTCGAAGCATCAAACGAGCGAGCTGTCAGAACTGAGTGGACAATCGCTCGATTGCAATTGATCCCTCTGATGAAACAGACCGCCTCGGGCTCGGTCAGCGACCATTGCAAGCTTACGGCCTGGGAAATATACGAATCATCACCAGAGAAGCTGAACGCTTTCGAACAGCGTGCTGTGGCACAGTTAGAATCGAATCTGGCAGAAAAGGTTGTCCTGACTTCGTCCGATGGCGAGATTCAAGTGGTAGGCCCGTTGCGAGCGGTCGGGCGTTGCACGAAATGCCATCAAGTCCCCGATGGCACCTTGCTTGGTGTTTTGAGCTATCGGCTGACGCGGTCAGACCCATAATTTTATGCGCGTCCCACGATTGGTTCAGAATGGGTTTGTCGTTCACGCGTTGAAGGCGACTTCGAATCAGTTCAGATAAAATGTCAACGAAATCGTGCAAAGCCGCTAAGTTCAACGGATGGCATCATTGGACAGATTTCTTTCCATTGCGTCCTGGCTCTTGCGCCTTTGCGTTGAGTTCCTCTTCACCTACGAATGAATTCTGAAGACGAAGCCTCAATCACTCTCAATTGACGCACTCAAGACGCTTTGTCATTGTGATCGTCGACAAATCATGCACACAACGCCGTTGAGGTGGTGTGGAATTTGATTGGAGGATTCATGAGTGAGTATTTCAGGGGATGGCAAAGAAAAGTCGGGGTCCTGACGCTCGTCATGGCGTGTGTGCTGACGACGATCTGGTTGACTTGCTTGACCAATCCAAGCCTGATTAATCGCCTGTTCGATCGCATGGTTCCCTACAGTGGTGGCGGAGTCACTCTCTTTACCGATGGAAACAGGATCTCGCTCGTCAAAGGCGAGGTCATCACAACGATTGACGAGGTTGAGACTATCGATAATTCGAGCCATCCAACCACGCTCCCGGAAAGTAATCAAGATGCATCGCAAGACGATGATCAATCCACGGACGGTGTTTCGCAGATGACGGTGCCAGTACGTTTGGTCACTCTGAACCTGACATCAATGGTTGATATTCCGTTCTGGTCCATCGTCGTCCCTCTGATTTTGGTGTCAGCATTCTTGCTGCTCACCAAGCCGCGCAAATCGACCGTAAAGAAAATCCGTGAACCCAATCCATAGGATGGAACTTGAATCATGGGTGAGTTCTTCAGAAGTTGGCGGCGGAAAATTGGCGTTTTGACGCTGCTGATGGCGTGTTTGCTCATGGCCGGGTGGATGAGGAGCTTAACAACGATTGATTGGCTGACGCTGGAAACTTGGAACAGCTTTTGGAGATTAACGATCGAGCACGGGACTGTGGAACTCTCTCGATACCAATATGTCAGCGGCGATCGACCGCAACTGAGTTTCAAAAATGGCGGTCTGAGTAGCTGGACCTCGGAAAATCTTGTGAATCCTGACGGGCAGATATCCAGGTTTGGGACGAGCAGAGCTAACCTGGCCACGGCGGATACAAATGCGGAATTCTGTGGGTTAGCCTACGCGACACGAAAGTGGATTACACCCACATTTGTTGTCGATACGTCGTTCTTCGTCGTCACGTATCATTACTTGACCATCCCGCTCTCACTGCTGTCGGCTTATTTATTGCTCAGTAAGCCCCGCCCATCGCTCTCAGTAAAACCCCCTGAACCTTCCATGAAGGAGGGCACGTGAATCATGGGTGAGTATCTTCGCGGATGGCGAAGGAAGATCGGGGTTGTGGCCCTGTTTATGGCCTGCGTGATTGTGGGGGCGTGGGTAAGAAGTTTAATCCGACATGATCTGGTCATGATTCCATATGGCAATGATACTTTTTGTATCGAATCAATGTGCGGTGAGATTGAATTCGCACGATTGACGACACGGGATAACAATACGAAACCAAAGTGGATCTCCAACGCAATCACGCCGGGACACTGGCGATGGCTGGACGACGCAGGAAATCCACGAGCGGTAGATCACTTGGCGGAATTAGCCGAAAATGAACTTGATTGGCGATGGGATTGGGCGGGGTTTCACTTTGGAGCTGGACATTCAATCAATGACCGAGAAGAAGATTATATGCTCCCTTACTGGTCCATCGTGGTCCCGCTGACCCTCGCCTCACTTTGTCTTTTGCTATCCAACCCCGGTAAATCGGCATCGAAGAAAAACACGGCACCTGATGCGAGCGAAGGGGCGTGAATTATGGGCGAATTTTTTCGGGGATGGCGTCGGAAAGTTGGCGTGGTGTCGCTCCTGATCGCGTGCTTGTTTGCCGCAGGATGGGTACGCAGTCAACACATCGTTGATTGCATTTTCGTAGGGCATCCAGGACGGGTTCACCATTTGTCCTCGGATGCATTTGGAATTTGGTCGGCGTACACCAATTATCGACAGACTCATCAAGGTGTCACAACTCGGCTTCTGCCTGAATTCTCATATCGATCATTTGAAGAACCACTTCGCCCAATCTCACCGGATTTTGAATTCAGCACCGATCATTATACCGCACGAACGTTTTGCGGCTTCTACTTCGCCGTGGCGACACAAAACGACGATTCTATCATTGAGGAGGAATCAACGTGGATTATTCCCTATTGGTCCATCGTCATCCCGCTGACCTTGCTTTCCGCTTTGCTGCTCCTCTCCATGCCTGGAAAATCGAATCAAATCAAAATCCATCAATCGACGAAAAACGAAGACACGTGAATTATGGGTGATTATTTTCGAGGATGGCGTCGGAAAGTTGGCGTCGTGACGCTGCTGCTGGCGTGCGTGTTGGCAGCGGCCTGGATCAGAAGCATCGGACGGGAAGAAGGGGTCTATTTTGATTCGAAAGGTCAAACCCCTTTGATGCTCTGCTCACGCAACCACTTCCTGACCATCATCTTCTCAAGACATTTCACTCGGCCGGTTGTTTTCACTCAACTGAAGCTCCGCTGGTTTGACCAGACCTGTTCAGAGGAAACGAATGAAGAATATTGGACGTTAGCGAATGCCGGCTTTACTAGCGTGGTGACAAACGCTTGGACTCTCAGCGGAATGATGATCGGGTCCGCATTTGACACCTCGATTTCGAATCCGTTGAAGAGATGGTTTATCTCTTTCCCCTACTGGTTGATCACGATCCCATTGACCTTCGTCTCCGCTTATTTGCTCGTTTCCAAACCCAAAAGTTCGACTTTAAAGAAACCCATCGACCCCGATGTGAGCGATGGAACGTGAAATACAGAAGCGCTTTTTGGATCCGGCAAAGAAGGGAGGGGATGGCCATGAAATCGTTTTTTGGGAATGGGCGGCGATATTTCATCGGGCTGTTGGCTTTCGTCCCATTTTTAACGATGCTGACCCTCCATCGCCTGCTTGGGTTGTCCGACGCATTCATGTCCAAACCAAAGCCAGATGAACCTTTTTGGCCGGGCTATAATGAGGTGATGGTCATCGCTTTTTATGCGGGAATACTTGGTTATCTTGCTTACCTGTGGAACACTGGTTTCCGGAACCCAGATAAATGACGGTCATGCCTCATGCATGAGTTCGCGCCAGAATGTTATTTTGAAATTGTCTCTTCGGAACGAACGATTCAAACGAAAATCACTGAACCCACTGGCTGGCGAGGATGCGTGAATCATGGGCGAGTTCTTTAAAACGTGGCAACGTAAGTTCGGCGTTATGACGCTGCTGATGACGCTGGTGTTTACAGCAGGGTGGGTGAGGAGCTACGTCCTGTTCGAAAAATTCTGTTTTCGCGTCGAGCGGTTTTCAACGAGTCATCAGCATCTGTATTCGACGAATGGCCAGATCTGGTGGTCAAGATTATTAGAGGAGCAGGGTGGGCTTCATTGCAATTGGCATTGCAGCAACAAGAGCTCGAATGTGATCATCTGCGATCCAAACGAGATCACCTGGCAGTGGAAAGTGGGAGAATTCGAGATCGGAGAACACCCCGATATCGGGATCGGCAGGGTGACCTACGCCATTATCCCGTATTGGTCTATCGCACTTCCACTGGCCGCCGTCTCGGCATTCTTGCTGCTCTCGAATTCCGGCAAATCGCCTTCGAAAGAACTCGCCGATCCCGCACCATTCGCTCCGATTCGTCAGGGGGAGTTTCCCCTGTAAAGCTAACGGAGTTACTACGGAAGAAATTTGAATCCGACTATTCGCTGATGTCCAAGTCACTTTGTGTCAGCAGATCCTGCCCGGTGCCGCGCACCGTAAGGACTTGGATGTCCTTTTCACGAATGATAAACACCAGCCGGTAGGTATTACCTCGCCGTGTTTTGAATAACCGTTGTCGCAAATCGATTCCCACATCTTCCACCTCGGGAGCTGGCGTACTCGACATCGCATTTTCAGAAAGTTCAGTCACGCTCATTTCCAAGGCGTTCAACCAGCTTATGGCACCTTTCGATGAGCGGCTCTTTATCCATGATGCTATCTCGCGTACATCTCGTTTAGCACGATTTGAGAATTGAACGCGAAAGCTCATGCCTCATTCATTTCTGCTCGAATCTCACGCATGACATCCTCCGACGGATACGTACGTCCCGCTTCGACATCCGCGAGTCCTTCGCGAATCGCAGCCAAAGCTTCTTCTCGCTCTCGCCAAAGTGCGAGCGCCAGTTCTGGCGACATTTGAGCTGCAGCGTCAGATGCCAGTTGTTCACCGACGAACTGGTGAAAGCTTGCAAGATTGTTGGTTTGCAATGACGGCATTGTTTCCTCCCATCACTTATTCGAACCAATTCAGAGTACCACAGTGATTGGGATCGGTCAAAGTTTGAGCCGTCAAAGTGACATTTGCAGAACCAGATCCGCTCGTTCGCGGCACCCGTCCGCCAGAATGACTTCGGCGTTGACTCGGTCGTTGGTTATCGCGCGCTGACGGCCCTCAGCTTCAGTTGACGCCAGGCCCGTTTCAACGTGTCTGATTGTTAAGCGATTAACTGCATCATCCAGATCGCAGTCGAGAAAAACTCGCAGATCGAACAATGGTTCGGCACGCCAGGACTTCATCAGTACGTAAATACCCTCGACGATGACGAGCGTTACGTCAGGCGTCACACGAACCGCGCCGGGGCGTGGATCTTTCTCGGCATGATCAAAGCCAGGAAAAATTCCCTGGCGAGTTTGTCGAAGTGCCAACATGTCTCGATAAAAGGCATCTCCGTCGAATGTGTGTAGGGCTCCTCGCCGACGCATCCCTTCCTCATCGAGGCGACTTCGCGGGAGATGATACCCATCCATCGGCACGACGACCGCGTCCGGTCTGCGAGAGATGATTGAGCGGCAAAAGGTGGTCTTGCCACTGCCGGGGACTCCCGCGATTCCGACCATGTAAACGTCCGGTCGCTGCTGCAATGCCGAGAAAAAGGTTTCGATGATCGATTCGTTCATGACTTTGAAATTACGGGGGATTCAAGCCCATCGTCAACGAAAAAGAAAGATCGCGTTTTCACCGTGGATCGCCAATCTGAGAAATGTCCGCAGTTCCCGGGGGCAAGTGACGGCCCGATCCAAGAATACGTCGCGCTAAAAAACAAAGTGTTACGACGATCCCATACAGGGTGTTTCTGGCAAGGTCTTTCTTGTTTTTGATGAGTGGTGTCGAGTCTTCGAGTTTATTTATCAAAAGCGGATATCATGTGCGCCATTTCATGCAGCAGGCATTGAACGGGAAACTTCCGACGACCGATCAGCGCGACTAAGGTTTTTTGCGGGTGACCAGTATCGCTCCCGCGCACACAAGCGTTGCGCCGACCAGTTCCATCAAGGAATTGAAGTGAGTACCAATCAATGGCAGATGATTCAGTCGTCCAACCCGAGGATTGAACGACAACGCACGAATACCAACAAACGCCAGTAGATCGAGGATACCGAGGCAGGCCAGAATATAGGATTTTCCGCGTTTGCAGACGACCGTCATCAGGGCGAACAGAATCGGAATGGCAATCGAAGCGCACCCGAAAACAACCACAGACTTGACCGAGTTGCGATCGGAATACCACCCGCCTCGCATCGCCATATCGCGACCTATCTGCATGAGTAGTGTTTGCAGATCGAGTTGTTTATTGAACCCTAATCCGAACATGAAAGCTGCGAGTCCGAACCAGAACCAGGGGTATCCAATACACCCGCGACGTATCGAAACAGCACGTTGATGTCGTCCTGCGTAGACGCACAGTCCGCCGGCGATCAGGTAAACGAAGGTGATGATCCATCCAATCGGTTCAGGATCGCCGATCGTCGGTCGCCACGTGATTTCCGCCAATAAGCTGTTCATTCAAGGAATATATCTGAGAAAAGGGTTTGAAGTCACGCGAACTTGCCGACCCGGAAGCGTAATCACGGCGACTGATTTTTACGGATTGATTCCGACGTCGATTGTCTCAAATTCTCTGCGTAAACTTTATGCAAATCTGATGAGTTTTGTGGATGACCGAAATCTAAAGCTTACTCTCCACTGTGGCCAGACTGTTTCAAAAATCCGAAGGCAGGAGTTTTAATGCACGTCATAACTCGTGTGGTGACAAGACACTTCGCGACTTAAAGAATATCAAACCGCATGCGAAGCACGCAGCCCGCTCGATTGGAATCAGGTTTGCTCGCTGAATTGTGAGAGTGATGACTGAGCATATTCAGTGTTGATGTTTCTCGGGCGGTTTCGAAGTTGACGAGCTTTTCGACAGGATTGATCCAATGAAGCTGATGATGGCGATGATGACAGTTGGATTGGTCTTCTTAGGCGGGATAACGACGATTCGTGCAGAGACTTTCGCGACCAGTGAAGCTGCGCGACAGGATTCAAACGAGGCCAATTCAGCGATTTCATTTCCTTCTGGCCTTCATCCCGTGGATATGGCACCTTCATCTTCAGCCGCAAAAGGCATCGTTGAGAATGGTCGCGATCGAATTGACGAGAATAACATTCGGCAAAAAATCTCTTCAGACCGTGTGGATCTAGTGATCAAGCGTTCCCGTGATGGAATCAAGATCACGTTCGCACCTCAATCGGATCGCGGTGTCAACCGAAATCATTTTAACTGCGTGAAATCGGGCAGTGGTGACTTTGATGAGTCTCTCAAGATTGGTTCCTTCGCTGAGGATTCCGTTGAACCAAAATCAGTAAAGTCCGTGAAGAAGAGGGATCCTGCAGCGTCAGGAAAATTCGGTCTCACGAAACGTGACGGCTTATCCAACATGAAATTGAGTGATTTCCCTGGATTAAGCAGTCTGATGCTTGCGACGTTGGATTTGATCGGTGTGGTCATTGGCTGTTACCGCCAGCGTCGTTCATTCGTTGTTTAGCCGATGTGTGATGTTGAAAGGAGAATCGGCTGAGGAATTGTCCGTTAGACGAAGCAGCATGTGTTGACGTGGGTGAAAACCCCTTCTGCGTATTCGGAGAAATGGATGGAACAAGAGAAACATTTTTGACCACCAACTTCACAAAAGCCGCTCCATGTAGAGCGGCTTCTTGCATTTAAAGAACACGTTATCATATTCAATGTTGAAGCCAGACAAATCTGTTCGGAGCAGAATATGCAAACAGGTGCGCAGTTACGATGCGGTCTTACCGTTGCCGGGGTGATCTTGTTCGCCTTTTCATCCGCCGTGGCGGCGCCGCCTGATTCCGAACTTCTGGCTGCCAGGCAAACATTTACCAAAGAGATGAAAAAGAAGTCAGCCGCCGCTCGCGTGACTGCGGTCGAGAAGCTGGCTGAACTCGTCAAGCCGGAAACCGCCGACCTGTTATTGAAACGGGGAATTACAGACGACGATCGCAGTGTTCGCGTGGCTGCACAAAAAGGTTTGCGACAATTTGTTGAAGATCGGACGGTCGGCGAATACCTCTTCAACGAATTGAAAAAGTCGTTTCGTAAACCTCCTGCCAATGATGCCGTGGCCATCGAATTATTGCGTGCACTGATCACGACTGATGACGAATCCCGACAGGAAGATCTCGTCACAATGCTCGACGACTTTCTGGGATCGCCCAAAGCACATCCACTGATTCCGATGACGGTGATCGACGATTGCGGTACCGAGGGGGATGGTCCCGCCTTTCAGTCTGTCTTGCGGTTGTCCAAAGTGAAGGTGTTCGAGTCGAATTTCGGTTATCGTCGATGCGTCGTACAGGCGATGTCCCAGATCCGCGAACCCGAAGCGATTGGATTCTTAATCGACCTTCTTCCCAAAACCCAGGGGTTGATACAGCATGACGTGATCCAGTACTTGACCCGGGTGACATCGCAAAAGTTTCGGGATAATGATCGGAACTGGGCCAACTGGTGGCGAGAAAATCAGAAGGATTTCAAGTTTCCACCGGCAGGAACGGCCCTTTCCGAGGCAAGTCTTGACGATCAGCAGCCGACCTATTACGGCATCCCGATCTGTGCAAAACGGATTGTTTTTGTGCTCGACACTTCGATGAGCATGCGAGGACAGCCGATTGTTGTGGCTAAACAGGCACTCGTGAAGACGATCGAATCACTGCCAGAAGCGGTGAAGTTCGACATCATCTTTTTCGACGCGACGGCTGCAACCTGGCAACCACGACTTGTTCCCGCCAGCGCCGACGCAAAAGCAGAGGCGTCGCAAATCATTGCCGATCGAGGACTGAAATTAGGAACCGTTTCAAGTGCTGCATTAAACGCGGCATTCGAACTCGACCCGGAAGCGATCTACTTTGTGTCAGACGGTGAACCGACCGACGGACAGCCCGCTCAAATTGTGAGCCTCGTCAGCCAGTTCAATCGGACCCGTCGTGTATCGATTCACACGATCGGCGTGGTGACCATACGCAACGGCGGAGCCGGGCTCACGTCTTTTATGCAGCCAATCGCAAACCAGAACTACGGTAAATTCCTGCTGGTCGAATAACCTTATCGAGCGGCTCGGATTCTTCGAGGGACCGCAGGCAATTCGGCAGGGAAGGGGTGAATTTCGGGTCCGACTTCAGCCGCCTCAGGCATTTCGACCGTTTCCGAATCGACCGTCAACGTCGCCGGCGTTTCTGCGATCGAAACCGGTTGTGTCGAGCTGACTCGTCGACCGGGTCGACAGCTGAGCATTGCAGGAAGCAGAACTAATTCGCCCAGCAGCGATGCGGACATCTGAGCCGCCATCAGACATCCAAATCGAGCGGTCGGTGCAAAACTGCTGAAGCACAACGCCAGCATCCCCAGTGCCGAGATCAACGTCGAATCGAGCATCGGTTCGCCTGAATGTTCGAGTGATTGCAGCACCGCTTCCGTCGAAGTGGCTCCATTCTTGTAGGCCGCCTGATATTTCACCAGGAAGTGGAAGGTACAATCGACCGAGATCCCCAGGGCGATGCTTCCAGTCATCATCATGCCGATATCGACGGGCATTCCAAGAAAGCCAACGCCACCAAAGACCAGCCAGATGGGAATGATATTCGGAATCATCGCGATGACACCCGCCACCACGGATCGCAACGACAGGATCATCACGATTGAAATTGTCAGACAGGCGGCCGTAAAGCTTTGCCAGAAGCCGTCGAAGATCTCTTGTTGAGCGTTCTTGAGCAGCGGGGTCAGCCCGGTGAAATGAACGGGTTCACCGGAAAGTTCCTGCGTTAACTGGTTCAGAACATCAACCGGGCTGAGGTTTGCATCGTGCCGGATTCGAGCAGAAATTCTCCATAAGCGCTGGCGGCCGGCAATCAGACCCTCTTCACCAGAGTAAGACTTGGCATGACCGAGGATTCGAGCCGCTTCCATTGCATTTTCGGGCATCTCTTCAGGGAAGAACGAGGCGAGTGACAACGTGTGTCGGACACCGGGGTGAGCTGCAATGCGAGCCTCGATTCCACGGATCTTCTGAAGCTGATCCATGAACGCCAGCTTCTCACCACCCAGATCGACCACCGCTTCGATCGAATCGATGTTCGTCAGGTCGTGTTCGATGCGATGCAGGTCGGCCAGGATCTTGCTTTTTCGCGGCAGGAATTCTGCTGGATTAATGCTCGGCTGCAGTTGCATGATGCCAATCGCTGTCACTCCCAGCAGCAGGGCCGCAGCGGTGAGGATACTGACACGACGGGCAGCAACTCCCTCGCCCCACTTCCGGAAGTTCACGTGGTATTTGACGGAGCGAACGGTGCACTGTGGCATCACTGTCAGCAGGGCAGGGGTGACTCCCAATCCGACGATCAACGCGACAATCGCTCCGCACGCGGCGGCGTAACCGAACTGGCTGACGGGAAGAATTGTGCTGACGTTCAGCGAGACCAACCCGAGCAGCGTCGTGAGAGTGGAAAGCATGCAGGGATTCCACGACTCGATCACGGCAGCGGCCAGAGGTTCCGCATGGCCTTCTTTCTGAGCAGTG
Organism: uncultured Schlesneria sp.; assembly: GCA_903899985.1. Classification (GTDB taxonomy): domain Bacteria; phylum Planctomycetota; class Planctomycetia; order Planctomycetales; family Planctomycetaceae; genus Schlesneria. The sequence goes on from CAIULL010000146.1 coordinate 39,818, forward strand.
TCGTAGTAGCTGACAACATGGACGGCAATCGACAGCGTGAAGATCATCACCATCACAGAGAGCGACCCCATGATGAAGTTCATCTCACCACCGAGCATCACCATGACTGTTTGATTCAGGAAGATCCCCCACAGGGCCGTACCCAGGACGGCCAGCGACAAGCCCCAATGTCCGAACGAGTAATAAAGCAGGCCAAGGCTGACGGCACACGTGAGCAGGAAGAATTTGCGGCTGGATTTCTGGCTGCCGAGTCGATCAAGTTCGGTCACAATGACAGGGGCACCCGTCAACGCGACCGATTCGAGAGGCAACTGGCAATAGGTGAGCGTGCTTTTCACATCGTCAACGATTTGAGCCCGGTTTTTGATTCCGGCTTCTGACAACATCGCCACAACGCCAATCAAATCACCAGATTTGGAGGTCAAAAGACCATCCAGTCGTCCGCGGGCCACGTCTTCGTGAACACCAAATTCTTTCATCCGTGCGGTCATCCGGTCTGGCGTCCAGACGTGACGAATTCCCGTCAATCGTTCCATACGTCCCGCAAAGGCCTCGACCAGTTTCGGGGTCGCCTGTTCGCGGGGCAGGCCGATCACCAGAACTTCTTCTGCGCCAAAGTCCTGTTTGAATTCTTCGTAAAGGAGGCGAACCGGGGTCTCACGAGGAAGCCACGTCTCGATGTCGTTGTTAGACCGCATCTGTTCGGCTTGATACCACAGACACGGGAAGCTGAGAGTGACCAGCCAGAGAACGGTCACGCTGTATCGTCGATAGAATTGGGAAATCATCTAATACGGCGTCTTTCTGGCGAATCAACGAGTGTCGGTTCTTGTATGGGCCGGAACGCAGTGATCTTCCCTTGAATGCTCGGTCGTCAAATCCTTGACTTTTCCGGTAGACACGCGGAAGGCAGTGATTGGATCACCAGACTTGCCGCAGCAATAGACGAAAGATGAGTCTCCCAAGTCGATGACGAAACTCCGTTCGTTCGACATTGCAAAACTCGCCTTACAATTTCTCGACGGTTTTGCGTTGCGCTTTGATCGTTTCACGCTGACGTTTTCATAAGCTTGACCGTTCTGCGGCGAAGACCCCTGCGGCGTAAACTTTGCCGGGGTCAAAAAAATTGTTCACGATGGGAAAGAATGAAGGATTGTGACGTGATCAGAGAGGCGAGCCCGGCGACTTCAGTCCAGCTCAAGGGCATGTTGATCGTTTAACCGCGCCTCGCAGAGAAGCGGGAAGTGATCGGCGGAATTGCCGACATCGAGGTGTCAATTCTGGTTGGGGCGTTGCGAAAAGTCGGGCCTGGGGCAACGGCTGAAAAGATCGGCTGAACGCCGATCCGCCTGCGCCGATGGCTTCTTGTCGTTTAACCGCGCCTCGCAGAGAAGCGGGAAGTGATCGGCGGAATTGCCGTCATCCGAGGTGTCAATTCTGGTTGGGGCGTTGCGAAAAGTCGGGCCTGGGGCAACGG
>CAIULL010000147.1 GCA_903899985.1 uncultured Schlesneria sp.
GTCAAGCAGTGCCACGATTTTCAATGCTTCATTTTCATGTGCCACTGCTTCGGAGTCCCCGGAGAAGCAGTGTCTTCGCATCAGCGTTCGTTTTGCTGCTCGACACTGCTTGACGGAAGACCGTCAAGCAGTGGGACGATTTTCCGGGCTTCATTTTCATGTGCCACTGCTTCGGAGTCCTCGGAGAAGCAGTGTCTTCGCATCAGCGTTCGTGTTGCAACTCGGCACTGCTTGACGGAAGACCCTCAAGCAGTGGCACGATTTTCAGTGCCACCCCATATCGTGGCTTTCCCTGACAATTCAGTTGTTCGAAGGGTTCATGATGTTGCTTCGTTTTTGAATCGCAATCACGAGCCGATTCGACGTAATGTCACTCGAGGAGGAATTGACCCACGGTGACGTGACGTACGGGACGATCCGCTGATCTTGCTGAAAGTCCATTCCTCGAAAGGCCCAGCAATCCACGTCAGGCAATTCGGAGACTAACTCAGTCAGTTCTGCCGGATTGGGAGCCACGTATTTGCCGGCAAATCGTGCGATCGTTTTCTGGACGATCGGATTATTCTTATTCGGGACGATCACGACGATTCGGCCACCGGGACTGACCCGATCCCAAAGTGATCGAAGGGTCTTCTGCCAGCCAACAAGCTGCAACAATTCGATGCAGAACATCAAATCGAATTGACCGAGTGACTTACAGAATTCTTCGTTTTCCGGAGTTCCGATTTCCCAGCGGACCTGAGGGTGGCGTTCCCGGCAGGCGTTGATCGAATCGGCGATGATATCGACGCCGACGACTTCTTTGGCCTGCAGTGCGGCCAAGGCGAGCGAAAGCTGCCCACGTCCGCATCCAACGTCTAAACAACGCTTTCCGCTAATCGGCCCGGCGGCTTCCAGCGCAATGCCAAAGGTCTGACCTTGAACATGCGCGTTTGAATAATCGAGCCACGTGTTATCGGCCGCGTAAACTTTTTGATAGTAGTCTACCCATGAGGCGTCCAGAGAATCGGCCATCAATCGGACTCCATTGAAATGGTCTTGAGTCATTTATTGCGAACTGAAACGAATGACGGCAACTTTCGATTCACAATCGAGAAAGCGTGTCAAGACGTGTTACAATCGCTACAACCCTCAAATTCGACCAAATCGATGGTGAGACTTTCGTGTTTTCGGGATTTAAACCTTCTTCTGAAGGACGAATACCAGTCGGTTAGAGGCAAACCCGGAAATCATCTCGTTTGTCCAGGGTGAAGTGACGTACGGCAAAAGTCGCTGGTCTTGCTGAAAGTCCATTCCACGATACGCCCAGCACTCAACGTCTGGCAGCGTTCCCACAAATTCCAGAATTTCCGCAGGATTCAGCGGGACATATCTTCCTTCAAACCGGGCAATCGTCTTCTGAACGATCGCGTTATCCTTGTTCGGAACAATCGCGACGATGCGACCGCCGGAATTCAATTGATTCCACAGGATCTGAAGTGTCTTGCGCCAGTCGACATAATGCAGCATTTCGATGAGGAAAATCACGTCGAAATTGCCAAGCGTCTGGCAGAATTCTTCGTTCTCAGGAGTTCCAACTTCCCATCGAACTGAAGGGTACCGTTCGCGGCAGGCAATAATTGATTCCGCCACGATATCGACGCCGACCACCTGACTGGCCTGCAGTCCCGACAAGGCAAGTGAAAGATGACCCCGGCCACAACCGAGATCCAGACATCGCTTCCCATTGATCGGACCGGCGGCCTCGATGGCCACCCCAAACGTCTGTCCCTGAACGTTCGCGTTTGAATAATCAAGCCAGGGATTTCCTGACGCGAAGACTCGCTGATAGTACTCCGCCCAGGATTCTTGTTTTGGTTCTGACATCGCTTGCGGACTCCGTTCATCGCAGTTGACGATCGCCGTTGAGATTCGACGTTATTTTTTGCCGACACTCAGGCCTTAAAAATCTTCTCCCGTCCAACTTTAACATTTTTCGTGGCATTTCGCGTGTCCAGTACCATGCGGCTGTGCTGGACGATGAATTCGTGATCGTAAGCGGAATGGTCCGTTGAGATCAGTACACAGTCCTGTGCGGCCAGATACTCGGGTGTCAGTGCCTGACTCGACATTGCTGGCAGATCAGGGTAGTGACGCATCTTGGGAAGCGTGGGAATGTGTGGATCGTTGTAGGTCAGGACCGCACCACGTTTGGAAAGCAATTTCATCAGTTCGAAAGAGGGGCTTTCCCGGGGATCGTCCACGTCTTTTTTATACGCCGCACCAAGAATCGCAATCTTGCTTCCCTTGATCGGCTTTCCGACGTCGTTCAAGAACTCAGCCAGTTGATTGACGACGTAGGTTGGCATGTAAGTATTGATCTCACCAGCCAACTCGATAAATCGAGTCTGTTCACCCCACTTACGGGCCAGCCATGTCAGATAGAACGGATCGATGGGAATGCAGTGACCACCCAGACCAGGTCCGGGATAGAACGCTTGAAAACCGAACGGTTTCGTCTTGGCGGCATCAATCACCTCCCAGACATCAATACCCATCTTGTCGTAGAGCATTTTCAGTTCGTTCACCATCGCGATATTGACCGCGCGATAGGTATTTTCCAGAATCTTCGCTGCCTCAGCGATCTCCATGCTGGAAACCCGGATGACCTTCACAACCGCGAAACCATACATGGTACTCGCCAGATCACCGCTGATAGCGTCATAGCCACCGACGACTTTGGGAATCGACGAGGCTTCAAAATTTGGATTTCCCGGATCTTCACGTTCGGGGCTGAACGCAAGAAAGTAGTCCTTTCCTGCGGTCAGGCCGGTCGCATTCAAGACGGGAAGAACGTTTTCGCGAGTTGTCGTGGGGTGGGTGGTGCTTTCAAGAACGACCAGTTGCCCTTTTCGCAACGTCTTGGCGATGGAATGAGCGGTCCCTTCAATGTAGCTGAGATCGGGATCACGGCTTTCATTAAGAGGCGTCGGGACGCAGATAATAATGCAGTCTGCTTCGCCCAGGCGTCCCATATCGGACGTCGGTTCAAACTGTTTTTCCTGAATCAGCTTGGCGATCGCAGCACTGTCGATATGCTTAATGTAGCTCTGGCCTGCCTTCAGCTTATCGACCTTCGATTGATCGACATCAAATCCCATCGTTTTGAAACCAGCTCTGACGAACGCTCGGATCAAAGGGAGACCGACGTAACCCAGTCCGATCACTCCAATCACGGCCGTTTTGCTCGCGATTTTCTCTCCAAGTCCGTGTGTCGTCATGGCCTGTCCGTTTCTGAGCTGTGAGAACAATAAAGGTCGTTCCGTGATCGTATCGTGGATGTCGCTGTTCCACCAATTAAAACGATGTCTGATCACTGAGCTTAAAGTCTAGAAAAACCGTGGCGACGCGCGAAGCGACCACGGCCCCTTTACGCCTGCGGCACGTGTAGAAACAGCATTATGCCGCGTCTTTGGCCGATCGATTTAAGTGAGCGGTTCGAGCGAATTGTTTCAATTCCCGCTTTTCGCAGGAAGCATCAAAGGTCTTCATTGCGTTCGAGTCTGACTGACGACAGGCAAAGTCGTCACGGAACGTAAGAAATCGACGCTCGATCAACACATAGAATACGTATCCCAGCGCAATAGACATCGTCAGAGTTAAGGGGATGCAGACGAACACGATCGTCGAATCATCGCGATAGCCTAAGTACGAAAACTGTTGGCTTAGCAGTTTGACGGGGAATAAATGTGTCAGATAAATGCTGTAAAAAATCACGCCACACGATTTGAACCCATTTAGAAAAGAGAGGCTGGCGATTCGTTCGTCATGTTTCTTCAAGAACCATAATAAGCCTGCGAATCCCATGGCTTCCACAACTCGCCACGCAGAAAATGGAGTTCCCTGGCCAATGACCGTCGTCGTTGCCGCAAGGATCGCCAGTCCGACCAGGACCGAACACGCCATCATTCGAAAAACTTTTGCTTGTCTCAATGTGGCACAGTGCAGATCCCAATAAAGACCCACACCGGCGGCAAACATGAACCAGTGCTCGTCAAAGACCAATCCTCGAATCGGAAACTGAAAGCAGACAGCAAGGACGTTTACGGTTGCGACAGCGACGGTGATCACCGCCATCGCCTGAAAGAAACGACGCCGACTCAGCACCATGAGGATGCCGATCACGAAATAGAATTGCACCTCAAAGCAAAGCGTCCATTCCTGGATCGGAAAATACAACTGAGGCTCGCCAGTCAGAAACCCGCTCCATGTTCCGGTTAACGTGACACTCCCAACCCACTGAAAGAAGGAGAGATCCCACGGCATCGGAATTGGCCATGGCGCTCGTTTCAACGAGTCGGGATTCATGACGTCAATGGCGAAGCAGAACAATACCGAACCGATCAATGCACACCAGAATGCAGGAAAGATTCGCATGAATCGGCGGCAGTAAAACTCCCGGACGGTACGACCTGTTCGTCGGATCGACTCGGCAGAGGCGGTGATGCAATAGCCGCTGATCACGAAAAACATTTCGACACCAATCTGCAGTTGATCGCAGATCATCTTCCGCAGCTTTGGTTTTAACGTCCGAGATTGACTCTGCGGAGCGGTGGCTGTTTTCTCGAATGCCGAAGAAGCGACAGCGCCGAATTTCGCGGTCTTTCGGACGGGCAGGTCTTGATCGCTCAGGGGGAGCAATGTGTGGTAGATGACAATCATCAGGCAGGCAATGCCTCGCCAATGATCGAGCGTCTTGTATCGTGGCGAAGTCGAATCAGATTCGCCGATGCTTCGCTTCGCCGAAACTCCAGAAACAGAGGCGGCTTTCATCGCGAAATCCTTTGGCGGTCGGGTCAGGGTTGCCACAATGGCCTCCAGGCCGCCTTGACAGGTTTCGGTCACACTGTCGCGTGAGTCGCAGGTGCATAACGGACCAGGGTTGCGCCCCACGAATAACCAACCCCAAATCCGACAAGCATGATCCTCATCCCCGGTTTCAGCCGCCCGTCCGCTAAGACGACGTTTAATGCGATGGGAATCGTCGATGAAACCGTGTTTCCATAGCCTCGCATGGCAACAACGAACCGGTCAGCAGGAATCTGCAGCTTGGTCTGCAAGCGACTGAGCATGAATTCATTCGCCTGGTGAAAGACGAAAAGATCGATATCGGCCAGTTGAAGCTGTGAGCGATTCAAGAGCTCGTTGACCGCTTTGGGGACAGCATCAATTGCGAAACTGAAGATCTCGGGACCGTTCATGTACAAATACTGATCGGTGTCACCAGAGCTTTCCGTTCCTTCCGCAAGCGGATTGCTGGGGAGATTGGGATGCCTCGGCGAATGACGCTTTAACATCAGGTTTTTCGCCCCCAGACCATCGGTGCCGTAACAGTACGGACCAATCAGCGGGCGATCACTCTCGACACCCCGTATCAGCGTGGCAGAACCCGCATCGCCAAACAGGGAACGAACGCCAATATCGTCGTGACGAAGAAACTTGGTGTAGGTATCACCCGTCAGAAACAAAACGCTTTTCGCTTGACCCGTCTCAATCAAACCCTGAGCCAGTCCCAGTCCGTAAATGTACCCGGAACAACCAAGATTGAAGTCGAGCGCCCCGATGCCCGTTCGAAGCTTTAAGCGATCTTGCAACAGACAGGCGGTGGTCGGCAAAAGGTAATCGGGCGATTGCGTACAGAAGAGTACGAAATCAATTTCCTCACGGGAACACGCCCCGCTCGCGAACAGTTTTTCCGCCGCATGGAATGCCAGATCTGACGACAGTTCATTCACGTCGGCCACGTGCCGTTCTGCAATGCCCGTCTTGTCGAGAATCTTCTGTGGATTCCAGTTCGGCGAGAGAAGTGCGATTTCTTCGTTCCCGACCACAGTTTTCGGCAGATGGAACTCAACGGCTGCCAGTGATGCATACATGAAAGGGATCCACATCTTCGAAAAAGGAGTTAACCTGCCATGGAATCTGGCTGATCAACATCTGAATCGTGCTGCAACCAGCTGATCCGTTTTGCCGGGACCCCCATCATACTGACACCGGGGCTGACATGATTGATCACGACGCTGCCGGCACCGATCCGAGCGAATTCGCCAATCTGCATTTTTGGTAAAATGGCGGTCTGACATCCCAGAAAGACCCCTCGACTCAGCGTGACGCTGCCAGCAACGTCAGAATGGGGAGACAGAGTACACCCGTCCCCAATGATCGAATCGTGCCCCGCCACCGATCCGATGTTCATCGAGACGAAATTCCCCAAATGAACATTACAGCACACGACGGCAAATGGACAAATGATGCAGCCGACTCCAATACGCACATCATGTGCGATGACGGCTGTCGGATGAACGAAGGACGCAAAGACCGCTCCACGTGCTTTTAAAGCTTCTCCCACGGCGAGTTTTGACGAGGGATCTCCGACCGCCATCAAAAGCCGGTCACCCGACTGAGGTGAATAGGTCGAAATTCGACCGATCCAGCGTTCCTTCAGCGTGGGAAACGGATCGAGCGAATTTGGGTCGTCGTCCAGAAAACTGACAGGGAAATGGGTTTGAGAGGCACGAAGATGACCCGATGTCCACGAAAATACCTCTCGCCCGAACCCGCCGGCACCCACAATCAGCCAGCGTTTCGCTTCAACCATGCCCTGACCGGCGATTTCGACACGACAATCCGGTAAATGGTTCGGCATTGTTTCTGCGGACGGGCCGTTACGAGGAGAAAGCAGGGTCATCATGACATTCCGTCGAAGTGAATTTGGCCCGACATTTGAAATCTTTTTGGCACCAGATTCAGCAACTCGGTCACCTCACAAAATAGGCAGAGTCGCTTTCGACATCGCGACAATGGATTTGTACTTCATTGTCGATTTAACTCAAACGGGAGTTGACCGGAATTCAGACGGATCGCGCCGGATGCTGACGTTCTTGTAAGAATGCACAAATCCCGACAAATTCGGTTGATCCGACTGGGCTGACTTTATCGACTATTCTTTCTGGTTAACCTCGACAACCCGATATCGTAAACTTGAACTTAACGCTCTCGCCGGAAGTCGCTCTGACTCGCAGCATCGTTGGTGTGGCAGAAATTGCCAGTCACGATCGAATTGGATCGTTGAAGTTTGATTGTGCGCCGACACCCGTTGACGCGGTCGGTACAATCATTCTGCTTTGCAGAGTTGTCTTGCATGCGGCATGAATTGGTTTGCTATGGGGAGTTATTAACGTGAAAGCCGCCTTTATTCGTGAAACGGGATCGCCATCGGTCATTCAATACGGTGAACTTCCAACGCCGGAACCACGTCCCACCGAAGTGCTGGTCAAAGTGGGAGCGGTCGCGGTGAACCCGATCGATACCTATATTCGCGCGGGGATCGTTTCCATGATCTCACAGTTTCCGTACGTGATCGGTTCGGATCTGGCGGGAACGGTGGAAAAGGTGGGGAGCGAGGTCAAGCGCTTCAAAGCGGGTGATCGGGTCTGGGGAAGTAATCAGGGCCTGTTTGGACGACGGGGATCGTTTTCGGAATACGCGTCCGTTGATGAGCGCTGGCTGTATCCCACCCCTGCCAAAGAAACGGACGCGGAAGCGGCCGCAGGTGCTCTCGTCGGCCTGACGGCTCATATGGGACTGTTTCAACACGCCGAACTGGCACCTGGTGAAGTCGTCTTCGTCAACGGTGGATCAGGCGGGGTTGGTTCTTCCGTTGTGCAGTTAGCCAAAGCTGCAGGTGCCTTTGTCATCACGACCGGTGGCAGTGAACCAAGCCTGGAAATCTGCAGGAAACTCGGTGCTGATCTTGTCCTGAATTATAATTCCCATAATCTCGACGACCAGATCCGGGCATTCAGCCTGCCACACGGTGGAGTTCACCTCTGGTTCGAAACGCAGCGCGATCCAACGCTGGACCGAACCGTCTCGCTAATGGCACCGCGTGGCCGCATCGTATTGATGGCTGGCCGTTCCGCACGCCCTGAATTTCCGGTCGGACCATTTTACGTCAAAGACTTGAGGATGATCGGCTTTGCCATGTTTAACGGGGCCCCCGAAGAACAACGTGCCGCCGCAGATAAGCTGAATACCCTGTACGATTTTAACCGCTGGAAACCCTCGGTTGGAAAAACACTGCCTCTCAGCGAAGCCGCAACGGCTCATCAACTTCAAGAAGACAATACGCTGCAGAAACAGGGGACGGTGCATGGCAAGATTGTTTTGACACCATAGTGCTTAGACAAGACTTAATTTTCGGATCTTGTGCCACTGCATCGGAGTCTTCTCCGACGCAGTGGCTTCTCTTTATTTCGAGGCAATCAAACAGCACTGGGTGAACAAAGACGGTCATGCAGTGGCACTCGAATATTGAGACTGGACAACACACTAGTCTGTCTTCGCATCGTGATGATATCATTTCGGTGATCCCTATCCTGATGACGACGACATTGATCTCTTCTGACAGACGCTGAAACCGCAAGCATTTCAGAGATAAAAAGCGGTTTAACACTGATATTTCAACTGACCAGAACGGAACCTCACTTGGCTGACCCCATTCGCGACGACCTGAAAGTTCAATCTCGTACCGCCATTCTCGTTTCCGTACCCGATTCGAGTCGAAATCTTGGAAAAGAACAGGCGCTGGATGAATTGAAAGGTCTTGTGAAAACCGCCGGTGTCAAAGTCGTCGGCGAATTGGTCCAGATGCGTGGGCGTCCCCATCCGGGAACCTGTCTTGGCAAAGGAAAGATTGTTGAATTGAAAGACCTTGTCGATGCGACAGGCGCCGAACTGATTATTTTCGACAACAATCTGTCACCTGGTCAGGGTCGACATCTCGAACAGGAAACCCAGCGGATCATCGTCGACCGAAGCGAATTGATTCTCGATATTTTTGCCACGCACGCCCGCACGGCGGAATCGCGACTTCAGGTCGAGCTGGCTCAGCTCCAGTACACGCGAACTCGACTCAAGCGGATGTGGACACACCTCGAACGCATCGAGGGGGGTATCGGCGCAAGTCGTGGTCCCGGTGAAAAGCAGATCGAGACCGACCGCAGAATCATTGATCAACGGATCGACGAACTGAAACTTCGGCTTGCCGAAGTGGAAGTACGACGCGAACGGATGGTACGGCAGCGTGAGTCTCATGCGCTCGTCTCACTCGTCGGGTACACAAATGCGGGCAAAAGCACATTGATGAATGCTCTGACCGGCGCAGACGTCTACGTTGCCGACCAGTTGTTTGCCACGCTCGACACCCGCACGCGAAAATGGACGATCCCCTCGTGGGGCGATCTATTGCTGAGCGACACAGTCGGGTTCGTCCGTGACCTGCCGCACTCGTTAATTGCGTCGTTTAAATCGACGCTCGAAGAAGCCCGTCAAGCAGACCTGCTGCTGCACGTCGTCGACGTCTCAAACCCGGAAGCCGAGGAACAGGCTGAGACGGTCGAACGGGTTCTCGACGAAATCGGGGTCGAAGTTCGCAACTTCATCCTGGTTCTGAACAAGATCGATGCCGTTAAGGATCGAGGGATCGTCGATGTGCTGCGAGCGAAATATGCCCATGCGGTGACGGTCTCGGCAATCACCGGAGAAGGACTCGATAAACTCGGTTCGCTGGTGGGTGAACTACTGGGCCAGGGTTACGTCGAAGCCGAGATCGTGACATCGGCAGGCAACGGAAAGCTGTTCGCATTCCTCGCCGAACACGCCGAAGTGCTGAGTTCGGAATATGTCGATTCAACGGCGACATTACGTTGCCGTATCGCGAGAAACATCCTCTGGAAAGTCAACGGCGAAGGGACGTCGGTTCGATTGCTGTAACGCCTTATCAAAGCTACAGATTCGGGTGCCACTGGATGACCGTCTTCGGTCACCCAGTGCTCTTCGATTGCCTTGAAATAAAGAGAAGAGACTGCGTCGGAGAAGACTACGATGCCGTGGAACAAAATCTGAACCATAAATCTTGGCAACTTACTCATCATCAACAAGCAAAGGGGCAATATGCCTTCGACCGCAAAAGTTGCAATTGTCACGGGTGGCGGAACCGGAGTTGGTCGATCAACGTCGTTAGGATTGGCGCGACTTGGTTATCACGTTGTGATCAACTATTCCCGCTCGAAGGATGAAGCCCTGAAAACCATCAGCGAAATCCAGGAACTTGGCGTCCAGGGATTTTCCGTTTTGGCGGATGTGGCGGACGATGCCGCCTGTCGAAATATGGTCTCGGAAACAATGTCGAAATTCGGCCGGATCGACGTGCTTGTCAATTGTGCCGGAACGACTCAATTTATTCCTTTCAATAATCTGGAAGACGTCTCAGACGATGTCTGGGACCGTCTGTTCAAGGTCAACGTCGTCGGTGCGTTTCACTGTGCTCGCGCCGTTCGCGAACCCATGCTGAAAGCGGGGGGCGGAGTCATCATCAATGTTTCGAGCGTCGCGGCACAATTGGGACAGGGAAGCTCAATCCCCTATTGCTGTACCAAAGCGGCTCTCGACAACCTGACCGTCTCGCTCGCCAGAACGTTGGCTCCCCAGATCCGCGTGAACGGTGTGGCACCCGGCTTCATCGCCGGCCGCTGGACGGAAGCGGGGCTTGGCGACAACTATAACCGAATCAAACAGGCCTACGAACAGACACTGCCGCTGGGTCGGGTCTGCGATCCTGATGATGTGGCCGCCTGTATCATCAGCCTGATTACAGGTAGCACGCTCGTCACGGGCCAGACACTGACGGTCGACAGCGGTATGATGATCTCGGGTTTTCAAGTGAAATTCAGTTGATGGAGCTGGTGATGATTCAGCAGGGTTCTTTGATTTTGTCACCATCCCCTCTTCGCTAATCCGCAGAACCGTTGATTGCGGTTGAGGACCGTTTGCGTTCGTTCGTCGGCACGAGACATAATTATCCGGCATGATTCACGAATTATTCGGATTGGTCCATGTTCAATCGTCGCGACTTTCTGACTGTTGTCTCGACACCGCTTTTACTTGGGGGTGGGCTGAAATTCAGTACCGCCCGGGCCAATCAAGAAAATCAAGGTGTCGATGTCGGACCATTGAACGACGGCGAAGATCTGTTCTCTTATATCCGTCGAACATCTGGAAAATTCGACGTTCGCCACTACCAGAAATTGCTCGGTGCGGCCAACGAGTTCAAGGACGGGGACGCGATCGTTGAGGTCGCTGCCATCGATGATCGTTCGCGATCGCGCGCACGAATATTGCTGGCGAATACGAAGATCGTTGATCTTGTCGAACATCCACCCTGGCAAGATGACTTGTCCCACTGGAATGACGGATTCGCATCAAAGGAACTGTTACGACCCTGGAATGACCGAACGGTCGGACAACTGAAAAATCATTTGCTTACCGCCAGCGAAGCGCAAATTCAGGGCATCCTTCCCGGACTGACGAGCGACCTGATTGCCTGTCTCGTTCGGCTGATGACGAACGAGGAATTGATCTCGCTGAGTAAGCGGATCTTTCACTCACTGCCAGGTTCGCATATCGGAGCAAAAGGATATCTCGGTGCACGGATTCAACCGAATTCGCCGACCGACAATCTTGACGACATTCGGTTCCAGGTTTTCGACGCTTTTTCTTATGCGGTCGGCGATGTCCTGCTGGGGACCAATCCCGTATCGAGTGATCCTCGTTCGGTCGCCGCCGTTGAACTGGCACTGCAGGACATTCTCAAGACGTTTGAGATTGATCACGTGATCCCGCATTGCGTGCTGGCCCATATCGATGTTCAAGCGGAAGTCGAACGAGTTCAACCGGGTTCGACCGCATTCTGGTTTCAAAGTATCGCCGGAAACGATGCCGCGAACGCCACGTTCGATATCAGTCTCGACAAAATGAGGGATTACGCAAAAGGGCGCACGGGTCGATATGGCCTGTATCTTGAGTCGGGACAGGGAGCCGATTTTACCAATGGTCACAGCCACGGTTGTGACATGGTTTTTCATGAGTCACGCAAATACGGATTCGCACGCGGTCTGGCTCATACGATCGCCGCTTCGAAGCAGGTCCCAGTCAATCAGGTCTGGCTGCATCTCAACGACGTCGCCGGCTTTATCGGACCGGAAGTCTTTCGAACTCGCGAACAGCTTGTCCGCTGCTGCCTGGAAGACATCGTGATGGGGAAACTGCACGGACTGACCATCGGGCTGGATGTCTGTTCGACGCTGCATATGGATCTCTCGCTGGATGACCTCGACTGGTGCCTGGATCAGATTGCACCGGCCAATCCTGCCTACCTGATGGGCTTACCCACCAAGATCGATCCGATGCTCGGCTACTTAACAACCGGGTATCAGGACCACGTTCGCCTGCGTGACAAATTCGGATTCCGAGTTGATGATCGCATGTGGTCGTTCTTCCAGCGGCTGGGGGTTATCGGACCTGATGGGGGGCCAACCGAACACTTTGGCGACCCGAACTGGGTCTACCTGCAATACCGTCGTTGTCAGAATGATCCTCGAACCGATGCGGTAATCCTCGCCGAATCCCGAAAACTGATTTCAGAAGTTCGCCAGCGTGGACTCTTCATTGCGGAAGGTTACGGAAATCGTCCCGGCGATTTGTCACCCAAACTTCGCAGTGAGATTCAGACCGTTTACGACGATGCAAAACAGTGTATCTGGAAGGAATGGAATCCCGACTTCGTCAAACGGATCCCTGATGCCATTCATTTGTCGACACGATCAGCGAACCGCCAGGATTACATCCTGCATCCGACGACAGGCGAACATTTGTCGGACGAATCACTGCGACTTATCAAGCAGTTTCGCGTTGATGACAAACAAGTATCCCGCATCGTGATCGTCGTCTCTGAGGGACTGAACGCACTAGCCCTGATGGACGACGGGAATCTGTTACCGCTGCTCGAAGAACTTCGACCCCTTCTTACAAAATCAGGATGGGCTGTTGCCCCCGCTCCACTGGTCGTCACCGGCGGTCGAGTCCGTGCCGGTTATCGGATCGGTGAAGCCCTTTTCGGTGGGCTTCCGGGTTCAAGGACGATCGTTCATCTGATCGGTGAACGGCCCGGTTCCGGCCATCACACAATGTCAGCCTATCTGACGACCGCCGATGGCGCCACATGGGGACGGCCAGGCGAAGTCGATCACAACATCACGAAGGTTGTCTCAGGGATCGGAGTGACGGCTCTTGCCCCACACAAAGCAGCGAGTGACATCGCGGCGATCATCACGTCGCGTTGACCACGGGTCGCAACCAACAACGACAGATTCTTAGTTTAACCCGCAGCCAGCGGCTCAGGCGAATCGGCAAGCCGAAACGGCTAGATAGTGGATGCGAGATAGTAGAGAGTAGAAAAAGCATTGAGTTGGCGACTCTTTGTTTTCATCCTATCTACTTACGACTTTCTCAATGTCATCTTTCCAGTCGGTTCGCAATGGCGAAATGAACGATGACACCTCGGGATTGTCATCGACACCGGTTGACTCGCTTCTCTGCGAGGCGCGGTTAAACGATGTAAACAGATTCCTAGTTTAACCCGCAGCCAGCGGCGCAGGCGAATCGGCGTTCAGCCGATTTCTTCGAGTTATTAGCTTATTCGACCACGAAGAACCAAGCGAGGACCGGGTCCGCAAGCCCAATCAAGAAAAGAATCTGAACCACGACATAAACGAAAAAAGCAGTCGAGGCGAGCCGGGGTGCGTCAGCCTTTGGTATTGGCACATCTTTTGCCAAATGTACACCAATCGCGGCCAATGGGCTGTCGGTTGTAGTATCTACCACGATGGGTCGCTTTGCCATTCACATGGCCAGGCATTTTTTACAAC
>CAIULL010000148.1 GCA_903899985.1 uncultured Schlesneria sp.
CGCGCGTGAACCGGCTGTGCCGGATAGAATCCGGGGACTTAATTCGCCCGGCCAACGCGCGAACGATTGCCCTATTCTGAACCCGTCGTCCGACGCGCGTGAACCGGCTGTGCCGGTCATTTTTTGTTTGATGAAACAATGTCTGATTCATCGAGTACAAAATGATTGACGACGGAGCGTTGCTTGGAGGTGAAGACGCCGTGGATTCGGCCGTCGGTTGTCTGGATGATGAAAGGATATGCCGCTTCGTCGACGGGGTTGTTGAAGATGTCTCGTACCTTCGGCCAGGTCTTGCCGTTGTCGGTGGAAACACGAATCGTGAGCGGGTTTCGTTCTCCCTGGTTGTTGTCGTTGTAAATCAAAACCAGATGGCCGTTTTTCAGGCGGATCAGGTCGACTGCGGCGTTGGGATTTGGAAATTCGGTGTCGACTCCCGGTGACCAGGTTCGTCCGCCGTCGTTGGATTCCGTTTTTACGATGAAGCCGTCGGGCATCGGACCGTAACCACCTCCCCGACGACAGTAGGCGATCAGATGATTTTCATCGAGTTGTACGACTGACGGCTGGATGTTTCCGATTCGTGAATGGACCTTATTCGTAAAACTCCATTCTTTGGTTTTCTTGTTGTAGCGAGCAAACAGGGATGAACTTTCGGGGCCGACCGATTCTTTGTCGTTGCCCGTTTCGTGATAGATCGGCAGCAGGAAATCGCCGTTCGTTAGTTGAATTGGCTGCGACCGAACCATCATCCCCTTTTCGAACGACAGCATCTCGGAATCGGTCCAGGTATTGGCATTATCCAGTGAGTACTTGTACTTGATGACCGAATCCGACCAGGTCTCGCCGTAGCGGACGACGTAGAATAACCAGGTAGCTCCCCCCGGTTCCTGCCAGATGACTCCGTTACCATCCGCTCGGTCAGGTGTGTCGGCGATTCGTTTTGGTTGAGTCCAGGCGGAAGAACCCTTGGCCAGTCGCGACCCATAGACAGCGGTGTCCCCCTGGTACTCCCCTTCCCCACCGTAATAGGCAATGTAAAGATCGCCATTCGCCAGTTCTTCGATACTCGCCGGATGTTTGTATTTCCCGCCTGGGGTCTCGGGTCCGAAGACTCGCTTGATTTCGAGTTCTGCCAAAGCGGCGTTTGAAACTAAGAAAACCCACGTTGCGGCAAGCAGCCATGGGTCAATTCGATGAAAGTGATTCATTAGTCTTCACCAGATAAAGGATGTGATATTGTGTGTCTCCGCACGACAGACATCATCTTGACCGTTTTTGGGATGAAAAAAAATGGAGACGACTCAAAAGCCTCATATCGGATACGTTCTGTTTACGTTTGTGGTGTTCTTCGGCGCGATTGCCACCGAATTTCATACCGTGCATCTTTTCCGGCTGGCACAAGAAATTCAGACGTGGCCAAAGACGACAGGAGTTGTCGTTCAATCTGAAGTCAAAGAGACGATTAATGATTTTACTTCACTCGTTGTCTATAAGTACGAAGTCGGTGGCAAATCCTACTCATCATCAGAAATCCGAGTTCGAGGAACGACGTTCAAATCCGAATCAGAAGCCAGATCATTTGTGAAGAAATACCCGGCGGGTACGGAAGTCTCGGTATTTTACCAGGAACGCGATCCAACGAAGGCGTATCTGGAAGCGGGACTGGAGTCGGCTCACTACGTCATGATCATCAGTCCCGTTGTGTTCACGCTGATCATGGGCGCTGGATTTTTCGAACTCCTCAAAATGCGTCGACAGTATGATGAGCAATTTGGAGATCGTAATACGTTGTCGGCAGATCATTCGGGGCTTTAGCCTCGATACCTTGTTGTCCAATCTGTGTTGACCAATCTGTGAAATTGGTGCCTCTTGAAAGCCGAATCAACGTGTGTGGGCCGTCTGAGGCAGAGGCTCAATGAGGCCGTGTCCGAAGTGATATTGAGGAATTCCACTCATTCAAACGAATGAGGCGCCGTGAGAATTCGAACAAAAAAACTTTCGTGGCTCGCGTTCCCTGTTACCAGTCGCCAACGACCTGGCCATCGTCACGAACGGCAAGCGACTTGAATGTCGTGAAATCCACATTATCGGACAGGAATCTGACACCACCATCGGCGAGAAGAACGTTAGCCCCGCCCGTGTGTATCGATTGGATGGGGGTGTTGTCGCCCCCGTTATACATGCCATTAATTGCCCCGTCCGGCTGGGCAAATTTCTTGGTTCCTACTGGATAAACCACGGAGGTTAAGCCTCGTTGAAACTGAAGTGGACTTGAATTTGTGATGCCGCTTGAGCCTGTGAAGAATCCAAGGGTGCTGTTGCCGCCACTCGCTCGTCCATCCAACCTTTTGCCATTCGAATCCACGCAATAATCGCTTTGTTCGCCCAGTGCAATGATATTCGTTGTTCCGTCGATCATGTCGCGCATGGCCAATGAACTGTTTCGAGCGAAGAAGCCCGCCAGATTGATCTGGCCGAACACAGGAAACGCATCGGGTATGGTACGTGAGTCGACATAGTTTCCAAAATTTCCAACCGTCCCTGCCATTCCCGCATAGTCGGCAATTGCGATACCGTTTGTCGCCAGTCCGATCGGACGAGACATATTGGTTTGCGGGTTGGATGGGCAGAACATGAAACTGAACTTGAGGCCATTCAGTAGCGGGCCATTTGTCTGATTTCCGCCAGCATATCCCGCATCGCCGTAAGGGATGCTGACCCACGGGCCACTGAAATTCAATTGATTGTACACCGCAGTCTGTTCGAGCTGCGGCAGAAGGGCTGGCCAGAATGTCACACCTGCCATCGAATTGCCGACAGCGGTCACTTCCATTCCACGCGTGCCGATAGGGAATCGGCTATGAATGTCGTGGTAGTTATGAAGTGCCAGCCCGATTTGTTTCAGGTTGTTTTTACATTGAATTCGACGTGCAGCTTCGCGAGCCTGCTGTACGGCCGGTAAAAGCAGGGCGATCAAGACCGCAATGATTGCGATCACCACCAGTAACTCGATCAACGTGAAACCGGGACTTTTACGATTTGTCATTGCAAGCCCTGCTCAAGAAATGTTGAAAGGAGTCAATTAAGACGTACAGCGATCAGTCGCCCGCAGATGCACATGAACGACGGTCACCATGTGACATATAAGAATTAAGAAGTTTCCGAAGCGATAAATATGATGGGGATTGTGCGGATGGTACGTTCGAGCAGAAGCGGTTTCAAGGGTTGAGCGACTCTCGCAATTCCGCTCGGTTGGTGGCGTCAAACAACCTTCTCGGTAAGATGAACCAAGCGTTCAACTTCGTCTTTACGAGGATCTATCAAGTCATGTCAAAACACTCATCAACTCGTCGTCAGTTTCTCGGTTCGGTGGGAACGACGTTCGCTGCCGGTTCGATCGTTGCTCCTCTATTTTCGCCCTCGAAAGTGCCAGGACAAACAGGACCGAATGATCAGATCCGGGTTGGGGCGATTGGCGTTGGTGGCCGTGCTTCGCTCTTGTTACAGCAACTCCCGGAATCGGCGACAATTGTCGCGTTGTGCGATTGCAATTTGCCTCGGGCAGAGGCGTTTAAGGCCAAGGCCAAACAAGCGTGGCCTGTGTATCAGGACTACCGCAAGCTGCTCGATCGAAAAGATATCGATGCCGTGATCGTCGCCACGGGGGAGTTTCAACGGGTCTTGCCCTGTATTCAGGCGTGTGAGGCAGGCAAAGATGTCTATGCCGAAAAACCGTTGACCTTGTATGTTCGCGAAGGGCGGGCACTCGTGAACGCCGTTCGGAAGCACGATCGAGTGCTACAGGTTGGTTCGCAGCAGCGATCGATGGCGATGAATCGTGTCGCCTGTGAACTATTGCGAAGCGGTGGACTTGGCAAAATTCTGAAGGTTCAGGCGATTAACTACGGAGGCGCCGAAGCGTCTCCGGCGAATCCGTTCCCCGAAGCACCTGTTCCGGACGGGCTTGATTGGAACATGTGGCTCAATCAGGCGGCATCGCGTCCGTTCAACCCCGATTGGATGGGATGGATGCGCTGGCGAGATTTTGCCGGTGGTGAGATGACGAACTGGGGGGCTCATGGTGTCGACCAGATTCAATGGGCGCTCGGCATGGATGATACGGGACCTGTTGAGATGAAGCCGCTCACCAGCGGTCCGAACGGGCAGGTGTCGATGAAGTATGCCAACGGAGTCGAAGTCAATTTCGTGATTGAACCCGGCAAGGGGCCGATGGGTGGGGCGATCTTCATTGGTGAAAAAGGGAAGCTGGAAATCAATCGCAACAAGTTCTCGTCGAATCCCCCGGAAATTGCTGAGGAACTCAAG
>CAIULL010000149.1 GCA_903899985.1 uncultured Schlesneria sp.
ATGACACCTCGGCTGACGCAATTCCGCCGCTCCGTTCCCGCTTCTCTGCGAGGCGCGGTTAAACGATAGCGACGATTTCTTCGTTTAACCCGCAGACATCGGCGCAGGCGAATCGGCGTTCAGCCGATTTCTTCGAACGTTGCTTCAGCCCTGACATATCGCAATGCCTCAACGAGAAATGACGCCTCAGTTGACGTCAATTCCGCCGCTCCGCCCCCGCTTCTCTTCGAGGCGCGGTTAAACGATTGCGATCAGGCTCGCACTGCGATTTCAGCTACTTGATTCCTCTCAATCGATCCGGTGTCGCAGGGACTTGTTCGATCAGTTCATTGGGTTGACCGGCTCGCTTCTTCAGCGTGAATCCATCATACGGTTGACCCGTTGCGGTACGGGCCGTGTATCGAAGTTCGTCGCCGTCGATCGTAATGATCTGGAACAACTGCGTATCTTCGGCAACTCGCTGAAATTCCGGACGAGGCGGCTTACCGATATCGTACATTTTCGGGCCGCTGACGGAGACAACGTAAATCGTGCCAGATTCACCTTTTGCTGCAACCCCCGTGGTTCCGTTGACCAGTTTTGATCGCGCGTAGGTGTGATCGTGCCCTTGTAAGACGAGATCGACTTTATATTTGTCGAAAACGGGCTGCCAGTTATCGCGAACCTCTTTGTTATCTCGATTTTTGGCACTTGAGTAAACTGGATGATGAAACGTGACGACGGTCCAGCCAATTGATGCATCGCGTGAAGCGAGAACCTTTTCGAGCCACGGAACTTGTTCGACAATCTTGACGTTCGAGTCTAGAGAGATGATTCGAGTCCCCTGATAATCCAGGTAAAATGCTGTTTCCAGCAGGTCAGCAGGACCGTTTTCGGGCTGCGCGAACTGAGGCTTCCAATGCTTGGAAAGCGTCAATGTCCTCGTCACACCCACACTTTCATATTCGTGATTACCGGGAGTTGAGATGCTCGGCGTCATCGCATTAATCCAACCACCGGCCATATGCCATTCGCCCCATTCACCGTCGCTGTTGGGTTTGTTAATCAGGTCTCCGGCATGCAGCAGAAAACTGGCTTTGGGGGCGTCGGTAAACGCTTCACGAATCACGCGCGACCACATCGGCTTGACGTCATTCTGGGCATCACCGAAATAGACAAATGTAAACGGTTCAGTCTTTTCACTGGCGGTCGTAAAGTGAAACCATTCGCTCCAGTTCACACCGTCACCCACGCGGTACGCATACTTTGTACTGGGCGAAAGGGCATTGAACTCGACCGTGTGGTAATGCGATTTCGAGAGATCCGCTTCGAGTAGAGTGGTTTTCGCGACCAATTGTCGGGCCGTTCGCGCGAAACCAGAATTATCGGTCGCGACAGCGATTTCGGCCAGCCCTTTTGCAACTTCTTTGCTTGTGCGCCAGGTGACCGCCTGTGTTCGCGAGGGATCACCGGTCCACGTCAAAATAATTCGATCGGGAAGTAATGTTGGCTTGTAGGCTTCCGCGTCTGCCACCTTGACCGGTTGTCGGCCATCAGACCCATCAACTGCTTCAATCGCATGAGACGACGAATTGCATCCGACTGAAGAAACCATCAATCCAAAGAATGCGACGTTTAACAGGACGTACTTCGACACAACGAAACTCCGTTACCGATCGGGCGGGAAACACAATGGAAGAAGTCTACTTCCCTTTGGTATCTCTGTTATAGCCCAACGAGCGTCAGCAATGATGAAGACTTGGCGAATAATCGTTATTACGGAGTATCTTCCATCAGTTCCACGGTAACCTCGCGAATTCGACCATTCCTTTCAACCCGGAAGTGAAATGGTTGTTTTTCGGACAACACTCGCTGACGCATTTCCTCGGACGATGCGAACGAGCGGCCACTCATGTTGAGAACAACATCTCCCGCCGCGATCCCCGCTCGATCTGCTGGCGACTCGGCGACGACATGGGTGATCACAACACAATTCGGAAGTGCGCTGTCGTCACGCCAGCTTGCGCCGAGACGGACCGGGGTTCCCAGAAGGTAGGCACTCATTTCGAGCGGAGTATCGATTCCGGGTCTTTCCACGCGAATCGGGACCGGATTTCGGACGGTTTGGATGACCATCTTTAGGTCGTCAGCACTCCCCATTTTCCACGGACCCAGCCTCACAATTCGGTCCGCCACTCTCAGCCCCGCGATCGCTGCCGGGGAACCGGGAGTCACTTGTGAAACCACAACGACGTTTTGCCGTAATTTTTCCTGATCCCAGTTAACACCAAGTCGAACAGGAGGACTGGCAGCCGCTTTGGGGTTAAACCAGGAGGGCGTTGGCTCCGAAAAAGCTTCGCGTCGAAATCGCGGAAAATCAGGTCGATTGGCGGCATCGAAGGCTAAGCGATACGAATATTCTGTCATCCGTCGTAATCCGTCCCAGTTGATTTTGTCGGGATCGTCGGAAGGACGGTGATAGTCATCGTGCTTGTCTGTATCAAGATGAACAGCGGGAACCCCCGCAGCATAAAACGGGTAATGGTCGCTGTCGGCGATCACTTGAGGCTGATAAGCAAGCGACAGGTCGTTTGTGACATTGTGCGAAGCAAGAAACGGGCGCAGACCGGGTGCTGAACGCCATCCGACGGTGATGACTCGCCCTTCGCGTAACCGTCCCAGCATGTCGATGTTTAACACAAAGCGCAAATCCTGCATCGGTATCGTGGGATTGGCCACCCAATGTTTTGAACCAAGAAGCCCCGCTTCCTCGGCATCCCAGAACGCAAACAAAATGGACCGAGCTGGCGGGATCTCGAGTGAAGCAAAGGCTTCGATCAATTCCAGTAATGCTGCAGTACCGCTCGCATTATCGTCTGCACCGTTATGAATGTGGCCGATCGGACCTCGGCTGTTTGACGCTTTTCCGAATCCGACATGGTCATAATGAGCCCCGACAACGACAGCCTCGTGCTTCAGGGTCTCATCGGAACCGGGGAGAAGGACAAGCAGGTTTTGATAATCACGACCAAACTCTTGTGTTGTTTCAACCGGCAATGTACGGCTTGTTTCTCGGATTCTTTTAAGGACGGATCTCAAGTATGCGACAGCGGCCTTTCCGCCGCGCGCTCCCGCTTCTCGACCTTCCAGAGAATCACTGGCGAGAGTTGTCACATGACGTTTTAAGTCGTCGCCATCTATTCGAGAGAGTCCCGTCCGGATGACGATTGCCTCACTGGCAATCGAATCGAACGAAGAAACCGCGACTCCATGAATCAACACAATTCCCAGAAATAAACCTCGAAACTGCCATGCGGTCGATCTCTTCATGATTTTCTCCTCCTGCAATCCACATCAGCCGCGAGTCCATGCGGTCGAAGCCCGAGATCTAAACCCTTATCCGATAAGCCTCAATGTTCATCAGCGACATCTGCGGATGCCGGGTGAATCGGCCCGCGCATAATCGGTCGGAATGGAATCTAGCACAATCCGTATTTTTCGTGATGATCGATTCTGCACCTGAAATCGTTCGCCGGTTGAGATTCAGTCCATTGGTTGATTGAGGAAGTCATCTGGCACATTCTGCCGGACTTGATGTTGACGAGGATTGTCATTTCTGGAAAAACGTGCCGGAACTTAATGGCCGCAAGTGCGGCCCTGACCTAATTTCCAGTGAGGCAGCTCTGGTGTGCAATGTCCTGCTGAGTGTTTTTGCCGTTATTTTCGGCGGATTGCCTGACACAGGAGCGGTCCGTCCGGATCGGGATGTGGCACTTTCGGCAATTTTCCGTGACGACGAATCGGCGATTGCAACAGTACTGCCACGACCTCGCTGGCTGCAGGCTTCTCAAATTGACGAACCTGTCATCCGAGGACAGGGACCCGAATCCACCTACGAATCACCCCCCGTGACGGCACCCCTTTCCTCGCCGTACCAACCCTATGATCCATTCCAGATTCAAGCAGGACCGGACCCGGTTTTGCCATTTCTCAATGACCCGGGTCAGACAATCATCTCTGGAATCAACGGTCCGCAACCTCAGCGTTTCGGATTCACTCCGATCTTTGACGGCGTTTTGATCGCGCCTTCGGCGGCGAAGTCACCGGGTCATGGTAATTTCTCGATACAACAGTATGACGCCGCACTGAGGCACGTCTCAATGCTCGGGCCTGATTGGGTCTTTACGAATACGGCCCAGTTCGGTACGCGGATCTGGAGCGGCCCCAACCACCCAAACCTGCCGGGTTCTGTTTACCGATTGGGCTGGGACTTTCTGCTGAATTCGCCACAAATGGGAAGGTGGAGCGCCCAGTTAGACTTCAACCCCTCGATCAATTCCCAATTCAGCACTTCACTCGGTCGAGATTCGTTGCAACTGGACACCTATGGAGCCTTGTTTTATCGCACATCGCCAAAACTGATGTACGTACTGGGAGTGCAGTATTGGGAACGCGTCAACAACCTGATTTTTCCGTATGCCGGGGTCGTCTGGAATCCCAATGAACGTTTGGAATTACGCCTGTTGTTCCCCAAATCGCGGATCAGTTACTTTGTCGGCAACTTCGGAAATGGATCACACTGGCTGTATGCGACCGGTGAATATCATGTCGAAGCGTACCAGATTACCATGCCGGGCGTTTCGGGACGGGAAGAGATACAGCTCACCGATTGGCGATTGGGTATCGGCTTACGAAGCGATCACTCGTGGTACGACAAGTACGTCGAAATCGGCTATGTTTTCGGCCGGCAGAATATTTTTTCCGGTAATCAACCAGGTTTTGACGTCAACAATGGTATCATGGCACGGTTTGGAGTCAGGTTCTGAGTTTCCACCGTTTGCTGGCGATGATCTCAAAACCCGCTGCATTACGTCAGTTGTCTCGCAGAATAAAGTCCCGTCATGGCAAGATGGCCCGATAATTTCCGATCAAATCTTCTCGGGTTCACAATCGTCTTTGTCCTTTTTCCACTGCTTTGCTGGCTCGCCTGGTGGTGGCTTAGCTGAATCTGAGATTGTTTATCAAATCAATGCTTGCCGCAAACCTCTGTCAGATTTATGATTAACGACCTGAGATTCTGAGGGCAGATTTACTGCCCAGGCATTTCCGACAAGGAATTTGTGTTGCGCGCCATCATTAGCGATATTCACGCGAACCTCGAAGCGCTGGAAGCCGTGCTGGCCGACATTCGCCAACAGAGTATCTCCGAAATCTATTGCCTTGGCGATATTATCGGCTACGGTCCCAATCCGTGCGAATGTATCGACCGGGTCATGGGCTCGTGTAACTTTTGTCTTTTAGGAAATCACGACCAGGCCGCCTTGTTTGACCCAGAGGGTTTCAATGCCAGTGCCGAACGTGCGGTTTTCTGGACACGCAAGACGCTTGAATCGGGCTCTGGAGCTCAAGCCGACAAACGCTGGGATTTTCTTGGTGAACTTCCTCGAGTGATTCGTGAGCCAAACTTTTTGTTCGTGCACGGTTCGGCGAGAAACCCGCTCAATGAATACGTCTTCCCGGAAGACATCTATAATCAGCGAAAAATGGAGCGAATTTTTTCACTGGTTGAGAAGTACTGCTTCCAGGGACACACTCATATTCCTGGTGTGTTCACCGAAGACTTGAATTTTCTGGCTCCGGAAGAAATTGACTTCAAATACGAACTTGGTCCGAAGAAAGTCTTGATCAACGTCGGCTCCGTCGGTCAGCCCCGAAATGGTGACAGCCGATCTTCTTACGTCGTTTTGGATGGCAATACTGTTTATTTCAAGCGAGTCGAGTACGATCTAGCGAAGACGGCGAAGAAAATCTTCGATATCCCTGATCTCGATAATTTTCTTGGCGAGCGTCTCGCGGACGGACGCTGAACAGCGTGAACCGCGATCGGCATTCGTACGTTAATGTTTGGTCGACAGGGTCGTAGGGATTGTGCCCACGAAGCTTTGTTGACGTTTTAGGCCCCGCATCGTCGCTCGCGACAGCAGGGCAGGTCTACTCTGGCAAACTGGTATCCGGAATGGAACAGCGGCGTTTTTTTACATTTTTTCTAATCTCGATGGCTGTCTGGATGACGTGGATCAACTTCGTCATTCCTCGATTCTTTCCGGAATTAAACAAGCCTGTTGCCAAGCCAATCGTTAAGGTTGATGGTGAACTCGAAGACAAGAGCGTTGATGCAGATGGTGGCACGACTTCGGAAAAGTCGCCTGATGCCAATCTTCAGCGAGACCCCGACGCAGCACCCGCGAATGTCGCAGCGATCGAAGCCCCGAAGCACGCGTCGATAAGTCTACAGCTCGGTCCGGTCGATCCGGATAAAGAGCCAGACGGAGTTCTTAATCAGCAAGTGGACGAATTCTTTCTGGCAACCAGCCTGAACAGTGAAGGGGCCGCCGTCGATTTCGTTGAACTGACGAATAAAAAACGCTATCCCGCGTTCGGGCACCGGGGTAACCGTGTTCGCGTCATTGGAAACGGCGACGCGGAAAAACGATCCGGAAGAGAAACAACCTTAAAAACGTTCGCTTTGCGATCTCCTCAAATTGATAAGCTTTTAGGAAAATCGTCGCTCGCGACGGTCGCGTGGGAGTTCATTCCCGAAGCCAGTCCCGAAGCCGCAGCCCGTGCCGCAACATTCCGGTTGAAAACTCCTGACGGCCACTGGGAACTCACCAAGCGTTTCGAGCTCAAACAACTGACCCATGACGAACTCAAGCGGGATGATATCCAAAAGACATTCGTGGAAGGCTACGAACTCGCGCTGACCATCACTGCCAGGAACTTGACTGATCAAGACCAGAAGTTCAGCTATACCCTTCAAGGACCTGTCGGTGTCCCGCTGGAAGACGCGGAAAACTCGTATAAACACCGCGATGTTCGGATGGGTTTCCTTCGTGATGATGGTAAATCACTCGATGAAAACAAGCTTTCTGCCGCCGAAACCGTCAAGAAAGCGAAAGCGGACAAGACCGAAGTCTGGACGCGAAAGTTGAAATACATCGGCGTCGACGTCCTTTACTTTGCGGCATTGGTAATTCCCGATGCCGATCAGGTCAACGCTTCAAAAGCGGTTGTCGCCAACGAAAACCCGCTGAAAAGTGAATATAGCGACGTTTCTGTGGAACTGAAGTCGGATGTGAAGGTCGCTGCGAACAGCGAAATTTCTCACAAGTATCAATTATTTGCCGGACCAAAGAGAAAAGAATTGATGGGCCAGATTCCTGCCATGGCCGTCATGGACTATGGCTGGTTCGATGCCATCTGTCGGGGAATGGTCTGGTTGTTGAACATGTTCCACCACCTTGGGCTGAGCTACGGTATCGCCATTATCTGCCTGACTGCGCTGGTTCGAACTTTGCTGATGCCCATTTCCAAGCATCAGGCCGCCAACGCAGCGAAGATGAAAGAGCTGCAGCCAAAGATGCAGGCCAAGCAGAAAGAACTGGAAGCCAAGTACGGCAAGGGTACTGACGAATACATGAAGGCCGCTCAGGAATTGAGCAAAGAACAGCTTGGACTGATGATGAGTGGCTGTCTTCCAGTCTTCCTGCAGTTGCCAATCTTCATCGCACTTTACCGGGCCATTGGCAGTTCGATTGAACTGCGAATGGAACCGTTTCTCTGGTTCGAAAATCTGGCGTCGCCCGATGCACTTTTCCATTTTCCAGCCCCGATTCCATGGCTGGGTTGGACTGACTTCAACCTGTTGCCCTGCATTTCGACTGGCTTGATGTTCATTCATCAAAAGCTGACGATGCCCCCGCCGACAAACGAAGAACAGGCTCAGCAGCAGAAAATGATGAGCTTCATGATGATCTTCATGGGAGCTATGTTCTTCCGCGTGCCGTCCGGTCTGTGCCTCTACTTCATTGCCACCAACATCTGGTCGATGACCGAGCGGTGGCTGTTTGAGCACCTCAAGAAGAATAAGCCTGCGGTTGAAGAGGCCCCCGTCACCAACCTGGCAACGCAACCGAACGCGCCCGGCAAGAAAGAAGAAGAAAAACCATCAGTCTTTGGTGGAATTTGGGACCGACTGCAGAAATCAGCAGATAATCAGATTTCTGCGACACGGCAACTCGAAAGTAACTCTAACCGGGACGACAAACGGAAAAAGAAGCGCGACAAATAACGCGAGCCACACCCAGCCGGGCAAAACACTGACAACGATCGATCCTTTCGATGACCTGACATCATCTGCGTTCGAGATGATGTTGTGAGGACACCCTGACCCGTGAACGTTATCGACCTTTCTGTCGATCAACCAATCGCAGCCTTGGCGTCGCCTCCAGGTGGATCGGATCGTGGAATCGTGCGGATCTCTGGAAACCAGGTTCGAAACGTGTTGACAGGCTGGTTTGAACCGCAGAATATCGACGCATGGAATTCTGCGAAGTCCGCCAGTTCCCATCCGGGAAAAATCCATCTCAATGGACAAATCCGCCAGATGGAAATCCCGGTTCAGGTCCTGTTGTGGCCCAACCGTCGCAGCTACACGGGCCAACCGGTGATCGAGCTTCATTTGCCCGGCTCTCCCTGCCTGCTGGAAGCGGTCCTGAATGAAGTCTACCGTCACGGTGTCAGACCCGCTCGACCTGGAGAATTTACCCTTCGTGCGTTTCTCGCTGGAAAACTCGATCTGTTACAGGCCGAAGCCGTGCTGGGCGTGATCGATGCCCATGATCAGACAGAACTGGAAACGGCGCTCTCGCAATTGGCTGGAGGAATCTCGACAAATCTCAGTAACCTTCGTCGAGACTTGCTGGAACTACTTGCGGATCTGGAAGCAGGTCTCGATTTCATCGAGGAGGACATCGAATTTGTCAGCCGACAGAATGTGGTTGATCGATTAAGTCAATCTCGACAAATGGTCGGCGGTTTGATGCAACAAACAACCGATCGGATGCAGTCCCGAGTTCGAAAGCAAGTCGTACTCGCCGGCTTGCCGAACGCCGGCAAAAGCACGCTGTTCAATAGGCTCGCCGGTACCAATTCAGCGCTTGTTTCTGCAGATCGCGGAACGACCCGTGATTTTCTGACCAGTGCGGTCAACTGGAAGGGGTTATCGTTCGATCTTATCGATACAGCGGGGTGGGAAGACGACGCTCAAGGCGTTGCGGCCGACGCTCAACAGCAACGAATCACGCAGCTGAGCAGGGCTGATCTGGTCATCTGGTGCACTTCAGCCGCACTCAGCGAAACGGAACGAGCATTTGACGATGAATTGTTGAAGAGACAACACGACGAGTCATCGTCGATCATTCGTTTGATCACAAAGTCGGACCTTATCCCTTTTTCTCCCCACGAGACGAACATTTCGACCACCTTGTCGCTCGATACCATTCACATCAGTGCCGTTTCCGAAGCGGGACTTTCAGAGCTGGAAGACGCATTGAGGCGGCAATTGAGTTCGAGTCACTCGGGCAGCAGCCAATGGCTTGGAATGACCTCTGCCCGGTGTCGTGAAACCCTGGAATCGCTGGCGAATGCACTTGAGCGATGCGAACGATCGGCACGGGCTCCTTCGGTGGGAGACGAACTGATTGCCGTTGATTTGCGCGAGGCACTGGATCATCTTGGCGTTATCCTCGGCGTGATCTACACCGACGACATTCTCGACCGGGTCTTCAGCAAGTTCTGCATCGGAAAATAGCCGGATCACGATCGCCGCTGAACTTCGAACGTTTCGCCTGGATCGAGCAACTGGATCACATGCCGAACTTCGAACGGCCGATTCACCAGCCCACCCGTACGAGCCGAATTCCATTGCATCATGCAGACGTGATTCGACGTGGCGAGGATCACCGGGTCGCCCGCCGCCTGATTGAGAAACGCCGATTTGCGGGCCAGAATCTCGCGTGAGTTTTCTGGCTTTTGAATGTTGTAGACGCCGCCCGAACCGCAACAATCACGAGCTTGTGGTGCCAATTCCCACTGATAACCCGTCGCATCAAGAACATTGCTGGGAATTCCAGCGACTTTCTGACCGTGAATTAAATGGCAGGGTAGATCGACATACACGCGTGCGGCATCATGACGACGCGCACGCGAAACAGGACCGACCTCACCGAGAAAACTGAGTACATCACGAACGGTTACGATTCCTTTTAATGATTTGCCGAGAGCGAGGCCACAACCGGAGGAATTACTGACGATCGCATCAACCTTCAGTGAACCAAACGCTTGACGGTTCTGCTGTTGCAGCTCGTCGACTCCGTCGATCCCTGTATGTTCCTGGAAAGCGCCGCAACACCCCTGATCTGCTGGAATGACGACCTGAATATTGTTTTCAATCAAAACGCGAATGGTGGCAAAGTTGATTTCGCGGAATAGCGATTCCATCAGGCAGCCAGTTAAGAACGCCACCCGGGGACCATCTGGCTGATGCTGACTCATCAGTTGCTTTGCATAATTCGCGGTAGACTGTAACGCCGCCGGACGACCTTGAAACAGAAACCGATGTTTCAATAACCCCGTCGTTCGTAACAGACGCGCGGGGAGCATCGCCATGTTAAACAGAGTCGGCCGTGCTGCCAGAGCGGCTGCCATTCTCAATAAGAAACCTGGCTTCGAGCGACTTGTCGCGACATGTTCGTGCTTGACCTTCTCAAAGATCT
This sequence comes from uncultured Schlesneria sp., assembly GCA_903899985.1. Taxonomy (GTDB): domain Bacteria; phylum Planctomycetota; class Planctomycetia; order Planctomycetales; family Planctomycetaceae; genus Schlesneria. The sequence goes on from CAIULL010000149.1 coordinate 10,596, forward strand.
CGCCATAGGGGACGTTGGCAGGGCACGCCGATTCGCACGCGAGACACCCAACACATTCGGATGTGTAGAAATCAGTCCAGGAATCGTAAGCGAGTCGCCCTTCGGCTTCCTCTCGCCAGAGACGCAATCGACCACGCGGTGAATTGTTCTCATCGCCCGTCAGTTTATAGGTCGGGCAGACTTCCAGACAAAATCCACAATGAACGCAGCTTGCCAGCAGATCCTGGTCGGGTGGCACGCATTCAGCATGAACTGGCGTATTCGGGTTCGAGGCGGTCACGATTAATTCAATTCCCGTTCAAAGATCGATATCCAGCCCGCTTCCAACGGATTTGGTATTGCGGCAGGAAGATGGCGTGAATGCCAGTCGCCACCAACGGCATGCAACTTTTCCGACATCTTCGATATTAATTCACTCACCTGATTTGCATTCCCTGAACCATGATGGAAATAACCATGGATCACGCCATGATAACAAACCGTGACACAACGGAATTCGCCTGACTTCGTGATGTCGCGAGACAATTCGATCGCATTTTCCGGCACGGTCTTAAACACGAAATCAGGGCAGCCGTCTGTCGGGCTTGGAACATTTTTTTCAACGTCCCAGGCAAGAGACTGAGAATCAGCAAACCCGGAAATAAACGTTTCAACCAGCGAACATTCTTCCGCTGGACAATTCACCACCAATCGCAAGCGACCGGTTTCGTTGCCTGGCTCCACGATGAAGTCGATGGCATCAAACCAGTGCATCCAGCAGTTTTTCAGTAATTGCGGTACCGCTTGACTAACGGCTTCGATCGGTCCAGACAAGATATAGACGCTGGTCACTCCACAATCGGGTCGTAACCGCAAGACATAGTCGATCGGCTGGCCAAACCGATTTCCAGACGAAAGCAGAAAGCGAAACAGGTCATAACCTGTCGTCGTCTTTACTACCCGTTCGCCCAGACGGACGATATGCCCGTTCGGCAGCTTCCAGTTCATTCCGACAATATTGTCACAGAAAGGCCCGAATCGTGACGACGCTGGTGCGTATCCGGTGGAATTCACCTGATCGCGTAACGAAGCTGTCGTGTCGATCAGCAATGGAAAGCGAAGCTTGTGCTGCGATGCCTGCGAGTGAATATCCACCGCCGTCGACTCGGCGGACAAACAAACCACCCCGTCAATCGGATCAAGAAACGGAACAAAACACCGCGACCCCGTTGTGTTCACAACACCTTCGCCCTTCGGCTTCAACTCCTCAGCCTTCGTCGCATCAGTCCCATGCGTCCCATCAGTCCCATTTCTTCTTTCAAATCGTCGATCCGCAAACACCTTCAAAGGATTCAACTGATGTCGTGCATTAAAAATTCCCGGTATGGACTGTTGAATCCGTGTCATTTCCGGCCCGAAAACCAGCGGCATGTAGGCCGTTTTATCGTTACCGATTCCGTGTTCACCAGAAAGCGTTCCTCCGACATCCACCACGCGCTGCATCAGATGCTTACCGATCAGTTCAACTTTTTCTAATTCGCCCGGCTTGCGCGAATCAAACAAAAAGTTCGGATGCAGGTTTCCGTCACCTGCATGGAACACGTTCACAGCCCGGACACCTGCGGTATCCGCTTCGTCGTACACAAGCTGCAGTAATTCTGCGAGTGCCCGCTTGGGGATCACGGCGTCCTGAACAACAAAGTCCGCACTCAACTGACCCATCAGTCCGCCTGCCGCTTTTCTCGCCTTCCAGAGCTTCTTGCGCTGCTCTTCATCATCGCTGAAAACAACATCTTTTGATTTTGCGGCCCTTAAAATCTCGGCGACCGCTTCGACTCGAGCATCGACCAGTTCCGGCGGACCATCGATTTCGGTCAGCAGCATGAACGAATCTTTCGGCAGACCGACCGCCATGGGACTGTTCTCGACCATGGCCACACAACGGGGGTCCATCAGTTCGATGGCCACGGGAAATGACGAATGGGCAACGAGCGCATGGATCGCCTTTTCGGCGGTAATCAGGTCGGCATAGGTGGCGCGAAAAGTCCAGACTTTATCGGGTCGAGGCAGCAACCGCAGCCAGAACCGGGTAAACGCCCCCAGCGTCCCTTCCGATCCCACCATGCACCGTTTCCAGTCCTCGCGCCATTCGCCGCGACCACCGGCAGGACCACCAAACCGATGCACGCTGCCATCCAGCAGAACGGCTTCAACCCCCAGCACATAGTTACTGGTCACTCCATAACGAAAGCAGTGAGCGCCACCCGCATTCATTGCGACATTGCCACCCAGCGTACAAACCGGGCCGCTGGAGGGATCTGGTGGATAAAACAGACCGTACGGTTTTAATGCCTCATCGAGTTGATTCAGCGTGACACCACATTCGACCTCACACCAGAAACCAGTGCTGGAAATCTTTCGCACGTTTCGCAGTGCCGACGTATGGACAACCACGCCTCCCTGGGCTGCCACAGGTCCACCCGACAGTGACGTCCCGGCACCGCGGATACAGATCGGCACACCAAGCCGTTTGGCATCGGCCATCACGCGAATCATTTCGTCGGCATCGGCCGGTATCACAACAGCATCAGGCCGAAACGTTTTATAACCGAGTCCATCAGCGTCGTATCCCGCAAGTTGAGCCGGCGAGATGAGCACTCGCCCACGTTTTATGGACGGCTTTAAAATCGTTTCAAGTTGATTGGAATTCATAGAATCGTCTTGGAGAGCGCGTTCAAGATTTCGTAACCAGCATGATAGGCGATCAGCCTGACTGCCCTCCACGATTTGTAGGCGTTTTCAAGCTGGCAACACAAGTTAGCCCGGAAATCAATTTGACCGCGTCAAAAACGCAATTCCACCTCCCCTTTGGATGGTCTGTTGCGATTTCGCCGAACATAATCGTCTATGCCATGGATGATTATCCGTTAATGGCGTCTTCGTCGATGGGGCTGTTGGAACGTGAAAGCCGAGACCACCAGCTCAATCATTGATGACGGGTGAATCTCTGCGTGATCGATCTCCCCTTTCCTGATGCGCTCACATGAACGCGATTGTCACTTTTTTCGTCTTTTGAGTGGCTCAACGTTGGAAGTGTCGCCAAAAATTCCTCGCGTTCATGGAGCGGGAACTCCTGGCAAACCGCTTTTAGCGGCGATTGAAAAGCGAAGAATACCCGGATTCACGTCTGCGGCTCTGCTGTTTTTTTGACCCCAACATCTGACGACGACGATTGATCTTTGACATCGTGGAAAACAGATTTCATTCGGGCCGAGCCGCCATCGATTTTTGGCGGCTGGCGGTACCGAAGCGGTGAGAATGCTGTTGCTGCAGTGCCGTGCGTCGAAAAAACAAGACTCATTTTGGACATTCAGCCTCCGGTTCGGCTTGGCTTGGCTTGGTGGAGCGACACAAGGTGAACAGGATCGAACCCGCGCGAACTCAGGTGAACTTTGACATCAAATTTCTTGGAACCACGAATACGGCAGAACGGAAGACGAAGATTTTTGAACAGAAGGAAACGAAGTAAAGAAGATCGCGGGAGACAATCGGTTGGCCGTTTATGCGGGGTCGAGAAAGACTCTCGTCGCAGACTGCAATTTTTCGTGCTTTGATTCTTTCGTGTTTTCGTGATCTTCCTGGTGATTTCGCTTTCCGAGACTTGGAAGAGGTAAACCAATTACGAAAGTTCGAAAACGCGAAAAAGAGAATGGCAAACTTGATCGAAGTCGGGTGAAGTCGCGCGAACTCATGCGAACTTTGACACCAGATTTCGTTGTGCGTCGGGGGACCACTTGCACGACTGGGCCGTCTGCCGAAGTCGATCGAACTTGATCGAACTGCGACACCCGATTTCGCGGTGACTTAATTCCAGCAGTTCAGAAGAGATGATTTTTGAACAGACAGACACAATGTTATCGAAGGGAAGGAAATCCCGGAAGATCTTCGGTTGGTCTGTGCAGGGGCACGCGGACCGCTCGCACATCAGAGTCTTCTTTGTCTCTGCCGTTGCCTTTTGGTCAAAAGTTTTGCATTTTCAAGTTCTCGCTTCGTTTTTGGTGGGCCTCGAACGAAATCTTGATTGAAAAAGCTTTGGAGATTGATTCGATGTTACGACTTTTGACCGTCTGCCTGACTGTTGGTTTCGCTCAAACACTGTTTGCCGCCGAGCCACAATCCGTTCTGCTCTGGCCGAACGGTGCCCCCGGTTCCGAGGGAAAGACCGCAGATGAGGTTGTTGAAACAACTGGCTCGGGCGAACGGAATATTACTTCTGTTCATAAACCATCTTTGATTCCCTACTTGCCGGAAGCCGGCAACGGTAATGGAGTGGCCATTGTGATTGCTCCTGGTGGTGGGCATAGCAAGCTTTGCATGGACCATGAAGGACATAATCTGGCGAAATGGCTGGCGGAACACGGCGTGGCAGCCTTGATTCTGAAATATCGACTCTGTCGTGAGAAAGAATCGACCTACACACTTGAGGGTCACGCTGTTGCCGACATGCAACGTGCGATTCGGCTGGTTCGCAATCAAGCCAAGGCCTGGCACGTGAATCCACAACGAGTTGGTGCACTCGGCTTTTCAGCGGGGGGAGAACTCGCGTTTCTCGCCGCCATGCAGACCGGTTCAGGAGATCCCGCCTCGGCAGACGATGTCGAAAAAGAAAGTGCCCGGCCTGATTTTCAATGTCTGATTTATCCTGGCAAATCTGATCGGATTGCCGTGGCCAAGGGAATGCCTCAGGCATTCATCGTCTGCGGCTACGGGGACCGCAAGGATATCTCGCACGGCATGGCCGAAGCTTATTTGAAGTTCAAAGAGGCGGGTGTTCCCGCCGAACTGCATATCTATTCTGCGGCAGGACACGGGTTCGGCGTCCGGAACTCGAACAAAGGGGCAGCCGCTCGCTGGCCGTCACGGCTGGAAGAGTGGTTGTCAGACAACGTCCTGAAATAGCCATTCTGTCAATTTGATCGAATGCGATCCTGCAGCATTTTTAGAATCGGCGTTTTCATCACCGATTGACGGAAATGAACCTGGTAACCCTCGATCAATTTCGGCATTTGTGATTCGTCTGCAGCGACCACCTGCAGAGTGATGCTCCCCATTTCGTTCGTCGATTCTTCTCCAAATCGAACCCGGGCCGGAGGATGGCTCGGGTTACGGGGATTGTCTGCCGAATTGTCGTATTCGATTCGCGAGTGCAGCCGAGTTCCTTTCGGCAGCTTGACATAATTTGCAAACCGATACTGTTCCTGCCAGGCGAAATCCCAGTCAGGGATCGACAGAATCGTTTGCGTCTGGCCGTCGGGCAACGTCGCCGTCAACTTCATGGATTTGCCGAGGTAATGTGCATGGGCTCCAACCCCGAATGCTTCGACGTCGACGGGTAGTTCAAACGAGTCTTCGATCACATATTCATTTTTGCCTGCGGGAATATCGATTCCTTTAAACGCGCCGAAAGCAGCAGGAAGCTGAATTGCCGTGAACCTTCGCTTCGTCGGTTCTTTGGTGAAATACAAACCGACGGTCGAGGCTTCTTCTTCGACTTTTCCCGAGGGATGAAAGTGAGTGGCCAGGATCAAGTCGGAACCGGCAGGGAGACGAAACGCTAATCCGTCCGGTAATGGATGCGGCTGAGCACCCAATGCCCATCCCCCAAGCGAACCAAATTTGGGAGCTTCGCTTGCCGCTTGATCGCCGAGCAAGCCCAGGCCTGCGCCCTGCCGCAGACGTCGGCCCTGTCCCCCTGGCGCAGTTTCTGGACCTTCCTGCGTCAGAACCGGTGGCCCGCCACGCAGACGCGCCATTGCTCCCATGCCCCCTTTAAATCCAGGTTTCTCGTCTTCGGCATCAATCTTACGAGCCAGGCCCGATGCTTCGAAGAAAAACAACGAATGATGAACCACTGACCGGGCACTCGGCCTGAAGTCGATCGCCGTCACCCAACGTTCCGAATCCAGTTCCAGGGGAATGACAAAGTTTCGATAAATATCGGGGCCATCGGCGGGGACGACAAATGGCACCTTCATTTTGACAATCAGATCGGGCTCACCCAGACTCCAACCGACGGGAAATTCAGGAAGCGGGGGCATGTCCGCAGGGTTCCCCTCGGGCATCCCGTTTTTGATCCAGTCTGTGATGAGCGTCACCTGGTCGTCCTCCAACCGACGCTCATAACGAAACGGGGCGTCGCCGCGATCAGCCTTCCAGGGGGGCATCAATCGTTCGCTGACGACGCTAGCGATCAGATCACCCCGTTTCTTGATTTCAGCATAGGTCTGAAGTGGGAAAGGAGCCGCTTCGCCAGGCCGATGACAAGAAGTGCATTTTTGAAAAATCAGCGGAGCGATATCCCTGGTGAACGTCGCATCAGCAAGCAAAGGAGTCCGACTGGAAGCACCGACGACAAGCATCACCAGCCATAAGCGAAAATGAAGACGCATGACGGAATTCCTCAGGGAGCAGATTTATTCAGTTCGGGTTTCGGGATAAAACAGCCAATCGACCGGGTCGTCTCGTTCGGAACGGGCTTTCCCTCCAGGATTGCGTCAAGCGTATTGCGTAAATCATGTTCTGTCGCTTGAGGCCTGCGTTTGCCAAGCCCGGCGTACAGATTATCGATTCGGCCTCGATAAAGCCTTTTTCCATTCGAATCGAGCACGGCGACTTCCGGTGCGATTGTGACGCCGGTCTGCTGGACCAGCTTTAGCGAAGGATCGCAAATCACCGGGCATTCATAACCGTAATCCTTCGCATGTTTCCTGGCCGCGTCAATCGTCAGATCGGGGTCGACATAGACCACAAACGAAACAATTTTACGTTGCCGATATTCGGTAGCAATCCGCTTGATCTCGGGCGCATAAGCGTTAGAGATGGGGCAATCGGGCAACACGAAGAACAGGATCGTTGCCTTCTGATCTGGCTGCGACAATGGTGTCTGGATTCGTCCTTCCAGGTCAGTGAATTGTAACGAGCTTGATGTTGTCTGGAGCGACGTCGTTTCCGGTGACGCCGACGTCCGGCGAGAGTCGGCAGGTTCCGTTGCTGCTGTAACGAGACCTGCGGCAAGCACGGAACACGCAATCAAGCATGTAACAGTGAAGTCATGGATTCGTGATGCCAACTTCCATTCTCCGCAAAGCAGGTTTCAGTGGGTTAAGGTACAAGCTTTTTTCCATCGAGTGGAGAACCACTTAACTTCTTTCCGCCACGATGCGCACAGCCGTGCGACCCCAAAACGTCACGCCTGCCACTTCGTGATTATTCCCCGCCAACAATTGACGTACAAGGAGGTTTTCAATCGCGGTTCCGACTGATGGGCACCCGATTGTCCTGTATTCGACTTTGTTTTACGTGTCCGAAAACTTCGAATTGTTTGGAATGTTCACTTTGTGTTTGTGTCTCGATTACTCAGAAAACGATATCCCGTCCCTCTAACAGACAGAATATACCGAGGCTGGGCGGGATCAGGCTCCAGGATCTTACGCAGACGTAACACGAAATTGTCGATCGTTCTCGTTGTCACATCAGCAGATTGATCCCAGACTTCTTCAAGAATCCGGTGTCTCGAAAGGACTTCGCCCTCGTGTTCGATGAAATATTTTAATAGCTGCATCTCTAACGTCGTCAAACTGTATTTTTTATCTCCGACGTACACCTCAAATGCCTGGAACTCAATTCGTACGTCGCCAAATTGAAAGGTATCAGTTCTGGCGACGTCATTGACGGGACTGGCGGAGACAACGTCGGTTAAAATCGTGCGGTATCGTTCCAGCAGGTTTTTGACGCGGTTCAGCAGTTCGGGCAATGCAAACGGTTTTGTGATGTACTGGTCTGTTCCGACATCGAAGGCATGCATGCGGTCTTCGACAAGTGTCCGGGCGCTGAGGACGATGATCGGTACAAGTTTGTTCGTGACGCGTATCGCAGTACAGATCTCGTAGCCGCTCATTCCAGGAAGCATCAGATCGAGAATGATCAGATCAATACGAGGAACCGCCGTCTGAAACAGCTTCATCGCGGTCGGTCCGTCCCCGGCCAGCAGGACTTCGTACCCTTCCTGCTCGAAATTGAATTTCAATCCCAGCGCCAGAGCTTCTTCGTCTTCGACGATCAGAATACGCATCAACATCCGCCTCAACGAATAACAGTCAATTCAAACGATCTGAACTCGATTGATGACGGACCGGTCGAGTCGAGCCAGTTCGTAGTGTCTAGAATACAACAGATTGCATTTGAAACATACGCGGACAACCGTTGTTCCTTTTCAAAAACGAGCCAATTGACAATTTGTTGAAGACTGGATGACAATAGCATTAAGCCAGGCGCGGCACGTGTGGGTCGAGACATAAGGTAGGATCATGATTCGTTCTCAAATATTTGTGTTGACCGTGACAGTCATCGGGTTGGCGACATGGAGCCCTCGCGACGTCGTGGCACAACAAATCTACAACGGAAGCGCTCCCGCCGACGTGCAGTATCCTCGCAGTCGAGGGATTGATTCGAATGGTCGAGCCGTTGATGTCGATGGACGAATAATCGATCAAGTGGGCTCAACCGTTGATGATTACGGTCGACGGATCACAAATGTTGGCGTTCCCCGTCAGTACCAGGCGAATGGCTACGCTTCGGGCGGCTACACGTCGAATGGCTATGGAGGATATTATCCCGGCGTTTACAACGGGGTTTCGTATACAGACAGCGTTGGGCTTTCAGGTGGTTATTATTCCAATGGCAGGCCGGTTGGCTCCGCGGTTGCCGTTGGTGTGAATCCGATCGCTCCTCCGCGAAACGTGATTGTCGGCGGTGTCTATCCGTCGCGGACGGTCCTCAATAATGCCACTCGTGGCGGTGTGGTCGAATACACTCACAATGGGAACGGCTACGTCTATTCGCCGGGAAGTTCTTATCAGACTGTGATCTCTTCTGGCCCTTCGATCTTCCCTGCCATCTCGGTGATTCCACCGTCTGAACCTCCAGTGTTAATTGAAACACGACGGAACGTCCCTTCCTCTCAACCAGTTTCGCGTGCCGGAGAAATCAAATTGATGTTTCCACAGGGAGCGACTTCCGAATTGTCTTACATGCTGAATGGGACCGTCTATTCGATTAAGCCCGGCTACGTTCAGACATTTGTCGAAGACCGAATCTGGACGATCGAATTTCTGCGGGCCGGTAATCGCAGTCAACAGATGCGTTATCAGTTGAAGGCGGGAACCTACCTTTTCACATTCGATGAAACCGGCTGGGACTTGAAACAGGCGGTTGCCGTTGCAGCAGAAGTGCAACCGACCCCTGGTATACCTTCGTCGCAAGTCGCTCCGCCGACTCGTGCTGTCACTCCAACGCCTCCGACCCCGGCTCCAACGCCTTCACCTGATTTATGAGTTACGATCGTGTTGTTCATTCTTGCGAACGTGACCGCCACCATTGCTTTCACGCATGCCGCAACTCGATGTTCCAAGCTTCCAATTCCGCAGATTGAATTTTGTCCCGGCAGAAAGAACCGTACTCGGACATCAAACGAGTCGGTTCCGATGTTCAAATCGAGATTTTTTCGACTCAAATTGTGTTGAGTCTAACGGCAAGTCCTTGAAAGTAGATTGATGAATCAACCCGTTCAGATGGTCGGTCTTGGCGAACTTCTCTGGGACTGTTTTCCGGGCGAACGATTACCAGGAGGCGCACCCGCCAACGTCGCTTTCCACGCTCAACAACTGGGCCTGAGTACTGCCGTGGCGACACGGGTCGGGAAGGACGAATTGGGTGATGATCTCGGGAAATTCCTTGCAGCCCAAGGGCTCAGCACGGAACTGGTGCAGATCGATCCCAATCACCAGACCGGAACGGTCACTGTCACCCCGAACGATAAGGCAACCGTCGATTACACATTTCTGGAGAATTCCGCCTGGGATTTTCTCGAAGCGACTCCTCAATTGCTCGAAGCCGTTCATTCAGCCCAGGCCATCTGCTTCGGAACGCTGGGGCAGCGAAGGCCGGTTTCACGACATACCATTCAACAGTGCTTACGATCGCTTTCCAGCGACTGCCTTGTTGTCTATGACGTGAATTTGCGTCCCCCGTTTTATGCGAAGGACTGGATTGCCAAGTCGCTTTCACATGCGACGATCGTCAAGCTGAACGACGACGAAGTCAAAATTCTGACGCAACTTTTGGGTTTTCGTCCCGAAGACGAAATTCGATTCGCCAAACGATTGTTGGATGACTACAAGCAATTGCAACTGGTCTGCGTGACTCGCGGCAGCCGGGGTTGCCTGGGGGTGACCTGCGGTGAAGTAATCGAACTTCGTGGAGTCCCTGTGAAGGTGGTCGACACCGTGGGGGCGGGAGATGCCTTTACCGCGGCGATCATTTTTGGACATTTGCAGAAATGGCCGCTCGCGTCAACGCTTGAACTGGCGAATCGTTTTGGTGCCCTTGTTGCTGGAAAAAGCGGAGCAATGCCTTCGTTACGGGCCGAGTTGTCTGAGCTTAAATCGAGTCTCGACTGGTCGTTCCGCGACACGATCACGTTTTAGTTGAAAACCGGATCTCAAATCCCGGCTGGCTTACTCCCGTTTCGTAAACTCATTCGCTATTCTTTACGAAAAATGGATCTGATCTCTATGCTGCGAGCGATGGATTTGAACACCCGTCGTTCGGCGTGGGTATTTTTCGTAAGTTGTCGTTGACGCGCCTCGCGACATTTGAAGGGATTTAATATGCGAAACGTGCTGGCCGTCATTTTGGGTGGAGGTAAGGGAACACGCCTGTTTCCCCTTACGGAAGTTCGATCAAAGCCCGCCGTGCCACTGGCCGGAAAGTATCGCCTGATCGACATTCCGATCTCGAACTGTATCAACAGTGGGATCAACCGCATCTATCTATTGACCCAGTTCAATTCGGTCAGTTTGCATGCTCATATCCGGCAAACGTACAGCTTTGACCAGTTTGATGGAGGTTTCGTCGAAATTCTGGCGGCCCAGCAGACGATGGAAGGGCATAACTGGTACGAAGGAACTGCCGATGCGGTCCGGAAGAATCTACGACATTTCGACCAGAATGGCTTCGACTATGTGCTGATCCTGTCGGGAGATCAGCTCTACCGCATGGATTTCGCCGAGATGCTCGAGACTCATAAAGCCTCTGGTGCCGATGCAACAATCGCCGCGCTGCCTGTGACTCGCGATGCCGCTCGCGGGTTTGGAATCATGAAAGTCGATGACAGTGGTCGAATCGGAGGGTTTCTCGAAAAGCCTAAAACCGATGAGGAAATTGATCAACACGTTCGAACTGATCCGGCGTGGATCGACGCTCGCGGAATTAAAAGTCACGGACGCGACTGCCTGGCTAGCATGGGGATCTATCTCTTCAATTTGAAGACGCTGATCGAATTGCTCACGAAATCTGACTATCAGGATTTCGGTAAAGAAGTTTTTCCGATGGCGATTCGGACTCACAAGGTCCACGTCCATCTGTTTGACGGGTATTGGGAAGATATCGGGACCATTCGATCGTTCTACGAAGCGAATCTCGATTTGACGCTCCCGAATGCCCCCTTCAAGCTTGAAGACGAAAAATCCCCGATTTACACGCACGCACGCTTCCTGCCGCCAAGTCGTTGCGATGGCGTCCACGTCAAACGAAGCCTGATTGCCGACGGTTGCGTGATTGGCGAAGGGTCGATGGTCGAGAACAGTGTCGTCGGCTTACGTTGCAAGATCGGCGATAATGTGACCATTGCGAACTCGATCCTGATGGGTGCCGATAACTATCAGACCGACGAAGACATTCTCGCGGACAAGCAGGCGGGGATTCCGAATATCGGTGTCGGCGACGGCAGTCTGCTGGATGGTGTCATCGTCGACAAGAACTGCCGGATTGGAAAAGGTGTCCACATTCGCGGTGGCAATGTCCTGAAAGTCCCCGAAAACACGCCGGTCGTTATTCAGGACGGCATCATTGTGATCCCCAAAGGTACGATCCTGCCCGATGGCTGGAGATTGTGAGACTCGCGGATTGATGTCTCATCGATTTTATTGCCCACAACTCGTTGAAGCCGGTTCCGTCATTTTGACGGATTCGGAAGCCCATCATCTCGCGCACGTATTGCGGTCGCAGACTGGCGATATTGTTGAGCTTTTCGATGGCAACGGGCTGGTGGCAACATGTCGAGTCGCCACAATCCGCAAACGCGATGTCGAACTCGAAGTGCAGGCCGCTCGGCGTGATCAGCCTTTGCAAAAAAGGATGACAATTGCAACGGCGGTCCCCAAAGGGGATCGGTTCGACTGGCTAATCGAAAAGGCGACGGAGCTGGGTGTTAGTCGGCTGATTCCCCTGACAACGTCACGCAGTGTCGTTGATCCGCGGACGAGTAAGCTCGATAAACTGCGTCAAACCGTGGTTGCCGCCTGTAAACAATCGGGCCGCAATCATTTGATGGAAATCGGCTCCGTCACGTCATGGCCCGACTTCATCAGGCAATTTGTTCCCGATCACACGGTACTGATCGCGCATCCGCAAGGCGAATCGCTCGAATCCATCGGGCCGGTTCTGGCAAACCAGGAAAAACCACTTCTGGTTGCCATCGGACCAGAGGGAGGTTTCAGCGACGTCGAAATTCAACTCGCGTTGCGAGCCGGAGCCAAAGCCATCCAACTGGGCCGTCAAATTCTGAGGATCGAGACCGCTGCGATCGGATTAGCAGCCAGGTTTTTGCTCTGAAACGGTTTCATCAACCGATCCCGATGGTTCGCCGGCAGTAAAAAGGGGCCAACACCCAAGGACAGTGATGATTGAAATCGGTGAAAAAATCGCTTGGTCATTGGGTTGGGAAAAAGAGTATCGGCCACAAATTTACGCAGATTTTCTGCAGATAAATCTAGAATTTGAATCTTCGGATTAGTGAAAATTAGTGCTGATAAGCGTTCTAAATCTTCCTTTTTCTACGTTTTCGGTTCTCTGCGAGCCGTTTGGTCCATGCGTATACCTTTTTCTGCTTTCGGTTCCGGGGAATCCTGTGATGCGGTAACGGAGATCAGTCGCTTGTTCGTTCGCGTGAAATTGTTAAACTTCCTGACCGAACCAAAGCGTCCGAAAGTTCGTCCGTTTATCGGACGACGAATACGGCGAGGTAGCTCAGCTGGTTAGAGCACAGGCTTCATAAGCCTGGGGTCGCGGGTTCAAGTCCCGCCCTCGCTATTTTTGATCCTACCCGATTATTTGCTGGATCACTTCTTGCTTGAACAGGATGAATCCAGCCTTCTGATAGGTCGGTAGGGCTGCAGGGTGATCCAAAGTGCAAGTATGCACCCAAAAACGTTTTGGCTGGTAGCTCCAGGCTTTGTCGATAGTCCATTGCAGAAACCAGGTTCCAAGCCTCTGTCCGACAAATTCTGGCATCAGGCCGAATTGAACGAGCTCGATTTCGTTTGGGCGGCGGCGATCAAGTTCCGCGAATCCGGCAGGGGTTCCGTTGACATGTAAGACATGCATTTCATCCAACGGGTCTCCAATAATTGCCAATAATGCCTCGGGCGACATCTTCCGACGACTTCGCCAGTTGTAATCGTTTCCGATCGGGTCATAGATCGAGCGATAAAATTCGACAGTGGGCGAAGTAACGTGGATCACCGATAAACCGTCGCGTGGTGCGGGAACAGCCCGGTTGTTCGGTTCGAACATTTCCAAGTGAAAAACCGTGACTTCTTTTGTTTCCATCGGTTCGACTTCCTCAAGAGCCGCCGCAAGCGGTACGTTTGGGCTACCCCCCTATGCTCGCGGTCAACAAACTTTAGCAGTCCGATCTGTGATCGCGTCCATTTTGTGGAATCGCGTTTCTCCGAACCACAGTCCGCCCAACAAATGTTAACGGAATCATATTGAAACGGGCAGATCTTCGTGCCGTATTTGAATGGGAATTTCGCACCCAAAGAAGGCGAGAGGCCGGAGCGTTGCGGGTAACGCTCCGGCCTGAATAGGCGGAAAGTCGAGGTGTGCTGTAGGCGGGTGCTTGGCCTGTCTCCCTCAGGCCGGCAGGATATATGAGTCTCGAACAGCTGAGTCGCTGTTGCGTGAATCATCAAGGTGATCACTCACACTGATTCTCCCTAATGCAGGCTGCGTGCCAATCGCACCTCGAGTTGCGAAAAAAAGTGGCAAGACTCGTTTTTCACTGATTTTTACAGGTTATTCCTTGCAAATATTCCGACATGGTTCAGTTTTAGGTTCTCTCTGCCCCAAACTTTTGTAACGGTTACAAGCAATAGCGATTGAAAAAGTTGCAAAACTCGAATCCTTAAGCTTCGTTCCCTTATAAGCACTTCTTCTGAAAGCTCAAACTTCCCTTCAGTTTCCCGAAATACCCAGATTGCGCGATCTGTTGCCTCGACAGCCGCTACGGATTTCGAGACGATCATGTCGATGTCGTCACAGGGAGAAGGCATTTCGAACTGATACCCTCGATGGATACCAAAAGTTCACAAGTTGCCGCGAGAGGCAGAATGTGGGCGAATGGGTCGTGACGGAAGTACGCAATCAGTTGCGTATTCGCATCGGAACTGCGGAACGTCGGTTCAGGATGGTGGTTTCGTTGCGTCTGCGTGGAGAGCGATGACAGGATGCCAACGTTACGGGTGTGGCCGGGCCGGCCAGCTCCGCTTGGAGCCACATGGGATGGAAAAGGGGTTAACTTCGCCGTGTTCTCAGAGCACGCGACGCAAGTGGACCTTTGCCTCTTTGATTCCCCACTTGCAACGAAAGAAACGCACCGAATTCCGCTTCCCGACCAGACCGATCATGTGTGGAATGGCTACTTGCCCGACGTACGGCCC
>CAIULL010000150.1 GCA_903899985.1 uncultured Schlesneria sp.
AGAAGGCCCATCGGTACCTGACTTAATTGCAGACCGGTTGAAAATGAAAATTGACGTCGATTTCCGAAACACTGAAATGCACGAAGCATTTGCGTATATCGGGGGTGAAATCAAAACATCGATCATGCTTGACGGCGACGCGCTCAAACTTGGTGGTTTCACGAAAAACATCAAACAGACGTTCAAAATGGATGCCGCAAGAGCTCAAGACATTTTCATCGAGATCATTAAAGTATGTAAGGGTCTAGGACCTAAACCAGAGGCCACGATGGTAATTGTTGTCGACGAATCAAAGAAAGACATCTTGGTGACCACGCTTGCAACCGCAAACGAAAAAGGGCTAAAGCCGTTCGATCTTTCAAAATAAACGCTTTTTCAAGAGTCCTCAATCGGCCTTAATTCCATGCCCGGTCGTTGCTCATGCCCTGATTGCGGTACAATCCTGCGGATTCGCGATCGCACCTTCGTCGGCCGACGAGTGAGTTGCCCGGAATGTAAGACTGCTCTCAAAATCTCGAGTCAGAATGAACATGGTGATTTTGTCGTTCGACAATTGACGCCGGATGAACTTGCCACTTCCGACCAGAGTAGTCGCGGTAGCAGTCGTCGCACTAAAACCAGTCCGCACGATAAAATTCTTGTGCCGACGGCACCGGCTCGCTCATTCATCGGCAAACTGATTGATTCACCGCTGACAGCGGCATGGTTGCTCGCCGTTGCGATCTCGGCATTGGTTGCCGTATTGGTACTTGCACCGAAACATCGATTCGCTGCACGCCCGACTCCTGTGATCAATAAAAATGACGTCGCTAACGATCAATCCAATGACAACTCGCGGGAACAATTACAAACCGCCGAACCCGTGGCGGACTCATCGATTGAAAGTCAATCGCCAGACAAGAAAAGCGAGAGCAACCCGGTAACGATCAGCGTCTCGGCACTTGAACCCTCGAATATCGATGGCCCCCTGACGAGCCTTCCCGTTTCCGTTTCACCCGAAATAAAGCAGGAACAACCCGCCGCTGTTGTTCCTCCGCGTCCTCCTCGAAAGGACGTCAAAAAAAATTTGGTGTTTGAGTTTGAGGAATATAAGCAAACGAGACCGGTCAGTCGGCGCGACCTGCTGGCAACCCTGCAAGAACACCTCGATGCACCCATCGAATTTGACAAAGAGGAACTCGGCGCGGACGAACTCGACAAAAAAGTCACGTTCGAGTTTGATAAAAGAATATCGCTTGGCGACGTCATCAAAGCAGTCACGGAACCCGCAGGCTGGCGAGTTGAAATTGAACCAACCGGGCTGCGAATCCGGCGGAATTAATCGTTAATTGTGCGCCGAACCGCGTGGAGAATGCCCCGATGCTAACCCTGCTTGATGCTCATCCACGTTATCACCGTCGGGAAATGCTGAGGATCGGCGCGTACGGGCTTTCAGGACTTGCTTCCGCGAATTGGCTGACGAGTCCTTTGATTGCTGGCCCGAAGGGACTGCCTATTTCGAACAAATCAGTCATTCTGCTCTTCCTTCATGGCGGCCCGAGTCAGATCGAAACGTTCGATCCGAAGATGACCGCTCATAGTGGCATTCATAGTGCGACAGGTGAAATTCAAACCGCTTTACCCGGGATTACGTTCGGTTCGTCATTTCCTCAACTCGCGAAACGAGCCGACCAATTCAACATCGTTCGATCGTTTGTACCGGGTGACGCCAATCACGACATCAAGCCGGTCGTCTGTAAAGAAACGTCTGGCTCGAACATCGGTTCATTCTACTCTCGGGTCGCTGGGGCCAATCGGCCGGGAACCGGGATGCCAACCAACGCCTTGCTGTTCCCTCAGTCAGTTGACGCGACAACTGGCCCGGCGATCAATTCTTTCGGGAAATTTGAGTCCACCGTCACGGTCGGCAATGGGTTTGCCCCATTCGTACCCGGGACCGGTGGTGACGTGCAACAGAACCTGGAACTGAAAGTCTCGATCGATCGATTGGCTGATCGAAGGGCATTGCTTTCAGAACTTGACCGCCAGCGTTTTCGCATTGATGAACGCGGTCAATCGGAGCGTGCCGACCCGCTGCAGACGCAAGCCTTCAGCACGCTGCTCGGTGGAGTTGCCGGTGCCTTTGACCTGTCCAAAGAAGACCCCGGAACGATCGCTCGTTATGACACGGCACCACTGGTCAGACCCGATCACATCAATAAAAAATGGAATAACTACAATCATTATGTCGACAATGCAAAATCGCTGGGAAAGCTGCTGCTTCTGGCAAGAAGACTCTGTGAAGCAGGCTGCGGATTTGTGACGGTGACGACCAGCTTTGTCTGGGACATGCATTCCGATGTAAACAATGCACCGGTCGAAGAGGGGATGCGATACATGGGTCCGCCGCTCGATCATGCGATCTCCGCATTTCTGGACGACATTACGTCACGCGGCTTGAGTGACCGAATCCTGCTGGTCGCAACGGGAGAAATGGGACGAACTCCGCGAATCAATCCGAACGGCGGACGTGACCACTGGGGCAACCTCGGCCCATTACTCTTGGCAGGCGGAGGCCTGAAATCAGGTCAAGTGATCGGTCAATCCAGCCGTGACGCTGGCGAGCCTTCCTCAGAACCAATCCGTATCAAAAACCTGGTCTCAACGATGCTTCAGACACTGATTGATCCAAGCGAACTTCGCCTGATGCCTGGTGTCCCTCGTGAAATCATCGCGGCGGCAAACGCCCCACCAATTCCCGGGGTTTGATTTCTTTCGCGATCATCAGTATGAGATTGGGACGACTCAAAGCGGGGCTCGGGCAGACGCCCTATCTGATGCGCAGTTGCGCATGAATCAGCCGGAGAAACAAAATGAGTGATCAGGGCGATGAGTACGATGCCATCGAATCTGAATTGAATCACTTCATTGGACCGAAGTTGGTAGGTTTAGCGGTCGTTGGCTACATGAGCCTGGCTCTCATTAATGAGTTACTTTGGGGATTGATTACGGCGATTGGATTTGTATTACTCACCGGTTTTTTCATCGCTCGTTTTATTCTCAACGTTCAGGGGCGAATGAACATCTCGATCGTCTCTGTCGTCATTGGATCAAACATTCTCGCTCTTGTCTGGTCGATATCCAAAATCCATTAACGTTGCGGATGAACTTTCCGATCCAGCTTTCTGTCGTCAAATTCAACCGTCCACCCCAAAGTCTGTTTCTATCACAAGAATGACGAAACGTTTATCAGGTTTGAAAGAACACTTTCGTTGGACTTTTGAACTCGTCAAATCGAGCAACTCGCATTCTTTCCATTTGACTTTGATCAGATGCGACTTCAAATCTTTGTATAGAGAATGTTTATACAAGGCCACGTGTCTTCAATCAGTCGCATGACACAGTGCAGCCCTGCGACTTGTTTTTACTCCTGACCAACGAAACGAGCGTGTTTCTATGATAAACGAAGTATCCACCACCATTGTCAATTATTCACACATCGGGCGCTCGTCGTTTTTCTTTGCTAATCATCAATTGACTGAAATTGTTATTTGGCGAGAATTTGCTGACGGAGGCTTCTTCGAATACATCGGCGTTGGTGAAAGAATTTTAACCGTTCCATGCTGGCTGCACTCTAAATCAACCTGCAATCCCTGACATCAATCGGGGCAGCAGTTTGATCGCGTGCAGTTGGTGCAAATATCCAACCGCGGCCGCCGTCCCGGAATTCACTTGTCATGGAGGACACGCATGAAACTGTTATCCACGTTGCTTCGCCGATTCGTCCAACGAGGTACCCTGCGTGTCATCGATGTGTCTGGAAAACTGCACACATTTTCCGGAACCCCTTCAGAACCCGCAGTGACCATCCGTTTACACAATAAATCTCTTTATACCAAGCTCTTTTTCAACCCGGAATTATATGTGGGCGAAGCCTACATGAATGGAGAATTAACGTTTGAAGATGGCTCGGAGTGTTTTGACTTACTGAATCTGTTTTCGAACAACCGTACAGGGCTGACGGGGCATCCGATTCAAACGATGTTGCGGCATTCGTGGCGATGGCTGCGGCGGCTTCATCAACACAATCCTATCGGCAAAGCACTGAAAAACGCGTCCCATCACTATGATCTTTCGGACGATTTCTATCGCCTGTTCCTGGACGAGGACATGCAATACACGTGTGCTTACTACCGCAGCCCTGATGACACACTCGAGGAAGCTCAACTCAATAAGAAACGTCATGTTTGCGCCAAATTAAAAATCGAAGACGGCATGAAGATTGCCGAATTGGGCTGTGGTTGGGGTGGCCTGGCGATCCATATCGCGCAGAGCGCAGATGTCGAAGTGACTGCGGTCAATCTCTCGATCGAACAGATTCGTGTCGCGCGTGAGCGGGCCCGGCGATTGGGACTTGAAAAACGCGTCCATTTCGAGCACATGGACTACCGCGATCTGAAAGGAACTTACGACCGAGTTGTCTCGGTAGGTATGTTGGAACACGTCGGGGTTGGACACTATGACGAGTTCTTTCGGAAATTCCGCAGCCTGCTAACGGAAGACGGTATCGGACTTGTACACAGCATCGGACGCAATGCCCCTCCCGGTACTGCCAGCCCTTTTGTGCGCAAATATATTTTCCCGGGAGGATATGCGCCCTCACTTTCAGAAATTTTCGCGCCGGCCGAACGTCAACGAATCTGGGTCGCCGACTGTGAGGTTCTTCGTCTGCACTATTACTATACGCTTCGTGACTGGCGCAAGCGATTCATGGCGAATTGGGATAAAGCGGCGGCGATCTACGACGAACGCATGTGTCGCATGTGGGAGTTCTATCTGATCTCCGCCCAACTGGCATTTCTGACGGGATCAGAGATGGTCTTTCATCTGGTGTTAGCGAACAAGCGAGACGCGGTTCCGATCGTGCGTGATTACATGGTCGACGACGAGCGTGCCGCAAGTGAGGTTTATTTGCCTGCCGCATAGAAAGCCAGACAAGGGACGCCTTGGATTCGTATTTATCTTATGATCCTGTCTATAGACGTTCCACTGGATTTCATCGGATGCATTTTCACCAGCGTGCGGAATTTTATCGATCCGAAATCGGATTCGATTGTCGACCCACGCGGTGCCTTGATTGAATTGCGCTCTCAGCCCCCCCACTGGAATCGACAAGGACCTTGGGGGACTTCGTTTTTCTCTGCTTGATCTGAGCCGATAGATGCTTCTTGCGTATCACCTCGCCCGCCAGATCATGGGCACATCGGAGACTTTTTTTCGCTTTTCTGACAAGCCACATTGAATCGGTCTTCGTGATTTGCCGGCGACATCTGGCAGAAACATAGAAATTCCCGCCGCGCGATGAGAATTTCGAGAGGTCGCTTTTTGCCACAAGTTTTCAACGGGACCTGGTTGCTAACGAAGCTCACAGAATTGTAGAGTCGGCGATCTCCCTGTCCGTTCCCAAGAAAACCTATCAATGGAAGGCGAAAATATGAAAGCCATTCTCTGCTGCCTGACTTTCATGCTTGTCGTCAGGACGCCATTTGTCAGCGCGGACGACCGTCCGAATATTCTCTGGCTGACTTCGGAAGACAACAGTGTCGATTGGGTTGGATGTTATGGAAACCCATACGCTGAGACTCCGCACATTGACAAGCTTGCTTCAGAAGGATTTCGATACCTGCACTGTTACGCCAATGCGCCCGTTTGTGCCCCGTCGCGAAGCGGCTGGATCACCGGAGTCTACGCGCTTTCGACCGGCACTCACCAGATGCGTAGCCGGTATCCAATTCCACACGAGACGATCAAGTACTACCCTGACTTGCTCAGGCAAGCGGGATACTACGTCGGAAACGTGACTAAAACGGATTACAATATCGGCGGACGAGCCGATGGTAATGCATGGGATACTAATAAAGTCGACTGGAATGACCTGCCCCGGCGACAACCGTTTTTCATGGTGATCAACAGCACGAAATCGCATGAATCGACGGCATTCGGTGACATCGAAAATACGACTCACAGCCCTGATAAGGTGCGACTGGCGAAATATCACCCGGATATCCCTGAGATCCGCAAGAATTACGCACACTACCACGATCAAGTCAAAAAGATGGACGCCGACATCGGTAAGGCATTGGCCGAACTGGAAAGAAGCGGCCTCGCTGAAAACACGATCGTGATTTACAATTCCGACCACGGCGGGGTTTTGCCCCGCAGTAAACGCTGCTTATACAACAGTGGTACGCATTGTCCGCTGATCGTGAGAATCCCTGAAAAATTCAAGCACCTTCGTCCCGCTGAACCTGGAACAACGATCGACCGGTTGGTCAGCTTCATCGACATGCCCAAAACATGGCTGAGGCTGTGCGGTGTCGAAAGTCCCACATACATGCAAGGGAAAATCTTTCTTGGCCCGGACACTGAATCTCGGGAGTATCATGTCAGTTTTCGCGGCCGGATGGATGAACGAATTGATAACTCACGCGCGATCCGTGATCGGCGGTTTCTTTACATCCGTAACTACATGCCCGAGGTACCGTGGGGGCAACATCTGAACTACCTGTGGACGATGAAGGCGACACGAGCGTGGGAGCAGTATCACCAGGCTGGCAAGACTGACAATATCACCGGACAATTTTTCAGAAGCAAGCCGATGGAAGAACTGTTCGATACCGACGCCGATCCAGACAACGTGAACAACCTTGCGGTCCAGCCCGAATATGCCAACGAACTCGAGCGGCTGAGCAAAGCTCTGGATGCCTGGCAATTGGAATATTTCGACGCGGGATTAATTCCTGAAACGGAATTGCTCCGGCGTTCACAGGCGAGCAAAAAGACAAATTACGAACTTGTGCGAGATCCGTCGCTGTACGATTTGAAGGGTTACCAGCAGACGGCTGCACTGGCGATGAAACAAGACCCGGCAAACCTGCCAACATTCTACCGAAACCTCAGCCACTCCGATTCCGGGATTCGGTACTGGTCAGTCATTGGCTGCTTTCAGCTGCAAGGACGTACGAAGCTGGATCACAAATTGATCCGCACTTGTCTGAACGACGATTCCGACCATGTGCGGGCGATGGCGGCGTGGACTCTGTACCGAGACGGCGAAATACTGGAAGCACAACAATGCTGGAATCAATTACTCAGCAACAGTTCCTATGCATCTCTGGAGGTTTTTAACATCATTGACTGGATCGGCGACGGGCACGCTCCTTATGTCCAGGCCATGCGTGCGTGCCACTATGACCACGGAGAATACATTGACCGAATGAAGTCCTACTTTGGCGTGAGCGATGTCGCAGACACCGAGAAAAAATAATCGCTTCCCACAAAAAAGTGGAATTCTCGTCTGCGAATGCTTAATCTACTGCTGGAAACATCACAAATCATTTTCACTTCTCAGCCTGAGTCTCTCGAACGGATTCTCGGTTTGATTTCCGCATCGGGAAGTTGACGTGCCCAGTTCGTCATTGATTAGAAAAAGGACTTTCCGCAGGCGAATTCTCGTCGCATTGCTTTGCCTGTTTACAGGCATCGCAATGGTCTATTTTTGGAGCGACTTTTGCCTTTGGCGCACAGAAGCTAATTTGACCCGGCGAAATCACATTGCTGCAGAAAACTGGCTGAAACGCAGCCGCTGGTTCAGCCCGGGTTTGGATCAGCGAACGTGCCTGCTGCAACTTCGTGTTGCTCGGCGCTCAGGTAACTTTCGAGAAGTTGAACGACTGTTAAATCAAGCATCAAAACTGGGCGTGGCTCGTAAAGAGCTGGAGCGAGAACGCTGGTTGGCCATGGCGCAGACAAATCAATTCGACGCAATGCAGTCCCATTGGAACGATTTGCTGAAAGATGCTCGCGACGATGAGCCGGAAATTGCTCGAGCCCATTACACGTGGGCGATGATCTACCATAACCACGATCTCGCCAAGTGGACGCTGGAACTCTGGCACCAGGATTATCCCAAGGACCCCGAGCCGATGCTGCTATTGGGGCGCTACTATCAATCGATGACAAGTTGGGAAAGCTCAGAAAAAGCCTATCGCGAGGCCCTGTCGATTGCTCCTGAGAATGAGGAGTGCCAACTGTCACTGGCAAAAGTCCTGCAAATCCGCTTGAAAACAGATGAAGCAATTCCAATGTTTCAGAAATATCTGCGCCAGCATCCGAACGACGCGGCGGCGGTAAGAGGCCTTGCCGAAAGCCTTGCCACTCGCGGTGAAGTGGACAAGGCAATCCAGATGCTTCAAGACACTTTGAAGATTCATCCCGATGACTTCATGATTCAGAAGTCTTGCGGTGAATTAATGCTTTCCAAAGGAGATACTGTCGGGGCTGCTGCGATTCTGGAAAAGGCCTATCGTCTGATTCCCGAACATGCGAACCTGGCCAACTCGCTCGCTCGCGCCTGGAAAGCCTGTGGGCGTGCAGCGGAAGCAGAACCTCTTTTCGCGTTTGTCGCGGAGTCGCAACCAAAGCTCATCGAAATGGGGGCGATGGAAAAACAGTTGAGAGATCAACCTAACAACCTTGAACTGCGAATGAAGATCGCCGAAATCGTGGCCCGGTTCGTTTCTCGTCGCGATGCCGTCCGCTGGTACGAAAACTTGCTGTTGATCGCGCCGAATTACAAACCAGCACATCAGGAACTGGTCAAGCTCTACCAGTCACTCGGAGAAGATAAACTGGCAATGCGTCACGCGAATGGACTTGAACAGGATTCGAAATGATGACTGGTTGCGTGCAAACCAGATGGCCGTTGAGATTGTTGTGCAGCATCGCGGTGGTCAGCGTGATCTCAGGCTGTTCGCCAACACACCCAATTCAAACCAACGATGGTTCGACGAAAACCAGCGATGTCCGCAACTTCGAAAAACCGCCTGGAGCAAATATTCAATTTGTGAACATGGCAGAATCGAGCGGTGTGACGTGGATTGCACGCAACGGAGAGGAAAGCAAAAAATCCGCCTTACTTCAAATGGTTGGTGCAGGTTGCGCTATCGACGACTATGACTGTGATGGGAAACTCGATCTCTTTTTTGCTGGAGGCGGAGTATTTGGCAAGGGGCGTGAAATCCTGCCAGTCCCGTTTGGTTTGTATCGTCAACATTCGCCATGGAACTATGTTTCCGCATCCAAAGCGGCGGGGTTAGACCCGATTCGTCACTACAATCATGGCACGTACACAGCGGACATTGATAACGACGGATTTCCTGACCTGCTGATGACAGGTTGGAATGGACTTCAATTGTTCCAGAACCATGGAGATGGAACTTTCGAAGATGTCACTCAATCCAGTGGCTTAACCGATTCTCTGTGGAGTACCGCAGCTGGATGGGGAGACTTTAATCGAGACAACGTATTGGATCTTTACGTCGGTCATTACACGGACTGGTCGCTTGATAACGATCCTGTCTGCGTTGACCCGACGAACAAACAGCGAAATCTTTGCGCTCCAACGGACTTTCAGGGACTGCCCTGTACGGTTTATCTCAGCAACGGCGACGGAACATATCGTGACGCCAGCGTTGAATTAGGAATCCATGAAATTGGCAAAGTTCTGGGTGTCGTCATCGCTGATCTCAATGGTGACCTTCAGCCCGATCTTTATGTGGCAAATGACGCGCTACCCAATCACCTTTATGCTTCGCAACCTTCAGGGAATTACCGAGAAGTCGCGATTGAGTATGGAGTGGCGCTGGGTGAGACCGGTGTTTCTGACGGCAGCATGGGTGTCGATCTTGGTGACCTGGACGGCGATGGCAAAATCGACATCTGGGTGGCGAACTACGAGCAACAAAGCTTTGCCCTCTATCGTAATTTGGGGAACGAACTTTTCACCCATGCGAGTCGCCCACTTGGGATCACAGCCGTTGGAACATTAGCAGTCGGATTTGGAACGGTGATTTTTGACGCGGACGGTGACGGATTTTCTGACATTTTCTGTTCGAACGGCCATGTGTGGGCTCCAGGAAGTGCGACAGAGCGTCGTCAACGCCCCTATTTTTTTCGGAGTGATCGTGGCAACAAATTCTATAACATCGCGACGGATTTGCAGGGTTATTTCAATGAACTTCATCTGGGCCGAGGTGCTGCCTGTGGTGATCTGGATGGGAACGGGACTCCAGACCTCGTTGTCACTCACATTAACGAACCCGTAGCACTCTTGAGAAATGACACTTCCATCGCAAATTGGCTGGAGGTCAAATTGGTAGGACGCGTCAGCAATCGATCGGCAATTGGTGCCAGCGTCTCTGTCAAAGGTAAACGTGCGAGTCAGATTGGAATTGTCAAAGGAGGCGGAAGCTATCTGTCCACGAGTGATCGAACATTGTTTTTCGGTCTTGGCGACGAGCATTTCGTCGAATCGCTCGTAGTCCGATGGCCATCGGGCAGAACCACTGAACTTACTGAAGTCGAGTCAGGCCAAAAAATCCTGTTGATCGAGGAAAGAGACGGTCGCTGAAATGCCGATGTGTCATGCAATTCTCGCCTTGAAGCACGAGCAACACCCACAATAATGCACACATGAACACATTATCGATTTCAAACAATCCACGTTGATCAACTTTACCGATAAATTCAGCAATTCAAGCGGATTTAAGTTTGACAGCATTATTTACGTTGAGTTAGATTCTACACAATTCCGAAGCGAGAATTCGGAACGCCGAATCAATATCACATCAAACTTTGTCAGCATTTCTCTCGTTGAAGAATTTACTTCAAGGAAGGAAGTCTGTTCGGCGGGTCAGTCATTTAATCAATTGTTTTCGAGTAACGTGGCCTGCAGAGTTTGACGTTTTGGTGATCGGATTCAAAAGTTTGTATTTTTATTTTTTGAGGAGGGTTTCTGATGGCGAAGTCGAAAGTGCGTGGATTTACCCTGATCGAACTGCTGGTTGTGATTGCAATCATCGCAGTTTTGATCGCGTTGTTGCTGCCAGCAGTGCAGCAGGCTCGTGAGGCAGCTCGCCGCACGCAGTGTAAAAACAATCTGAAGCAAATCGGATTGGCCTGTCATAACTATCATGACACAGCAAAGCAGTTCCCACAGAACTGGTCCGGTCGAGGAGCATCAGAAGCGATTCGCGGCGACTGGCAGAACGCTTTCGGAGATTTCGGATGGATGGTGATGGCGCTTCCATACTTCGATCAGGCTCCTCTCTACAACCAGTTCAACTTCAATGACAACAACGGCGGTCCTGGTGGTCCAAACCGTTATCCTGGTAGCACCGCTGACAACAACAGTCGTGGTTGGACTTCGCAGCAGAACACCAATGCAGCGACAACCATCCTTCAAGCTGTCATGTGTCCAAGCAATCCTCAATCCGCGAAGCAGTACGCTGGCGTTGCCGGTTGCTCCGGTGGAAATACCTACAACAACACTCCAGTTGGTCGTTCCGATTATGTGGGAAGCCTGGGATTCGAACGGGCTGACTGGCAAAACTGCCTTGCCTCAGATCAAGGCGGAAAAGGGATCCCTCTCCCATGGAGCAACACAGACAACATTCCTGGTACGGTCCATAATGGCTGGGGCGAAGGAAACGGCGGAAACTCGACCGGCCCGGCATACCTGGGGTTGATGAACGGCTGTTTCAGCTGTTCGGGTACTTGCAAAATCAGCGATATCGTCGACGGAACTTCGAACACGATTCTCGTCATGGAAGACCACCACTGGTCACAAGGTCCTTCGCAGCCGAGCCAAGTTGCCGGAACCGTTGGTTGGGCTGGTCCGATGCAGGTCGCTTCGACCGCTCACCTGGTTAACCAGAAGTATGGTTATCCCGACGGAAATCAATGCCATGGTATCAGCAGTACTCACGTCGGTGGTGCTCACATCCTGATGGCTGACGGATCTGTCCGATTTCTTTCTGAGAACATCGGTGTGACTGTGTTGCAAGCAATCTCGACCCGTGCAGGTGGCGACATCGCTGGCGATTTCTAAGATCGCTCAGTACAAAAATCGTCAATGATTCAATTGAATTCTCGTCACCGGCAGTGATGCCGGTGACGAGACTTTTTTCGTATGGGTTCGAAAAAACGACACCATCGTGAACTCGGAAATTCATTAGCCCGACGCG
>CAIULL010000151.1 GCA_903899985.1 uncultured Schlesneria sp.
CTACGCAAACGTGAACCCCAAAGGGGTGACCCTAATGAGCCGTGTTGATCGGTCGTGGTGTTCGACGGATCGATGAGATGTCGTTCATTTACGCTGAATACGTGATCCGCGGATTAGGGCCACCCTTTTGGGGTTTTGTTTCGACGCGGGACCGCGTACCCAGGCCGTTGGCCTGGGCTGACATAGGACCACCCCGTTCGGGGTTTCCGAGACATCAATCCCATACGTAACGTTCGTCAATCTCAATTCCGTGTCGTTTACACAATTCACGGAATTCGTCCTGGAACGTCATCTTTTTGTGGTGTTCTTCCTGGTTGGCGATGTATTGCTTTACCTTTTCCACGTTTGATTCGCTCACGGAAAAAATCCCGTAACCTGATTGCCAGTGAAAATCAGAATACTGGGGACCTTGCTTCTTGACCCATTTGGTCGTTTCCGTTTTCGCCTCCTGAATGACATCTTTGATCGCAAACTTTCGTGACAACAGACAGAGAGCGTGGATGTGATCTTCGACGCCGTTAATGATCAACGCTGGAGAGTCGACGTTGTCTCGCAATACCGTCGCTTTGATGGCATATAATTCCTTCCGCATCCCAATGTCTTTTAACCACGGGTGACGGCCCTTCGTGCTGTAAACAATGTGGACAAGTACTTTTGCCAGGGATTGAGGCATTTAGTCTCTCCATGAGATGATTATTCACTCTTATATCAATCATTTTCATATTTCGGATGGATTAGGGCCACCCCGTTGGGGTTATGTTTCGTCGCGGGACGGCGTACCCAGGCCGTTGGCCTGACATAGGACCACCCCGTTCGGGGTTTCCGAACGTTGTTCAGAGGGGTGATGAAACGTTCGCGGATGTTGTGTTCGTCGCACCGTTGTTGCGTTGTTCAACGTGCGTGGAATTGTCGGATAGTCGAGACAACGAATCGACGTATGTCGTTCATGCATCACTTCCGTCGCAACGCGACAGCACTATGTCGCCCAGGCCAGCGGCCTGGGTTTTGGACATCCGCATGAAAGTTACCCCAACGGGGTGGTCCTAAATAACGGCGATCATCATTCGTTGCGTTCAATGGTTGGATTAGATTTCATATTAACGCGATGATTTCGGTGTGCGTGGATGAGGTCGCGTACCTGGGTCTCTGCCTGACGTACTCACTTTCGTTTCAAAAATATTGGAAACTGCGATATGCCCATCAATTCGCCTGATGCCGTGATCGCGGTCTTTGAACTGAAACCCTATTGGGGTCCAGAGCTTCAGCGGCAATTTCAATCTGATAATATGGCGATAACCGAGTGTCGATCGGTTGGTGACTTGTTTCCCATCGTCGATGGTTTTTCGAAGGCGTTAATTGTCGTTGATCTTGATGCGTCGATTGAGAATTGCCTGGCTTGGCTGGGGTCCGAGGCTTCGAAACATCCTGTTCGCGTGCCGATTATCGCTATCGGTTCTGCCACGACAGCGGAACTGGAATGGCGACTGCGTGAAGCGGGGGTTACCGCGTTTTTACCGGTGTTAATGGCCGGGCCCGAT
The DNA here is from genome assembly GCA_903899985.1 of uncultured Schlesneria sp. Classification (GTDB taxonomy): domain Bacteria; phylum Planctomycetota; class Planctomycetia; order Planctomycetales; family Planctomycetaceae; genus Schlesneria. The sequence goes on from CAIULL010000151.1 coordinate 1,539, forward strand.
TTCGCTCGACTTTGTCGGCGGCTGTTGTCGTGAGGATTGCTGAGGTCACGTCTGTTCGTGACACGTTGTCCATCTTGATAACGAGACCGTCCGTGCGTATTCGTTTTTCAACGGTTTTAAAGAGGGGTTGGGTGTTCAAATTTCAAAAATGGCCGATCATGCGATTTTTTAATTGCTGATCCGCTCTTCGGCCATTTTTGAAATTTGAACACCCGACCCCGGAATTCCGGAACTTGCACGGGCTGAAGCCCATGCTACGGGGTTTTCTTCCCACGTCACAACGCGCGATCGACTAATCTATTCTGAACCCGTCTCGCGACGCGCATCGTCCGGCTGTTCCGGCCGGTCGATGCTGTTCAGGAGGGCTCGGGCTTGCATCTGGCTTCGTTCCTGGCGGGATTTGACTTCGGTCTTGTATGACCTGAGCGGACGAAGCAGTAGCTTTTCGATGACTTGTTTACGAGCTTGCCATTCTTTCTCTGAGACTCCTGCCGACGCGGCAATCTCGTTCAACGAGTTGACTCCATTTTCGGTTGCGATCAGACTTTGATCGACATCTTCCAGCACCTTCTTCACTGATGTCTGTGAGATGAACTGACGAGTTTCCCATCGAGTTCGAAGGGTCTGAATCAGGCCGTTTAAGACATCAAATCTGACGGAATCGTCTGGGACCGCTTCCGGGTGATTGACGACTGTTTCAATCGCCGTTGCGACGTTGCGAACGGATGAATCGCGCGTCGGAACGAAATAGATCACGTGCAGGCGGTACGCCAGTTCCTGTGCGGCATCTTCGCCACATCGAGCCAGCATATCCGCGATTTCCTGTCTCGCGAAATAAGTCAGCAACGGATCATAGGGTTGAAGATATTCTTCGACCGCTGCGATCTGTTCCCTGGTTGGCTTCTTACGGCGAGCCGCATTTCCCAAGGCGACGAAGTAATCACGTCGACGAAGATCTTCGGGGTGCAAAGTTGGTTTTTCGTCGATGGCTTTGACTTGCTGTACGATGGTTCGAGGTCGATCTTGAAGTTGTTTCCGTAATGCGTTGCGATATTCCCACCAGTGGGCATCGGGATTTTCAACGACCAGATTCTGTTGAATCGTCACTTCGTTCAGTCGTCGTAATAATTCCTGTGAGACACGACTGTCTCCCAGCCATTCGACCAGCCGCGATCGGCGGGACAACTGAATTTCGTTTTCGAGCATGTTTGGTTGACCGTTTATGGCTTCGGTCCAGAACGGGGCTTTTGTGAGTCGTGTTGTCGTCAGCACCGATTGAACTTCGTGCTGTTTATTCGCCCAGCGCATGACTTCTAACGGTGTCTGAGAAGCTAAAAGTCCATTGAACACGGAATTTGCCGGGCTGCGAGATTCGTCACAGACTTCGCCAAGGGCTTCGTGATCATAAGCTGGTTGATTCAGCAATGTTGACCAGTCCAGGCCGCTGCGAGCGAGTATCCTGAGCACATGCGGCAGTTCTAATCGCGTTGCCAGTTCGCCGGGGATGAACACGTCTTCGGCATTCGCGCCGAACAGCAGGAATTCACCAGCGGCGGTTTCGATACCGATCACCTGTCGAAACGCTTTCCGCATCGTCTTTAAAACCATTCTCAACGGTTCAGGACCATAATCAACGCATTCGAATCGCTGGCAAAATAGACCTCGATCGGACAACCTACTTGAGGCACGAGTATAAAATTCTTGAGTGAATGCCGCGGCACCGTCGGACAACGACGAGGACGGCGGACTGCTCAGGATGACGTCGAACGGCTCGGGTTCTTTGGTCATGAGCGCCAATTCAGGACTGACTCGTCGCAAGGTGACTCGGTCATCGATCAGCGGATCGATGCCGGTCTCGCGAGCCAATGGTCCTTTGACGAGATCGATCAGACTCGAATCTCCTTCGACACAAACTGCCTCGCGGATGGGAAATTCGAGGCAGGTTGAAAGCGGCACTCCGGCAGAAAGACCCAGCAACAAGATCCGGCCTGGTCGTTCGGAAAGGACCATTGAATAGACCGCTTGCAGGACTTCAGGAGCGAACTGAGGGACAATATCGGAATTCTTGGTGACGACCGAACGAGGAACGCCCCCCTCGCGAACATAGAGTTCGGCAACGTGTCCTCGCCAAAGTGTCAAAGATCCCGACGGCCCTTCCTGGCGATGAATCATCCGGATGTCGTCGAGAGCGGACAATTGTTCAACATCCCATCCGGACCGGTAAGCGACAAACGCAGGGGTCGAGAACAGGACTTTCGCTGTACGTGACGCATCGTCGTTAAATCGCCACATCGGGAGCGAAAATGCCGTGAGTAGCAAACAGGCCGCAACAGAAGCGGTTCGATACGACATGACCCAACCCAGGGTACGAACACGAACACAGGCAGATTTCACGATCATCAGTACGCTGTATGTCGCCATCAGCGGGATCACGCCGAAGGTCCCACCCAGCAGGTAAACACTGCAGGCCAGTCCAGCCAGGAAAGGCAAGCCCCAGGCCACGCTTTCGCGTGTCGCACGGCCATCAGTCGGTTGTGCAAGTCCAGCCAGAACCATTCCAAAGGGAAACGACGTGGCCATTAATAACAGCACACGAGCCGTCATTAACAAGGTCACGTTAGTTAATGTCGAATTCATCCTGAGAGACAAATTGACCAGCGACGGATGAGCACAAATCAGCAGGCTGGAAATCGCTGCGGCAAACAATCCGCACCACGCCGCTTGATCGGAAGACCGACGCAAACGAAATAACAACCACAGTCCACACGCAATCCCTGCCATGATTCCCGCAGCCTGCGCGAAGATCACCGAGGCACTATGCGGCATCAACTGGTTGGCCAGTCGCATTTCACATGCTGCCAAAGCGCCGGTAAGTAATGCCATACCGACGTGAATCGGCGTCATTCCCGTCGCATGAACGGAATTATCCGTTGCCAAGCTTGAAGCAGAGATTTCAACGGGCGGGGAAGTTCGCTGCACCCACCAACTGATACCACTCGCCAGGACTGACGTGGCAATGGCGGGAACGAAAACTCCCCACCAGGGAGCGAGCACGACAGAATTCAACACCAGACCGCAGGCGATCCCCAACATGATTGATGGGGATGTTCCAGTCCTTAGCATGGGCTTCAGCCCAAGCGCGCCAGCGTCTTGTATTGGCTGGAAGCCCTGTCCAGAAAGGCCAACTCCTCCCTGCGTGATTACAGCCCCCGACAGCATGCCGGGAATCAGCCAGGCTGCGACGGCAATCGCGAGGACCACGAACGGTTTGGTGGTGGAATTCTCTAACCACGACTGGGGGATGTAACTCATCATTGTGGTCAACGCATCGATCCAGAATGGATTGAGGATTGACCAGGCACAAAGGCACCATACGACGTACGACAGGCCCGAGTATTGCGAAAGGTTCGCTTGTGCCGGTCGCCATCGCTCACCGCACCAGAGGGCAACAGATAAAACCAAGCCGACGGCCAGCATCAAGGCGGGGTCCAGGCCAAAGGTCAGGCTGAATTGCTGCCACATCGAAACGGCAACAGTCCCAAGAAAGACCCCTAAGCCGAAGCGCCCGAATATTGCTGTTAAGCAGTTCTGAAACGGGCGTCTTAAATGATCAAACGTCAGCCAATTGCCTGCGTACATGGCGTCCCTGCCGGTGAAAGGCGATCGAAACTCGCGCGGACTCCGTCCGTCGAGATGTAATGACCGGCAATTTCTACCGGAATTGGCCAATTTCCGGCAAGTCCGACCTTGGGAACGCGTTGACAAGGCGTAGCATGGGCTTCAGCCCGTGGGACTTTTGAGCCTGAAAGGTTGCATCAGATCATCCCAGCCCAGAGGAGCGCTTCGACACTGACGCCGCTTCGCACCGCCGCTGGGCTGATATTTATTTCCCGTTCCGAGAGAAAAGAGCACTGTTTTACCGAGGACGGTCAAACAGTGGCACAAATCCTTTTCCAACTGACAGCCCAGGCGGATCAGTACCGCACGCCGACTGTGATGATGGCCGAATCACCCAAATTAAAATTGGGTGTCGATCCCGCGAAGATCGCTCGACGGTCGAACACATATCCCGCTTCGGTAAAGAAGGTGTAACGACCGGAATCGCACCGAATACCAGCAGTTAACCGCTGGTCAGTGATCTGGATTCGATCGCTTGTTCGGGGGTCGGCAAGGACCGCCTGATAAGCCTCTGCACCATACTGATATTGGCTGTACAACCAGTAATCCGCGTTACGCCAGTTCCCCATGAAGTAGCTGATTCGCGAAGTGGGAAACAAGGCTCGAAATTCCCAGCGATTGTTGGGAGTCCAGATCGCACCGACATGAGGTATCACTAACGTGTTGACGCGATCCCAGATTGCGAACCCTCCGACTAATTTCCAATTCGGCGACGCAGTATACGTCGCGATCGCTCGACCATCAAAATTGAACGCGTTCTTATCGATCTTGGCTTCGTAGGTATCAACGAGCTGTGGGTGGAAAGCTAATTGGGCACTCCACGGGCCATCATTGAAAAATCCCAGCAGCAGGTCGGCGGAGATTTGATCGACTTGAGCCGGTAAGTTGATCCCGCCTGGTCCATCCCACCAGCGAGCATTAAACCAGAAAGTCCCGTCGAACAGCACACCGGGACGAATCAGACCCGAGTACTTTGCGTTGGAATTCCATTCCACAATCTTCATGTTTCCGGTGGTTCCAAACGCTTGAGTCGCCGGCAGCACCGAAATCTCGTTGAAGGTGGACCATCCCAGTCGATAGTCCTGGGGACCGGTCGAACCGGTCAGCATCTGCCAGCCGTAAGGGTCGAAATAGTTTTTCAGAACTGGAAAATTTAATGGAACAAACGGGTTGATTTCCGCGATCAAGTGGCGAACTTTAGGGTCCTCTAAGGCACAACCAATTCCCGTATCGCAGAAGCGATCCTGAAGATCATCGTTCACTGTTTGGGCGCGGGCGACAAACGGTTCACTGAAGACACGGTTCGATGCCGGGGTAACGGCTGAGAATCCTTGTGCCGAGGCAGGGACTTGTGGTTCAACCGAAGCAGTTGTTGATTGAGGCCATGAGGCGCGGTTATCCGCGAACACGATGTTTGGATCGGTTCCCCAAATCGACACGGCGATCAGGAACGAAGTCAGCATAGGACGCTAATTGTAACCTCAGACCGCAAAACGGTGGAGACGAAATTTCGCTGGGATGCTCGCGGCAAAGGGTCTTAAAAGCTTAGAATCTCGACCACAAATTGACGAATAAAAAATTGTTGCCGAATCCATTAAAATGACGTAAATAAATACAAATGAATGATTTACGTCAAAACATCAGATTCACAGCGATTTAAGAATCGACAGGTTCAATCGTGTACCGTGAAGATTACCGCAGGTATCGACACCAATTAACACAACAAGACCTGTTTCATTATCCAAACGTTCGGTTGCCCGTGACTTCAAATTGAGTGGCCATAGAAGAAACAGCAGCGGCGAGCGAAGATCGATGCTGATTGCACTCAATGGTGTTACAAACCGTTCAAGTTCCAAGTTCCCTCTAACGTTGAAAATCATCGTCCATGACCACGCCTGTTCGTACTCGATTTGCTCCCAGTCCCACCGGTTACATGCATATCGGAGGAATGCGGACTGCTCTATTTGCCTGGCTATGGGCTCGCCACACCGGTGGGGTTTTTATCCTTCGGATCGACGATACCGATCAGGAACGTAATGTCGAAGCGGCACTTGGACCGATTTTTCGAGCGTTCGAATGGCTGGGACTCAATTGGGATGAAGGACCGAAAGTCGGAGGTCCGTATGAACCCTACTACCAGTCGCAGCGGACTCCGCTGTATCAGGCGGCCGTCGACAAACTTCTGGCAGAAGGAAAAGCGTTCAAGGATTTTGACGCTCCGGAAGTGATCGCTGAAGATCGTAAACAGGCGGAAGCGGCCAAAAAAACATACGTCAATATTCGTCGTTCACTGGAATTGTCAGACGCAGAAAAGAAGCAGCTCGAAGCCGATGGAAAACCGTTTGTCGTGCGATTTCTGATTCCTCGCGACCAGAAGATTGCCATTGATGACGCGGTGAGAGGCCATGTCGAATGGGACTGTTCGCTGATGCCAGACCCGGTCATCATGCGAAGCAACGGTTCATTCCTTTATAACTTCGCCACCGTTGTTGACGACTCGCAGATGCAGATCACCCATGTCATTCGAGCCGAAGAACATCTGGCGAACACGCCGGTCCAGGCCTTGATTCACATGGCCCTCGGAAATCCGTTGCCGGTCTTTGCTCATATTCCGTTCATCACAGCTCCTGGCTCGACAAAAAAACTGAGCAAACGTGACGTCGAAAAACTTCGAAACAGTCCGCAGCTTAAAAAGATGTTTGATCGAGCTGACGAGGTCTTTCCGCAATTGGGACTGGGCGATTCCAAAACGCTGAATCCCGTAATGGTTGAGTATTACGAGCGGCTTGGATATCTGCCGTCAGGAATCCTGAATGCCCTGTCCCGGCTTGGCTGGTCGTTGGATGGAACGACAGAATTTCTGTCGCTCGAAGATGTGATTCAGAATTTCACTCTGGAACGGATCGTCAAGGCTCCTGCCGGCTTCGATCCTGAGAAGCTACAGAGCTACCAGCAGTACTGGATGAACCAGCTACCGCTTGGGGACAAGGTTACGGGCTGTCTTCCCTTCCTGACGCAAGCCAGACTGGTTTCCGGCGAAGTCGATGATTCAACGCGAGAAATTGTTGTTAAGGTGATCTCGGCCGTGGCCGATCGATTACGCGTCTTCAGCGATATTCTCGATTACAAAGAATTCTTTGTTGATGACGAAGCGATGACTTTCGATGAAAAACCATTTCAGCAACGGCTTCGTGATGCTCCAGAAGCGGTCGGATTGCTGAAATCGGTTCGCGAACAACTGACAACTGTCACTCCTTTTGATGCGGCGACACTCGACAAACTGGTCCATGACTTTGTCGAAACGAGTGGAATCAAGATCGGTCAGATTGTTCACGCTTTGCGGGTCGCGGTGACTGGGAAGTCGGTTGGTGTCGGACTGTTTGATGCATTGGCCATCCTCGGTCGTGAACGGTCATTGCGAAGGATCGACCGGGCCCTGGAACGATTTTGAGATCATCAAGGTCTCTTCTTCGCTCCTCTCTTCCTTATTAAATAATCTCTCGTAGAAGTCTTATTAGAGGGGCCTCAGAATTGTGGATTGTCGATTCGCACTGAATTACAAGCTTCGATCAGACCGCAAGTTGCGTCGTCGAATCCACATTTTGAGGCTGTTGATAGCTGGACGACGGGATGAAGAGAAGCATGTGGAAAACTGTTGAATTCTGACCGCGTTATCATCTGACAGTCAAAGATTGCGGCCCGAGCTGTTCATAACTCGATTGTTTTGTGCGCATTCATCCACAGCTTATGCACAGTCTTCAAGCGGTAATTCTTTGAGTTGCTGGCGAAGTCTCTGAAGTTGTTGCTGTAACGAAGGAGCGCTCGGCATTAACTCGTTGAGCTTCGAGAGGCTGTGCGAGACGGTCGTATGTGACCGATCGAAGTACTGACCAATTTGTTCGAGCGGTCGACCTGTCAGCTCGCGAGCGAGCCACATCGCGCACTGTCTGGGAACCGCCAAACCCTGTTGACGTGACCGCGATCGAATGTCATTCGGCTGAACCCCGAATTCATCGGCAACTTGAACGACGATGGCGTCAAATGATAACCGAGGGGTTCGATTGGATTTTATCAGCCACTGTTCGAGATAATTGACATCAATCAACGTTCTCTGACGTGCTTGCAGGTCGGCTAGATCGATCACCGCCTTCCGCAAGTCGCGAGGTGGGATCGGCAGACGTTCGGCCAGAAATTCCGCCGATGCCGCAAACGGTTTCAGTATTGGCAGCTTAAGCTCTTGAAACCACTCCGTTAACAGTTTTACTCTGCTTTGGTGACTGAGTATCGGCAACGGGACACATAATCCGCCATGGCATCGACTGACCAGTCGCTGATCTAAAGGACGAATTTCACCCACCGGTTTTCGAGATGTGATCAGAACCTGGGTCAAACTCGTTTCCAGTGTTTCAATCAACATCACAAATAAAGACTGCGAAAAGGGAGACGTTTCCAACCAATGAATGTCTTCACAGACGATCAGATCGAGCGATTGACAGTTCTCAAGAAATTCCGCCAAGGACTGCCGCTCTTCAGCCAGTTGCATCAGTTCGCAAAGATCCTGGACCGAGGCATAAGCAAATTTCAGACAGGGATGCTTCCTTGTCAGCTCAGAAAGAGTCCAGAGGGCCAGGTGAGTTTTTCCGATCCCTGCGGCACCGTGAATCAGAGTGATCGAACCTGAATGAGTGGCACCGCCGCGATGAGGATGCAGCCGCGTCACCGCCGCCTGGGCGAACTGATTTTCATCCATCGATAGATACGTATCGACACCGCGAAGTGCCGATCGGCTTGCGGTGAGCAACGAGTCGAACATCGAGAACCGACCTTACAGGCAGTCAAGTTCGCAAGTGTCCATTTGCAGAGAATCGTCCATGCCAACCGGAGCGATCACCCCGGCGACATTGATGATACCGCGTCGATCTCAAGTTGTCGTGTCAGCGGGATAAGCAAGAAACGAAGCTTTTTTTTGGGAAGGAAGTCCCGATCTATGCGGCGCGACGAGATTCAACCGTTTGCGACGCATCGACGTTCGGCACCAGCGGACGCTTTTTGGTTCGAAAATGGTTAAGGAAGTCGAGCACACCCGGTGCCAGCCACTTTGTGTTCCATAACAGGTGGGCCAGTAACCCAACGATCGGCATGCGTTGATTGCGACAGATGGCTTTGATGGCACTGCGTGCGACCGAGTCGACTGTCGCACAAAGCCACCGAGGTGGCTCGGGAACGGTCTTCCCCTCTTTGCCAGTCGCACACTGGCGGTACAGATTCGTCTGCACCGGCCCTGGACAGAGGGCCGTCACACCCAAGCCTCGACGACCATATTCCGCTCGCAGGGATTCTGAAAATCCGATCAAGCCGAACTTGCTGGTGTGGTACGCAGCAAAACGTCCGCCAGCGACGAGACCCGAGATGCTGCAGACGTTCAGAATATGCGCCTCGGGTCGTTCGAGAAGGATGGGGAGAAGTTCTCGTGTGATCTGGATTGGCGCCAGCAGGTTGATTCCCATCAACCAGTCCCATTGAGCAGCAGTCATTTTATGAGTCGGCCCGTAATAGGCGACTCCTGCATTGTTCACAAGGATGTCGAGCGTGCCCCAGTGATTTAGTAATGACTCAACAGCGACTGTGATTTCAGCGGATTGCGTCAGATCGACTCGGGCTGTTGATGCGTTCACACCGAGCGAACGGATTTCCTCGGCGACTGCGGTTAATCCTTTTTCGTTGACATCCCACAGATAGATGTCGGCACCTTCGCGTGCGAGTGCTAATGCGATTCCGCGTCCGATTCCGGAGGCGCCGCCAGTCACAAGAGCTTTCTTACCGCGAATCTGTTTCACCGAATACTCTCCGAGGTCTACCGGGAGCGACTGTTTTCATCGTCGCCATCACCGTTCCGACGTTGTTTGTTGTATGTTTCAAATGGCTGACGGTGTTGTGGCGCACGGGCTGAAGCCCATGCTACGGCGACGCTGAAATCCAGATGAATCGTCAGGACAAGAGCTTGAGAATTGCTAATTTGAGGTACTGATCGAGATGTTCCCAATCGCCGATCATCTTCTGGATTTGTGGCGGCAGATTCCCTTGAGTACTTGGGTTTGACATCGGGGGGTTGCTCGGTGTTGGGTTACTCGGCGGCGGATTGTTTTGTGGTGGTCTGCTGCCGGGTGGCGGTTCCATGCCGTGCGGATAATCGATGGGGCCTTCAGGACCATGCACGGCGTTTGAATAACAAAGCTGGATCGGAGCCGTTCCGCTACCGTCGGCCAGTGGAACTTCCTTAAAGACTTGAAGCAGTTGTTTTGCCTCGGCAATCGGGTAGTCACCGATTTCCTGCCCGCTGTCCGAAGTCCAGCCCAGCAAATTCATCCCGTTGGGATCAGTGGCGGCATCGTCAACTTCGAGATCCGTCCGGGCCTCTTGAAGTTCGTGATAGAAGGTGGCGACGACGTTTTTCCAGTCCTCATTAAAGACAGGGATACCGTTCGTGCCGCCGTTAGGTCGTCGTTCGGAAAAAACGCCAACCGCGTAAAAGATTTTCTTTCCATCGACGTGTGCCGTTCCGTGATAACCACCCAGTCCGCCGGTGGAATCCTCTGCGTCGGCAGTGGGAATCGCTTTATTTGACACAGTCGATTGCTGGCCGCCGCTGGGATCACCCAGAATGACACCGCGAGGAAGCATGAAATTCACGACCGTGTTGGCGAGGTCTCGTCCTTCAAAGGCATTCTGACGGTAAAGGTCCTGGATCTGCACGTCCAGGTCACCTTTCTTAACCAGTTTTGGTTTCCAGTCGTAGAAGAACGATCCGAGAAACTGCGAACTAACCGGGCTATTGCCGAAGTATTGCATGATCACGTTATTCAACTTGGTATCGGACATCGCCGCAGCCAGTTTCTTATCGATACTTTTGTAGTCGTTGGGATCCCACGCACCTTCTCCTCCGACATAGATGTTCATGTACTTCAAGTCTCGAATCGTTCGACCGCCCCGATATTTCAAATCCTCCATCGGAGATGCCGCGATTCCCGCAGCGAGCGCCGTGTTGCGGACGGCTGCCTTTCGATGTTGAGACCCGCCCGCTTTCGGCTTCTTGACTTCACGGGTTAAAAACGGAAAAGCCCGTCCGTCGAACTGACCTCCTGCGCTGGCCATCATTGGATACGGAGAACCCCAGCCTGGATTCTGTCCTTGCGCAATCGCCATATTCGAGACGTTCGCATTTGGGACGAAGGCCGATTGTCCGATGCCGATCGGTTGCCCTGGTTGACCAAACGGTTGCATGGCGACCGGGGAATTTGAAACGGGTCGCGAGTTCGACGAAGGGGGGACAACTCCTCGATACGCCGAACGAAGACCCATCGGATCACTACTCGTGCAGCCGCAGAGCAGCGAAATTGCAGAGAGTAAGAAAACCAACTTCCGTGTCATTTATGCGTCCTTCGCAGAGACCGTTCCGTCCTTGGAGCGGCGAATTCCGCCGGTAAATATCAAAACCGGCAAAATCTGAATAGGCATCTTCTGCCGGACACTGTTTAAAAGTGACGTAAAGCATTGTATGTAAATGACTTGTCTGCATGACTGGGGACGTAGTGCTGTTGGGTCAGAAACCCGCGTCATCGCAACTCCGATAACGATTCTTCTCCAGAAAGAATTTGCGTTTTCATGGCATTTTTCTGTGTCCAGAGAGGATGCCAGAATAATTGTTCAGAGATTTGAGCTTCAGCAACAGGTTATTGACTCACCTTTTCCTCTGGAATCCTTCCAGGATTCCAGACATTTACTGTCCACTCATCCGGTTGTGTCGCTGCACTCAACGACCACCGGCTAATCGCTGCAGTCCCTCCGGGACAAAGACGGAGTTCAGTCCACAGCTACTACTGGGATTTGTTACCCACGTCGAATGCCACCCGATTTTTCTGCGGTGATTGTGCACGAAGTTTAAACTACAGAGCCCGTACAAGATCAACTGCGCGTTCCATGTCGTCAGGCAATGCCGCAGAGAAAGTGTGCCATTCTGCCGTCATCGGGTGGGCGAACGATAATTCTGCCGCGTGCAATGCCTGGCGGTTAATGTAAGGGGAAATCGGAGCGAGCGCTGGTTCACCCTTCGCCGGTCGGTCTCGTTCAGGTTTCAATTCGCCTAACATTCCGTAGAAATCGTCACCGACAACGGGGTGACCGATCGTCGCAAAGTGGACACGAATCTGATGCAGTCGGCCCGTACGTGGCTTAGCTTTCACCAGGGTATGACGCGAAAATCGTTCGAGAACTTCGTAATTGGTTTTTGAAGACTTTGCGTCGATTGCGTCGGCCTGACACGACATCAGGGCGCTCGCTCCGCTGCGGGCTCGTCCGATCGGCAGGTCGATTGTCCCTTCATCCAGTTTTACGAGGCCGTCCACAAGTGCGATGTAAGACTTGGAAATTCGTTCGCGTTGAAATTGCATCGACAATAACCGGTGCGACAGATGATCCTTCGCCAGGGCCACGCAACCACTTGTATCGCGATCAAGACGGTGGACAACTCCCGGTTTCGATTGACCGGGAAAGGAGGAGTTCTGATCCAGGTAATACTGGACCGCGTTGGTCAACGTTCCTGACGGGTTCATTCCCGTCGGATGTACAATCAAGCCGGCGGGCTTGTTAACGATCAGTAGCCATTGGTCTTCGAAGACAACACCGAACGAAATCTCTTCGGCGGGCATCAGATTATCGGGCGGCTCAAGCAACCGTACCGTGACCGCTTCGTTGGTAAAGACCCTTCGATCAGGCTGCGCAACGGTTCCTTCGACGGTCACTTGACCGGCCCGGACCATTCGGTGCATTCGCCAGGGGGTGTAACTGCGAAAGTGTTTTGCCAGAAAAGTATCGACGCGACATCCCGACAGATAACTCTCAACAATCAACGTGGCAGAGTGCATACGATCAAACGATCTTTCTGGGCGCGGCTGGCTTCTGCGTGTTGACATCGGCGGTTGGAAGCCGCCGCTACTGACCGAATCAACGCGCGAATGATCAGCCTATTCTAAACTCGTCGCGTGACGCGAACAAATCGGTTGCGCCGCTACTGTTCGAATCAACGCGCGAATGATTTCCCTATTCTGAACCCGTCGTGCGACGCGCACAAACCGGCTGCGCCGGTTATTTCGTTTTCAAAATGAATTCTGTCAAAGTAAGTTCGGCGGTCGAAGAGGGAATTTCGGATCTCAGTCCAAAGTTGCCTCCCTTCAGCGGAGCGTTACCAATTGGTCCTTCGTAGATCAGATCCCATTCTTTTGAGTCTGGTTTCGAATGCAGGTAGTACGCAGTTTCTCCCTTGCGGACGAATCGTAGACGGCCTGATGCTTCGGTTGAATCACGGAACCCATGTTTCCAATCAAAATCGTCTTTCACGCGAATTCGATTGGCGACAAACAAGATTGATTTGTCGGCCTGGCGCCTGAGTCCTCCCAGGACGACATTGGTGTTTTCTGAATCGTTCCATCCGCCACCAATATCAAACTGAGCTTCGATTCGGGGAGCTTGCCAGTCCTTCTGTTCGGTTTTCGAAACGAAGTCGCGATATCCGATCGTCACTTCAACGTCGCTCTTCAGGTCTGTATTCCAGATAAAACCGCAAAAGCCGCCATCGTTAATGTTACTCTCTTCTCGAACCAGCTTCAGACCCTTTACCGCCGGCTCCATCCGATTTGGTTTTGCATCACCAAAAACATTCAGGAACTCTGGTTTTGGTCCCTGAAAATTCCAGACCTGTTTCGTTGTCAATTCACCCTCAGCAAATTCATACGGCTTCAATCTCTGGGTGGTCTGGACATGTTTGTTTGACCTGATGGTTAATCCGGTGAAGACCACACTGGCAGACGAAGTGGGCATTTCGGCTCTCAGACAGAGATTTCCCCCTGTTAGCGGCGCGGCACTGACTGGGCCAGAGTTCAGCAAGATCCATTCGTCGGTTTCTGGTTTGGAGTACAAGTAATAAGCCGTGTTACCCTTGCGGACTAATCGTATTCTTCCCGACTTTTCAAGTGTTTCTCTGTCTGTGTATTTCATGTCATGCTTATCGGAAACTCGAGTGCCGTGGCCCGTATAAACGTTTAACGTTCCATTGACTCGTTGACGATGACCCATATGCATAAAATGAGTGTTTGTCGCATCATTCAATCCGCCGCCGATATACAAATGGATTTCGACGCGGGGGATCTGCCAATCCGGCTGTTCGGTCTTCGACTGCAAGTCGCGATAACTGAGGGTGACATCGAAGTCGCCATGAATTTCTGAGTCCCATTGATATCCGCAGGGAATCCCCTCGGGTGTCGCGTTTTCGCCACGGACAATTTTTAATCCCCCTTCCGCCGGTTCCATCAGATTGGGTTTGACCATTCCCCACGGCTTCAGCATCGCGGGGCTGGCTCCCTGAAAATTCCAGTCGAAATCGGTCTTCAGTTCAGCGTCCGCCAGGTCGTAATGCTTGGGACCCATGTTCGAAAATTCTTGTTCTTTCAACGGCGGAAGCGTCCTCGGCCAGGCTCCACGGTAAACTACGTTCTTCACGCGAACAGCCGTCTCTTCGACATAGTGGAACAATCCCAGTTGCCTTTGGTTGGTCAACGCGATCGGGCCTTCGTAGACATCGGTGTCGTTCAGTTTCAATAGAACTGTATCCCCCTTCGTCGTCATCTGAAGGTGGTTCCAGTCATCTTTCTTTAATGGCAACGTGGCGGGACCACGACGATGTTCTGGATTTGATTCAACGTTATCCGGTGCCAAACCTGAGCGGTCCCATTGTGCATCGGTCAGCCAATGAAGTTTGACTCCGTCCGGTTCCAGCAGAAATGCCATGCGGCCGAGGGCGGGATGCACGTGAGTGTCATTCGGGGCGTAGAAGAAGTCGTAGTCAACGACTGAATCTTCGACGAGAGGTCGATGGTAGCGCAAAAGACTTGCTCGTTTGCGACCCGGCGTTTTCACAAACTGCTGACCCACGATTTCGTCATTATTCTTAATCCAGGCGTTTGCGTTCCCGTTTTCGTTTTCATTCGGTTGTCGATTATTCATCGGGTCGTGATAGAGGCTGGGTGTCCAGCCGACCAGATCGTTGCGAGCCGACAGGTTAAGCTGTTCAGGAATCTCAGGCTGGCCTTTGATGCGGATCATCCGCGCCCCACCCGAAAGATTGCCCCACGTCATCAGTGCCAGCCAGGGGTCGGGCTGATCCGGCAGGGCCTGTTCATGAACCTTGCGGTCATTGATGTAGTACGTCGCTTTGTTGGGCTCAACCGCCAGTCTCATCTGGCACCAGTCGCCGAATTCCACCTTGGGTTCAATTTTCGGACTTTGCCAACTGCTGGTGAGATCACCCAGATCGACAACTTCACGCGTGTATTGAGCACCGACCCAATGGCCGTGATACATCAATCGCGTTTCCCGCCAGCCGTCTGTGGCAAGCTCGGCTTCGACGGTAAACGATCCCCTTAACGGTGATTGATAATACAGGTAATCATGACTGTATCCGGCGACGTGTGTGATTTCGTTCTCGCGGAAATGCCAGCGGGAAACAGGTCCACGTGCGTGGGCATCGGCCCATTCGATCGATGCCGCAGCCCATTGCCCTTTCGGTGACGAACCGCCGGCTGCGGGAAACTGGTTCGTATCGATCAGCCTCTTGCAATGATCGCGCAGTCCGGTCGTGCGGCCTTCCCACGTTTCACCTAAACCCCGCTTATGCTGATGATCGACAATCTGCGTCAACAGAGTTAACGCAGATGCGCGCAACTCTGGATGTCGAGTGGCATCGCTTCCGACGAGGACTTCCGGCCAGCGCTTCACCATGCGAGCGTTCTCTGGAATTGCCTTGCACAATGGTAACAGTTGCCCCATCCCCTCGTTCGATTTCGCAAAGTCCCCTTTTGCCGTGTTGATCATGATCTGCATGGCTAACTTCGAACGGGCAGACAGCGGAGTCTTATCATCAGGAGCCTCTTCCACGAGCTTCGCAAGTTCATCGAGGCGATTCAGTTGCTTCGCGACGTCAACAAGATCAAACGCCGGAGCAATCAGTTCGCCACCCACCTTCTGCCGCCGAAATGACGGAAGATTGCCATCGCCATTGGAATCGAGTCTTCCCGTCAGTCGGTTTTTAATCGGGATTCCGTTGTCGCTGGTGAAATCTGCGAACAGTCGGTAGTTCGCGTGGTCGTCGTTAGGGAGTACCCAGTGTTTCAGTGCTTCATATTGAGCCTCGGGTGCCATTGCCCGGGTTTGAACTAACAGATCTTCCAGGCCACTGGTATGGAATTTCTCATCGATCGTGCGACCTAAGTTGCGTCGTTCCTGCGGGGTTCGTACGTGTGAAGGAGCGAGCAGATTCGAGGTGATTTCGGACGAGAGTGTTTCGGGCCAATCACCAGTCAGGACAATATTCCGGACCTGGACGGCAGTTGCATTCTTATCATGATAGAAACCGAATTGCCGGCTGTTTTCGGATTCAAGCTTTCGGACCGCAACCACTGATTCATTCAGAGAAAGCGTAACCATGCTGTCTTTCAACGAGACCTCGACCGAATTCCAGTCGCGGTCTTTCAAATGGACCTTTCCACGCTGGATCGGTTGTTCGACCACGACGTTATCGGCAGTCAGTCCTCCATAAGCATCCTCAGGCGAGCTGCCATCCGTCATCCAGTGCAGCTTGACTCCCTCGGCATTAAACAGAAACGCCAGGCGATCAAACGCTGGAGCGACGTCTGTTCCTGTTGAGCCTGATTCGTACCAGAATTCGTACTTGATCCGTTCGCCATCCTGCATGGGTCGATCGTAATGCAGCCGACTTTGCTGCACAGTGGGTTTGCCCAGACCGGAAAGTGCCTGATGACGACCATAAATAATCCCCTCTTTCGCCCACCAGTCAAACTCGGGTGGCTCTGTCGGCTGACCTGATTCGTTATCAATGACGCGGTCAGGATCGCGGTTCGGCTGATGCTCGCCGTAGAACTCGGTCACCCAACCCAGCATGTTGTCACCCCTGACCAGCACGACTTCGCGGGGAATGACGGGATTTCCTGTAATCTTCAGATTTTGCAGTGCCGTCAGCCAGACCTTGTCGCAATGAATGAACAACCATGGCGAAGCGGAAGAGGGCTTCGGTTCTTCATGAATAAAGTAACCGTTCACATAATACCGGACTTTGTCCGGTTTGATTTCAAGACGAATCTGGTTGTAACGGTTCTGAACTTCTGGCGGGTCTGGTTTGTGAACTGAATCGACGCGGTTTCCGACCGACATGATCTGTGTGTCATTTCCGAGATTCAGTCCATGATAAACGATCCCTCCGTAGCCAAGATCACATTCACCCCACGGCCCTAACCAGGCATCACAGGTGACTTCAAATTCACCCATCAGGGGATACTTGAGGTACAGGTGGCTGGCGTCCGGGCCGCAAAGGTGTGCAATCTGTCCGTCATGTCCGATCCACCACATTGGCAAGGCACCGGCCGCCTCGGCTCTGGCACTGACCACGGCTCCAGCAGTCCAGTGTTTGAGGTCCGTATTCCAGGACTCGTGATTCATCCGTTCGGCCGCTTTTGGTCCTACGGTCGGTGTGTAGTATTCACGTCGACCAATTGCCATCAACAATTGTTCCTGAAAGCGGCCTGCCTGATTCACAAATTGCAGAGCAAGTTCGCGTCCGATCGGTCGAAGGCTCTTGTCGGCAATAGCCGCATGCGCCAGCAACAAGTCATTGATTTGTGCTCGAGACTGGTTGTTACCGTTGTCGTCACCGTCTTCGTCGCCGGTACCACCGCCGGCGATCTTCTTTCGTTCGTCGACGTATTTTCGAAGCGCGGGCAATTGCTCGGCCCCTTCGCCACGGGCAATCTGGGTCATCAGTAGCAAAAACTTTGCATGTTCAACATCCTGTTCCGCATGAGGAATCAATGCATCACGAAGTTCGTCCAATTGCTTAGCCTCGGCTGCGGCAGCAACAAGCAAACCGGCGGTGCTGGCCAACTCCGGAACACGCGGACCTCGTGGAACGTCACCGCGCAACGCATCGAAACTTGTCGGAGCACTATCGCCTGCAACGAGATTCCCGATGACTCGAATTGATTTTCGTTCTGCCGTCGGCAGCGACCAGGCTTTCAGCAGTTCGTATCGTTCCGCCGACGGGATTGAGGCCAGTCCCGAAAGGATTGTGGTTCCCGCTCGACTGGGTCCTTCCTGACCATAGTTGTTTACGATCGGCAGATCGGCATACCGACCGAGACATTCCAGAGATTCAGTTCGCAGACCTGCGCGGGCGTATTCGGCCGCGATCTTCATCATCTCGATTCGACGACGGTACTGACCGTAATTGCCGCCGTAGCGAGAGTAAAGCGGCGTGAGGTAGTTCAGATATTCTTCGAGATGCTTTTTTCCACCTTCCGCGTTTTGATTCTTGAAATGTAAACGTGCGAGGGCAAATCGAAACGATCGGATCGGTTCTTCCTGAACATTGCCTCGCCCTTGAGTGGCATTCTGTGTCAGGTGATCAACGGCCCGTTCGAGCAAGACCATCGCCGCTGGAGGCAACTCGGTCAGACTGAGCGCAGGGATCGCCACATGACAGGCAAGCTCACTGGAATTCTGTAGCGAATCCTGCTGCAGGCGCTTACTCAGTAATTCAATCTGCTCGGTTGCGGTTGCGTTGTCTCGAGTCGCCAGTGCCAGCTGAGCCAGCAAGACCCGTGCGGAAAGTTCACCAAGCGGCTGCTTCAATTTCGGTTCGAGCAGTTGTTTGACTTCATCGACTTTATTGGCTTTTAAAGCCGCCTTGACCAGCAGCGAACCGACACTTTGTGGCGGTTGATTCGGGTTCTGATTCAGCGGTCGTGGGTACAGAAAGACTTCCAGCGGACGTCGTTCCGGCAGGACAGCACTCTTCAACAGGTTGTAAATGACTTCGTCAGAAAACCCCTTCTGTTGCCACAATCGCTCGAGGGCTGTCAGCCGCTCTTCTACTTTCACCGTCAGTTGTGACTGTTCATTTTGATTATTGGGATTCCGTGTCGCCGCAAAGGGTTGATTTGGATCGATAGCTTGAATGGCCTCAATCGGCGGCCCCGCCTGAAGGGCCAGCGTCATCGCCTTGATCGACAGATCATTAAGACCGTTTTCGGCGGCCAGTTTCGCAATCTGTGCGGCCTGTTCAAACTGGGCGAGCGTAATCACGTTACCTTTTGTTCCCGCCGGGGGGGCAGCAGGGGGTGTGGCCATTCTAATGGGCACCGAAAAGGTTGCCTGTCCCACAACTGCCGGGGCGAGCATCATCTCCCACCGAGAAAGCCCGGTCTTCATGTGCCACTGCTTCGGAGTCCTCGGAGAAGCAGTGTCTTGAAATCGAAGTTCGTTATGACGCTCGGCACTGCTTGACGAAAGCCCGACAAGCAGTGGCAATGTTTCCAGCGAAAGTCCCGTCGTATTGTGCCACTGCTTCGGAGTCTTCGGAGAAGCAGTGTCTTGAACTCGAAGTTCGTTATGCCGCTCGGCACTGCTTGACGGAAGCCCGACAAGCAGTGGCACGATGCCCGAAGGGTCACCAATCGAACTTGTCTTCGGTCCGTCTTCTTTCTTTGTCTTTTCCACCGGTTTAGGAATGACAACTTCCAGCATTTCGGTCCAGCGTTGTTCAGCCGCTTCCTTATCACCGGTCTGAAGTGCGATTTGACCCCATTCTCGGAGGATTGCCAGCGCGTATCCGTGATCGGACTGTCGTCGAGCCGCTTCCAGTGCGCGCTCGCCAAGCTTAATACCCGATGCACGAAGCGAGTCGTGCTTGAGACATTCTCGGCCTACCAGCCACAGTGCCATCTGTTGCTTTGCGATGTCGCGTTGCTTCGTCGTATAGCCACCCTTCTCGGGTTGAGGTTCGAGTGGTGTTGCGTCGACGAGCTCGACCAGTTGCTTCACGACCGCTGCCTGATTCTCGGTGTCGTTCAGCGTCCCCGCCATTTGTGCCACCAGGATCAAGGCTGCGAAATCTCCCGGACTTGTCGCTCGAATGTTGCTCAATGCCGTCTTCGTCTTCTCGACCATTTGCGGATGAGAAGCGATCCCAGCCACAAGGTTGGAAAGCGCGCTCGACATGGTCGTCTTGTCGAGATCACGTGATTCCAGTATCAGCAACAGGTCCACTGACGGTCCTCCTTTTGTTGGATCGTCTCCAGTCAGAAGTTCCGGAAGAAGCTCGGGCTTCAGTTCCTTAAGCGCTGTCTGGAACCCGGTTTCAAGCTGCTTTTTCATCCGGGCGACCTGTTGAGTTCCATTCGTGCCGCCACCGAAGACGCGAGCCGCCGAAATAAAGTCGTCGGATCGAGCCAGTTGTTCTTGATAGACACGAAGGGCATCAATGGGAAATCCAATCGCTTTCATCTCGTTTCCGAGCGACGTCGAATTATTAATCCGCTGATAGGCTTCGTAATCTTCGTTGCCTTGATAGCGGGATGGCTTCACCTTGCTTGCTTCGAGCATGACTCGCCGTGCATCATTCTTGCGACCTTGTTGTTTGTAGAGGGTGACCAGCGGTTTTCCGGGCGTATATTGAAATCCGTTCTGCGCCATCGCGTCGGGATCTTTGATCGCCGCTTCGAAATACTGAATCGCCAGGTCAACGCATTTTTCGTGAGGCATCAGCTCTTGTCCGATCTCCCAGCGGGTGTATTGACCCTGTTGCATTCCCTTGAAGGTAGGCAGCAACTTTTCCAAGGCCATTTTGGCTTCATCGACCTTGCCGCGACGCAAATCGATCAGGGCCAGCAGGGCAGTTCCTCCATCCCACTTCTTCACCTTTTTCTGCGTCGCTTCGATCTCTTTCGTCAATTCATCGAACTTCTTGTTTGTCGCAGCGATGGTGAGGAAACGGTTCATCAGTGTGGTGATCTTGCCGTCGCCACCCCAACTTTGAATCTGTCCGAATCCAGGCCAGCCTGCGTTCTGCAGGATAGAAGTTTCGGTCGGGATGATCCCTTGCCGCGCATAGTCGTAGATTTCCGGCATCTGCCAGAAAATGTCATTGTTCAAATTGGATAACAGTTGCTGCCGTTGATCTGGTAAGTCTTTCCAGGCGCGTTTGAATAACGCAATCGCCTGGTTTTTCGACTTTTCCTGGTACGACAGATTGCTGATCATGTTCGTCAGTTCCCAGGGATTCTGACGGAACATTTTGAAGTCCATTTCGTCAATGACTGCGGCCAGATCGTTCAGTTTGTCGGCAGCCTGGAACGAGTTAATAATTTCGTAGAAATTGTTACGCGCCAGCTTTGGATCCTTCTTAAGCGCCACTTTGAAATGCTCAACCGCTTCTTTGTGTTTTCCCTGATTCATCAACTGTTGACCGAGGTTGAACCGGAACTGCGGATCGTCCTGTTTTGTCTCGGCGATCTTCGCGGTCAGGTCTTCGACCTTTTTCGTGTCGCCGCTCGCCGTGTAGTACTCGATCAATGTTTCGGTCAATCGTTGTGATTTGGGCGAGGACTTCAGCTGACCTTCCACCTTCTTGATCATCTCGGGGAGTTTGCCCGACCGTTTGAGAACCGTCAGGGCCTGCTGCCGTAGTCCGGAATCGCCATTCGGATTGTTACTGCGCCGTCGCGCCACAGCATTCATTGTTGTCGAAGCGCCACTTGATCGTCGCAGCAATTGATGGGCAATCTGCGTCGCCACTTCGTTCTTTCCTTGCGACTGGTATTGCTGCATCAGGTTCGACAGAACATCGGTTTTGTTACCCGCCTGACGTCCTGCGCGAGAAAGGACCGCCTCGGCCTGGTCATGCATACCCAACTGATGCATCTGCTGGGCGAGCTGGATCTGCAGGTTCGAATCCAATCGCAATCCGAATAATCGTTCGGCCGCGGTGCGTGCTCGATCGATGTTGCCGCTGTTTACCGCCATCCGCAGTGCGGTGATCTCGCGCTTCTGCATCGCCTGCTGATCGGTCGCCGTCAGTGAGTCAACGATTGCCAGGGCTTGTTCGTGTTCGCCCCGTTGTTCATAGAGTCTGGCCAGTTCAAACTTCATGTCAGTGTTGTCATTCAGCGCCTCGGTGGCTGGAGCAAGGACCGCCAAAGCCTCGTCTTTTTCATCCATCCACCAGTGAAGGTATCCCAGGCCAAACTGCCAGAAGATTTTCTGAATTTCGGATGTATTAGGATCACTCAGCTTTTTCTGGAAGTGGTCAATCAGATCGCGTGACGAATCCGCATCTTTGTAGATCGCGAATGCCTGATAGAGCATTTGAATCGATGGCTGATCGTAAATCTCGTTTGCCGACGGGAAGTTAAGATTCACGTGCTGCTGATTGTTACCGCGCCAGACGTAAACGTAACCCCGTTGCTGGTACTGGAACTGTTGTTGGTTCCGCTTCTTTGTCGCGGCTGGAACCGCTTTCTGTTTCTCGTAACGTGCGACGGCCGTCGCGAGAAAGCGATCCCAGAGCCCAATGACGTCCCCGATCGCCTTTTTCTGAGCCCGCTTGGCCATAAGCTGCGCGAGAATTTGTGACTGGTACTCGGGGGTTGAGACGTACTGGGCGTAATTGAATGCGCCATTCAGATTTTGTGCTTGGTTTGCCGCCCCGTCATCCTTCAGTTCCGCGAGTCGGTCAAGCAGCGTGATCGCAGTGTCATAGTCATTTTTCTGTACAACAAAGGGTAGCAACGAAGCGATCTGCAGAGGTTCTTTTGCCTCGCTGATCACGTTCTTTAACATGTTGTCCGCCTCTTCTTTTCGACCAGCTCGTTTTAATTCTGCGGCAACGATTTGAAGAAATGTCTGACCAAAGGTCATCATCGATGTGCTGTCGTCGATCGCCTTGTAACACGCCATGACGTGATTCATTTCGTCAGGATCAAGCGCTGCCAGTTTGGGCATACGTTGTTGTGTTTCTTCATCGTCTTCGTCCGTTTCATCGGTTTCTTCCGTCATTTCGATCGGGTCACCGTCTTCATCAACCTGACCGGGAACGAAGCCGCGACTCGTCAGCGATGCCAGGTACATGGTTTTCGTCGCGACATCGGCGTCAGGTCGTAACGAGAGCTTTTTCAGAATCCCATAAGTGTCTTTCTGGTTGTTCGTCAGGGACGCGAAGTAATACCAATCATGCAGACCACGCAGATCTTCTGCTTTCTCACCAAGGTCCCGGCGTTCTTTCAGAAACTCGTCTTCCTTTCCTTCGTTTCTGGCCAGCAGGTCCAGCCACCCAAAACAGGCCATTCGAGCCGTTCCGTAATCGTGTGGTGTCCAGAACGGCTGCTGTCCTCCACCATAATAATTCTGATTATCCAGTCCGATTGCCTGACGAATCTGCCAGGTGCTTTGGACGCGCATCAGCATTGGGTTCATCTCGAATTGCTGAGCAACCGGGCTACGCGTACGTCCTTGAGCCTTCTTCAACTGGTTCTTGGCAGATAGCGTCATTTCGTCGTCGTTCAGTTTCAAAGCCAGGATCGCTTCAAATCGTGACCTGGCTTCGGCAGCTTTGTTCTTCGATTTGGCCAGCGCGACCCCTTCCCGATAGAGCAATTCCCAGTTTTTAGGTTGATCTCGCGTCAGCTTTTCCGCGACGGTCAATGCCTGCGAATAGTTTTCTTGATTGAGCATCGAATCCAGCGACTTCAGGACCGTTTCCGGGTCCTTTTCTTCGATCGTGATTCGGCTCATCAGCGCCGTCGCTTCGTCGTTCTCGCCCAGCTTCATCAGTAGCTGAGCCAGTCGCATCGTCGCTTCTTTTCCGGGTGCCGATTTCATCAATTGCTGCTGGAACTTCACTGCGGCTTCCAGGTCACCATCGGATTCACACAGCTTGACCAGTTGAGTCAAAAGCTGCACGTCGCGGGTCTCTTCCGTCAGCAGCTTTTCCAGTTCCTGTCGCGCGTTGCCGTCATCTCCCGCAGACTGGTAGGCCTGAGCCAGGCAGATCGTCATTTCACGCTGCTGGTTCGGTTCACGGCGTTGACGCTCCAGGCGTTCGAGCAGCCGGTCAAACTGGTTGGTTTGCAGGTACAGCTCAGTCAGTTTGGGAACGACTCCCAGTCGATCATCAAGGTTTCCCGCTTTGTCGAACGCGCGCCAATAAAGTTCGATCGCTTCGCTGGTGCGGAACTGTTCGCTGAGTGCCGACGCGAGCAGCAGCAGACCTTTGGGTTCTGTTGGATTCACGCGGACCGAACGTCTCAATGCACCAAGCCCTTCTTCCGCTT
Organism: uncultured Schlesneria sp.; assembly: GCA_903899985.1. Lineage (GTDB taxonomy): Bacteria > Planctomycetota > Planctomycetia > Planctomycetales > Planctomycetaceae > Schlesneria. The sequence continues at coordinate 25,445 of CAIULL010000151.1, forward strand.
CACCGAGCTGAAAACAAAGCTGGCTGAAGAATTCATACGTTTCAGGATTGCCCGGTGCGGCAGCGATCAAGTCTCGACCAGCCTGAATTGCTTTGTCGCGACGTCCCAGCTTTTGTTCCAGCGTTGCCACCTGTTTCAAATATTCCGTGCGGTATCGTCGGTCGATGGCGGCGAGTTTCGTGTTGATGTCGACCGCTGCAAGAAGATTATTCTGCGCTTCGTAAATCCGGGCCGAGGCCATCAGGATCGGAACCGATTGCGGCGCCAAAGTACTGGCCTTGGTGATCGCCTCAGCCGCTTCTTTCATTTGTCGTTCGGCCTCGTACGCTCGCCCCAGCCAGAACCAATGTTCGGCGTCTTTTGAATCTTTGTCTTTTGCCAGTTCCGCAATTCGCTCTTTCAGTTTATTCAGCGCTTGAAGTTCGCGCAGTTCCCGCATCAACGAGGCTTCGCGTTCTTCATCGTTCGCTGACAGCTTTTTCACAATCGCCAATTGAGTCAGCGCCTGGTCGTGCTGATCTGCTTGAGCCAATAGATCCACCTGCTTGACCTGCAGGGCAAAATCCTTCGGATCAAGTTTGCATGCATCCGCGTTCGTCTCGACCGCTTCGGCCAGGTATCCAAAGCTGGCCAGAACTTCCGCCAGTCGAGCGACATTGGGTGCGGTTTTCAGTTTGCCATCGGCGATCGCTCGCCAGGTCGTCAGAGCTTCGTCTTTGCGCTTCAGTGTATGAAAATATTCGCCAAGATATTCTCGGTACTGAGCCTGTTCGGGAGCGAGCGAGATTGCCTTCTGGTAAAGCTCCAGGGCCTCGTCGGTCATTTCCGCCTGACGAAACAGTTCACCCACTTGAGACGCAATGAGAGGATCTTTCGGCTTGGCCGTAGTCAGTCGCCGCCAGACAGACGCGGCGTCCTTTTTGCGAGTCGCTTCGTCACGGGCCGTATCTTTCAGGATGACCCGGCCCCAGTCTCGCAGTGTATCGGGGTTGTTCGGTTCATACTTGTCGAGCTGTTCATACTGGGCGATCGCTTCGGGGTACTTTTGCTCGTATATCAATTGGCCGATCAGGGCGTTTCGCAATTCCTTTTTCTTCGGCGCCAGCTTCAGTCCCTTCTCCAGCCACGCCTGAGCCTCAGGTCCCCGACCCATTCCGGCCAGTAGTCGAGACAATCGCGAAACGGCTTCCAGATCTTCCGTATTCTTTTTGATCCAGGTTTCGTAGTAGCTGATCAGGCCAGACTGGTCATCAGTTCGCAGATAGACCGCCTCGATCCGGCGACGAACTTCGCGATAAAGCCAGTTGTCAGGATTGAGTTGTCCGAGCAGCTTTTCGAATTCGGCGATCGCTTCGTCTGATTTGCCCAGCCGCACTTTGATTTCGGCGGCTTCCATCTGGAATAGCGACTGGCGGTACTTGTCCTTTGTGGTCTTCGCCAGTCCCTGAAATCGTGGAAGTGCTGCGGCGAACTCATTTTCTTCGAGCAGGGTCGTCGCGATCTGTTCTTGCACTCGCGCATCATTGGGGAACTGCTTCTCTAAACGGTTCCAGACTTCCAGTGCCTTATCGGTTTTTTGGGCGCGCTGATAGACGCGTCCCAGGGCCTGGAAAATATCGAGCAGATCGGCCTGAGCCGGTTTGCGCTGAATCGATCGCTCAAGTGCTTCTGCAGCCTTGTCCGGCTGGCCGATGAGGACCAGCGACTGGCCGAGATAATAGGACGCCAGATAATTGTCTTTGGCAAGTTGTTCTGCATGTTCGAATGCATCCACTGCCACGGCGTCTTGTCCCCGCAGCGATTCCAGCAGCCCGACGATCATCCAGGCGACACCCGCTTCAGCCCCTTTGGCGGTTTGGGTTTTGTCGCGATAGGTTTTGATCAGAGGATCCAGCGAACCTCGCTCGACATGAAAGCCATAAACTTTGTCGAGAGCCGTTCCGCGTCGCGGATTTTTTTCCAGCACGGTCACGAACCGGTCCGCGACCGATTTTTCTTTCGCCTCTTCCGGATCAACTTCCTGAGCCTTCAGATGGCAGGCCATCAAAGCTCCCACAACGCAGCAGAGTGTCAACCAACGGAACCCGACTCTCGGTTTGCGCAAGCGTGAGGCTTCGGCAGCGCCGCGAAGCAGGTACACGCCTTGAATCAGCGGCTCGGCAGGAGCCTCGCCCACCCATGGGGTTGCAGGCAACGCCCGTGCTTTGGGTCGTCTCTGAATCAACCATTCGAAGCGAAGTGAGCTCATCACAAAAGCCTCCTGATCGTGAATTTGTCGAAGCCTTTTTCCGACAACCGGGATGGTGCCGGACGAGTATCGCGCAGGAAAAGGCAACTGAAGCGGGAGATGTCTGCCAGAAATACTCAGGCATTTTGTCTTGCCCGGCTTGCGTTGGGAAGCCATCAACGACAGAATTTTGCAACGCGTCGATCAGGGGACTCCTCCTGTCGCTCGGTTCAACGTGGTATGGACACCTTCGTCCATCAATTTTGTCTGGCAGCCGAATCACTCATAGGAAAACCGCCGACCCCATGATTCAGCGATGATGGCGTGGCTGACTTGTCGGTCAAGTAAGGAATCCAACCTCATGTCGACGACCACTGAGACTCAACAGGTGTGCGACCAGTTTCGTTCAGACTTCAAAACGTTGCGCGACGAAATCGGAAAAGTGATCGTTGGAAACGACGACATTATCCGAGGGACGTTGATCTGCCTGATCGGCGGCGGTCATGTTCTGCTGGAAGGGGTCCCTGGACTGGGCAAGACGATGCTTGTGCGAACGCTCGCCGATGCACTGCATCTGAAATTCAGCCGAGTACAGTTTACACCCGACCTGATGCCAGCCGACTTGCTCGGTACTAACGTCGTGCTGGAAACACCTGACAAACAAAAGAAGTTCGAATTCCAGCAGGGTCCAATCTTCACGAATGTGCTGCTCGCCGACGAAATCAATCGGGCGACGCCGAAAACGCAGTCGGCACTGCTTGAGGCCATGCAGGAACATACCGTCACGATCGCCGGGCATACTTACAAATTGCCCGAGCCGTTCTTCGTGCTGGCGACCCAGAACCCGCTTGAAATGGAAGGAACGTATCCGCTTCCCGAAGCACAGCTTGATCGTTTCTTCAGTAAATTGATTGTCCAGTTCCCAACCCTGAACGAACTGGAAACGATTCTTGATCGCACGACGGAAGCCAAGTCACCTCGGGCGCAACCGGTTCTGGCCGGGGACCGCATCCTGTCGATGAGTCAACTCATACGCCAGATTCCTATCGCCGACGATGTGCGCCGGTACGGAATCTCGCTCGTCCTGGCGACGCACCCTGATCATGCGACAGCACCCGATGTGACGAAGCGATATGTCCGTTATGGCAGCAGCCCCCGAGGGGCTCAATCGCTGATCCTGGCGGCAAAGATCCTCGCAATCCTGGATGGTCGTTACCATGTGGCCCGCGACGACATTCGGGCCATTGCCCTGAACGTCCTGCGGCATCGAATCATCCTGAACTTTGAAGGACAGGCTGAGGGGATTCAGACCGACGCTGTCGTTGAAGGAATCCTGAAGAGCGTCCCCAATTGAGGCGTCGCGAAATGAATTTTCTGTGAATTTTCGAAATCGACCGCCGCGGTGCCAGAGCCGAGTTCCTTAGTTCACGCAGCCGTCGCCGGGTTCGGCCTTGGTATTGCTCGCTTCTGTCGAAGGCCGAAATCTTCAGCAGTCTGATCACGGCCTGATTCCAGATTTATTGAGATGTCATCAGCCGTGCGGTACACTGTCGCACGGCTGTTTATGTTTGTGCTTTACCTCGATGTGTGATTTGAGAATTCAGGGAAGTTGCAACATTTCTTCCGTTGTAACGATACAGATTCCTGAGCGATTTGGTTTGGGCCCACCAGCGATTCAGAGAGATGTTCATGCGATGGATTCATCAGCCTGTGCTTCTGCGCACATTGTTCGCTCTCGTCACGTTGACCACGCTCGTCGGGTGCTTGGAAACAGAAGCAACCGTCATCGAAAAAACGGAGTATCACGCACCCGCTGCTAACCAGGCGGGTGAGTTTGCGGATGACATTTACGACGCGAGTGCTGCTCCTTCGTTCGTGCCGGATCGAGTCGATTCACGTGAGGCGAAAGGTTGGTCGGTCAATCTGAGCGCCGCGGTAACAAAGCTTGATCAGGATCTTTTGAAGCCCGATTTTGATGAAGAATTACTAAAAATTCATGCGAACTATCGGGACGCGATTCGTAGTGTTCAATCACTCAATATTAACGTGCTCCCATCGATCAATCTGATTGATGGAAAAGCCAAACAGTTTGATGACGGTCTTTACGCCGCACTGGAACAATACTGGTTTCAAGAACACGCAGCTGAGTTCCAGGGCGATTTGACGTTCCTGAAAGAACTTGCGGCAGCCGTGCCAGTTGACAGTCGGGCGGCGGCCTATTTCGCCGCAGGTCTTGAATTGGCCGAGATCAAAATTCCAGCGACGAATCAAGCTTCCATCACATTTTTTAAAACTCGCTTTGCTTCCGACCTTGTACAAAGCAAGCCGATCGGTTTTTACACGTGGAACGAGAAGTTAAAACAGTGTTATCGAGTCGGTCGTTTTTTCCAGATGGAATTCGAACTGGACGACAATGATTGGATGCAGCCCGTGATACGTGCGCTGCAAACAAATTCTGAATTGCAGGCGACCTATCGCCGCATCCTCGCACGCTGGGCAAGGCTCAGTAATTCGCCGTCGCGACTGACCGCGCTGGACCTGGTTGAGAATTCTACCGGTCAGGATCTTGTGCGGGTCCGACGTCAGCGAAATTTGACCACGAGCACTGTCTCGCTGATTCCTCCTGGATCGAATCGCGAAACGGAACTGACGCGTCGACTTTTCCCTAACGGGTTCTCAGCAAAAGACGACGTTATGCGAGAACTGGTGAAAGCAATCCGCAGTGGAACGGTCGACCTTCATCCGACGGAAAAAAGTGGATGGTATGACTATCAGGTTTATGCACTGGAAACACTGCTGGTGCCGAAACGGGGAGACGAATCGAAATCGCTTCTGCTGAGTGGCAACTATAAGCGACGTCGACTGGAAGCCTTCCAGGCCTTGATGACGAAACGCAAAGAGACGCATGTTCTTCGCAGCGAATCGAAATTTGCAGTCGAATCGGCTCTGGCGCGGCCTGAACCGCTGGAACGATTTTCACCACGCCTGCGATTAGAACCCGCTCCCACTTATTATTTGCGGATGGCTCGTTCGTATCGATTTCTGAATCAGGTCCTTCGCGAGTTCGTCCCTGAGACTCAACTGACGACGTTGCACGGATTGACAGAGCAGGGGACCCGGAAACAACCGTTATTAGACGAATTGAGTGAGATCGAGCGATTATTCTATGGATGTTATGCGCTCTCCGCAGAAGATATCGGACTGGGACTTAACGTGAATGAAGACGAGCAAGCGGTCCTCATAGAAAGCCGCAGCATCGCCGAAAAATGGTTGACGAATTATTCCGACGATCCGGATCTCGCCGTCGATACACGGGTCATTGTTCCCGTTGCCGAGGATCTCAGGCGAGGCGTGATTTCGGTTTGGGCCACACCCGGCATCCGGTTTTCCCGCTTGAAGACCAGTTATGTGCCGGAAGCTCCTCCTCGCGTGAAGACCAGCGACGGCGAAGATTGGACCCCGTTGAAACCGGAACAGCTTGGCGAAGCAATCTACTTGCTTCCCGTCGACGAATTTGTGTCGGTCCAGGTCCCCAGCAGCCGAATTCTCAACCGCAAGGAATTCCAGGACCTCTGTAACGAAGCAAAAACCAAAGACGAAATCGTCCAGCGCCTGCAGCGATGATATTCTCATTGGCTTCATCGCCAAAAAGAAATCTTCGTGCCACTGTTTGACCGTCTTCGGTCAAGCAGTGCTCTTCACAAAAACCACCAAGGATCTCGGCAATCCTTTACAGCGATAATGTCGTACGTTGCCCTCGCCAAAGCGAAATCTTCGTGCCACTGTTTGACCGTCCTCGGCCAAGCAGTGCTCTTCACAAAAACCACCGAGGATCTCGGTAATCCTTTACAGCGATAATGTCGTACGTTGCGTCCGCCAAAAAGAAATCTTCGTGCCACTGTTTGACCGTCCTCGGTCAAGCAGTGCTCTTCACAAAAACTAACAATGAACTCGCGAATCCTTTGCAGAGATAACGATGTGTCGAAATCAACTTGGCTTATACGGCACGTCAGTTGAGTACGAGAAGCCCTGCTGAAACCATCTCGAGATGAAATTCAAATCGGACAGGATGACCGACTTCGGTCATCCTGTCCGTTGATTGTCATTACCAGATGAAATCTCATCGATCATAATCAGGATCGAATCGTGGTTTTCGTGTTGGCTGTCATCGGCGTTAACTGACGATTTCCAGCTCGGTCCGTGGCGATGCCCTAGAATTCGTAGTCGAATGAGTCATCAGACAGCCAGATTTCTGCGACGGAATGTCACAATGCTGGTGCCGAATGCTCCTAAAAGCATCGAGACAAATGTCGAAGGTTCGGGCACCGTTACCACGTTGATGCCTCCGGTCGTCGAAAGTCCGAACACAATATCGTTCCCTGAAGGATCGCTGCCGCCAGTCGCTGCAAATGCTGAAAACGTGATGGGAATCAGCCCGGCAGGTGCTGAGCTCGACAATGCAAAACTCACCAACCCCAGGCTGACCGTTTCGCCGGGTGTCAAAGTCACGCCTGTAGACGAGGTGGAATAGTTGTCCGATGCGCTGACGGTATGTTTATCCGTACTGAGATTCGCCAGGATGTCAGGACCAAATGCCGAATTGGCACCAAAAATATAGGGAAACAGGCTTGTCCCCGTGGAGACAGCGCTGAAAGTGACGTCGTTTCCACTGGCGGTGATCTCGAACGAGAATCCTGCGACGATCACTTCGTCGAGTGGATCAGTACCCGTATTGGTTAAGGTGACTTCCAGGGAGCCTGTCGTTCCGGGTGCTGTGGAATTTGGAGCGATGTCGATCAGTAAACCCGCGTTTGCGGAAATCGTTGGTGACAAGAGGCAGACCAGCGTCGCGGCCAGCAAGGCGTTGTACTTAAACGAAGAGAGCTGTTGAAACATGTAGGCTACTAAACATTGCATGGTCGTCGATTACCTTCAGGGTGATTTAAAATTGTCAATCTCTGTTTGTGAACACTTTTGTGGTGAGATCAATTACAGGATCTTCTTCGTTCCCACCTTGCCGCGAATACCTTTCAGATTGTTGCTGTCATCCACTCCGTCACCGTAAAAATCGGCGAAGATATTGTACGGAAGCGAAATGGCATTATTCGCCAGCGTGACGTCCGCCGAAGTGACTAATCCATCGTCGTTGACGTCGCCGGGAAGGACATTGAGTATCCGTTGATAGGAGGTCAACTGCGTATTCCCGATGACAACGGTCACCTTGTCGGCGTTCGCGATCGCCTTCGCGAGCGTAATCGTCCATGACGTCCCTGATCCGGTCACGGCCACCGGACCGTAATTGCCCCCCACCGATCCACTGACCGAAACGTCCGCCGGATTTAATGCCGAAACCGAATGGTTCAGGGTGATGGAAATCTGATTGATATTGGCCCAGGGGATATCAACCGATCGACCGTTGGGGAGAAGTGTGCCGCCACTTGCATCGAACAGGGCCGCAGATCCAGCTGTGCCCCATTTAATCCCCACGCCAATGACATTGGCCGAGATGGTACTCGGGATCACAGAAAGCACAGCGGGTGTCGTTGTGGCTGAGCCAACGGAATTGGTAAAGACAGCACGATACTGCTTACCGTTGTCCGCTGCCGCAGTGGTGAAACTGTAGGTCGACGATGTCGCACCACTGATATTCGTCCAGGTCGATCCGTTATTCAGACTGACCTGCCACTGGACGGCAGGTGTCGGTGATCCGCTGGCTTTTGCGGTGAAGCTCGCCTGTGCCCCTTCATTCACGGTGGTATTCGTTGGTGCCACCAAGACAGCCGGCGCTGTCGCAACAGACAAGTTCACGGCATTCGTCGTCACCGTTCCCGCCACATTCTTGAAGACCGCCCGGAACTGCCAGTTGTTTTCCGAGGCGACGGTCGTGAAGCTGTAAGTGGTTGTTGTGGCACCCGCGATGTTGTTCCAGGTGACGCCATTGTCGAGACTGACCTGCCACTGCACGGTGGGTGTCGGTGTACCGCTGGCGGCCGCCGTGAAGGTAGCCGTCGATCCCGTGATAACCGTTGTGCTCACCGGCTGTGTCGTGATCACGGGAACTGTCGAGATCAGGTCATTCACCGTACCCGAGACATCGGCGTAATTTCCCGCAGGGTCATGGAACGACCATGGATCACCGTTATAGATGCCAGCAGCCATATGGGCTGTTCCTGACAGTGTCAGATCGCTGTTCAGGTTGACACCACCGACCCCTGTGGCTGACCCCGATGCGGTATGCACGGCCGTGTCATAAGTAATGCTATAAGCCGTCACGTTGATCGTCGCGTTCGCCTGCGAGATCGCGTCGTTAACGGTGCCGCTGGCATCAGCGTAATTGCCGGAAGGATCGTGGAATGACCACGCATCACCGTTGTAAGTTCCGGCGTTGGTGTGGGAAATCCCGGTCAGAGTGAGATTCCCGCTCAGGTCGACACCACCGATCCCTGTCGCAGTTCCCGATGCCGTATGAACATTCGTGTTGTACGTCGTACTGTAACCCGTCACGTTGATCGTCGCATTCGCCTGACCAATGATGTCATTAACAGTACCGCTGGCATCAGCGTAATTGCCCGACGGATCGTGGAATGACCAGGCATCACCGTTGTAAGTTCCCACACTGGTGTGGGAAGTCCCGGTCAGAGTCAGGTCGCTCTTAAGTCGCGCACCGCCGATACCGATCGCGTTCCCTGTCGCGGAATGAGCCATCGCGTCATGAGTCATGTTGTAAGGAGTGACATAGATCGTTGCTGTCGCCTGCCCAATCACATCGATAATCGTCCCACTGGCATCAGCATAGTCACCGAGCGGATCGTGGAATGACCAGGTATCACCGGTATACGTTCCTGCGTTCGTGTGCGTCGTACCTGTCAGCGTCAGGTCACTGCTCAGGTCAAGTCCTCCAACTCCCGTTGCCGTCCCCGACGCTGTTTGAGCTGTCGTGTCATAGGTCTTGCTGTAGCCGGTCACATTGATGCTCGCAGCCGCCTGGCCAATCACGTCGTTCACAGTCCCACTGTCGCTCGCATAGTTGCCAGACGGATCAAGGAATGTCCAGACATCGCCACTATAGGTTCCCGCTTCTGTGTGACTCGTGCCGGTGAGCGTCAAATTGACACTCAGATCGACACCGCCAGCACCTGTCGCCGTTGCGGCTGCTCGATGTGCCGTTCCGTTGTAAATTATATTGTACGGTGTCACTTGAATTGTCGCTGTCGCTTTTCCAATCGCGTCATTGACCGATCCACTTGCGTCAGCGTAATTGCCATTTGGATCGTGGAAGAACCAATGATCCCCGTTATAGGTTCCCGCATTCGTGTGGGTTGTTCCAGTTAAAGTCAGGTCGCTACTCAGATCAACGCCGTCAACGCCGGTCGCTGTCGCCGAGGCTGTCTGTGCCAACCCATTGTATGTCGTGGAGTACGGCGTCACGTTAATCGTTGCGAGTGCTTGAGTGATCTGGTCATTAACCGTGCCACTTGCATCAGCGTAGTTTCCTGAAGGATCATGGAACGACCAGGCATCACCATTGTAGATGCCGACATCGGTATGCGTCGTCCCGGTCAGTACCAGGCCGCTGCTCAAATCGACCCCTCCGATTCCCGTTGCTGTCACCGAGGCGGTTTGAGCCTCGCCGTTGTACTTCGTGTTTTGTGGAGTCACAGTAATCGCCGCCGTCGCCTGTTCGATCACATCATTAACAGAGCCACTGAAGCTTTTGTAGTTGCCCGTGGTATCGGTAAATGTCCAGAGATCGGTTGTTCTGCCTGCGTCCGTGTGTGTCGTTGCTGACAAGACCAGGCCGCTGAGGGGCGAACCGTCAGCGCCTATGGCTGAGCCGGTGGCGACGTGCTCCTGGCCATCGTAAGTGACGTCGTAACCCGTGATCACAATTGTCGCGTTCGCGCGATCCACATTCTGGGTCAAAGTCTCCGAAGTGCTGCGGTCGAAATCAGTCGTCGAAATGAAATAGGCGGTGATCCCATGGAGACCTGCCCCCAGACTGGAAGGTAAGTCAAAAGATGCCGAACCCCCGGTCAGAGCGACAGGCGCACCCACATCGGTGCCGTCGATCTGGAACTGGACCTCGCCATCGACAATGACTCCGACAGCCGTGACGTTCGCCGTGACGGTTACATGATCACCAAACGTGCTGTTCGCATTTGATGAGACGAGCGTCGTCGTGGTCGAAGCGGCGTTCACCGTCAGCTCTTGTTGTACAGGTTGGGCCGCGTTGAAGTTGGCGTCACCCGGTTGGTCAGCCTCAATATCGACGATACCCGCGCCTGTGATCGTCAGCACATTTCCATTGATGGTGGCGGGTCCTGAAACTGTATATATGACAGGCAATCCCGAGCTGGCCGTCGCAGCCAGAGTAATCGGTGAATTGCCATTCGTCACCGTGGGAAGCGAACCAAAATCAATTGTTTGATCGGCGGTTTGCACAACCAGTTCCGCCAGGTCGGAACCCCCCTGGAAACCATTGTTGCTGGTATAAAATGCCTGAATCAGATGCGTACCCGCCGAAAGCAGTGACATCGTCAGGCTGCTGGCGTTTCCATGGACATCAACCGTCACCGGGTTACCAAAGTTGACGCCATCCACCGTGAATTGCACCGTTCCTGCAGGGGTTCCGTCCGGGGTATTGACCGGCACAACGCTGACGGAATAGGTCACGCTGGCGCCGTATGTCGCTTGCGTGGTCGGTGTTGCAAAGCGGGTTGTTGCGGCATAGTGCGCTACGGATTGCGACAAGGTTTGCGTTACGCCGTTGATGTTGACGTCACCACTGTAAACGGCGGTGATGATGTGTGAACCGACCGAAAGTGGACCGGCAGTAAACGACGCGCTTCCATTAAGATCGATCGCAACCGGAGATCCCTGATCAACACCGTCAATCTGGAATTGAACGGTCCCTGTCGTCAGTGTTGTTCCATCCAGGGCCGACTGCACCGATGCGGTATAAGTCGGTGTGTCTCCCATCAATGGATAGGGAATCGAGCTGCTGAGGGAGACGGAAGAAGAATCGAGAATGACCGACAGTGTTCCTGGCTGGTAACTGATCTGATAGTCGGACGAAGCGGCTCCTGACACAGTGATCGGGTAAGAACCAAGTTCTCCCGTGGAAGTCGTTGATACCACGGGAAGGCTTGTCAGATTCGCTGAAGAGTCACCATTAACGAACCCATCGTAGGAGACACCGAGTGATGGTGCGTTGCGGCCGATAATCTGTGTCTGGTCGTTGGCCGTAATGACCAAGGCTGCAGGATTGACTGTTAGCGTCCCCGAGGAATAAGTGATGTCATAGTTCGGATCGATCGCATTTGCGGCGATCAGTGTGTGAGTCCCTACGTGGTTATTGCCGTCCGAGATGCCCACCGTTGGTCCAGCCGTCAGGCTGGAAACTGTGTCGCCATTGACAAACCCTGAATACGAAACGTCAAGGCTGGAAATGGGGCTACCGTAGGTGACTGTCTGGTTGTTGGCGGTCACTGTGAGTGAAGCAGGGGTAATCGACAGTGTGCCGAGATAGATCCTGATGGCATAATTCTGAGCCGACGCACTGGTCGCCGAGATCGTGTAGTCACCGACACCCGTACCCGACGAAACAGTCGACAGAATCGGCAGCGTTGTCAGGCTGGCCATCGTATCGCCATTGACAAGTCCGCTCAGGCTGTAAGTCAATTGTGGAATCGCACTGCCATACACTGCCGTTTGATTGTTTACGATCACGTTGAGAGGCGCGGGCAAAATGGTCAGCTTGCCTGCGACAAACTGGAAATTGTAATTGGGGTCAGTCCCAGCAACACCAGTGATCGGATAAGTTCCCACATTGCTTCCATTCGGTACCGTCGTCAACACAGGAAGCGCGGCCAGGGATGCGGCCGAGTCCGTTCCCAGGAATCCCGTGATCGTGTACGTCAACGGAATCGAGGCTGGATCTTGACCATAATTAATCGACCTGTCGTTGATCGTAACAGTTAATGTTGGCTTATTAACATCGAATTCCCGCACAACCGGCGTCGCGGCCGACGTGTAATTGTCACCTGCTTGTGTCGCCTCAACGACCACGTGGCCAGTTCCCGTCATTGTCAGCAGGCCATTGCTGTCGATGGTGGCAGGGCCGGAAACAATACTGTAACTGACCGGGAATCCTGAAGAGGACGAAGCCGACACGAGTAGCGTTGAGGGATTAACTCCGTAAACCTGATTCGGAATCGGGGCAAACGTGATCGACTCTGTATTGATTCCGATATTCAGAGAAGATGGCGCTGAGCTGCTGGTCGCCAGATCATACCCTTGCGATTCACCACCGTTGTAGACGGCCGTTAACGAGTGTGGCCCTGGAAACAAGAGATCCGTCGACCACTGTGCCTGGCCTTGTTCGTTGAGTGGAACTGTTGCGAGTGGCGTCGATCCATCGAAGAACGTGACGGTCCCATTGATGTTCGCACTCACGGGTTCAGGTATCGCGACCGTCGAGTTGAGAACCACTGTGTTGCGAGGAGATGTCGGTTGCGTACTGACGGTCAGGCTGGTGGTTGTTCCCAGCGATGGGTAAGTAATTGTTCCAACACCTTTGGAAGCAATTCCCGCGTTCGCTGCGGTTCCGAGTTCGAGGGTAAAGAACTTCGAGGCCGACAATGGTGATCGGGCATAAACAGGGACAGAGATTGTTTTGGGAGAAGTATCGCCCGGTGCCCAGGTCAATGTCCCCTGCGTTTGCTGGTAATCGCCATTGGCAACCGTCGCCGTCTGATCAACCGTCGAATACGTGACACTGATCGGCAGCAGTGGAGACGACGTTCCATCGACAGAAACCGTAAACACCAACGTCGCGGGATCGTTACCAGACACCTCGATCGTTTCATTGCTGACTTGCAGTAATGGAGCATCACAATTACCGATGACCGTGATGTTAATTTCGGCAGTGAGATTGATCCCCGTATAGGCTGAAACGACATCATTGATCGACGCCGTCCCTGCGTTGACCTGAGCGAACTGATTCGAAATCGATCCCTCGGCCAGACACTGAACCTGGCAAATCGATGCCACGTAGTCGCTCGTCCCCACAACGGGGATCGCGATGATGGAATTGATGACCGCTGATATGACGGTTGCTTCACCATCGATGTTAGCCAGGGCCGTCGAAGACGTCAGACTGATTCCCGCGCGAGCCGCCGTTCCTTTAATCAGACCGAGAATGGTGTCTTTGTTCGAAAGATCCAGCGTGACTCCTTGTCGTGCGGCCATATCAACGGCATCGGCGAGCGCTGAGAAACAATCAAAACCGAGCGCTGATGCGGAGATCGACTGCCCGTGCGAATCGGGCAGTCCATTCAGAGCTGCTGTCACCAGGTTGACGAGAGAAGTGATTTGAACCTCTTTCGCAGTCACGCCAGCGTCTTGATCGCTTCCCGAAAGCGCCTGATACAGATAGGCGCCCGTCGTGATATTGAATGTTGTCGGCAGGTCAAGAACTTGAAGAATCACGTTCGTCGCCACCGACTGCTCCAACCCTTTGCTATCAATCAAACTGTCAAGCAGTGTGGTGAAGGGGGTGATCATGATGGAGTCAAACGGTGCGGTCAAAACAATGTTGTTTGGTAAGCTGGTTGACGCATCGATACCACCAAACAGAACTAATCGACCACCCGTCGCTCCATCAGGAACCTGGAAATTATCGATCGTCCCAATTTTCGAGGTGGCATAGGAGTAAAGGTTCGGATCAAAGTGAACTACTCCATTCACGATGCTGTTACCGGTCGGATCGTAATAGAGCGTGGCGCCATCCACCTCTCCAAATAATGACTTCAAGCGGTGCTTGATCGAGCGACCGACTTTCTTTGCTTCAGCGGCGGCTTGGTCGGCCAGCCTTTTCGCTTCGGCGGCGGCGGCCACGGCGGCATCCTGAATGGCCTTCGCGGTGGCCGCAGCGGCCTGATCGACCAGACTCCCAAAATCGACCGTTACCGCGCCGCCGAACCCGACTCGAACTCCAACAGTCGCGCCGAGGATGGAGGTATTGAACTTGGTATAACTGGTGTCATCGTGAGGATGACCGGAATCGTCATGAAGGATCAAAGTGAATGACGCGAGATCGATGACATAGGTAGAACCCAATCCCAGAATTTGAAGGCTTGACGGAATACTGATTCCCAGCGTCAGGTGCGCAGATCCGACAAGGTCGAAGATTCCGCTATTGTCAGTGACTGTCATATCGACCGTGCCGAGCTGCAGTCCGTAAATCGCGATTGTTCCATGAACCTTGAAGTTGAGTGAGTAAAGTTGGCCATGACGAACAAGAAGTCCCGGCAGTCCGTCCAACCCCAGGTCGACCGTCAGCGTGCTGGAACCTACGACAAAGCTGGTGTGCCCGGTGATGACCAGCTGTTCTGGCTGTGACGCACTGGACGCCTGATACGAACAGTTAAATGTTCCATTGGCAAAGGTAATCCCACCAAATCCCAGCGATCCATTGAGCGTCATATTGAAATGTTGCAGGACGCCATGCGTGATCACGACACCCGTGTCCGGAGAGCTGAGAGCGGCATCTCGCGTTCCACCACCCAGCGTCGTCTGCAACTGACCAAATCCAAGATTCACTTGATCATTGCCGTACAGGAGATACGTGTCATTACTGGCGGTATAGATCAGGCCCAGATCGGCTTTCGCGAGGTTCGCTCCTGCAATACTGATGTCCGACGTGACCTCAAGGTCCATGCTGACAAGTTTTCCATTCTGGATCACCATCCCCGGCATGCCGTCGTGTCCGAACTGAACCGTCGTATTCGCCATGAACGCGATAGAGACAGTTGCCGAGCCAGACATCGAGAACAGATACTTGCTTGAGTCGTACGTCCCTTGATAAGTGCCGTTAACGAGCGTTTGACTCGTGTTCGAATATTTGAACTCAAGATCGTTTGCCTGAATCACAACGGCAGCCACCTTGAATGACGCGTTGACGGTCACGTCCAGACTTTCCAGATTCCCGTTGGAAATCACCAGGCCCGGCGTCGCACCGTGCCCTAACGTCACGCTGAGTGAGTCGATTCCGGCAAATGTGACGGAGGCCGTGCCGTACATCGCAAAGATGTACCGATTCACATTGTAGTTGCCGATGTAGGTCTGGGTTGTGGGATTAAAGGTCTGGCTGGTGTTGGTGTATTGGAATTCCAGGTCTTTGGCCTGAACAACAACGGCGGCCACCTTGAATGACGAATTGACCGTCACATCCAGACTTTCCAGATTCCCGTTGGAAATGATCAGGCCTGGCGTTGAACCGTGGCCGAATGTCACGCTGAGTGAATCGATTCCGGCAAACGTGATGGAGGCCGTGCCATACATGGCAAAGATGTACCGATTCACATTGTAGTTGCCGGTGTAGGTCTGGGCTGTGGGATTAAAAGTCTGGCTGGTGTTGGTGTACTTGAATTCCAGGTCTTGCGCCTGAACCACAACGGCGGCGACCTTGAATGACGCATTGACGGTCACGTCCAGACTTTCCAGATTCCCGTTGGAAATGATCAGGCCCGGTGTTGCGCCGTGGCCGAATGTGACGCTGAGTGAATCAATCCCGGCAAATGTGATGGAGGCCGTGCCGTACATCGCAAAGATGTACTTGTTGACATTGTACGTTCCCGTATAGGTACCGCCGCTGGTTAGCGTCTGGCTGGTGTTGGTGTATTGGAATTCCAGGTCATTGGCCTGAACAACAACGGCAGCGACCTTGAATGAGGCATTGACGGTCACGTCCAGACTTTCCAGATTCCCGTTGGAAATAATCAGGCCCGGCGTTGCTCCGTGACCGAAAGTCACACTGAGTGAATCGATCCCGGCAAACGTGATGGAGGCTGTGCCGTACATGGCAAAGATGTACTTATTGACATTGTACGTTCCGGTATAAGTGCCTCCGCTGGTCAGCGTCTGACTGGTGTTGGTGTACTTGAATTCCAGGTCTTTGGCTTGAACCACAACGGCAGCGACCTTGAATGACGCGTTGACGGTCACGTCCAGACTTTCCAGATTCCCGTTGGAAATGATCAGGCCCGGCGTCGCACCGTGCCCGAAAGTGACGCTGAGTGAGTCGAACCCGGCAAACGTGATGGAGGCTGTACCGTACATCGCGAAGATGTACTGATTCACATTGTAGTTGCCGCTGTAGGTC
>CAIULL010000152.1 GCA_903899985.1 uncultured Schlesneria sp.
TCGATAACGCGACGGACAATGAATTGAAACTCCATCATTCATTCGTGGAGCGCCGAACGTGATACCAACGATCGTGGCGTTGAATTTCGTCTGTCGTCCCAACGGGACTTGTCGTGATGGTATGTCGCGTGGTCCCACCGTTGAAACGGTGGGCTATTGTCGGGTGTCCCAAGGGGACAAAGACACGGTTGTGAAACTCGCTACTTGGCTGGCGACATTCCTTCTCCAATGAACTCATGCGGACACTGCTTTTCGGTTTCTTCAGGACGGAGCGAAGAGAAGGATGAAGGCGGAAGCACGAAGAATTCGGGCGTCGTTTCGATTTATTGTGTGCCCTGGAAGGGCTAAAGCGATTAGCCGGTGGTTGAGCGGCAGCGACACCACCGGATCGGGTTCGACGTTGGAATTTTCATCCTGGAAGGATGACAGATTCGTTCTTCGAAGGCTTTCACATTCTTCGAAATGAACTTCGGGCGACGCTCGTGTTGTGGAATCCCTTCAGGATTCGAGACGTCCTCGGTCGACATCGCCGGTGGTGGCGCGTTGCTCAACCACCGGCTGCTTCTTCGTAGACGCTCGTGCCGTGGACCAGGATCTTGATCACGAAGTTTGAAAACACTAGTTGGTCGGGGCCGTCGTGTCGGCGACTTCGGTTTCCATGCGTCGGTGCTCTCGCAGGTCATATCTTTCGCCCGACTTCAGCACGGCAAATTCAGGGGTTTCTGCCGGTGCGTCGGACTGGCGATCGAAGACCGTCACCTGATGCTGCCCGACGACCTGCATTGTTGACCCACGGACAATTAATGCCGTCGATTCATCAACACCCAAACCGATCAATTCAGGATGAGCCTTCTTCAGTTTCGCCAGATCTTCCAGTCGCTCGCGCGGGGTAAAACGCTGATCGTTTGGAACACCGGGCAAAAAGCAAAAGCCCCGGTCGTAGCCTTCGGTCATACTCTCGTCATTCCCCAGCGGATTGCCGCGAACAAGATATTCGCCCTGGATTGTTGCTCCGGCAGATGTGACCCCAATCACACCCCCTCGTCGCAGGACGTCGTGAAACAGAGCGACGACGTTCGTATCGAGGTTGGCATCCACCAGACGCCACTGGCGACCGCCGGTGAACCAGACACCACGTGCTTCGGTCAGAAGAGCGATCAATGCGGGATCAGACAAGTTTTCGCCTGCCTTCGCATGCAGCATCTTCACGTTCTTTGCACCGGCAGCAGTCAACCAGCCGGTCACATCTTTCTGTTCAGGCGGAATTTCGCCCAACGCGTTCGAGACGACCACGATCGGCGCTTCCTTGCCTCCCGCAGCTTCTAAAAATGTATCCACGACCTCTTTCGGAGTCGGGCCGCCACCGGTGATCACCAGCGTGCCGTTTTGAATATCGGGGGTCCGCGAGCCACTCGCGACCTTCATCGTTTCGGCCCTGGCAGTGGCGGCCTTACGGAGTGACACAAGATCCGCACGCTTCCCCACGGCCAGTGATTCGAAACGAGCTGGTCGGTTGGGAGAAGGGGCAAGGCAAAGCGAGACGTCTGATTCGCCAATCACCTCAAGTGTCCGCCCCTGAACAACGAGAGCGGTCCCTTCGTCAATTCCGATGCCGACGGTTCCCGGCCGAAGCTGGATCGCCTTCATCAAGCGTTCCTGTCGGTTACGTTTGCGAAAGTGCTGATCAACGATCGTGCCTGGCAAAAAGCCCAGGCCGGTGGAAAGCAATGGTTCGGTCTTGCCGTCAGCGATCATATGTCGCGACATGATTGCGGCACCGGCGGAGGTCCCTCCGATGACACCACCGCGAGCTAACACGCCATGCAGACGTTCTTCAGTTCTGGTCCCCAGGTAACTTTCTGAAAGCCAGTTCTGATTTCCACCAATAAACCAGACAGCGGTCGCGTTTTCGAGGACTTTTGAAAAATCCGGGTTGTTGGCTTGTTCACGAGACCGGGTGTGCAGGATGTCCAAACTGGCAATCTGATTGTCACAAAGGCGATCGTACCAGCCAGATAAACGCGAATGAGGATCAGAATCGGCGATCATGCTGGCCGACGTGATGATCACGAGTCTCGCACGAGGACCGCCCCCCAGCTCGACAAATCGCTCAATCAGTTTCCCTGGAAGAACCCCACCGCCGCAAATCACCAGCGAGCCGGCATTGACGCAAAGCGGATCTGTCTCTGGATTAACGACGATTTCTGCAGCAGGCAAGCTTCGAGAAATCCCGGCAGCCCCGCAAAACGTCATGAGAACCACGACGAACGGAACAAACGCTCGAATCATTCGACCACGAACAAGTCGATTGAGTTGAAGCCTCATCATGAAGTCCAGCCCTTCGGAAAAATTTACCGATCAATATCACGGCCTTCGCCTCCGTGCGATCAAACAAAAATAGGTTGATCCGTTCCCAGATGCAAGGTGGATTCCCGCAATTTACCGACAAAAAATTTTCCTCGAGTGTGTTCCTTCAATCGCACCCCGAATTTCGCGGATTCGACGATCCAACAGGGGTTAATTACAAATCACTTGCTGTTTCGCTTTTCGAGAACCTCTTTCCAGATTGGACCATAAACCTCTTTATCAAATGGCGGACATCCCGTTGCTGTCTGACCCAGTGGGTGATCTTTGAACCTCATTAAGTTCGTGCAGTACGAAAACGTCCGGCAGGTTGTCTTGCGATTCAATTGCCCGTGCTCCATCAGTTGTCTGACAAAATCGGGCTGGGAGAGAGTGGCTCGGCCAAGTCCGACCAGCGAACAACGACCGGCCACCCGGTTCCCCGCGGCAGCATGCATCGCAAAGTCCTGCAACCAACTATATCCACTACCAATAACAGGAACGTCGGGGATCGCCCCCTGGATCACTGCCGTCGCGTCAAAATGCCTTAAAACACCCAATAATGGGTGTTCCGGCGCGTGGTACCCGTCGACGGGGGGAAATTCCGCCGGTCGCAGGACATGTGGATTTCCATACGGATTCCCCGCCGTCACATTGATTAATGAAACGCCCCACTCCACCAGCCATCTGGCCACCTGTATCGGTTCGGCCAGGTCGACCCGCGAATAATCCTGAGAATCAACACCAAAACTTGTCCGAATCGGAAGCTGATGCGCGATCGGCTTTCCGATCGAATCAGGACCTGCGCGAAACGGAATTCCGTCATAAACATTCAGCCGTGACGCAATCACCAGCGACGGTACTTCGGATCGAATTCGCCGGATAATATTCCGCACCAGCCGAGTCCGATTTTCCAGACTCCCACCATATTCCCCCGGTCGAGTCGTCGCGGCGAGCATTTCCGACAACAGGTACCGATGACACTGTTTGATGTCGACAAAGTCACAACCGACTCTCGCGGCCAGCCTGGCGGTAGCAACATACTGATCTTCGATCCGTTTCAAGTCGTCGTCACTCAACAACGGAAAAGAATCGTTTACGATCCGTCCGGTTGATTTGTCGATCGTCAGTGGATCAACGAGCGGGTCATGCATCGCAATTTGAGGACGGCGGAAACAGTACCTTCCCGAATGAGTGAGCTGCAGGCCGACCGCCAGTCCCTCTTCGTTTCCAAAAATTTCTCGATGAGCCTCCCGACATCCACGAAGCATCGATTCGATTGCCGACGCCGATCCGTCATGCAGCCAGAGCTGTCGAGGGTTCATCCGTGCGTCGGCGTCAATCGCCGTTGCCTCGCCCCAGATCAGCTTGGCCCCCCCCGCACCAAACCGGCGAAACCGGCGATACGTCAGTTCGTCGGGAGATCCCTCCAGGGTTCCGTCGCACCCTTCCATCGGCTGGATGCAAAACCGATTCCCAACAGTGAGCTTCCCGACAGTTATTGGCTGAAACAACGAGGAAAAGTCGGATGTGATCGGCAACCAGCCGCCAAGCGCCACCGCTTCAGCCGCCATTTCTTCCGCCGATTTGAATTTAAAATAACGAGCCATTCAGCAACCGCGTCTATAAGGATGAATTTTGGAATTTTGATTGAGCGTCGCAGAACAGCATCGCAGTCGCAACCGAACAATGAAGGACGATGCTCGCCTGGTACCAGCAACGCTTGTGAGTCGCGATCAAGTGTTCTGCACTTCCTTTTCGTGTTGGTTTGACTTCGTTGAATTCGGCCGAATCAACCACACGGAAATCAGCGTCAACGGAACAGCAATCATCCAGTACGGAACAACCAAAGTACTTCCCCAAACCCCTTCAGACCGTTCTTCATCGAAATCATAAACGCCTACCCCGTTCCAGCGCCACCGCCATTTCAATTTTGGATCATTCAGGTTGGGTTTGTTTGTCGGATATGTCCCCCACGAAGGATAGGCCGACCCGACATCAATGTCGAAGTCATCGGGTTCGGTGGACTCTTCGTACATCGTATCCCAGACGATTATCCCGTTTAACGATGCCAATCCGTCTAGAATGAATCGGACCCCTGCATCGGTTTTCTGTTTGCGAGTTGGGAACGTGACAAAATCGCCCGTAATGAAACTTCGCACCCATCCCGACATGAAGACCAACGCCAGCAGCAAAGTCGCCAGCCCGATCTTGCGGTACCAGCCCTGAAAAAAACTGCCCATGATTCCGTTCCTGGGTGGTCCGTAAAGAGAATGTCCGTCGGATATTTTGCATCCTGGACGCGGAAGTCTACATTAGGCGAAGCGTTGAGTCGATCTGCGTTGAATTTGGCCAAGGTTTCATCAGAGGAAGCACAATCCGACCAAATCGCGTGTCACTGAACGCAGAGGAAACGATTCGAATTGCATTTCAAGAGATAAAACTCCTATGGGCCGTCAACGCGACAAAAACGACGATGCAGAGAATGATGCGGCCGTTGAAGCACTGTTAAATGTGTTTAGCAAGTTTCCGTGGTATGTTGGCCTGATTCTAATCGCTGTCATGTATGCCACTCTTGCCTGGGCGATTCCATGGATGTTCCCTCCCATTAAAGATGGGGACACGATGGCCAATCGGAAATCGATTGAATTCTTTTTGTTTCCAATGGTTGTGATGGGCAAAGCGAGCGCCCCGTATCTTGCAGGTTTCTTCACTTTCGTTTGGGGGATTGCTCAACTGGTAAACGTTGCAACAAGGTTGGGAACGGGTTCGAGCAAGAATCGCGACGGGGGCAGTTCCGGAGGGCGAGTTGTCACCTATGAAGATCCACAATTGCTCGTTGCAAACAATGCGCAGATCGACATTGATAGCCTGACATGGATGGAGTTTGAGCGCCTGTTATGCGAAGCGTTCGCCCGTGAAGGATACGAAGTCATTCATTCCGGTCGCGCGGGCGCGGATGGCGGGGTCGACATTCGCTTGAGAAAAGCCGGAATCCATACGTTGGTCCAATGTAAACATTGGAAGGTTTGGCAGGTTGGCGTCAAAGTCGTGCGTGAGATGCTTGGCATAGTAACACACGAGCAAGCGAAACGAGGGGTCATCGTCACATCAGGAACGTTTTCTCGTGAGGCAATCGAATTTGCGCGTTGCAATCCTATCGTTTTGATCGACGGAGAAAAGCTGAAACGACTGATTTCGAGCGGCAGAATTCAGGAGCCTGAAGCGCGATATTTTGGACTTTAATTGTTTTATCCGCTGAAAATCAAACGCGAGTCTGCGCCCCCTGTTGACTGATTGCCAACGGAGCCGTCGATTCCACCGGATCGACTTTTGAAAGGATTGGATCAGAAGCATCAACTGGTAACACTGAGTACGGTTTGTTTAAGTAACCGCTGCCGCGACGTGTGCACCGGCCAGATCTCTGGGATGCGGAGTTACCGCTCGTGCCGGAAGGGAGGTCAGAACGACGCAAATCGTGTCAGACATTGGGTCGGCCCAGGCGAGTGTTCCTGTTGAGCCACTGTGGCCAAAGGTCGTTTCCGAACCTTTTGGCCCGGCAGACATCCGGGTGTCGAGTCCCAATCCACGTGGGGTCAGACCTTGCGGATTGTGATTCTTTACCATCAGTCGTGCGGTCTGTGGTTTGACGATATTCCCTCGTTCTTCCAGAAATTCCGCCAGGAATTTTGCCACGTCCGGCGCTGAAGCATGGGCACCACCCCAGGGAGCACCCAGTTTCCTCCAATAGGAACTGTTCCAGTCCCAGGCTTTGGCGGCGGGATCACCACCACCCGCCTCAGGAGCCGCAAATTCCGTCTGACAGGGAACCATATGTTCGACTGTGAACCGCCCGATCCCCAGCGCAGAATGCTTCATCCCTGACGGTCGAAAGACAGTGCGATCGACGAAATCGAGAATCCCGTCACCACTGATCAACCGAGCCACCTCGACCGCCAGCATGATCCCCATGCTCGAATACTGATACTTCGATCCCGGGATAAATTCGAGCGGGGTCCGGATCGTCTGCTGGACGAATTCGGACAACGGCGCATGGTTCTTCCGCAAGGTGTTATTTTCGAGTAACTGATCCGGAAGACCTGATGTATGTGTCAGCAGATGCTGTATTGTGACTTTGTCACGTCCGTCATTAATGAACTGCGGGATGAATTGCTTCAGCGGATCGTCGAGTTGAAATTTGTTCTGATCGAACAAAGTCATCAGCGCCGCCACACAGATCGGCTTGGAAATCGAACCCAGCAGGAACATCGAATTCTCGGTCGCATGACCAAAACAACGAGTCACCGATGTGTTGCGCTGGGTCACATGCAACACGGCACTGGAAATCTGCCCGTTACCGACAGACTTATTCAGGACGTCGACGGCATCGTCAAGTCGATCCTGCTTCAAAGCCGCCAATAAAGGCGATGCCATGCTCGCCGCCAATCCACACTGAAGAAAAGTACGTCGTTTCATAAGAATCACTCTAACCAGTCAACGAAGGACGGCCAAGCACAAAGCGGTTGTCTGTTTTTGTCGCGGAGTCTTCCAAATCAACGGCATCAATTGTGGAGCACCGGATGCCACCCCCACAACACACTGTGCCTCAGGGCCAACGGGGCCGGTCATTCCCATAGCCAGGGTCATAGGTCCGCCGGAGGCCCTGGTGATTGGTCAACCGAAAAGATAAGAGGCCTGAAAGGCCGCCCATTCGCTCTTCGCTCTCCGGCAGGATTCGAGAAACGAGTATGATGGATTGAGGGAACTGCCGGCCCTTCAGGCCTTTTTCTTGATCAACGGACGGTACCAGGGCCTCCGGAAGACCTGCGACCCTGGCGAGTTGAACTGCTGACCCGTTGGGTCACAAGAAGTCACTCGCCCCGTCACCAGGGGGGGCACGGCCATCTCAGTTCACTCCTTATTCATGATGTTTTACGAGAATCAATGCCGCTGATTTCGCCTGCGTTTTTCTTCTTCCGCAGGTGAAAGCCGCAGCGACGGCCTTTGAAGTTGCGTGTTTGAGGTCTCAAGAGCAGGTTTCAGTTGGGTGGCTTTGCAAGATGCCGGAATTGACGTAACTCTTCGGACTAAAGCGGATTCCCCCACCTTGGCGGATTTTGAATTTGTCAGAATTTTAAATCGGGGAGAGAACAGAACGCTGCTAAAAGCGGTTTGCCAGGAGCTCCCGCTCCATGAAGTTGCGGAACTTTGGCAACACTTCCATCGTCACGTTCCTGAAGTGTAACGGAGCAGGGACGGGGTGTAGAAGTCCGATCAAAGCGGACGTTTGATCGATGAACAGGTCTCTCACAGAGACGCAGAGACACGGAGATATAAGCGGACGCTAGCGAAATGAGAGCCTTTAAAATGCTGTCATCCCTGCATCTGACAGGAATGCCCCCTGGCAATTCATTGAAGTTGGGTCCAGCACAAGGAAAAGACGAGCATGTCGCGAACGATTCGCGGGGAGGTTTGATTGCGCCTCTGTGTCTTAGCGCCTCCGTGAGAAACCCGGAATTTCAGAACTCGATGTTTACCAAATCAGCCCGTTACGTTCTTTGCATTTCGTTCTTAATTTCTGTCCAGAAATATTCAGTGCGCATCTTCAAAGACTGCGGTTTGTGACTTGCGGTTTGTCGATTGGCCTCTCCGGCAACGCTGTGAAGCATTCTTCTTCGAGAAGACATGTGTTCGACGAAAAACCGTGCCGCTGCTTGACGGTCTTCCGTCAAGCAGTGCCGAGCGCGTTCAGCGACGTCGATATCAAGACACTGCTTCTCCGAGGACTCCGAAGCAGTGGCACATCAAGTCGAAGGCGAAAGCAAAAGCGAAAGAAATTGCTTTACAGGGTTGCCTATTTGGGCAATGTCGATGCTGGCAATGTCATACTTGGGATCGGTTCGCCCAGCCAGAAATGTTGTTTTCCAATCGCCTTCGGATCAACGATTGTCAGCGGGCGTTTTGAGAGGACTTCTGTCATCGTCGTCCAATACAGAAATTGTCCGGTCAGTTCGGGCTGCGCCGAGTATTCATCAAAGAGTTTTTCGAATCGCTGTGCTGTCCCCCGGGCTGACATTTCTTTACGAAGACTGGCCGTCTGCCCTTCGAGCAGGATCGTTGCGGCCGATCCTGACAGCCAAGGCTCACCATTGGAGTCGAGTTCGAGCAATTTCGTCCAAAGCTCGTCATTCAATTCCCAGTTCATTTCCGTCTGCGAATTATTTCGCTTCGGCTGATCCGTACCTGCCGCACGCTGCAGCCGCGAGAATGCTCGTTCACCGACGGCACTCAATAACGTCCGTGATGCATACGATTCGGCCTCGTTAATTAACAGCTCACGATCTTCCAGGGCATCGGCGACGTGACGATACGATGGCACAACGGATTGTGGTGGATGGACATCAAGCCATTGGAGTTCGACGATTTCGACTCCCAGATCATAATGAGCGATCCGATCTCGCAACTTGGTCAATGACTGCCGTTCCAGATCCGCCCGCTGTTCGGTGAGCAGATTATCGAGTGAGGCGGTGGCTGCGACCTCACGGAGCACACTTTCGGCGGTCGCACGTAAAACGTCGTCGGGCCGTCGACTACCTGCGAATGTGAATTGCTTCAGGTTGCTGATCCGATACTGAACCTCGGCCATCAACTCCACAGGGACTTCATCGGCGGTGAGCATCATGGACTCATCCCCTTGCGTCGAGTGTCCACGATCATCGTGCGTGCTTGTCCATTCAATCGTTGGAAGATTGACTGGTGGCGTTGGCGTTCCCGTTCGCGAAGCCAGGAAATTGAGGCGTCCGAAAATCCCTCCGTCACGCGAACCGATCTGTGTTTTGCCCGCCGCATTCCGTTTCGTCGCTTGCCTTTCGGCATCGGGGACTTCGCGATACCCCACGGAGACGCTGTGGAGTCGCCCCACTTTTTCTCTCGTCACGCGTTCCAGTGGCCAGGGCCAACGCCAATGCAGTCCCGCATCCAATTCGGTTTCCACTCGTCCAAAACGAGTCACGATTGCCCGTTCGTCTTCTGTTAACAGCGCGATCCCGGACAGAAACCAGAAAGAAACCAGCGTGGCAGCGACCAGCTTTGCACCAAGCTTCCAATGCTCAATGCACCAGAAGACCCATTCGGATGGCGACGCATTGGCAACCAGCCAGTCGGCTCCGGACAGTAACGAGTTGAGGCCACGTGAAGTCATTGAGGAGGAATGAGATTCGAACCAGAGGAGCCTCATCGCATTGGCCATCACGGCCAACGAGGCCACTTCATGAAACATGGCTCCGCCAATCGGATCAAGCCAGCGTAGCGAACAAGCAAGGACACCCAGGCCATTCAGGCCGAATGCGAACAACAGAATGCTCTGCCAGATATTCTGGACCAGTGCTCGCGAAAGACGGACGAGACCAGGCAGCGGTCGCAGTGGA
Source organism: uncultured Schlesneria sp. (assembly GCA_903899985.1). Taxonomy (GTDB): domain Bacteria; phylum Planctomycetota; class Planctomycetia; order Planctomycetales; family Planctomycetaceae; genus Schlesneria. Next base: position 9,771 of record CAIULL010000152.1, read on the forward strand.
TCACCGAGAAGGATCATGTCGCCAGCCGCTGCGGCCATGTCGCCTCCTGCTGTCCCGAGGGAAATGCCGACATCCGCGGCAGCAAGTGCCGGAGCGTCGTTGATTCCATCGCCGACCATAGCCAGGGACCGACCTGTTCTTCGAGCTTCTTCGATCCAGTGTGCTTTATCAGCGGGTAGTTGCTCTGTCGCAATATGTTCGAACAGTCCAAGCGTTTTCACGACCGCGTCGGCCGGTTGAGGTCGGTCGCCGGTCAACAGGACGAACCGGGTGACTCCAAGTTCCCGCAGTTCGTTAAGAACTTGTTTCGACTCGGGCCGAATGGTTTCCAGGACACCAATGACTCCGATCACGACTCCATCGACAGCCACGACGAAAGGAGATTCGCCAGCCGCTTCACGTTCCTTGAGCAGTAACGCGGCCTCTTGCGAGAACGAAATGTCGCCACGATCCAAGGCTCGTCGATTCCCGACGACAATTGTCGCCAACCTCGGCTCAGCTTCGTCATGGACAGCGTCGGGAGAAATATTGCCGGTTGTTTGAAGTTCGGCGGAAGAAATCCTGGCGATCACTCCGGCACCGGCGAGTGCTTCAAATTCCCCTGGGGAGGGAACCAACAAATGACGCGTTTCAGCCGCGTTGACAAGAATCCGTGCGATGGGGTGTTCGCTATTTCGTTCGGCGATTGCCGCGATGCGCAGGACGGCATTCTCAGAAAGCCCGGTCGTCGGAATGACGCTTCCGAGGGTCAGTGCACCCTGCGTCAGTGTGCCGGTTTTGTCGAAGGCAAAAGTCTCGACCGTTGCCAACCGTTCCAGGGCTGCAGACCCCTTGACGACGACACCTCGCCTGGCCAGCCAGGCAAGAGATGCCATGACGGCGCAGGGGGTGGCAAGCACGAGCGGACAGGGGCAGGCCACGACAAGGACACCCAGTGCGGGCAAAAAACCACTCTGCCATGTGCCGGTCGCCATGCGCCAGCCGAACAATGTGGCCAACGCAGCGGCCAACACCGCGGGGAGAAACCATTTGGCCATGCGATCAGCGGTTCGTTCCAGTTCTCCCTTCTTTGACGCAGCCGTTCCGACAAGTTGAGCCACGCGAGCAAGGGCCGTCCCGGTACCGATTGACTCGGCAACCACGGTCAAGGCACCAAACTGGTTTAATGTCCCGGCAAGAACGCGATCCCCCTGTTGTTTGTCGACAGGAAAGCTCTCGCCCGTAAACGGGCTCTGGTCGACGACCGATTTTCCTGACACGACCTGCCCATCAACGGGGATCCGTTCACCCGGCCTGACAGTGACGATATCTCCGACGCACAAGTCCTCGATCGCCACATCATTTTCGCGTCCATCCCGGTTGAGATGTGCGATCTCGGGCCATAGTGCGAAAGTCTGGCGCACGGCAGAACGGGCCCGGTCGATCGTATACCCTTCGATACTTTCCCCGATTAACGAGATCAGCACGACAAGTCCTGCCGTTTGATGTTCACCCAGGACGATCGCCGCCAGGCAAGCGATTGTCAAAGCCAGATCGGCTCCGACGCGACCCGACAGCAATCCATCAAGCGTGTGATAAAGAATTCTCGAACCGCCGACGATGGCCGCCAGCAGCGCCAGGCGAAACCCGAAGAATGTCGCCCTGGAGGGACCATCACCCGAAAGGCCTGACGACAGTGTCCAGTCGGCAATAAGCAGCAGGCCGACAATAACGGTTAAGAGATACAGTGGTGCGGACTGATAGTGAAAGTTCGGTCGGGACGCGACGGAACACGAGGAATCACCCCGCAGCATCTCAGACGTTGATTCAGGAATGTAGTGCATGATCGATTACTTATCCCCCCGCGAGGGAGGGAAAGTCAGGTCGACGGGGTGCTCGGCATCAAGCACGATTTTCATTCTTGCGCGGTTCAAGACTTCCTGCAAGGTTTCGATGGTGAGCCGGTTCATCACCAGTTGCTTCGAGTCGCCGTAAGTACCGTTTCGGCTGTCGGCATCACGCTGGATTTGAGCGGCCAACAGATTGAACCGGTCGGCTGAACCCGCTGCGGCGGAAGTTTTCGCGTGTCGAGTTTGTTCTGCATCGTCCGTGATTTTTCGGGCATCCGCCTGTGATTCCGCAAGCTTCTGCTCCGCGTAACTGCGAGCTTCATGGATCGAACGAGCCATATCCGCGCGAGCATTTGAAACATCGAGGAACTCCGCTTTCGCACGTGCTGGCGGTTCCGCTCGATCGACGGTCACCTGTTCAATGTCGCAGCCAAGCCGCAATTCGTCTGCCTGCCGCCGCACGTCTTGTCGTAGTCGATTGTTCAGTTCGGCCAAACCCTGTGTATGCACGAAGTCAACTCCGCATCGAGACACAAGGTCAGTGGTTGTCGTCTCGACGAGTAGCTGCAATCGCTGAATCGGTGAAACGGAACCATACAGCCAGTCCTGAACATGCTCCTGAGAAACTCGATACTGAACGTTGATCTTGAGCAGCAGCAGATTCTTATCTCCTGTCAGAAACGTCGCGGGACGGGCAGCCGACGTGGGGATAAGAAAATTCGGATCGGCTTCCATCTCACCCAGTGACAGGGTGCGGATTTCGTTAAAGTTCACTCGATCAACTCGTGCCAGTGGCCAGGGAAGGTCGAGGTGCAATCCACTCGAACGAAGCGGAGTAAGTACCCGGCCAAATCGGCGAACAACTCCCTTTTCGTTGGCGGGGACCGTATAGAGGCCCGTCAACAGATAGACTGCGACGCCGATCGCAAATAAGAACTTGAACTTCACGGCAAAGCCCCCGAAACGCGATCTAGTTTTTCGGGAGTATTTGCCGACTGTTCGGCGTCGGGGATCGGTGTGATCGGGATTGGTTTTGTTGACACCGGGACGCCACGAATCAACAAGTTCAACAAACTGTTTGAACCGGACAGAATGAGCGTGGTCCTGTCATTCAGGATCTGCTTGTAAGACTCGAGCGTTTGTAAAAGTGCCGCGAACTCGGGGTCTTTTGCATGGGCTTCGTTGAGGATGTGAATTGCGGCCGCTTCCCCTTCACCCCGAATTCGCTCGGCATCAGCGTTGGCTTTTGCCAGAAGCTCACCCGATTGGCGGTCCGCTCGACTGCGAATCATCCGATTTTCCGCCAGGCCGGCACTTCGGTATCGTTCGGCGATCTTCTGCCGTTCGCTGCGCATGCGCTCGAAAACCGCCTGCATATTTCCCGTCGGAAGATTGAGTCGTCGAATGCGAACATCAATGATTTCAACCCCCAGCCGCTCACTGAGCGACTGAGTTTCGTTCGGACGCTGCTCAAATTCTTTACGGATTTCTGCGGAGACCTTTTCCAACGAGCTTGGGCCGTCGGAAGGGCCTGATTCTGAGTGCGCGGCATTCAGCAATTCCGAAAGTTCACTGCGACCGATCTGTTCTGTCAAAATCGACTGCAATCGACTCGCGAGTCGTGATTCAGCCACGTCAACACTTCCCAGTCCTTGAAAGAACTTGACGACGGGGCGATCGAGCAGTTCGGTCGATTGACCGTCGGCGATCTTCCAGCAGAGATAGGCTTCGACGGTGACATTCTTTCGGTCTCTCGTGAATGCCTCACGGCCTGACGGAGACAAAAGCTGCAATCGACGGTCAAATCGTCGCACGGTTTCCAGGGGAAAAGGGAGCTTGAAATGAAGCCCTCGCTGTGCAGGCTGGTCATAAACGGCGGTAATCCGCCCCAGTCGCTCCACGACGGCGAACTCCGTTTCGTCAACGAAAAGAAACATCGTGGGAAGCAGAAGAATTCCGGCAATTCCCGCCAGCCAACGCCATAGCCAATAACGCTCGATCCCGATCGAGGTTTTCTGACGCCGAGGTGATTCCAATTCCAATGCCATGCCAGTTCCGAGGATCAAAGGCGACCGCACAAAGCCAGGCAACAGCCAAACGGGCGGCAAACGTTAACTTGGGCAAATCGCATTGATTCTATGAGTTGGTCGCAGGCACTCGCAATGAAGAAGTCTCAGTTCCCCCGCTTAAGTGCTTTCTGCAGCCGGATAAACGGAATTTGCATCATCGCCTGGCAGATCGATCAATTTCAGCGGCATTCGCCGTTTTGACTCGAAATGGAAGCCAAAACTGAAGGAGACTGATCAGTTTTGTGCAGAATCAGGGTTTTTCGTCGATCTTCTGCGGTTCGTTGTCCGCAACCAGTTGCAAATAGAGTGCTTCTACCTTCGACCTTGCCCAGGGAGTTTTACGCAGGAACGACAAACTGGATTTGATGCTCGGGTCAAAAAGAAAGCAGCGAACGGGGATCAGAACGCCGAGCTCATCCCAGCCATAATGATTGGAAAGTCGCTCAACAATCATGGCCAGGGTGACTCCGTGCAGTGGATCCTTCGAACTTGGTGTCGTCATATCTTCAATCCGCAGAATGGTTTACCAGCATGCTCACCCTCGAGCAATCGATTGCCGACAGTAGGAGCGATCGAATCTAAACTCCGTTTTAAGACTGCATTTCAAATCATGGAACATGCAGCCCCGGATAGCGTACGCATGACGTTCGCGTTCATAAATCGATGGAACTCTACAAAACTTGTGAAGAAACGAAAAAATGTCAGTTTAAACTCACGAAACCATGCCAGAAATGCTGACCAAAACGCCGATAAGGATGGTAACGATTGCGTCTGGTTGCAATGGATTGCCCGTTTTCGGAAGGCTGGATCATGGATCGCCGCTCATTTTGCCATCAATTGCTCGGAACTGGCATTTTTGTTGGTTCGACGTTGAAACTGATTGACGCGGCCCAGTTGGCATCGGCAGCCACCGGGACGACCAAATTGCAATGGCAAAAAAGCCTGAAAGCGGCTCAAAAGCTGGCCCTTCAACAAGACAAGCCAATGATGGTTGTCTTTAGTGCCAGCTGGTGTACTTTCTGCCATAAACTGGACCGAGAAACGTTTTCCGACAAGCGGATCTCCAGCTTCATTGAGAGAGAATTCGTGCCTGTGCATCTCGACTTTGATAAAGAACCGAAGGTCGCGAAGATCCTCGAAGTCGAACGCCTTCCTTGCACGGTATTCCTCACTCCGCAGGCAGATCTTTTGATGCGGACGGAAGGTTTTGCGAACGCCAAGGATTTCCAGTCAACGCTTTCATCGGTTCTGGAAAAACGGACAGAAATTCAGCAGGTTCGAGCTTCCAACATCAGCCGCTAGCCCGCATGTGTCTCGTGCGCGTCACGTGCGACAGCCTCAAAACAGATTCTGCTGCGGCCCCAATCTGACGTAACGTTCGAAGTTGCAGCCTGAGACGTCAATCGTCTCTCGCGGCCCCGAATGTCGCGTTGTCGGTTTCATACAGCGCGGGCTTTTCCCGCTGCCGAATGGGAACAAAAAGCAGAGACTCGACGTCGATTATTCAAGACACCTGAAAATCCTTCGCGTCAATCTCCTCCGGAAACCGAGTCCGCGTTTCGACCGGGTATTCCCATTTCTCAACGAGAATCATCCTCACTTGGTCAGCGGTTTCAGGATGCTTCCGAGAACGTCCGGCTTGCCATCAATTCGAACCAGTTCCAGATAGCGCAACCCGCCTGCATAGGGGATCGTGATTGTGCGGAATTCGTCCCCTTCTTCGATCAGGAATTCCACCTTCTTGCGTGAGATGCTATCTGCCAGTGCGTCGCGAAGTCGGTTGGACGAGAATTTCTTTCCGTTGACTCCGATCACTTTCATCGTCGGAGCCATTCCGCTCTGATCCGCCGGCATACCGGGTACGACGACAGTGATCTGACCGTTAACAAAGGTCAGCCCCAACGAATCAGCCGCATTGACATCTGCTTCGGGACCCCATGCCGGGGGATTCGGCGGCAGGACGGGAGGCTTGTCTGTGTAGTGCAACCGATAGCCCAGCCGCTCGACGACATCAAGCGGCAAAGTTTCCTGCACAGCCATGACTCGTCGCTGCAGGAACGTGTCCCAATCGTAGTCGGCTGTGGCTTTGAGGTCACGGAGAACTTCCTGATAATCATGACCGGCGACAATGTCCCGTCCCTTGACCTTAGCAAAAAATCGCTTGCAGAAATCGTCCAGCGATTTCGCTCCGTCTGTTCGTTCCCGAATGATCGTGTCACATTCGTACCAGAGCAACATCCCTTCCGGATAATAATCCTGCATCCGGCGCAACTGGTTCCAGGACCGCCCGGGATTTCGGGAAATATGACTCGCCAGTGCCGTATCTTCCAGCGGTCGCCATTGTCGACCCGTGGTGGCCGACATGCTCCGAATGCTGCGCATCAGCGTCGTCCGGTACTCTTCGGGTGAGACGATTCCAGAGCGAACCATCAGAACTTCGCCAAGATAGGTATCCAGTCCTTCATAGACCCACAGCAATCTGGTCTTCATCGGCGTGTGGTAGTCGGGCGTAATCATGTCAGCCGGTCGACGATATTTGCCACACCATGAATGGGCATATTCATGGGGGAGCAACATTGCCACCCAGCCCTTGCGGTACTGGTCGTCGATCAGACTCCGTTCGCTCACTCCGTTCATGCTGGATGTCAGGTGTTCCACCCCAAATCGGCCCCCGTCGTCGGTGCACACAACCAGAAAGTGATATTCGGGATAATGGACGACTCCGAACAAGGCTTCAGCCTCGCGGACCAGTTTCGAGTACATCTCGATGACCTTGGGGTCCAGATTCAGAGCCTCGGCCGATTCCGAAGTGATGTGCAGATAGACCGGAACTTTTCCTTCGGCAGACAGCTTGATCGTTCGCAGGTTTCGACCCGTGATCAGTGGTGAATCGATCAGCGTGCTGAGCGACACTTGCTGGAAGGGAATCCAACCATCGACCGCCGCTTCCCCTTTCAAAGCCGTCGCGTGTTTCCAATCGGTGGGAAGCCGAAGCCGGACTTTGACCGGCAAATCATCAACCGAAACTCCCTCGGGATACAGGACGCAAGTATTCCAGTTGATCGTCCCGATGGATGCATTTCCGTATGTATAAATCCCTGCCGCGTCGCTGCCGCTCGCCTCACAAATGGTATCGAGCTTCACACGAATCGATTTCACGCCGTCGGGGACCTTCAGCGTGAAACAGTGCATTTCAATTTCGTCCCGTTTCCAGGGGATCGACGTTCCATCCGACGTCTCGATGCGCAGCCCTCCGACGTCTTCCACTCGGCCCTTGGGTGCGTGGGACCCCGGAATCCATTTCGGATACCACAAGCGCAGCGGCCCCGACTGACAGGGAATGTCGAGCGTCGTATGAACCAGTCGCCGAGGCAATTCACGTGCATCAATCTGAATTGCGATCGGAGGCAAATCAGCACCAAAGGCCTGGCTTCTAATGAGCATTCCGGCGATTGACACAGATATCACGTAGACGATCGAAGAAAGACCCGCAAAACGCGAACAATGCATCACGACGACTCCAGTCAAACGGTTTTTTCGATTCCAATGAAACAGGCAGGAACGAGCATCCCAGCGGAATCTGACCTGTCTGCCCCCTTCGCGTCAAGCGGTGCACCTGCAATTTGCGGTCATACGAACTCGTGATGAGCACGTGCTTTTCTCGTGTCAGCCTCGTGATTCGCCGCTTTGTCTTTCGGGCACTTGATCGCAGTCTGAAGGCGAAACGTGCTCCGTGGCAGGATTGCCTTCTGCCAATGATCTCTGTCTGGAATGAACGTCGATTCACTGGCTTAAACCGGGCATTGTCCCCGACTTCAACCGGCTCACGTTGCCTGCGTCCAAGGATGTCCAAAGAGATCGGCTGAACGCCGATTCGCTGGCGCTGATGGCTTCGGGTTGAACGATGAATCTGTCTCGTTTCCTTCTACCTCATAACGTCTTTTTTGGTTCGACCTTTTTGGGGATGACGAATTCTGACTGGCAGCGAGGGCATTTGCCGGATCGTCCGCGATGTTGTTCTTTGACGCGAATGCGACACCCATTGGGACAGGTGATGAGGAACGTATCCTTGGCTCGCAATTCCTTGCGGACGCTTTGCAGTTGCTTTTCTTCTTCTGCCGCAATCCTCAGTAACTCATCAGCCGCTGCGGCTTCGAGTTCCTGCTTTGACATGGGTGGCTCTACAAAACGAATCGGGGGTTCTTCCACTTCGCTGCGAACAGGTGGTTCTTCGAATTCAACGGTCTCTTGAGATTCGGCCGCCGCAAACATCTCGTCAAATGAATCCGGGTCAATTGACGTCATCTGATTGCCCTCCAAAGGATGTAATGCTCATTGAATGAAAAATGATAACCTGAGATCGGACTTGCGGGGAGTAGTAATCGCTCAATGGGAATGCTTTGCCGAATTTTTTTGGAGCGTACGACCTTTAGTGCCACTGCTTCGGAGTCTTCGGAGAAGCAGTGCGTTTTGCATTAATCTTCGTTTTGCAACTCGGCACTGGTTGACTGCCGACAGTCAAGCAGTGGCACAAGAGTTTCCGGACACGGCCAATACCGTAATACGTCATTTCATTTCGCGAACATGCCTGTAGGCCGCTTCCTGCATGAACTTTGAGGCGGCTGGCGTATTGGTATGACCTGCTGCCACGTCTGCGTGAATCTCCTTGGGGATCGTCAACGCGTTGTAGGCTGCATAGACACTTGTCGGAGGACAGGTTGTGTCGATGAAACCAACGGTGACAACTGCCCCTTTACACTTCGCGCGCGACGCGAAGTTCACGCAATCGACGTAACGTGCCGTTTCCAGCGCAGCCGGATCGGGCTTCCCCTGGGGATCGATGGGAACAATTTTGGGCCATCCGTTGATCCGGTTGACCGCAATACCCGTATGATCGCAACCTGCGGGGACGCCGGCACAGAAAAAGGTGACTCGAGGATCGAGACCCGCCGCAGCGAAGGCCTGGAAGCCACCCTGGCTGCTGCCATAAACGATCAGAGTCTTGCCATCCCATTCTGGCTGCTCCGTCAGAAAATCGATGGCACGAATCAAACGGAGAAACATCCCTTTGAAATAACATTGCTCACGATCCTGGCGGCCGTGACTGCGATAATCTTTTAACTCCCCTTCGGCGAGTGCCGTATAAAACTCATCCGGTTTGCCATTCGGAATCCCATGTGCATTGATATCGAGCGACAGCATTCCCCCTTCTTTGTCCGCCCAATGGGTACTGCCAAGATTGGCGCTGCGGACCCCTGCCCCATGTACGAAAAGAATCGCGGGAAGTGATTTTGGTTTGGCGTTTTGCGGTCGACCAAAATAGCCCGAAACCGGCTTGCCCAGACATGAGACCTGCACATCAAACGCATCCACCCCTTTTGCCGGCGATTCAACCGTGGTCAGTAGCGATTTGACAGGCACCTTTGCCAGTTCCTCCTTTTGTGCGGCCCAGAATTTATCGAAATCGTCGGGCATTGGCAGGCTGGGCTTTAACTGCAGCGGAGAGTAGCCCGCCCCGGCTAATGCGGTGGTCTTGCCGATCGTCGCGCGCAAGAGCAGGAAGCCAGGTTCATCCAGCTTGCCCGTGACCGTGGCTTTGCCTTCTTTCAAGACGACCGTCTGCGGCGGTTGTGATTGCCAACCATCCTTGGAAAGCACGCAGACGACTTTTCCGTCAGCAGACTTCTTTTCGTCATCAAGGGCCTCGATGGAAAAAGTCGCCAGTTCACCCACGCCATACAACGCATCCGCCCGGTCGGCTGTCACCTTAAGCGTGATCACCTTTGGCTGAGTGGCCGCCTCCTGAGCAAACAACGGAGTGAACTGGACTGCCGTCAGGGCGATAAGAACCAATATTCTGGAGGCGAGTGTCACGGACATTTTCACAGCGCGGCCCTTTGAAGTTTGTGGAATTGAGCATCGAGAGATCCTGTACTCGAATCCTCGCCGAGAAATGTTACCGAAGACGCGTGCCTGAAACACTGCTGCAGTGCGACAGACGATATCGTCTTCGTTTTTTGAAATTGATTAGAATGCGCTGGATGCCGACCTGGTCGGTGCAGCCGGTTCATCCGCATCGCACGAAGGGTTGAGAATCGGATGACCATGGCGGGTTGACCGGAAGAGAGACGCAGCGCCCGGCCGCTGACAGTCGATCAACGCACGCGACCTACATCAACATCACCAGGCCTTCGAGTTCTCGTATCGCGGTGTAAATCTCAATCACCTGCTGCGACGATTCAACCCACGGCTCGATCGTGATCGCCACATGGCGCCCGCCGGACGTTTCACGCAATTCAAACGGTGCGTCGAAGTCTTGTTCGAGAGCAACCCGAACCGTCGCAACCACCCGTGATGCGAATTCGTCATTCGCCTGACCAATCGCTTTGAATATGAACCGACAGGGAAACGAATGCGTCTGGTCCAAAAGTTCGCGAGGTGGGTGTCCGCTCATGATTCTCAACTCTTTCTAGGACGCCCCGGCGCCTTCCAGCATCCGGAACTCCGTCCTCTGTTCATTTCAATCAGCGTTAATTTACGGCGAGAGTATCTTAAAGTAATCGCCTTCCTCTGTCGCGGGTCAGCAATCGACTTCCAATACCATCGGCAACGTGTTTCGCCGTTGGGATGGCGAGACTTCCATCTCAGAACCCTCTTTCCAACGGAACCCGCTGATATCGGGAAAACTCAGATCAACTGCAATCGGCCCGGAATCGTCACGGCCTGGCTGACGCCGCTGGCTTCCGGAATGTGCTGAAGCAACGAGTTTGTCCAGCTTTTTCAAAAAACAATAAAACTTCGCGACGGCTCGATCAAACAATCCCGCCGAGTCAATGACTTTCGCCACAAACAGCACTTAAGCCCGTTTGCCGCGGCATTATCTGGAGGCAAGAGTTATGGCGCGGGAGCGTCACTTCCATCGGCTCCGCCGGCTGTCCCGAGATCGAGTTTTGCCCACTTCTTAGAGGCGAGTTTCTTCAGGCCTTCGGCGGTGACAGAACCATTTTCTTTGAATGTTAGCGTTTGCAAAGCAGGCATTTTCAACAGGGTGTCGATACTTTTGTCGGTGACAGTTGTGGCGCGAATGCTGAGTTCTTTCAGGAGAGGCAACTTGGCGATCACATCAACGGAGGCGTCAGTCATCTGAGGCACCGTCCAGATGTCGAGCAATTCCAGCGCCTCAAGGGCGGCGAGATTCTTCAGACCCGTATCGCTCACTGACGGAAGTTCGTGCAGAAAGAGCCGCTTCAACTTTGGAAGTTCACTGAAGACCTCCATCGCTCGATCATCGACGTTAGGAAGATCACGCAGTGTCAGTCGAGTCAGTCCCATCCCCTTCAGTGCCAGGACCCCTTCGGTACCGAAACCCTGACAGCGGAAGACTTCTAGTTGAGACAGTTTTCCGAGCTTCGCCAGATGCGGACCAGACTGATCTGTAATGACAAAATCCTGAATTAATAGCGATTCAATTGCCTGATTACGGCTGAGGGCTTCCATCCCCGTATCATCAACAGCTGTACTTCGATGTTTGAAAGCGGTCAATTTTCCGAGTTCGCCCACCACGTCCAAAGCCATGTTGCCGGCCTCCATATTGCCACGCAGATCGAGCGATCGAAGTTCCTGCAATTTTGAAAGTCGTTGAGCACCGATATCGTTCACACGGTTTTGAACGAGACTGAGCCGCTGCAGCTTTCCGAGGGCGCTGATAATTTTCACGACGCCGTTGGACATGTTCGTGTTTGATGAGAGATCGAGTTCCGTCAAATCGGGAAACGACTTGACGATCGTCTCAACACCACCGTCGTTGATCGCCGAATTTGTCAAAGACAGACTCTTGAGATTCTTTAAACCGCTTAACGATGCCACCATTTCATCGTTCAGCGTTCGGCAATTAATGATCTGAAGTTTTTCGAGATCGCTGAGTTTCCCGAACAGAGCCAGATCATCGGCGGTCACATTGGATCCGTCCTGAATGACGATCTCCGTCAATAGATCCCCCTCTTTCGGAGCGGATCTGGCACGCGAACCCAATTCAGCAATACGCGACCTGGCGGCCTTAACATCGTCTGACTTTGCCGTCGCAGGACGGGTTGGTTTCGTTGTTTCCGGCTTCGAAATGACTGCGCTTTTCGAGTCACTGGCAGGCGATACCGTACCGCTGCCGGTCCCCTGAGGTTTATTGCACCCGTTCAGAAACAGTTGCGAAACAATGATGCATGGGACAATCGACCGGGACCAATGACTATTCAACATGATACTCGCTTCATTCATATTTCTGACAACTCTGACAACCCTGATGAGATGCGTCCCAGGGGCGTAAGTTTCGATTCATGAGCCAGACGCGCAAATGAGGGTCTTGCTTGTTTTCCCCCCCTGCACGTCGGGCTATCGTTTCGCGGTGTCCTTGTGACACCCGTCACACCTGATTTAAAACGCCGTCGTCGACGGAAAAACCGGGTGCAGACAAGACGACTGCACCCGGTTTCATTCGAAAGACAAACTAGTCGAGCCGATGTCCTTCGGCATAGACCGGCTTAATCAAGTCTGCAACCTTTGGCGTCTTCAACGCGGCCAAGTTGGTAACTTTGAGATTCTTTGCATCCCATTCGACCTTTTCACCCCAGTCGCCCATTTCGCCGTTGGCACCACCATTTGCAGCGGCCCAGACAGCGAGGTTGCCGAGGAGGATGGTTTCGGTCAAAGGACCTGCGCGGTCGATGAAGTTCGACTTGCAGATCTTTGGATCGCCAGCTCGTTTGGCTCGGAACAACTCGTACATGTTGTTCAGGTCGTTGTTGCCCTTGTTCTCGGCCTTCTCATAATCAACAGTGACCTTATCAACACCCTTCAGCTCGTAAACACCACAGTAGTCGTCCGAGCTGTAGAAGGCACCCTTTTCACCAACGATCAGCACGCCGCTGTTCGAGATGTTCGTGATCCCGTGTTTCTCGAAGACTTCTTTCGGTGGCTTATTTCCCAGACGATCATACCACCAGAATGGGATAGCTGGTCGTTCTGAAGTTTCAGGGAACTCGAACTTGATGATCGAACTGGCCGGGAAGCTGTCGAAATCGTGTCCGGTTGACTTGGCGACCACGGAAATGGGATCGCGAAGACCACATGAAGCAAAGGGGACGGTCAACTGGTGACAGGCCATGTCGCCCAGAGCACCGGTACCGAAGTCCCACCAGCCGCGGTGCTGGAAGGTGTGGTAAAGGCCTGGCCAGAATTCGCGGGTCGGAGCAACACCGATCCAGTTCTTCCAGTCAAGTCGTTCCATCGCTTTGGCGATTTCTTCCTTCTTCTTCTCAATCAGCTTCGGTGCGTTTTCCGCATCGTCTTTCATCGCCTGCGCGGCAAACTTTTCCATCGTCATCCGTCGACCAGGTCCTTGTGCCCAGACGGGGCGATTCGACCATGCGAATACTTCCTTCAAAGTTCCCAGTACGCCCGACTTGATCTGGGCGATCGCCTCGCGCGACGAATCGAGAGCCGTTCCTTGATTACCCATCTGAGTACAGACGCCGGTTTCTTTGGCGACATGAGCCAACAGGCGAGCTTCGTAGATCGTGCGTGTCAGCGGTTTCTGTGTATAGCAGCTGATTCCCAGTCGCATTGCAGCGAGCGTAATCGGACCATGCATGTGGTCTGGGGTGCTGACGTTGCAAATGTCAATTTTCTTGCCGTACTTTGCCAGCAGTTCGCGGTAGTCGGTGAACTTTTCAGCGTTCTCGAAACCCTTTGACTTACCCTTGCTGTCCAGCGTGTTTCGGTCAACATCGCAGATGGCGATGACATTGCCGAACGTGGAGGCATTACTTGAATCACTGGCCCCTTTGCCGCCGACACCGAAACAGGCGACGTTGAGTTGCTCGTTGGCCGAGCGTTCCTGGCCACGAAGGTCGACGGCACCGCCGACGAAAATTGCGGCTCCGATCGCCGATGTGTTTTTCATGAACTCGCGACGCGAAGTCTTTTGACTCATAGGTCTCTCCTGCTGATAAAACTACGATGAAGTAAATTCGGTGTCAGGCAGCCGATCTGCCAAGGGGAGAAGAATCGTAATCAGTTGATGCGTAACTTTACAGTAAGCCGAAGCTCAATGAAGATAATCGTTGCTATTTCGAAGTGGGCGCGGGTCTCAATTCGGGAATGCCGTCTCGGCAAATGCCCTTCAACAGTAGTTTCTTCGCTTGAGAACGAGCCTCCACTCGAAACGCAGTTCTCATGATTTGTGTACGCAAGTCTATGCAATGCGCGCCGAAAATCTTGGTCAAATCCCGAGAAAGATGATCTTCATTGTTACTGATTAAAAATGCGTCAACTTATTGGTATGACAGTAATTATCATTTTCATCGTTGTCGGAATGGCAGGCGCCTTCTGTTCTGACGCTCTGACCGGGCCAGTCACGGTCATTCTGAAGGGTGAAGGGGATGCAGAACTTGCTCCGCACACCCATGGAAACATCTATGCTCCTGACATCATTCGTGACGGAGCAATTTTCAGGATGTGGTACGGAGGACAGGGTAAAGATGGGCACGACCGGATTTCCTGTGCCGAGTCTGCCGACGGCCAGAACTGGTTGCGTCAGGGAGTTGTCCTCAAGGATGATCTTGCTAATCACATTAACGATCCATCCGTCGTCGCGGTGAATGGGAAGTACTTCATGTACTACACACGGACGGAAAAGGATGTCGTCGACCGAATCGACCTGGCAATCTCCGGCGATGGACGAAATTGGGTGCCAAAGGGGCCTGTGATCACGGCTGGTTTGGAAGGGACGTGGGACTCGCTTTCTGTCGGCCGACCAAGTGTCATTTTTCACAATAGCAAATTCAAAATGTGGTATGACGGTCGTAAAGACTTTCCACCCGATGCGCCGGTGAAGGGAGTGCCAACTTCAACAACATCCAGTCGCAGTGTGGGCTATGCCACATCGGAAGATGGAATTCGATGGGTCCGTCACCAGGGTCATCCGGTTTTTGGCCTCGACGCCGGAGCCGTTGACGTCAAATTTCTGTGGGACCGGTTCATCATGCTCTACGAATCTCGCGAGGGGACTCGCTACGCCGTCAGCGATGATGGTTTGAAATGGAATGAACGAGGCGTTTTCGTCGCGAAATCGAGATCATCAATCGACGCGTTCGGTCACGTCACCCCGTTTCTCTTCGTTGATCGAGAAAAGCATCACTATCGGCTGTTTGTCGGAGCAGCCGAGGCTACGACATGGGATCACAATTCGATTGCCACCTTGAACATCGAAGAAAAACAACTCCGGCAGCTTCTGGGCACCTCACCCTGACAGGAATCAGTTCGTTTGCTGCTGTTTGCGACGCAACATGCTGAACAGGAATCGGAACGGACGTGGCTCGGATGTGGCTTCAACGGGAGCTGTTTCTACGGCTTCCCAAGCCGCTTCGTTGGCGGCTTGCGAGCGACGATAAACCGAGTCGTGACTGGAATTGATAACGTCTTCTGCGTCGTCTCGCCGTAGTGACTTCAGGATCGAGTTGTGGTCATCAAAACGGGATTCATTGAATGTCGTTGTCTGGTCAAGTCCCTCCGCCTGACTCCACTCGTGTGAACCAATTTGTTCGGCGACAATCGCAGTCAAGTCATCAACCATTCCAAGCACATTGTCGAGAGGATCATGATTTGATCCTTCGTGTCGAGTTTCAGCAACTGGCTGAAGGTCTGTGTCCATCTCGATGAACTCGTCGCGATCAATGTGGTTCGTCGAGTGAAATTCAACCGCAGGAAGCGATTGATTTTCCACATTGGACGCGTTCTCGTGGCGAACCTGATTGGCAGTTGTTGTGTCAGGCTGCGATACAACAACCGGGGTCAGGCCCGCATCGATGGTCGCGTATCGATCAAAAACAACTTCCTCGTGAAACTGTGGACTCGATGGAACTGCAGTCGTTAGTGACGTCGATGCTCGCGTTTCAATTTGGTTGTCATCGCGGAAGTCGGCAGGAGAATTTGCAATGCTCTCAAAATGAATGACGGAATCGGCTTCAGTTTGCGGATCGATGTTTGTTTCGAAAACGGCATCGGTGGTTTCGAATGACGTCGGTGACGGCGTTGGTTCGAATTCCAAATCCAATTGCGGCCGACTGAACAGGTTCACGACGTGTCGCCAGTCATCACTGTCAACTTCAACGGAGTTGTCGTCGGTTGGGATAACCGCCTCAACGGCCTCCGGAAATGTTGGCCAGGCGGACGGCGTCTCGGGTTCAAGGTCGATCAAATCAAAATTGGCGGAATCGTGACCAACGTCATCCCCCGTCATCGTTGACTCGTAGGAATACATCGTCTGATGGGGATCTGGCAGCGTAACGCCGCCATGCCCTCGAACAACCGAAATCGGTTCATCGACAGCGGATTCGTCGGTGAGTTCCGTCGATTCGATGTGTTCGGTTCCGGTTCGAGTGGTTGAAGGCTCATTCCAATGCAACGGCAATTGACGCAGGTCGTTCAAAGCTTCCAGAACAAGCTCTTCACTCGCGGGGCGCTGCTCGGCAACGTACCCAAGTAGCAGTGTATGATCGGCCAATTGATTGATGCAACGGGGAATTCC
The DNA here is from genome assembly GCA_903899985.1 of uncultured Schlesneria sp. Lineage (GTDB taxonomy): Bacteria > Planctomycetota > Planctomycetia > Planctomycetales > Planctomycetaceae > Schlesneria. Next base: position 26,249 of record CAIULL010000152.1, read on the forward strand.
GTCGCTGACTCGAGCGATCATATCCAATGCTGCGTCAGTGAACGTTTCGCTTGTTCGTCCGCCAGCCCAGGTCAACCGATAGTCGATGTAATCGAGCGATCCAGCGTGATCAAATGTCGGAAGGTTGACATGAGCACGGATGCGTTGATTGAACGCTTCCAGACTTGGTTGTGCCAGCTTTTCTTCCAGAGACAATTGACCCACCAGGACCAGTCGCACGAGCGGTTTTCCGAATTCGGCAAAATCGGCAAGAATTCGCAGTTCTTCAATCAAACTTTCGGTTAACTGATGGGCTTCATCACAGATCAGTACTAAGGCTTCGCAGCGCGGTTGGAGATCGCGAATGGCGGGGAAGAGCGCCAGACGCAGCTCTTGTTCGCTGGGGTGTTGATATGGCTGGCTTAGTTCGCAAAGCAAGGTTTGCAGTAAGGCTCGACGAGTCAAAAAACTCGCGTGACGCAAGAAAATGGTCTCAAATCGACCGCTCAATTCGCTTCGCAAGCGTTCGCACAACAGCGTCTTGCCGGTTCCAGCGGGTGCCGTCAGGACCGCAATTCCCTGTCCTTGTTCAACGCAAACCAGAATTTCATCAAGCGCGGCCTGGATCGGCCCTGCGGTTAAAAAGCAAGTGGCATCAGGAGTTGCACCAAATGGGCGACGTTTCAAATCAAAGCTGGCTTCGTACATTGGCAACTTCCGTGTTTCGGCGGCAATCGACCGTGTCGCAAGAATTAAAAATTCCTGCGAACAATGAAATCCTTTTGAGTGTGATCGAACATTTCGCCTGTCCGTCTTGAATACAACCGCTACGGACAGCAAGGAGTTGTTAAATGGAATAGTCAGCATTAACCACCGCAACGGTAGTTTGGGAAGAATTTAACGACGATTGTGATTTCACGTGTGGTTCTTTTGCGAGCGGCTGGAAAAAACGCTAGAGTGTCGCTCAGCGCGCGACCGCGGGTCGCGGACGATTTCCAGTCTGGCAACGGCATCGCAGGATGCCAACACAAGAAATCCGTGTGTCAGTTCCAGATTGGTGACCTCAGGAAATGGTTATGTCAGAAGGACGAGTTCAGTTTCGCAATTTCGAAGACGTACGCACGCTGTTCGGCTCACGTGACAAGAACCTCCGTCGATTGCGGGATGTTTTGCACCTCGACGTCGTGCTGCGAGGCGAAGAACTTCATCTACGCGGTGAGCAAACGCAAGTCGACCTCGGTACCGAGATCGTCTCTGAACTTCGCTCAATCATCGAGCATAAAGGTCTGCTGGACGAAGCTGATCTCGAACGAGCTTTGCAACGAGGTCATTTTCCGCTGGATGCGTCCCCGGATCTCATGATTGATGTTTTCCATAAGGCGAGGAAGATTCGCCCGATGGGGATCGGTCAACGCGATTACATCAAAGCCATTCAAGACCACGATCTCGTCATCTGCGAAGGCCCGGCAGGATCAGGCAAGTCGTACCTCGCGGTGGCAATGGCGATCAATGCACTGCGGCAGGAACTGGTCAAGAAGATCGTGCTGGTGCGCCCCGCAGTAGAAGCAGGCGAGAAGCTTGGGTTTCTTCCGGGCGACATGCTCGCCAAAGTGAATCCCTATCTACGTCCCTTGCTTGACGCGCTGGGTGATATTCTTGATTTCGATCAAGTGCAGCGTTACATCGATAAGGAAGTCATCGAGATCATTCCACTGGCTTACATGCGAGGCCGGACGTTAAACAATACCTTTATGATCCTCGACGAGGCCCAGAACACGACTGTCACTCAGATGAAGATGTTTTTGACTCGAATGGGCCATCATTCGAAGATCGTCGTAACGGGAGATGGAACTCAAACAGATCTTCCTGATCGAGTGGAAAGTGGATTGAACGACGCCGTGCGACGTCTCAAGAATATTCCGGGAATTGCGACGGTTTTCCTTTCAGGGGAAGACATTGTTCGCCACCCACTCGTTCGCAAGATTGTTATGGCGTATGACGATCGTCGCCATCGACGGTTTGACGAGGGCTTCGATCGTCCCGCCAGCAACGATGCAGCCCCATCCCCCGAAGCCAACGGTCACAAACCGAATGGAAATCATTCGACAAAGCCCGACTTGCCTCCGTCACATAACACATCATTCAATGACCAGACCGGAATGACTGATGTGCCACCACGACCAATATCAGACACCGACTGACGCCCCAGTCCTTGTCGGTTCTCAGAAATTGAAGGTATGAGTTTTTTATTTCCGCGCAAGAATCGCCCGACTCGATTGTCCGTGCACAAAGTCGGAACACACTGGTCGAAACGACTCGGTGAGCAACTGAACCAGACAGACGTCCTGTTACGGTTGGCGATCTGCTTCGTCGCCTTGACAGGCCTGGTCTTTTCGCTCATGAGCTGGCAAGCCCCGTTTCCACATCGCCTCGGAGACGATGTTCCCAACGGGATGCTGGCTCGAATCGACTTTACTCGCATCAATCAGGATAAAACTGAACTCGCTCGAATCGAGCGAATTAATCGCGAGCCTCCCGTCTTTCGAACCATCCCTGACCGGGCGCAACGCCTGGACAATCTGGCGATTGACTTGCGCAGGAATCTGTCGGAATTGCTTGAAGTGTCGCGTTTTGATGACCTTCCCTACGAGACGCGAGCGGCATTCGGATGGATCGCCTCTGGCCCTGCCTCGTTCGACCCGCAGACATCGAATTTTGAAGAAGAATGGAAGAATCTTCGCGCAGAGATCCGTCCGTCGGATTCTGCCGGTCAGCCGATTGATGACTTATGCGGCCAGTTCTCGAAGTTTATTGTTCCACTGACCAGGTTCGGAATCCTTGATCAGGCTGAACTTTCTCGACCGCGGCAGAAGATCCGACTGAACGATGAAATCATTATTGCTTCTCACTCGAACGACAAGCATGTCCCGATCCCTGCTGCCGATGCGGTCCTTGACGAACTCCTCAAGGCAACAGGTAGCCTGGGAAGTCAATGGAAGTCGTTTCCGCTGCTCGCAGCCCGGCAATCGATTCTCGAACGATGGATCAAAAATCGGGTCACTCCGTCACTCGAATTTGATCCGATGGCCACGAATCAACGTATCAATCAGGCTCAAGCATTAACGCCCCCCGTCAAAGACACTTACAAACGAGGAACATTACTCGTTCCTCCGGGAAGTAAAATCACCGAAGAGTACCGCGACGTTTTGCATGCTCAATACGAAGAACTTGAACGTCAGGTCCGGCTTCCCGAACGAATTATTCGATTGATCACGGTCTTTTTGCTGTTGATCGTCCTCGGTGGACTGATCGGGTATTACCTGGTTCGAAACGAACGACGATTAGCAACCAACGTGAGACGCCTGACGGTTTATCTGGTTGTGGTCACGCTATCGATTGTTCTCAGCCGCCTCCTGTCCTTCGACCCCTGGCGAGCCGAAGTCGTTCCCTTGCTGTGCACGGTGATGATCCTGGCGATTGCCTACAATCAGGTGCTGGCGGCGCTGACGGGATTTTCGATGACACTTGTGGTCATACTCGCAATTGGTGCTGATGTCAGTCACTTCGTCGTCCTGATGAGTGCCATCGCCGCCTCAGTCGTCCCGTTAAACAATGTTTCCAACCGAATGAAAATGGTGAAGGTGGGATTCGGAGCGGCTCTGACGTACCTGTTCGTTTCGCTCGGAGCAGGGATTATCGAAACTCAACAGTTCAGCCAGCTTTGGGCTGATCCTGACCATCGGTTCCTCTTGAACGGTTTACTGGGAGCCGGATGGTGTTTTCTGTCCGGCTTTCTTGTTTCCGGAAGTCTCCCATTTATCGAGAATCTGTTCGGGGTCGTCACCGATATCAGTCTACTTGAATTGAGCGATGTCTCACATCCGCTTCTGCAGGAATTGATCCAGAAAGCTCCTGGAACCTACAGCCACTCCAATGGTGTTGCAACGATTTCCGAGACTGCGGCCGATGCCATTGGAGCTAATGGATTACTTTGTCGGGTCGGTGCCTATTACCACGATATCGGAAAATTGATGAAGCCACATTACTTCATCGAAAACATGACGGCAGGACAGACCAGCCGACATGAATCGCTCAATCCCGCGATGAGTGCCCTGGTCATCATTGGTCACGTGAAGGACGGCGTCGAACTGGCTCACCAGCACAATCTTCCTGATCAGCTCATCGACTTCATCGAACAACATCACGGCACGACCTTAGTCGAGTATTTTTTCCATGCGGCCACACGGCTCGCAGAATCTCAACCCGATCATCGTTTCGATGTGCAAGAGTCCGCCTTCCGGTATCCCGGTCCGAAACCGCAATCGCGTGAAGCGGCCGTATTGATGGTCGCGGATGCGGTGGAAGGGGCCAGCCGGACGTTAGCCGAACCAACACCGAAACGAATTGAAACGCTCGTTCACGAGATCTCCATGAAACGCCTGCTCGATGGTCAGTTCGAGGAAAGTTCGCTGACATTAAGCGAACTTGCCATCATCGAAGATTCGCTCACGAAATCGCTGATCGGCATCCATCACGGTCGAATTAAGTACCCCGAACAAAAGACTGCATAAGCTTGGCAGGCAAGAGATGAATGGGACGTATGGGACTGATAGGACATATGGGACTTAAGAGGCACCGAATAAGATTAGTCCCATCGGTCCCATAAGTCCCATTCTTAATTTCGATTCAAACCGCCGCTCGTGACACCACATGGCCACGATCTGCAATCGCTTGATCAATCTGCTGTATTTGAGCGTTCGTTAACTGCCAGTTCATGGCTTCCGCATTATCTCGAATCTGATCAGGACGCTTTGCACCACACAATGCCGCCGTAATACCTGGCTGTTGAATCGTCCAATTCAAGACAAGTTGAGCGACAGTCGAATGACACTCGGCCGCGATCGGTCGCAGTCGATCCAGAAAATCCTGGTTCTTGTTCCATTCATCACCAGAAAACATCGGATATTTCCGACGGCCATCCTTGGGATCGAACTGGTAATCGCGGCCGAGTTTTCCCGCAAGTAAACCCTTCAATAATGGCCAGTACACAATCACAGAAACATTGTTGTTCATGCACCAAGGCAACTGCGATGATTCAATTTCGCGTTGAAGCATGTTGTAATGTGGCTGGTACGCCGAAAGTGGACAGACCGAATGGAATTCGATCAGCTGATCGAGACTGAAATTCGAAACGCCAACACTTCTAACCTTACCCTGATCCAGTAACTTTTTGATTCCTGCTGCCGACTCAGCAAGAGGTGTTTTCGGGTCCGGCGCGTGCAGATAATAAAGATCGATTCGATCCGTTCCCAATCGTTGCAGGCTTTCTTCACACTCCCGAATTAACGTCGCAGGCCGAGCATCTTTGGCCTGAACGAAATTGTCATAGTGAATCCCTCCTTTGGTTGCGATCACCAGTTCGTCTCGTCGGTGACCGAGGGCACGACCGATCATTTTTTCGCTTTCGCCACCATATCCATAGCAATAGGCGGTATCAAAAAAATTCAAACCCGCGTCCGCAGCCGCTTCAAGCGTCGCAAGACTTTCAGCCTCCGTGACGTTGATACTCGTGATCCCGGCAATCGGCCAGCAGCCCATCGCGAGCGGAGTCACATAGATTCCAGAACGACCGATCTCGCGAAGTGAGAACGTCATGCATTATCCCGAGGTCGAGGACCGTCACTCGCCCATGATGTCCCTCATCAGAAGATGATGAAGGACGATGACGACTTCGATCGATTACCGTTGCGGCTCCGTATTTTCGCCGGCCGGTTTTTCGGCGGCGGCTTTTTCTTTGACCAGTGTCTTACGCCCCTGTCGCAGATTCTCGAAGCTGTCACCAGAAATCACGTAATACCACTCGGCAAATCGACGGTTCAGATCCTTGACCAGTTTCTCGCCAGCCTTCAGCTTCTCTTCGTAGGCAGTCACGTCGGCCTTATGCTTTTGTACGGCGACGTCATATTTGGCCAAAGCCTCTTCATAGGCCTTTTTAGGATCGGGTTTGTCGGCAGCATTTTCAGCGGCACCTGCATCTGCAGCGGCTTCCGGCTTGGGTTCGTCGGCAGGGGGTTCCGGCTTAACCGGTTCCTCCGGCTTTGCTCCGAGTGCCTCGGGACTGAACTGGGCTTGCACAAACAAGTAACGGCTTTTGATCTTCTTTGAATTCGGCTTTTTATCGTCTTCAGCCTCCTCCGCTTTCTTCTCTCCTTCAGGCTTGTCGTCGCTTTTCTTGATGAAGCCCGCTTCGACTTCTTCTTCGCTTCCGGTAAACACAGCGCCGAAATGCAGATCGTACGCTACCCCCTGCTCAGTGACTGCCGTCAGGTCACCTTCCTGAGAAATCATCTTCGCTCCCTTGCGATTCTGCAAAGGAACGATGAAGAAACCAATCTCTTCCAACTCACGTCGGGTTCGTTCGTCAAGCCGCAGCCCGGCTTCATCCTGAAGGCTTTTCTTCAATCGGTCATTCTTGGGACGAACACCAACAATCTTCAGGTCATCCAGTGCCTGAATCAGCTTGCGGACTTCATCCTCGTTGACTTCTTCCTTTTCTTCATCAATACCATCGAGCTTCCACTTATCCGTCGAACTCGCTCGAGATAGCGTATTCGATTCTTTGCCGGTCATTTTTCCGCCTTCGGGCGTAAATTCGACGCTATGTTTTTCGATCACGACGGTTCGAAGTTTCGATCCTTCCAGCTTCAACAGATCAGGCTCGATCCAGTCTGCGAACTTCGTCGAAACATCCAGGCTGACCTTTGCAATGTAAGTCTGATCCTCTGCCGGATTGCGGACGTAAAAGAAGCCACTCCTCCCTTTGACTTCCTTACCGATAATCAAATCAGCCAGGGTCTTGCCGTCTTTCCCGTCTTTCAACGTGACTCGGTTACCAACCCCCTTGTAATCGCTGACGCTCTCGCCCAATGGGTCGAGCACGCCGAATTCAACGTGTTGATTTTTTCGTTGTCCCGCCAGCGTTTCCCGCTTGATTCCAAGGATCGAGGTCGCGGTCTTGCCGAGACGTTCCTTCCCGTCGACAGGATAATTGTTGCGAGACGGAATGCGCCAGATTTTATCCGGCCCTTGTTCGATGCCGAAAATCCGCAATGACGCCGTGTCAGCGTTGTAGCTCACAACCTGCAAGGATTTCGCCTCATCGGCGTCCTTGAAATCGGGAAAGAATAATTTGCCGACCTGGCTGAACTCTGCCGGCGCCTTTGGTACTGAGGGACCAAGAAGACTTGCAGCAAGTAACGACAATGCTGCACCAGCAACGAAAATCGACGTTCGCACGGTTTCGTTCATAACGAAGCTCCTGCGGGATGAAAACGGTTAGGGAAAGAGTTGCCGATCATCCGCGGGCGACCGGCAACACCTGTTGTATCAATGACCTCAGGACCTGGCACCAACTCGACGAGAAGGTGCAATATCCCGCTGTTCGTTATTCTTGCGTATCAACCAGACCAGCAGACCCAGGATGATCGCTGGAATGGGCGAAAATAGAAGTGATCGCGTGTAGTAACTACGCTCAACTTCACGAGTCAACCGGTCCATCTTGGTCTTGCTGGCGTCAATCTTCTTATCTTTTGTCTGATTGATGTTCGCCTCTTCAACTTCCAGCCGACGAGACTCTTCCTGTTGAGCCATCATCAATTGCTGCATCTTGCTGTCATCATCAAGCGAGTCGTCTTTCTTAATCTTCTCGACCTTTTCAGCAAGCCGCTCTTTGGCTTCCTTCATCGCTTGTTTCGCTTCGTCAGCGGCCGTCTTGCGTTCTTCGGTTGCGGTCTTGTTGAACGCTTTTGTCTGCCGCTCAATCGAGGTTAACGTACGGACTTTGGTTCGCCGGTTGCGAAGATCAATCATGGCGGTGTCGCCAGCCAGCTGATCGACGGCGTTTAACACGAACGTCACATTGTCGAGATCAAGATTGAACTGTTTCGACTCACGCAGATGGAAGAAGAAGTCAGAAATGATATCCGTGTCGGCAACGTAAATCACATTGATCTTGTCCCCTTTCGCATCCTTCGTCGACGTGATTTGAGCGGCGAGAACGTGCAATGCGTCGTCCGACGATCGCTTTGGATTGGCATCGATGTTCATACCGAACATGCTGCTTTTGACAAGGTCATCCCATTCCAGCACACCGGAATTTCGGCCGGTCAGCAGCAGCGGACGAAACTCGAGCGTCTTTTCCTGGCCCTTCCTGACTTCTCGCTCTTTAATCGACCCCGAAAAGAACAGCATCACTTCCTGCAAACTGCGAGTCACAGGGCTGTCGAGATCGAAGGCTTTGGGATTTTCACTCGCCGTACTGACGGAAATGATTTCTTCACGCAGCAGTTTTTCATATTCCGGATGCAGGTAAAGCGAGGTGCTGTCCCACACAATTTCATCGAAAACCCACTCGATTCCGAGCAGATCCACCAATGGTGTTGCCTTACCACCGAACGCCTTCTGTTCGTTTGGCATACCCATGCTCATCATCGGGTTGCCCCCCGCTTTCGGTTTCGGCTGACGCGGCGCAAGCTGAGGGTTCGAAGCGGGAAGAGGGTCGTCCAGAATCAAGACCGGCTTTCCCTTTTGAACATAAGCGACAAGGTTGTTCAGCTCATTCATCCCCAACGATGACGGAAGAACAGAAATCAGCACGTCGTACTTCGATTCATCGATCGGCGATGCCGCCGGAACCGATTCGACGTTAAATGACTTTTTCAGTTCGGAAACGATTCGCCATTCAGGCGACTGACGGAATGACGACATGTCGAACCCGCCGGTCAACTTCGCGTCGCTTTCCAGGATCCCAACGGTCTTACGCTTTTCGTTCGCGGCAACCTGAATTGAACGAGTCAACTCGTACTCAATCGGCGTCCCCTTGCCGAAGTGAGGGATGACAATTTCATTGGAACCACTGTTAATCACCGCACCCATCACAACTTTTTCAACGAGCAATCGTCCTTCACGCTCGAACTGAATGTCGCGAGCCTCAATTCCGAATTGCTTCGCTTCTTCCGCTTGTTCGCTTGATGGGTCAACTTCAACCACGCGGACGGTGACGTTCGACGACCCCTGACCGTATTGGCCAAGCAGTCCCAGGAGCGTGCTTTTCACGGTCACGTAATCTCGAGGAGGAGTCCGGCTGACGAATGCCTGAATCGTGACAGGCCGATCACTTTTCAGTTCTTTAATGACCTGTTTCGTCGTTGGACTGAATGAATACAGTTTTTCAGAGGTCCAATCGGACGCACTGGCACCCATGCGCGAGAAGACCGCACCAACCCCGAGCAGCGTCAGCAGAACTGAAACCGCACGCACAAGGTAATGAGCCCCCATGTTGGTCCCTTTGACCCCACCGCTCCAATGCCGATACCCGATCAAAATGTAGTTCAGATACAGCATCAATCCGGTCAGACCAAGGAAATAGAACACTCCCTGCGAAGGAATTAATCCCAACCCGAACGGCTTGAACTGCGATGAAAGACTCAGTCCGTCAGCAACCCCCTCGGGGACGAATGACTTGAGCAGAAACGAAAGCCGACCCGCAAAAACCGGGATCGCACAAATCGCAGAGCCGAGCACGAAAGCCACCGTTGCATTACTCGTCAGTTGCGATGCAACCATCCCCGCAGCCAGCAAAGCACAGCCCGCCAGCCAGTATCCAAGATACGTAGTAAAAATCAGCCCCGGATCAGGCGAACCGATGAATTTCAGGATCAAGACATTGGTTAATGAAAAGGCAAGAGCCACTGTGTACACAGCGACCACCGCAAGGTATTTACCAATCAGCACTTCCAAGTCAGACACCGGAAGCGTGAACAGCAGCTCTTCCGTTCCCAGCTTACGTTCTTCCGACCAGATCCCCATCGTAATCGCGGGAATGATGAACAGCAGCAGTTGTGGAAACCACTCGTTCAATTGATCGAGGCTGGCAACGTTGTTCGCAAAGAACTTCTCCTGAAAAGCGGCAAAAGCGCCCAGGAAGACGAACACCACGATAAAAAGATAACCAATGACTCCGGAGAAGTAGCTCCAGAAGTTGCGTTTGAAGACCGCGAGGACAACATGCGAACGCATCTGTGGGCGATCCCTGTCGAATTGAGAAACAGTTGCAGGTCAATTCAGGGTGAACCTATCCATCGGGTCCACCTCGATACCGAGGCAACGCACCTCGGCACGACTCCAATTTTCACCGGGGCGTCCGCCCCATCAACAAAATATCAGTCAATCCGGCGACAGCTCCCCACTTTTGCATCGTCGAGGAACCGCATTCTGCCTTCGTGTTAACGGGCCGAACCGGTCAATTCACGGAATCGCTTGTCCATCCCCTCGCCCCCGTGCTCCAGATCAGCGACCGAACCGTCAAGGACGATCCGGCCATCATTGATCAGGATCACCCGGTTACAAACCGCTTTGACTTCTGTCAAAATATGGGTCGAAAGCAGGATCGTTTTCGTTTTCGCCAGGCTGAGAATCAATTCCCGCACGTCGTGCGTCTGATTGGGGTCCAAACCACTGGTTGGCTCATCCAGAATCAGAATCTGAGGGTCGTGAAGCAGAGCCTGAGCCATCCCGACTCGCTGCCGAAAACCCTTGGACAACTTTCCGATTGGTTTTCCCCAAACCCCTTTGAGCGAGCACTTCTGAGCGACAAACTCCAAACGGTCACGCAACCGGCTGCCACTCATCCCACGGGCTTCACCCAGGAATTGGAGAATGGAGGAAGGAGTCATCTCAAGGTAAAGTGGGCCGTTTTCAGGAAGATAACCCAGGATTTCTGCAGCCTTGAGTCGGTCGGTCGACATATCGAACCCGCCGATTTTAGCGGTTCCGGAAGTGGGAGCCAGAAAACCAGTCAACAACTTCATTGTCGTCGATTTCCCGGCACCGTTGGGACCAAGAAACGCCGCAACCTGCCCCTTCGGAACCGAAAAAGTGACGTCCTGTGTCGCCGCAAACGGTCCGTAAAATTTGCTGAGGCCGATCGCCTCAATCATCGCGCCATCCGATTTACTCATGCAGTCACGTCTCACTCAAAGTGTGGTGACATTCAAATCGCCGCCATTTCGGCAGACGAAAATACGTGTTACCGGTATAAGCAACCAGCGTTCCACTGGTGCTTTGTCAAATTTCTCAATCAGGATTCTGTGCCACTGCATCGGAGTCTTCGAAGAAGCAGTGTCTTCTCTACCTGCGAGTCAAATAGCACGGCAATTCACGAGATCTCATCAAAAAACGAGGGAATCAGCCCGAGTCTAACGGGAGTCTCAGCCCCTGTTTAATGACGATCAGGCGGAATGTAAAGCGAAGAGACGGTTTCTTTTATCACGAAACGACGTGAACCAGCATCATGTCGTGCCATTCGAGTTTCCAATCCGAACTCCCGATCAAAACAAGTTTGCTACCCGAATCAAGCAGTTTACGAGTTCGCCCTTCAGTTTCGACAAACGTCAGCAGATCCCGAGGGGCCAACGACACGGCTGAGGTTTCCATCGGACTCACCCCCCAGAACAGGCACATCCGACGGGCAACCTCCGGACGATCGGTCAGGCCCAGAATCGGCACATGGGGTCGCTGCTTGGAAATTGCCATCGCCGTCTTGCCACCGCGAGTCGCCGCAACGATCAGATCGGCATTAAGATGCGACGCAGCCGTGACGGCACCGTGCGTCACCGCTTCCGTAATCGCCGTCGCTCGAGTTCGGTCTGTACTGCGAGAATCGCTTTTCGCAAGTCGTGTCTCCAGCATCTGTTCCGCTTCGCGTGCAATTCGACTCATCATGGCAACCGCTTCAACCGGATAATCCCCGGCGGCAGTTTCTCCGGACAGCATCACAGCATCAGTTCCGTCCAGAACGGCATTGAAAACGTCACTCGCTTCGGCTCGAGTCGGCAACTCGCTTTTCTGCATCGAATCCAGCATCTGAGTCGCCGTGATGACCGGCGTTCGGTGCTCGTTACACATCCGAATAATCTGCTTCTGCAGTGCCGGAACGCGAAAGACATCCGCTTCAACGCCAAGATCACCACGGGCCACCATCACGGCATCGGTCTCGATCACGATTTGCTCAAGATCCGCAATCGCCTCAGGCTTTTCAATCTTGGCAACAATCCACGGAGGAGTCTTCGTTCCATGAGCCGCAATCAGCCGCTTGAGCAGCCGGATATCCTCGGAATTCCTCATAAAACTCAGTCCGACATAGTCGAGACCATTGTCGAGAACCCATTGGAGATCCGCCCTGTCCTTCTCCGTCACGCTCGGCGTACTGAGCGTCGCACCCGGAAGATTGACCCCCTGGCGACTGCGGACCAGCCCAGGCTGAACCACTTCGCAGATGACTTTCCCCAATTTCGCATTCTGTTCAATCACTCGCAGCGAAACTGATCCATCCGCGAGCAGGACTCGATCCTCCGGCCGCAAATCATCGATCAATTGCTCATAAGTGCATGTTAATTGGTCTGTTCGACCCTCTTCCACAACCCGGACGAATTCCAGCCGAGCCCCGTGCCGACATCTCAGTCCTTCTGGCGGAAGTTCACCCAGCCGAATTTTCGGCCCGGCGAGGTCTGCAAGGATGGCGATCGGCTTTTTTAAATCAATGGAAACCTGGCGAATCCAACCGACGACTTGCTTGAACCATTCGTATTTTCCATGAGCGAAGTTCAAGCGAAAAACATCGACACCGGCAAGAACAAGTTCCGTCAGTTTCTCATGCGAAGCCGAAGCAGGCCCCACGGTCGCGACAATCTTTGTCTTAACGAGCGGTCCTTCCGCGTACTTTTGTTGCCAGAAATCCATCGTCGACTGATCCTATGCAAGAGTTCGTTCGATCAAGCCGGGCGCGTGCGACCCGATTGTAACAAGCTGCACCGCCGATGCGACCAACGGAAACCCCGAACCATTCCTGAAAAGGTCGCCATCCGCACCATTCGTATGATTTCGTAGCATGGGCTTTAGCCCGTGCAACTCCCGGCATCAGGAAACACCGATCCGTTCCCGAAAAACTCGCGAAACGCCAACCCCTGTCAACTTCGGGCTGATTGAATATGTTAAATATGCGGATTTTTCAAAGACCCGCGATTTCTATGAAATCGTCCGAAATATCGAAATGACGCGAACCTTGCGACGAACTGGATGGTCGCTATACTGTCCCCCCGCGCCTCATTCAAACCGAGGCACCCAGCCCAAGTGGCGGAACTGGCAGACGCGCTAGGTTGAGGGCCTAGTGGTAGCAATACCGTGCAGGTTCGATTCCTGTCTTGGGCAAATCCTTGTGAGATAATGGCTTGTGGCGAATTCGCCCAAGCCATATTTCACTTGGGATTCTCTTTTTGGTAACAAATTGGTAACAATGTTGCGGTGACATAGGAGCCGCACATGGCCGGTCTTCAGCATCGAAACGGCAGTTACCGCATTCTTTTCCGCTACCAAGGCAAGCAGCACACGCTGACTCTTGGTGCCGTCACGGAAGATGAAGCAGGGACCAAAGCCGCCCAGGTCGATTATCTCTTGATGCGGTTGAAGCAAAAGCTGGCTGTACTTCCGCCGGGCATCGAAATTGTCGAGTTCGTGCAGATGGACGGTCGCGTCCTGCCGCCCGCTTCGCCAGAAATTCAAAAGATCAATCTCACGGCTCTTCGCGACCAATATGTCGCGGCCCATCGAGCTTCCCTCGAACCCAATACACTCAAATGTATCCAGATTCATTTCCGGCATTTGGAAAAGCATTTCGGTACTGCGTTTTGCATTTCCGATTTGCAACTCTCCGATCTTCAGGGGTACGTCAATCACCGTGCGAAGGCTGCTGGTCGCAACGGACGAAAACTGTCCACTGTTACCATTCAGAAGGAATTGGTAACGCTTTCCACCGTCTGGAACTGGGGAGCGAAGATGAAACTCGTCGTCGGACCGTTCCCCAACGACGGCTTACGGTATCCGAAGACAACGGAGAAACCGGCATTCCAGACACGAGAAGAAATCAATCGTCGTGTCGCCGCAGGCGGTTTGACCGACGCCGAAAAGGCTGAGATGTGGGAATCACTCTATTTGACGACCAAAGAGATTGAGAAACTCCTGAAATACGTCAAAACAGATGCCAGCAAATCATTCATCTATCCGATGCTGGTGTTCGCGGCACATACCGGGGCACGCCGGTCGGAAATCGTTCGCACACGCATTGCCGATTTGGATTTTGACGGGAAGAATGTCGTCATCCACGAAAAGAAGCGGGTCCGCGCCCAAACGACTACCCGGCGAGTACCTCTATCCGCCTTCCTGATTGGCGTTCTGAAAAAATGGCTTCAATCCCATCCCGGTGGTCCATACTTGTTCTCCGTGGAAAGCACTACTGAACAAGGCGGATCACGAATCGCGGCGGCAAGATCAATAACATTGGATGAAGCCCACATCCAACTCAAGCGAACCCTCGCCGACAGCGAATGGAAAGAGATTAAGGGCTGGCACTGCTTCAGACACAGCTTCGTCTCGGCGTGTGCGAGTCGTGGTGTCGATCAACGGCTGGTGCAGGCTTGGGCGGGACATATGTCGCCAGAAATGAGCAAGCGGTACGCTCACCTCTACCCAAGCACCCAGGCCGAAGCCATCGCTCGTGTTTTCGGCTGATGGCCGTGAATTCAATCACGGGGGTTTAGGGCTCATCGTCCTACACATCCTCGTTAATCCGGCCTGCAGTTTTTGCCGCAGTTCGAAGTCCAGGAGGTGAATATACGATTTCGTTCTCTGATCGTGGCAGGCAACGTCTATTCGACTTCGAGACAGTGAACAACGATTGACA
>CAIULL010000153.1 GCA_903899985.1 uncultured Schlesneria sp.
CGGCCAACTTTGCCAACTTTCTTGTCGAGTTTTCTGTTAGTGGAATAGTCTACTTACTACTCATCAACTTTCTGCCGCTTCGGCTGGTGGGGCTCGAAGACTCAACCGCACCCTATAACTTCTTGAATTTCCAAAAGGGTTCGTCCATAGTTGGGCAAGCTATCGGATCAATTAAATGTCGAGAAACGCCATGGTTCCGCCAATGTTGCGCAAACGATCCCATCGTGGTTCGAGCCTTTCTAAGTCAAAATGACACCTCGATTTCTCCCTTTATGGCCGTTGTACTCGCTTCTCTTCGAGGCGCGGTTAAACTTCGGGTCGACCTTAGAACGCCTGACCCCAGAACAGACTGCTCCCGAATTCAATTGGAGTGATGAAAATGTCTCGTGATGATGACCTTGCGTTGCTGCACCGATATACCGATAGCGAAAGTCTGATCAAACATATGCTCGCGGTTGAGGCGGCCTGTCGAGCGTATGCTCGCAAGTTTGGTGAAGACGAGGCGAAATGGGGAACGGTTGGTCTGCTGCATGACTTCGACTATCAGCGCTGGCCTGACCCGCCGGATCATCCTTTACAAGGGGCCGCGATCCTCAAGGAGCACGGCTATTCCGACGAAGTGATCTATGCCATCAAGTCGCATGCCGACTATCTGACCGACTGCCCGCGCGTCTCGCTGCTCGACAAAACCTTGTACGCCTGCGACGAATTATGTGGCTTCATTACTGCCTGCGCGCTGGTTCGGCCCGGTCGACTCGAGGGCCTGACACCCTCAAGCGTCAAAAAGAAATTGAAGCAGTTGTCGTTTGCCGCCTCGATTCATCGCGAAGACATTACCAACGGTGCTAAAGATCTAGGCGTTGATTTGGACGAGCACATTGCATTCTGTATTGCCGCTTTACAGCCGATTGCCTCAGAACTTGGATTGATGCCTGAGACTCAGGCAGATTGAACGTCAGGATGTGGTCTGCTGATTCTGAATTTTCAGGTCTTCTGATGTCGGAATTGTCAGATTGGGGTTGGCCCAATTTCGGTCGAAAACTATAGTCCGCCTCCGCAGGCGGGGGCCTGCTTTCGATCATTCACACGCTCGAGCATGGAGGCACCGCGTGGACAAGATTCTTGTAGCTGGAATTAATACGGTTGTTGGAGCCAATCTGGCTGAGGCTTTGACGAGCCAGCATTCCGTGGTTGGCGTTTCGTTCGATGGCAAAGTCGATCTGCCAACCTGTAGCGTGGAATCGGAAACTCCTCGTAAACCGGTTGCCGTCCTCGAATACTTGAAACGCACCCAACCGACTCGAATTGTGCTCTGCGGAGCAGGAGCCGAATCGAGCTGGGACGAAAGTCGACGTCCTCAAGCCTCTGATGTGACAGAGGCCAAGATGTGGATCGATGCCGCCCATGAAGCGGGTTGCCGACTGACACTGATTTCCTCAGACGCGATCTTCACCGGCCCCTGGATGTTCCATGCTGAAAACAGTCATTCGCTTTGCCCCAGTGCGGAAGCGACTTTGCTGAAACAAATTGAAGAGCACGCCGCAGAGAAATCTGCTGACACCTTGATTGTCCGGACACATGCGATCGGCTGGAACCCCGGTTCCAACCATGGCTGGCTGGAAACGTTGCTGACAGAGCTCGAACGAGGGACGATTGGATCAGTCGACTTCGCTCGCCACGGAACTCCGATGCTCGCCACCGATCTGGCTGACATCCTGGATAAGAGTTGGGAATCGGGATTGGTCGGACTTCATCACATCGGTGGAGCCGAACGAATCAGTCCTCGCAAGTTTGCTCTAAGACTGGCGGGTCATTTCCGACTCGCAACACCAGCTTCGCCGATTGCAGGATCACTGGCTGATCGGACATCTGGCTTTGGTTGCGGCGAGACTTCGCTTCAAACTCGAAAAATCCGACGTGCACTGGGAATCCCGGTGCCACTGTTGGACGAAAGCCTGGATCGTCTTTACCAGCAACATTTGAACGGCTATCGAGCTCAAATTAGCGGCCATGCCGCCGCGAGTCGCGTGGCCTGACCGGCAAGCCGGTTCACGCGCGTCGCACAATGGGTTCGGAAATAGATGATCGTTCGCGCGTTGACGAATTCTAATTGAGTACCACTGGCGTGCGGCTTCGCTCGCCAGTGTTCTTTGATACTGAAAAAAAGTCGGGACATTGCCCGCTGGCACAGACACATGGCGGTGGCACTGAGCGCGGGTGAGTTGTTCCCATGGGAACAACTCACTTTTTTGTGGCATTTTTCTGTGTCATGCAAGGACGAAAGCTATGGGCCGGTAGTGTCGCTTCGCTCAGCCACAGGCTATGGGCTGAGCTCCCTCTGAGACAAATTCCGTAACGACACCCAACCTCAACGATCTGAGATCGCGACCCCCGACTTTCGGAACACGGAAGCCGATTACTGGGGTTGTATCCATGTTTAAACGTGCAGGACGTCGGCCATTTCGCCAGCGTGATAGCTGGATCGAACGAACGGGCCGCTGGCGACCATGCTGAAGCCGAGCCTTCGCATCTGCTCACCAATCTCGTCGAACTCTTCCGGTGGAACATAACGTTCTACCGGTAAATGCTCGGCTGTTGGTTGCAGATATTGCCCCAGAGTCAGCATGTCGACTCCAACCGCGCGAAGGTCCGAACAGACTTCGAGTAACTCGTCGCGCGTTTCGCCCAAACCGAGCATCAAGCCGCTTTTCGTCGGCATCTCAGGGGCTTCATCCTTGATCTGTTGCAACAGATCAAGCGTACGGCGGTAATCAGCATTTCGTCGAACTCGCTCATATAACCGCGGGACCGTTTCGGTATTGTGATTGAAGACATCTGGCCGAGACTCGATAACGCGAGAAATGGCGTTGCGGTTGCCGCGAAAGTCTGGAGTCAAAACTTCAACCTTCGCACCGGTTCGCTCCCGAACCGCGAGCACGCATTCGTAAAAATGGTCAGCTCCCCCATCGGGAAGATCGTCTCGCGTGACCGAGGTAATCACGACGTACTTCAAGCCCAACCTTTCGGCCGCCTCGGCAACTCGGCCCGGTTCATCAGCCAGGACCGTTTCGGTCTTCCCTTTTAAGACCGAGCAGAAGCCACAGGGCCGAGTGCAGACATTCCCAAGAATCATGAATGTTGCGGTCTTTTGTGACCAGCATTCGGTTTGATTCGGACATTTCGCACTCTCGCAAACCGTTTCCAGTTTGAGGTCTGCAATGACGTTCGTCGTAAACTGCATTCCCGCCTGAGGCAAAGGCCGCTTTAACCACTTTGGAAGCCGCTGCCGTGTCGGCGCAGAATCCTGAACATCATTAGAAAGTATCGGCAAAAGTTCCGCCGCCATTTTTTTACGCTCGCGTTGATGAATGAAGTTTATCTAAGGCACGTTTCTGCGGGCAACGGTCTTTCGTGCTCGCGTTAATGAATGAAGTTTATCTGAATCACGTTTCCGCGGGCATCGGTTTTTAATGCTCGCGTCAATGTATGGAGCTTTTCTGCGGGCACGTTTCCGCGGAAAACGGCTTTTAGTGCTCGCGTCGATGAATGTGATTTATTCCAGGCACTTTTCTACAGGCCAGTTGTATTCGTTGTTGATGGATCGTGCGGATTTCAAAGCATGTTTTGGTGTTTCACTCATGAATCAATTTGCAGGATATTTTAGTCGCCAGAGAAGATTAGACCATTTCGATTCTGCATGTCAGGCATGTACGTACACCTTTCGGGTTGTGCGGTGCAAAAGCGGGTGTCCGGTGTAAACGTGGTATCCGTCGTATCCCATTTTGTGAGCAACGTTTCTGATCAATGCTTCTCGCACGGTCGACATGGCGGTCGGGCGAGTTCGCTGCGAGGCGAGTGATGTCACTTTGACGTCTGAATGGGTCCATCTGACGAGATCGAGAGCTTCTTGAGGTAATGACACGTTGACGTAGAGTCCGCCGTACGACACCCAGTCTCGAACCGAGGCACCGATAAACGCGAATTGCCCGCAACGGCACATTGCCCCGGGTACGGCCGACGATCGCTCGGCGGGGACTTTTAAGTCGGCGGCCGTGGCAATCAGGACGTTTTCCAAGGAGGATCGATAATCCAGTAAGCCAAGTCCCAATCGATCCAGCGGAACAATGACGTAAACAGCGAGCTGACCTGGAACATGCACGAAGGTTCCTCCGCCCCGATTCAGCCAGCGGACATCCATTTTTCGTGCGGTCAATTCTTCCCATTCGACAAGCACATCAGCGAAACTTCCCTCACGTCCGATGGTGACAGAGGGGGGATGTTCGCAAACAAGGATTGCTCCATGAGAATCCGACCTCGAGGCAATATCGTTACGCAGCCGTTCCTGCAGTTCTTTCGACGACTCGAAATCGACCGTTCCCAGCAGGAAAACGTCGAGCGAAGACGATCCCTGTGAATGGTCTCTGCGATCGGTGAAAGGGACGTTCATGAAATCGAGTCAATTCGGTGTGATAAAAGAAAAAAACCAACAAACAACAGTCTACAGCAGTCGTCCAAGTCACGCCAATACAGCGTTCTTTGTGACCCGCTGAGGCGAACCTGAAGTGGAATCTGGGCACATTCTACTGAATTGGCCGGTGTTGAGACTTGAGTCTTATGCCGCGCTTCGCTGTGATCTCTGGAAAGATTGCCATCGTGGTGAGAGGGCCTGAGCATCTCGCCGTTGCAGGGAACCCTGACCAGCCGTGTCGATCTGTGAATTTGTGGAAACCTGGCCACGCATCGGAGTCCGTGCCATGAATCAATTTCATGCTGAAATCAGCCGACGATCATTCCTGGGAGCCGCAGCAACCGGGGTCGTCACGTCGGGATTAGCTTTTGGAGCAGATCAGCCAGTTGCGGTTGGGGGGCTGCCAGAAACAGTGAAGCGGAAACCGCGAATTGTCGCCATCAATTCAGTCTACCGGTTGAAATCTCACGCCTACCATATCGCAGGAAGGTTCATTCACGGATACACGCGTAATGGGTTCCACCATCAGCCGCCATTTGAGCTGGTTCGGATGTGGAATCACCAGCAGCCCGTCGCGGACCTGGGTCCCAGCGTTTGCGATCAGCACGGTATCGAACTTTGCAAGACGATTCCTCAAGCGCTGGGGGAGAAGCACGGACTCGATATCGACGGAGTTCTGCTCATCATTGAACATGGTGACTATCCTAAGAACGACCGAAATCAACTGCTTTATCCCCGCTACGAATTCTTCGAACAGATTGTTGAAGTCTTCAAAAAGACGGGGCGTACAGTACCGATTTTCGTCGACAAACATCTGTCTTACGATCACAAGCTGGCCGCAAAAATGGTGCAAACCGCTCGCGAGATGAAGTTTGGACTGATGGCTGGTTCGTCGCTTCCCGTGACATGGCGTCGGCCTGAGATTGAACCGACTTTGGGAACGCCATTTAAAGAGGGACTTGTCTGTTTCGGTTATGAAGGGAAAGCGGTTGAGATTTACCTGTTCCACGCACTTGAAGTCTTGCAATGTATGTTGGAACGACGGAAGGGGGGCGAGACTGGCGTGAAGTCTGTCGAGTTTCTCGAGGGAGATGCTGTCTGGGAAGCGGGGGACGAAGAACGCTGGTCCTGGCGGTTGCTGGATGCAGCGCTTGCCCGTTGTCCCAGCAAGAACACTGGGCCGGTTCGCGAGAATGTGTTAACGCCTCAGGCGTTGTTAATTGAGTACGAAGATGGAACTCAAGGAACGATCTTGAACTTGTTCGAACAAACCTCGGATTTCGGTTTTGCCGCGAACATCGAAGGCTGGTCAGAAACATTATCAAGCTGTTTCTATCTGCCGTCCCCGCCAGGAGCCCGGTTTTTCGATCCATTGACCTATAATATCGAGAAATTTTTTGCCTCGGGAACGCCGCCATACCCGGTGGAACGGACGTTACTCACCAGCACCATGACCGATCTGGCCATGCTGTCGCTGCATGAAAAAAGCCGAGTTGTGACCGATCCCGCGCTGAGCATCAGGTACGCAGCACCGAAAGACAGTGGATTCTTCCGGGGGCCGATTGTCGACGCGGAGTGACGCTAAGGAGTGACCGGTAGTCATATGATTCAGCGGGCGAACCGTTCAGAATACCAGCGAAACAGTGATCGAAAGCAGTGGGTGAAGTCATCGGGGTCTCGTTCGATCATCTCGGCAATCTCACCCATCGGGCGGAACTCGCCCGAGAGAATTTCACCGGGATCGAACGTGGGTGTCTCATCGGTGACGGCGCGATAAAGACCGCTATGTTCAAAAGCGGTTTCGACACCATTGGCTGGAAAAATTCCCAGGAATTCCACTTCAGCCCGTAATCCCAACTCCTCTTCCAGTTCACGAACCGCTGCCGTTGCATAGTCTTCACCGGCACTCAAGTGGCCGGAGGCTGACGATGTGCACTTAAGTGGTGCTTCGTCCTTGGACGCTGATCGCCGATGAATCAGTAATTCCCCTTTGGAATTGAACACGAAAATGTGGACGGCGCGATGCAGCCAATGATTCGCATGCACCACAGAACGTGGGGATTGAAAGAGGACACGATCTTCCTGATCGACGACGTCAAACATTTCTTCGGTCATGATTCTCGTAAACTTCTGAAGCCCAGGCTCAGGCCTTAAGCGTTGTAAGGTTCGATGACGTGCTTATCCATACGCTGTGCGATTTCGGTGAGTCTTGGTAATTCTCCACCACCGACTTCCGCTGTGGCCCAGCCGGAATAGCCGATCTCTTTCAAGGCTAGAAGAACCCTTGGCCAGTCGCAATCACCTTCGCCGATTTCGACACCGAACCCAGCTCCTTTGCCCTTTTCATTGGCGATCTTGCGGCTGAATTCCTTGATGTCCAGTTTGCCAATCCGCGAGCCGAGCGTCCGAATCCAATGTTCTGGCCAGCCGTAATTGACGATATTGCCGACATCAAAGTATGAGCCGACGATCGGACTTTGGAATTCATCGATATAGCGTTTCATTTCGACGGGACTGAGCAGAAAGTTATTCCAGACATTTTCAAACAGAATCTTGATTCCCAGTTCTGTCGCCAGGGGAATGCACTTTCGGATTTCGGCCTGCGACCGGATGTACGCGTCTTCGTAGGAGACTTCTTTATTAACGACAGCGGGAACCAGCAGCACGGTCGTACCGCCGTAGAGCTTGGTTTCTCGCAGGCATTTCTGCAGAACCTCGACTCCCTTCGCCCGAACGGCGGGGTCAGGACTGCTGAGCGGCTGGCCCCAATGAACGTAATCAACCATGCCGTGGACGATCAGCCCGGATTCGCCCATCGCGCGTTTGACGTCTTCAACCGGTTGATCGCTGTCGACGTCAATCCCTTCGAACCCTGCCTCTTTCACCATCTTGAACTTTTCGACGAGCGAACCTTTTCCTCCCACCATGCTCAGCTTAAGTGCTTTGCGGAGGCGGGGTTTTTCGTCGGCGGCCAGAACCGTCTGGTTCGACATTGACAGCAGGCCAGCGGCTGCGGCGATGCCGGCAGTGTTCAAGAAATCGCGTCGATCAAGCGTAGGAGCCATGGTGTCTTCCGGATGAAGAGTGATTCGAGTTGGACCCCTTGATCTTAGCAGCTATTTTCGCGCGATGCAGTACAGATAGCGGTTGGTTCTCAGGAACATTTGTCCGTTGGAAAACGCAGGTGTTGCGTTACAGGTCCCAGCGTCCTCATCGACCGCGTTGCGCGCCACAGATTCGAACTGAGGCTTAGCGGCGTAGACATAGGTTCCGTTTTCGCGAGAAGCGGCGAACAGTCGACCGTTTGCCACGACGACCGATGAATATAACTGTCCGGCGTCAGCCAGGCGTTCGCGGTAAACTTGTTCGCCGTCCGCGGTTTTTACGCAAAAGGCGATTCCACGATCACTGACCCAGTAAAGGTGGTCCCCAAATAAGACTGGAGATGTGACATACGAGCCGAAATCTTTGCGCCAGACGGTATGCGTTTTGGTAACGTCATCTCGACCACCGACTCGGATGGCAACCGCTCCACCTTGTCGCCCGCCGATGGCATAGACAATTCCATTTTGCGAAACGAGCATCGGCGAAATGACACCCTCTTTGACTCCTTCGGCAAACCACAAGAAATCTCCGTTATTGGGGTCAATTCCCCAAATCTCGTACGGGACGCTCACGACCAGTTCCTGTTTTCCATCGGGCAAATCAACGATGGTCGGAGAACTCCAGCAACCGCCAAACCCGTCTGCGTCGGTTTTCCAGACTTGTTTGCCGGTTTCTTTATCAAGTGCGACCATCGCTTTGGATTCTGCGAAGGCGGGAACGATCACCAGATTCTTGTAAAGAATTACGCTCGTTCCCTGACCCCAGCCCATTTGTGCGGAGCCGTTACCAACACTTGTCTGCCAAAGTTGTTTGCCATTCAGGTCGAAGGCGAGAACACCCGCCTTACCGAAAAAGACATAAACGCGAGTTCCATCTGTAGCAGGAGTGCTGGTTGCGTAACCGTGACTTTGGATTTGTCCCTGGTATCGATCCTCGTCCGATGTCCCTTTTACGGGTGATTCCCAGATGATTTTCCCGTCGGCTCGATTCAGACAGATGAGAACTCGTTCGAGTTGACTCAATTCGCCGGGAGTGGACCTGTTGACTCCGTAGCCTCGATAGCACGTGACGAAGACCCGTTCACCCAGTGTAATTGGACTGGAAGCGCCCGGGCCTGGCAGTTCGTTTCGCCAGACTACATTTTCGGTAGCGGACCACGTCGTTGGATAATCGCGATCATCGGCAACACCTGACCCGCCGGGGCCCCGGAATTGAGGCCAGTCTGCAGCCGGAAGCGTCTTGCTCACAAGGTCGACGAGGGAAGCCAGTATGACCGAAATTAAGACGAGTCGCGACATGAGAGCCTCGTTGTCCAGAGCAGTTGTGAGAGGAGTTATCGACAAATCAAATTCGTTAGAGGAAGCCCCCTAACCTTTGGACGAAGATCAGGGGGCTTAATTCACGCACTCGATACAGGGGTAAGTCTCGATCGAACCGTCGGGTTTTGGGGCTGTACATAGCCCCAAAACGAACTACGATCGATTTCAAACAACCTTATTCCGCTTTGGGTTGAGGGCGCTTTGGACGGCCACCGGCTCCGCCGCCACCACCACCTGGACCGCCACCGCCTGGACCACCTCGACCTGGTCCACCGCGCAGTTGTGCGACGTCGAACTCTTTACCTTTTAGTTTCGCAAAAGTGTCGAGCTGAGCTTTGGTCAGGACTTCATTGATCTTGGCATCACGTTCCTTGTTCAGCTCGACCATTTTTTCGAATCCGCCGCCGCCACCGCCTCCGCCGGGCTGGAACAGTTCGCGAGCCTTCGCGCCATAGTCATCGGAAATTGCGGTGATCTTGTCAGTTTGTTCCTTGGTGATGGTCAGCGCTTTAACGACTTCCGCATCGGAATAGGCTCCGGTGCCCTGGTTTTGCCAGTTGATCTGCTGCAATCGAGTATATTGATCGGCAGAGACTGCGGCTTTCAGTTTTGGCAGGAACTTGTCTGTTAGCGTCTTCATGTTCGCCATCATCGTTTCTCGTGCCTTGGTCCGTTCTTCCTGGGTCATGTCCTGAAAATTTTGACGACCGCCGGCCCCCATTGATTCTCGCATTGCTGCGCCGTATTCGTCGGTGACCACTTTGACCTTGGCAACACCGTCTTCCGTCAGTCCAAGATCCTTTTGTACAGCCTCATTGCCGGCAAGCATCAGCAGCCCGCCACCGCCGCCAAATCCGCCAAACCCACCACGACCGCCTCGGCCACCAGGCCCTTGAGCCTGCACCGTCGTTGCGAATGCGAGACTGGCCACCAAACACAGAAACCACCCATTTGTTCTCATCGCAATTTTCCTTCTCGGAATTTTTACGTATTTTCGCGAGGCCGAACGGAACGTGGACGGCAAATAGATTTCTCGCGAGCATACTCGTTCAAAAACACAAAACGGACATCCGACCAATTACTTTAAAAGCAATTCCTTTGAGAATTCATTCGATTTTGTTTCCGTTGCTGCTGCTGCAGACTCGGTGGCGAGTGGCAACCTCACTTCGAGCGTTGTGCCGACTCCGACATCGCTTGTGGCCACGATAGTCCCGCCATGTGCTTCTACGATCGTTTTACAGATCGACAGGCCCAGACCGCTACTTCCTTCGGCTCGCGATCGAGCCTTATCAACCTGATAGAATCGGTCGAAAATTCGAGACAACTGATCGGCTGCGATTCCGACTCCTGTATCAGTGACCGAAAGAATAGCGGTTTCGCCTTCGACTCGCGTCGTGACACCAACGTGGCCTCCTTCAACGTTGTAGCGGATGGCGTTTGTGAGCAGATTTGTTACAACTTGTGACAGTCGGTCCCAGTCACCACGGACATCACACGAATGTGGCTCACATTCAATTCGAATCTGCCGCTGTGCGGCGAGTGGTTCAACAAGTTCAGCACAGTCTTCAAGCAGCGGCTTCAAGTCGAAACGATCTTGCTTAAGTGATGGTGCTCCTGAATCGAACCTGGCCAACAGCAGCAACGAGTCGATCAGCGATTTCATCCGTTGCGACGCTCTGCGACAGGTCTCAATCGCACCACGATAATCTTCATTCGACCTTGGTCGAGACAGTGCCAATTCGGTATGTGTCGAGATGACCGACAGCGGCGTACGCAGCTCGTGAGACGCGTCAGCAGTGAATTGGCTTTGACGTTCGAACGCCGATTGCAAACGGTCAAATGTTTGATTGAGGACCGTGGCAAGCTTGCCAAGTTCGCTATCGGTTTCTTTGACGTTGATTCGTTTTGACAGATCTAATGCCGAGATTGATTCCGCCGTAGCGGTCATCTCAGCGATAGGTAGAATTGCTCGTGATGACAGCCAGCCTCCTCCCAGGACACCTGCAGCCAGGATGATCAGGCCAGCCCCGGCAAGCAATAATCCTGATCGATGATGGGCAGCCAGATCTTTCTCCAATGATCGACCGACGAGAATGTTCATGTCGAACATTCCGGCATGGATCACTTCGCGGTAGGTTTGGTCGGCGGGTCGTGACCGGACAAGTCGGATCGGTAATCCTTCGCGTCCAACGTGCAAGTTGGGGTAACTGATTTCGGGTGTGGAATCAGATTTCTGAAGCAGGTCGCCGTTTCCGCCCCAGATGACAAAGTAAAGTCGAGACTCTTCGTCGCCGTGAAATAACTGCTGGAATTCTTCTGGAAGCGGTCCAGGGTCAAAACGATCACGTCTAGGAGGTCCTGGGGGACCTGCCTGTTCAGACGATACGGACGGTGGATGATCCGTGCTGGATTCGGTTCGAAGCGAATCGGAACGAGGCGCGGCAGCGACATTCATATCGGGTCGTGAAGTGGCATCGGTTTCAGGGGCGGCTTCGTCGGCGCGACGGGGACGACGACCACCTCCGGGCCGACCGCCCGGTGGCCGTGGCAAAAGCCGACGCAATTGAGACATGACGGCACCGGCAGTCCGATCCAATTCGGCATCGACTTGTTGAAGTCGCGTCTGCCAGTGAAGACTATGGACGATCCCTCCAAAACTGGTGAGTACGGTCAATAGCACAATCGCGTGCCAGACCTGCAAACGCCAGCGGAGTGATTTGAACATGATCTTCTCGAAACAATTAAAGGGGCGAATTCGGTTTCTGATGAGTCAAGAAATTTTGAGATGATTCGATCGGCAACGGGAGTATCGGGCTGGCCAAGGTCAGATTCAACTGTCAATGATATAACCCATTCCTCGACGAGTCGTAATTAATTCCCGGCCAACTTTACGGCGTATATTCGATACGTAGACGTCGACAAGATTTGAGAGAGAAGCATCATATTCATCAAACAAGTGGTCATAGATTTTCGTCCGGGTGACCAGTTCGCCTCGGTGGATCGCGAGGAACTCAAGCAGACAATACTCCTTGGCCGTCAGTGCGACCGCAGTTCCGTCAACGGAAACGGTTCTTGAGGTCATATCGATTGTGACGTTGCCGATCTCGATGATCGGCTGAGATTTACCCGCAGATCGACGAATCAAGGCTCGCAAGCGGGCCGCTAATTCAGACAGTTCAAACGGCTTTATCAGATAATCGTCAGCACCGGTGTCGAGGCCACGGATCCGATCCTTGACCGTGTCTCGAGCAGTCAACATCAGTACTGGCGTGGTCTTGTTTTGTCGCCGAAGCTCCGCCAGAACTGACCAGCCATCGCGTCTGGGCAACATAACATCTAAAAGAATGGCGTCGTAATCCCAAGTGATACCTTTGAAGAGGCCGTCTTCGCCGTTATCCGCTGTGTCAACGGAATAGCCCTCTTCTCGCAGGTACATTGCGACCGCGCGAATTACGTCTGGTTCATCCTCGACCACCAACACTCGCATGCTTAAATACCACCCAGATTCTGATTTTTCGTTTCTTAGCCGCCTTGATTCTGCGACCAGAGACGAATCGCTGGCAAAGGCCTTTTTTTCGACGTGTCTTCGTGCGAAAAGAAAGGTATCTTTCAAACTGGGTAGTCTACAGCAATAACCTTAAACCGAGATGAAGAGTTCGGCAGAAAAAAAAGACCACTGGCGAGCGAAAATGCCCGTCAGTGGTACAAAATCTGGAGATGGGTTTGTGATAACTTGCTAGTCTTCCAGCGGATGCTTGCGACGGGGTGGTGCCACGGCCTCGTCGGCATCATTTTCGGTGCTCTTCACTTCATCTTCGCCAGTCGATATTGCGGATCTGGGTTTCCATTTCACGCGGCCTGCAGGTGGATTGTCGATTTTCTGCGGTTTGTCCAACCCCAAACGATCGAGATTGGAGCTTGTCTGATTCGTCGATGTGGGAAGTGTCGGCGTGTTGGACTTTTGTTCCAACAATTGCTGTACCATTGATTCCAGTCGACGAATTCGTTCCGCATCGGCACTGTCCTTGGGAGATTCAATGACGACTTCATGCGAAGCGAGTTGGATTTGACTGACTTTCTCTTCCTTTTTCGGGCCGGCGACTGATTCCGTCGTTTTTGGGTTTGAGCCCATTGAAATCGTCGTCGTTCGTCGCAGTTTACCAGCCAACTCGTCGGCAGCCATGCGATCTGTCTCTTCAATGGTGAGTGGTTTGGCATTCTCACCCATGACAGGTTTCTTGTTCCCATTCAGTGGCATGTTTGACAGGTCCGAGAACACCACAGGCCCAGTTTTCGGCTTCAAGCGAACGCGCAGCGCACAATTGGCGTCTTTGACTCCTCGGCGAACATACGGAACGAAGACACTGTAGGTTGGTCCGAGCGAAGTTTTCGTGAGATGGACGTCCCACGATCCTGCGTCAAAGTCGAATTGTCGCAAAGGTTTTGCCTGTGCCTCGGCGTCTCCCTGATCATCAAATAAATAGATGCGGACATCGCCTTCGCATTGAACCGGGGTGGCCGCTTTATTTGAGAGAAACAGAATCTGTCCCGAGAATCCTTTGCACGGATACCCTTCAGGGTCTCGGCCTTCGGCCTGTTGCCAGAGACACAAGACCTGCACGACGGGATCGGCTGCGGACGCTTTAGGGATCTTTTTCTCGAACGGAACATGAAACGTCGTGCACCCGACAAAACTGCACAAAAACATTGAGCAGATTAGAGGCATAACGATTCGTTGAACGTGAAACTGCATTTCAAACTCCATCCGAAATTGTTGCGATGGCAACTCGATAGTTTCTCAGTTTGATCGTCCGACAGAACGTTTCTGAAAAAGGCCTCGTTTTTTGGGAGCCTCGGGTTTCACAAAACTTGCCTTGGAGACTCCTGCATCCTCATCATCCATTTCCGTTGCTTGCATCCGCGAGGCGTTAATGCGGGTCACATTGGGATCTGGTAACGGCGGCGGAGGAGGAACACTCGGAGCCTGTCCCGCGGGTAATGGCGGAATTGCAGATGGCGTTGGTGGAAGTGCCGATGGGGTCCGTGTTGGAACCGCCTCAGGCAACTCCTGCGGTATTTTCTGTATCACGGGCGATCCGTTCATCGACGGGACAGGTGGAAGTACAGGTTGAACCCAGGGAATATTCTCTTCCTCGATCATTTCATCAGCGGCAGGAAGCGCTCTCAATGGTCCATGAGCTTCTTCAGCTTCGCTTTCGATGAAATGAATTCGACCCATTTCAATATCCTTCAGGCACTCCTCTTCTTCTGGACCGTTGATGATACGTGGCGTCAGAAAGATCAGCAGTTCCGTGCGAATCGATGTTCGGGAATCGTAGCGAAACAAGCTGCCGAGAAGTGGAAGATCGCCAAGTAAGGGTGCCTTGCGAGTAAAGGACTCGTCGCGTGAACTGATCATTCCCCCGATGACGATCGTACTATTCGATGGCACGAGTACCGTCGACCGAACGTTACTAAGGTCGGTGATTCGCTGGCCGACGGCGACGCCTCGCGAATCTGTTGTCACAGTGACAGTTTCCTGACTCAACTGGCTGCGGTATGCATACATTTGAATCACGATGTTACCGTCGTCATTAATTCGAGGCGTCACCTGCATGCCGATTCCGGTCTCTCGTTGCGTCAGAATGGGCGAGAGGACGCCCGTTGTGGCGTTGGTATTGAATGCTGTGACGGTGGGAATTGTCTGGCCAACGAAGACTTCGGCCAGTTGACTGTCCAATGCTCGAATTTGCGGTCGGCTCAGGATCGTGAGTTTCCGATTTGCTGCCAAAGCTCGTAGCAGAACGTTGACGGCGTCGGATCCGGCGGAAAGGACAAGGCCCCCATACCCAAGTTGGTTATTGACCCGGCCAAGTGAAAAGTTGCTGAGTCCCTGACCAGCGACCGCTCCTGGAGATATGGCGAGGTTATTTCCCAGTGGAAGCCCCGCATTATTGAAGTTGAATCCAGGTGATCCCGTTTGTGCCAAAATATGTTGAGTTGTCGTTTGCAAACCGGTGACTGCGGTCGTCGTTTCAGTCAAAATGACCGGAGGGTCCAGAACGCTACGGTTGAAGAAGATAGGATTCTGAAGTCCGAGCTCGATCCCGAATTCGTCCGTGTTGTTCAATTGGACTTCGACAATCAATGCTTGAATCACGACCTGCTTCGGGACGGAGTCCAGCTTTCTGATCATCGCCAGGATGTCGGGATAATAGCGCGGTGTCGAACTGACCAGCAGGCTGTTCGAAATCGTATCGGGAATGACGATGACTTCGCGTTCGAGTTGTTCAACGTTGCTGGTAAGGTTTGGGTCGAGCTGAGTCAAGTCACGTTGTTGTTGAAAGAACGTTGTTACCGCTTGAGCGATTTGAGTCGCAGGAGTGTTATTCAAACGGACCACCATGTTTTTCCGCGAACGCAGGTCGCTTTCATCAAGCCGTAACATGATCGCTTCGACAACTCGCAAAGCGTCACCGCTTCCAACGGCAATCACGCTGTTTGTTCGAGTGTCGACCGAAAACTTGAGTGGTACGAGGCTGCTGCTGGCGTCGTCAGCATTCGCAAGTTGAATTCCCAACAGTGGACGCTGTTGATTACCGCCGGCTCCTTGTCCTTGAGTCTGGCCATTGAACAAGGCATTCAGTTGTTGAACCATCTGGTTGGCATCTGCGTGTTCGAGCGTAAAGACCTTGATCTCAGAAACTGTGTTTGTGGGACGGTCGAGGTTTGTGATCAGTGCTTCGATGAGATCCATACTCTTTTCTGAAGCGGTCACGATCAATGAGTTTGAGTGTGCTTCAGGAGTGACGCGGATATCGGAAAGAACTCCTGACTGTAATTCCCGTGAGTTATTCCCCTTATCGATTGATAGGAACTGTAAAACTTGTGATTTCACACTTTTAAATTGTTCTTCAACTTGACCGCCACCAAGTCCCTGTTGTTGTCCCTGTCCTCCACCGCCGCCGGAAGACGAGGGTGGGGACAGCACGGATTGAATAGCTGAATTAATGACGGCGGCCAGTTCGGTGGCAACGGCATTTTTTAAGGCGAAAATTCGGACCTGGCTGATTGACTCGGAACCTTCTCGGTCCAACCGGCGAATCAGGGTCTGGATCTCTTCCAGATCGCGTGCCCGAGCTCGAACGATCAATGAGTTTGATCGAGAATCGGCAATCACCAGGATTTTTGCACCCAGTGATTTGCGATCTTTATAGAACTCGGTAAGCAACGTCTCGACTTCCGAGGCAATGGCGGATTTCAGACTGAAAACCTGAAACTCGGTTTCGGGATCAACCGGCTGATCGAGTTCTTCGGCAAGGCTGAGAATGTTCTCCAGATCGGCACCGGGGGCAACGATAAGCAAAGAGTTCGGCTTCGTGACCGGAATGATTGCAACGCTTTCACGCGGTTGGGTCGCCTTCCCCGGAAACTTCGTCAATTTCTCATAAACCGATGTCAGTAACTCGGCCAACGATTCGGAATCGACATTCTTCAAATGCAATAGCTCAACCCTCGGCGCGGTCGCTACGGCGAGTTGCTCGATCTGCTTGATCACCTGTTCGACCTGAGCGACATCCTTTTCATTCCCGACAATCACCATCACGTTCAGGTCTTCGATGACCTGGATGTTGACTTCACCCTTGAAATTTCCCAGTGCACCGCCGAACGCACCGTCAGTGCCATTTGAAGGAGCTGAGGGAAACGGATCGTCTTTACTTTCAGCCTGAGCGAGTCGAGATTTGACATCGGTTCCTCGAGCCGCTCGGATGCGGTCAATCTCGGCAGGAAGCTGGTCGGCAATCTGACAAACGTACTGAGTGCTTGCTTTAACGTGAGTCTTGGTCTGACCGTCCTGCGGCTGATCGAGAACCTTCAATAACTTGAGGACGGCGTCAATACTTTTGGAATTTCCGTCAATCAGCAATTCATCGTGAGGCTCGTCAATCGAGATCATAAACTGAACCGGGTTCGTCTGGATCTTCTCGCTTGCTGTTGTTTCGACCTTGGATGGCTTGGTGACTACACGAAATGCAGGAAGGCCATTTCGACCCGAATCGACCAGTTCGGCGGACGCCTTCATCGTTCCGTAGATACGTTTCGAGAGATCGACCGCTCTCAAATGGCGCGTACGGTAAACAGCGGCAGGAGCGGCGGCAGCTCCGACATTCTCAAGATCTTTCGGAGGTTTCGACTCAAATGGATGTGGTTTTCGCGATGGCGGTGCATCCGGTTCTTCAAAGAACTCTTCGTGAGACGTCTGTCGTACGGTGCGAGATGGTTTCAGCTTTCTTGGTGCCTGAATCGGTTCTTCAGCCGGTTCCGTATCGGCAGCCTGCGGACGTCCTTTATTTCCCGTGTACCGCAGTGATTTTTGTGCCACGATTTCCAGATTGGGATTAATGTTCCCGCGATCATCGCGGGAACCCGTCATCGATTCCGAACGGAATCCAGCCGGTTTGACGGACTCTTCCTGCTCCTCATTTGACTCCTTCGGTACCACTTTCTTGGGGAGGACGGCAGGAGCGTATTGAGGTCGTTGCGCCGTTGTTTCCAGCAAAATCAGGGTATTGGCTTTGACAATGAGCCGCAAGGACTGGGGTTCTAGCTCTTTGTTGATGATCCGAATCGCGTCCTTGATCGAATACTCGGTTCGATCAAGGCGTGAAAAACGACCGTGTGGGACTCGGTCGGCGATAAAGTCCAGGTCACCCGCTTCCGCAATGTCCTGAAATACTCTTGGCCATGAGGCGGAGTAATAGGTGAGCTTGAGTCTCGCTTCGGCTGTCTCCATGCCAGATGATTTCTCACCTGGTTTGGGCTTGGTCGCGGCGGAGACGTGTGGCACTTTCAGCGGCGAAGGCATAACTCCCGCCAACCAGCCGACCATAGCCAACCCTGACGCAATCGCGAGGCCATTGCAGGTATGGCGAAACGGCGAACGACTGGCGAGTAATCGCAAATCCGCGCGACCGTTCGGTTCGGAATCGTGGGTCTTCATAAATATTCATCGCTTTGATGGACAATCCGTGCGCAAACACACTAAGCGATCTAATCGGCAAAGTTTAACAGGCGCTTGATGGTAAACTCTTGCTAGACACTCCAAATTAAGGTTGGCTTAGGACGCAATGTTGATTTGAGTAAGATCATTGGACTCTGCGCAAACCCAAGCCTCAGAGTTCGGCAAAAATGGCCGGAAGAAATTGTTATTCAATTACACTGTTCTCGATAAAGTGCGAGGCAGAGTACCGCGACGGACGGATGATTCAGTCTCGATCGCCGGCACAAACCTGAATCGCAGTTAAGGCCGTTTCTTCTTCCCGTCGCCTGCGAGGTGTGCAGACACATTAAATGTGCTGTTTCGTAATCCTTCGTAAGCAAGATCATCAACCTACTTGCGAGCCCAGCGCTTGGGTCGACGGCTTGGACGCTGCTACCGGTCGGCGCCTGGCGTAATGACGATCAGTGGCAGACGCGAGCGGTCTCCGCGAAGTCGAAGCTCTTCCAGGGCAGCGCCAACATCCGGCGCCACAAATTTGTTGAACTTGATTTGACTATTCACTTTGATGACCAGCCGCTTGTCAAAGTCGACGTATTCGGCAGGTAATCGGACAGTGATATTTTCGGCGTTACCCTTAATAACCACCGTACTTCCCGGTGTGATTTTCGCCTCGATTTCCATAGGAAGGATTTGTTTTCCCGAACCTGAAGGGGCTGGCAGAATATAGTCGCGCGGAAGTGATCCAACCGTCAGCCAGAAAAATCGATTGTCAGCTTTACGCAGTGAACGGACATCGAACTCCTTTGGCAGCGGGCGGCGGACGTGTGTTTCCATCCAATCGAAAAGTTTGGAAAAATCATCGAACAGATTTTCGCCGTTTCGACCAAGATACTCAACGAGCAGGAAATCGAACTTTGACCCGCGAATCAGCATATTGTCAAACACCATATTGCTGGAATTGTCGCGATTTTCTTTTGAATCATACCCCTTGCCAACCACATACCACGAGGTGTGGTTACCGTTCGCCCAGCAATAGTTACAATAGTGAATCGCATTACCGCCGATTGGAAGAATTCCTGCGAATTCGTCGGGATGTGCCAACGCAATGTCGAAAGCGGCATCGGCCCCCATACCATGCCCGGTCAGGAAGACCCGGTCGCTGTCGACGGAGAATCGCTTTCTGGCATCGATAAGGCAATCGAGTACATGTTTGTGTGCGGGGGCACCGTACGTGTGCTCGGCTTGATTACGATCTGCGTAATGAGGGGCGATGACGATATAGCCACGTTGATGGCCCAAATCAGGATGATTTGCATCCCCTGCCCAAGCCGTCAGTGTCTGTTCAATTGTTTTGTTCCGCGATCGTAATGCAATCACGACAGGGTATGTATGACGCGGGGAATATTCAGCTGGAAGCACGACAGAATAGCTCACGTCATGTGACGCTTCGGTCTCGACTTGATGAATTGTACCCGGTTCAAGATCGGTCGCGTCGATGATCGGCGGAAGTTGCGGGATGAGGTTGAGTATGGTGCGAGGGCTGATGCTCTCGGTTGATTGCAGTTTTTTAACGGTCTCACTGTGAACGCCCGCGTCCTCACTGCGAAGATAATCAATCACCATTTGGCGAGCGTCCCATGCACGAAACGTTAGATCAAGGTCGGGGGTCGCATTGGCCGATCCCAGTACCCAACCGGAGTAGGCCAATGCTAAGCGCTGTGCCGGTTCGTATTGCTTGTCCGCTTCCGCTTTAATGAATGCGTCCAGGCGAGGTAGAGTTTCGATATCGAGTTGCTCGTTAATTTCAGACCTCAGCGGCTGTAGCTTCATTTCACGAACATCGTCATTCAATTTGGCTTGCCACTCGCTGAGCAATAACTTGACCTGTTCGATCGTTTGACGTGCCTGGTCAAAACCTTGGACCGCTCGCTTAACATCTTGTTCAATTTGTCCAGTCAGAGTCTGAGTCATCAGCTTCTTGGCGTAGGTTTCGGCAAGTTGGTATTGGCCAGCTTGCTTGCGCCGCTTCAGTCGAAGCAGAACTTCACGACCGAAGAAATTCATCAGCTCTTCGCGTGACTTATCGACTAACTCCTTCCGATCGGGGAAATCACGACCGATTGCATCGAGTTCCGCGAAGGCTTGTCCGTACAGTTCCGCTTGGGAATAAAAGCGGACTAATGCAAATCGTGCGACGGCATCATCCGGCTTAATCTCCCGTTTGACCAACGCCTCAATCGTCTCAAGGGGAATCGATTTCAACGGCAAGCCAAACTTCCAGTCGCAGTTCGTACTTTCAATCAAGACATGGTCTGGGGCGACCTGAGTGATCGACTGAAAGACATCCATCGGCTTTTTCGCTGTGGCGATTGTAATCCGTCGACGTCCAAATTCGTCAAACGGTCCAACATACGACATTGAACCGAACCCGCTGACGGTCATGTTTTGTCCACTCAGCTTTGGACGAGGCAGTCTGAATACCACCGGATTCGGAGCAATAAGATTTGCACTTGTCTCTCCATCCAGATTTTGTCGTTGTTGCAACGGGAAATAGATCCTCTGCCAGCCCGTGTCGATCCGTCCGATATTGTGCGGGACAGGATCAGCGTTCTTAAGCTGCTTGAGCTCACTTGTGCCAACGGCCCGACCCGCCAGAGAGTTCATTACAAGAAACTCCCCTCGCAGCGTGGTCCCGTTTTTTAGCCGAATCTCTGCCTTGACCAGATTTTCTGCTGAGCATGGGATGGGGCCACAAAGGAATGGGACGACCAGTAGAATGAACCGATGGAACCAGATCACTGAATCCGTTCGACGCCACGATTTTCGCATGTGAAACGCAGGTCGAACGGATTGGAGGAACGCGTGGAATCGCATGCTGGCACCCAATGCAATCTGGCAAATAACGGCATCTACTGCCGATTTGTCGTCGTTGTTGATGGCACGATCGATCGAAAAAATGCATGACTCAGCAATCGACGGAGTGGCGCTGCTGAGTTCTCCGATCCAATTTGTCATTTCTTTTTCTACTCGTCACTCTCTCTATCGGCTGAATGCTCTGGTTCGAACGCTTGGCGCTGCACTTGTCACGGCCTATCGTCTTGAATTCTCTTCCCAAAGCCGTTTTCCTTTTCAGATGGGTGTCTCATGAATCGTCTTTGTACAAAGTGGCTCATCGCGTTGACAACAGTTTTCGGATTCAATGATTTGATCAAGGCTGACGAGCCCGGAAAACTCCGAGTTTATTTCGGAACCTATACAAGTGAAACAACCAAAGGGATCTACTCCAGCACCCTGGATCTCGCAACCGGCAAACTTTCACAACCGGAACTCGCTGTTGAAGTAAAAAGTCCTTCGTTCATCGCCATACATCCAAATCGTCAGTTTTTGTACGCAGTGAGTGAGATCTCGGACTTTCAAGGGAAGCCCGCTGGTGGCGTCAGTTCGTTCGCCATCGATGCCGCATCGGGGCGGCTTAAGCTTCTGAATCAACAGTCCTCGGTCGGGGCTGGTCCTTGTCATCTTGTTGTTGATACTGCAGGTAAAAATGTTCTCGTGGCAAATTACGGTGGCGGCAGCGTGGCTGTCTTACCGATTGCGACGAATGGAAATCTCTCCATCGCTTCTTCATCAATTCAGCATCATGGGTCCAGTGTCGACAAACAGCGACAGGAAGGCCCGCATGCCCATTCGATCAATCTCGATCCCACTAACAAGTTTGCCTTTGCTGCAGATCTCGGTTTGGACAAAGTTCTGATCTACCGCTTCGATGGTGCGAAAGGGTTGTTGACGGCAAACGATCCTCCAGCAGGATTGGTTGCTCCGGGGAGCGGTCCACGACATCTCGCCTTTCATCCCTCCGGGAAATATGTTTTTGTGAATAACGAAATGACTTCGACCGTGACGTCGTTTGCTTACGATCCGGTCAGTGGCTCGTTGACCGAGATTCACACGCTCTCGACTCTGCCTCAACCGACACCGGGCAATTCGACCGCCGAGACGGTCGTTCATCCTTCTGGTAAGTTCGTCTACGTTTCGAATCGAGGCCACGACAGCCTGGCAATGTTTCAATGTGATCCTGCAACAGGTCGACTGACCGCTATCGGTCATCAATCGACGGGAGGCAAAACGCCCCGCAATTTCAATGTCGACCCATCCGGGCGTTACGCGTTGGCGGCAAACCAAAGTACCAACAATGTCGTTGTTCTGCGCGTCGATGCGAGCAGCGGTAAGTTGACACCCACGGGGGATTCGATCGAAGTTGGTAGTCCTGTTTGCGTCCGGTTCTTGTCAATCCCCTGATTCAACATACTCTTCTGTTTGTTCTTGCAGCGGTGGCATTCCCACCGCTTCTTCGACCTTTTCAGCAGCTCGAGCAAGTCGTGCGAACAGGCGAGCCTGAACGCTGATCAATCTTGACTGCATCAACTCGGTAACTTGAACCAATCCACCCAGGTCACGTTCATCGGGGATTTGAGGCAGTGCGTAGGCCTGCAGTGTCATTTCGGCTTGAGCGTGATCAAATGGATAAAGATGGTTTCCCATTTCCTGTTGGATTGAGATTAATCGCGAGCGAAGGGACTCCATTTGACTGAGGATCAGCTTCAGAACTCGATCACCCGGTTTTCTACCGCGACTTCGTTCCCAAAGGATCATCAGACGATGGAAGACCAGTCGCATGGATGGAAGTTCGCCGATCAATCGACTGACGTATTGTGCTTCGGGTAACAGGTCCTTGATCTCGTACCACAAATCGTCACCACGGTGAATTCGGTCCGTTACTTCGTGAATGTGAACCAGTTGCAAGGCATATGACAGCCGGTTTCCAGCTTCCATTTCAAACGGAAGCATCTTACCCGCGAGATTCGCAATTCCCTCACGAGCACGCGAAAGTTTCTCGGTCGCCGCATCGGCATTCGAGTCCGGCAGGTGAAAGTCGTTTGGATCAAAATCTAAACGAGCTTGAATCAATGTCTGTGCGGCGATGGTTGCGACAAGGGTCTCTTCTGCCGTTCGATACCGAGGAATCAATCGTTGATAGTTCGGCAATTCCTCCATCATCCTCGCACGACACGCCTTAAGCTCGCGCACGACTTCCGCTGGATTGTCAGGTGTTTCTGTCGATTGAGGCGCGATTGGTAACGGACGCAACAAGGGGATCTCGGTTTGAAAGTAACGCTTTAACGCCTTCGCTGCTTGGATTTCCTCCCCCTGGCGTTCAAGCAGCTTTTCGACGGGATGCAACATCTTCGCCGAAACCTTCTGATTCAACGCGTCACGGTAGTACTGTTCCGTAATCGCTTTTGAGATTTCTTGAAAACGGCTGAACAAAACCGACGCCGGCAAATCATCAACGAGTGGTCCCGATTGAAAGATCCCCGGTGAACCATCTTCGATCGCCGATTGTATTCGATCACGATCTGAAGGGTGTGAATCAAACAGTCCGGTCACTTCTTCCGTCATCATTCGGCGTAGTTCTGTCTTCACTTTTGGAGTGATGAAACTCACATTCGCCAGGGACAGGGCAATCATGTCGTCCGGCAATCGACCTTCTCCGTAAAAAGCCGCAATGTCACGGAACGAGATCTGATGAGCGATTGCTAGTTCACGCAAACGACGCATGGTGGAAGCCAATGAACGAAAGCCGACGACGCGGGTCTGACAACGATCGGCGTTGTATTCCATTTCCCTGGACATCAAGCAGCTGATCGTTGTCCCGGCAAGTGCAAAGCCGAGGATGATCCATCTCACTAACCAGACGACGGCACGGCCGACATAGCCAATGCCAGCTAATGGATTGCGAACGGCACATTGCCTTAGCAGCCATTCGTCAATTGAATCACGTTCGTAAGCGGCTTGCAGGAACCAGTGATTTGTGCGGCGAACCGTATTCTCCAGCCACATGCCGGCACGTTGCGTGAAGTGCCCGAGTTCATGTGCCAGGACACCAGTGAATTGCTGTAAAGTCAGTCCCGCGACAAGCGGTAAGCCAAGATGCAATGAGATTCGGCGATCGCCAAACGCACTGAGCCAGCCGTGGCGGAGTTCGGCGGCGGCGTTGAGGTCGCAGGTAATGTGGATCGCTGTGGGGCGGGGTGCTCCCAACAGGTCGCATAGCCGTTCGATATACGCGACCAGGAATGGTTCTGCATCTCGCCGGAGAATGCGAGGCCGTTTGACTGCTCCGGCTTTCGCCAGCAATGGTTTCAGCATACCCAACACAAGCATTGATCCCAAAAAGGTCGATATCCCGATCGCCAGCCACGGAGCCATTGGACCCCATCCGGCGAACATCCATTCAGCATGTCTTACTAAGGCAATGACGCTCCCAGAGACCAGTGCAATCAGGGTCAAATAGAGCAATGGCAACAGCAGCACGGTGCAGGCCGTGACCATCAGACCCATCACGTATTGACGCGACACCTTGGGCAGTTCGATCTCGCCGGAAATGGCGCTCAGGATCTGTCGCTTCTGGTCTGCGGAAAGTGGTATCACGTTAGGATTCATGCGAGAGTTACCGCTTGAAATGCGGCGAATTGAGCGTTCAATGAACTCGAATCAGTATTGTAAAAGCCCATATTGCCCCAATGAAGGCACACGTGACAAGACACGACACCAGTCCCATCACGATCCATGGCCACGGTCCTGCTTCTTGGTCTGGCTCACGACGTCGCAATCGTCCGTTTTCTTCTATGAAGGTATCTGATGTGATGAAGTTCTCTCGCTGAACCTTGATTTGAACTCCACATTCCTTGCAACGAACCACATTGCCGCACATCACATCTTTAACGCGATGCTGGTTTCCGCAAATATCACATTCAGCCAAAATCGCCATCCGGCGAGTTTCCACAAGAGGTGTTTTACAATTTCAATTCTTTGGCAGCAGAGTCCGGTTAATTTCGCACGAGTTGTCCGAGATCATTCGTGAAAGTTCCCCGCTCCCGTCCAAATCCAATCATGCATCGGCATAGATGCTGCCTTGATCTCTGATGAAATTTCTCAAATAGACGGCACTCTGTTTGAGTGATGCTTTACGCGATTGGACGGAACCCTCATACGCTCGATCTTCGACTTCCACACAGACAGGCCCGCGATAGCCGACGTCACCCAACGTACCAAAGAACTGGCCCCAGTTCACGTCGCCTAAGCCCGGCAGCTTAGGTGTGTGGTATTGATTGGGGTGAGCCAGAATTCCCACTTCGTCCAGCTTATGTCGGTCGATGCGAACGTCCTTCGCGTGGATGTGGACCAGTCGATCGGCGAATTCGCGAATCGGTTTCAGATAGTCCATGTGCTGCCAGATCATGTGCGATGGGTCGTAGTTCAACCCGAAATTCAGGCTGGGGATGTCATCGAACATCCGCCGCCAGATGCTAGGTGTCGTAGCCAGGTTCTTGCCCCCTGGCCATTCATCCTTAGAAAACAGCATCGGACAATTTTCGATCCCGATCCGAACTCCGTGATCTTCAGCAAACTTCACCAGTGGCTTCCACGTTGAAATAAAACGAGGCCAGTTTTCGTCGACCGATTTCGTCCAGTCACGACCGACAAATGTATTCATCCGTTTTAAGCCGAGCAGGGACGTTGCTTGAATCACCTTGCGGATATGGTCAACGTAACGCTTGGCCTCTTCAAGGTCAGGTGCCAGCGGGTTCGGATAATAGCCAAGCCCGCTGATCGAGACCCCCGCATCGGCCATGACCCCTTTGACTTCGTCTGCTTTGGTTGAAGAGAATTCGCTGACATCAACATGAGTTACCCCCGCGTACCTTCTCTCGGCTTTACTCGGTGGCCAGCACATCAGTTCAACGCAGGAATAGCCTGTCTCTCCTGCGAATTTCGCGACTTCAGCCAGAGTGAATTCCGGTAAAATGGCACTGACAAAACCAAGCTGCATGTTCGAAGTTCCAAAATATGTGGAAATGTTTAAGGGGTCTGGAAATCTCTTTCTGAATCGAATCTCTGAAAACGGGTCTACTTCGGAATGCGATTGAGAGTATAAAACGCTTCCTTGTGAAGCAGGGGTAGTCCACTGGCTGATCGTACTCCAGCGGAAACCAGTTCGTGGATGTTTCCGGCTTTCAAACTGTCGACCACCAGGCGAACGGACATCTGGTCCGGCGAAACGGTCGCACTCACGATCTTCGGGTGCGTCTGATCGACTTCAGGGCTGCCGTATTGGGATTGATAAATATAGGTGTAGGTTTCGAGTTTATAGCTGCTAACGTCACCAGCTGTTTTTGCATCGACGGGCTGTGTGAACTTCAATTCAAATCCATCCGGCTTGGCTCGCATTTCCTGGATTTCGAACGGGACCTTCCCCGTCCAGACGATTCGGTCCAGCGATCCGGGTTTAGGACCACGCGACCCCCAGCCGCGATTCGTTCCGCCGACAAACATCGTCCCATTCTCTGTCATCAGCATGCCAAGACTGCCGGAAGTAAAACCTTCGCGAAAACGGAAACAGGCCCCTTGATAGTAACCATCGACCTTTTCCAGAAAACACCGCATCACAGTGCTGTCGCTCTGGTCCCCGACAAACATCTGATTCTCGAATGGGCCGAACTTCCCTGCAGTGGTATCACAGACAATACCGCTCGCCGATTTCCCCATTTTCCCGTAGGGGAACAGGATTGCTGACGGTTCGTATTCCGGAATCTTTGCCGCTTCCGTCATGAAACGGCTGCCGCTCTCTGGCTCTTGTGGTCGCGGTCCCATTGAGGCTTTGACGGCGGGAAGATCGTACCAGCGGTTGCCCCCCGGATGACCGACGAACTTCCCAGGAGAAAGATGCTTCAAGCCGCACGTCCCATTCCATGGACCTTGATTGTCGGTGTAGAACATCTCCCCCTCGGCGTTCATACCGATTCCACCCGGAGAACGGATTCCGCTGCATGTCGGAATCGATTTTCCATCAGGGGTGATCCGCAGGCACCAGCCCCGATACTTGACGTCGCTGCCAAATGAACCCGTCAGGCAAAGCACGACCCAGATATTTCCGTCCCGATCGAATCGTGAGCCGAATGCGTACTCGTGGTAATCACCGGAAATCTGCCAGTCATCGTTGACCGTTTCAAACACATCTGCCTTACCGTCTCCATCGGTGTCTTTCAGACGGGTCAACTCACCACGCTGAGTCGCATAGATCCAGCCCTCACGGTACGACAGCCCCAAAACTTCATGAAGCCCGTGCGCGAATCGACTGAATGTCGCATCAGTCGGTGACTCGGCAAACGGCTTGTCCACCAGCCAGATCTCGCCACGACGAGTCGATACCGCCAGCTTGCCGTTTGGCAGTAACTCGACACCTCCCGCTTCAAGCATGACCTCTTTGGGGATGTCGAACGAGGCCATCTTATAGAAGTCGTTTTCGACCGGGTTCTGATCATCGGCCCATACTGCCGTTGAAACGATCGAGATCAAGCAGGCAAATGCCCAGCAGCGATGAAACATGAATATCTTTCCGTTAAGCCGGTTGTCAGTAACATTGAGTTTTTAGGTTGAACTGGCCCTACTTATTCAGCACTTCGTCAAGGTTCATCAGTTCGTTCGCGAGCATCGTCCATGCGGCGAGTGTTTCCGGTTCGAGTGACGGGTCCGCTTTCGATTCCCCTTCCGAAATCAGCTTCTTTGCATCGTCAGGATGCGAGTTGTAATACCTGATGAGTTGATCCAGCGAATTTCGCACAACAGAAAGTTCCCGTGATTTGAACGGGCGAGAAAGCAGCCGCATGGACATCGCGTTGAGCTTGGACGTGTGATCCGGTGTCCCTTGTCCCTTTAAGACAAGTTGAGCCAGATTCCTCGCGGCTTCAATAAACTGCGTATCGTTCAGGGTCACCAATGCCTGCAAAGGTGTATTCGTTCGTTCGCGACGGACGGTGCAAGTTTCCCGTGCCGTGGCATTGAAGATCTCCATTGATGCTGGCGGAGCCGACCGCTTCCAGAATGTGTACATGCTGCGGCGGTAAAGGTTTTCACCCGTATCTCGTTTATAGTCGCGAGTGTTACTCCCGATCATCGCCACCGCTTCCCAGACACCGTCGGGCTGATACGGCTTAACGCTCGGACCACCGATTTTCTCGACGAGCAAACCACTTGAGGCCAGGGCATAGTCACGAACCATTTCGGCATCCATGCGGAACCGAGGACCACGGGACATCAACCTGTTGTGCGGGTCCTGTTCCAGCTTTTCTTTCGTCACTTCAGCCGATTGTTTGTACGTATTTGACGTGACGATCAATCGGAACAACCGCTTGACGTCCCACGGGGTGACAGACGCAGGGGTGTCGTTTGGCCATGTCAGGCTGGGACACCCGTCTCGGAATTCCAGGGCTAGCCAATCGAGAAGCGGCTGATTCGAAGGAAGCTCTCCCGCGATTCCAAAGTCGCCCGCTGTCCGGACGATTCCCGCACCGAACAATTCCTGCCAGAACCGATTCACTGTGACTCGGGCCGTCAACGGATGCTCTGGGGCGAGCAGCCACTGTGCGAGTCCCAGCCGATTCTTCGGCGCGTTTGCAGGAAACGGGGGAAACGCCGCAGGCGTATTCGGCTTGACCTGATCACGGCGCTTGTCGTACTCGCCTCGATAAAGAACATAGGCCATGGCCTCCTCATTCTTCTCGTTCATCACGTGGGCAATCGTTCCACGAGACTTAATCGTCGTCAGTTCGTTTTCGAGCGAGGCCAGCTTTGACGTTCGTTCTTTAAAAACGGCGTCGTCCGTTCCGAGCCACCATGGATAGATTTCGTTCTTCTCAAGATCCGTTCGTTGATCCGCCGGTTTTGCCAGGATTGCTGCAAATCGCGAGGCCTTGGCCATCGATTCGACTTCGGCTGGTGCCAGAGCCCGCTTGTAAATTCGCAGATCTTGAATTCCGGCTCCGCTGATTGCTTCACTTCCGTTTCGTTCACCGATACGGAATGGCGTTGTTGTCTTGATCGAACCTTGCAGTCGGTCGACTTCCACATTGGTCGCCTGTGGCTGACCGTTGTAATAGATCTTTACTCCTGCGGCCTTGGACGAACCATTGTAGCTGAAAGCTACGTGGGTCCATTCGTTGGCAGGGACTTGCGCCTGAGCGACAACCTTCAATGCATTGTCCGACCATTTACTGATGATATGTGTCCCGATCCGACGAGCCCGAACCCAGAAGTCCCAACCTTCGTAAGTTTGTGGTTTATTCATGCGAGCGGCCAGGACTCCTTGCGAATCATT
This sequence comes from uncultured Schlesneria sp., assembly GCA_903899985.1. Taxonomy (GTDB): domain Bacteria; phylum Planctomycetota; class Planctomycetia; order Planctomycetales; family Planctomycetaceae; genus Schlesneria. Next base: position 29,112 of record CAIULL010000153.1, read on the forward strand.
TGGGTCTAACTTCACCCAGGCCGAGATGGAAAACGGCTGATTCGTATCAAAGTCCCCCACATCCGCCAGATCAGCCGCCGCCCCCTGAAGCTGTAACGCTTTCGAGGAACTTCCGTCGATCCATTTTGCAGACGAGTTCAGCGTGACGTCGCGAGCCTGTCCGTCAACCGAAACTTTCGTCACCGTTCCGTCCCCTTCATTTAAAGGGGCATGCAGCACCAGGTCCTTGGTCGGGATTGCAGACGCGATTGACTCTGCCGTGGCAGCGGCCATCCACGCTTCAAACGCAGGTCGAGCTTCTTGGCGTCGTGCTTCGACCTGTTGCTTCGCCACAGCGATTTCGGCCGGCAATGCTTCGAACCGAGATCGGTCTTGAGGTGTTGGTACAACGACAATTGGAGGCGTATCTTTGACGTTGCCGTCCATCGCAGCCTGCGTCGTATTATTGAAGAATGCCGCGAATTCGTAGAACTCTCGCTGAGAGAGCGGGTCAAACTTATGATCGTGACAGACGGAACAGCCCCCGGTCATTCCCATCCAGACTTGAATCACCGTATCCGTCCGATCGCGGTCGTAAAGAACAAGGTATTCTTCCGCAATCGCACCCCCTTCGCTGGTGGTAATATTACATCGATTAAACCCGGATGCGATCTGCTGATCGAGTGACCGATTCGGCAAGAGATCTCCGGCCAGTTGCTCGATCGTGAACCGATCGAATGGCGTATTTCTGTTGAACGCGGCAATCACGTTGTCGCGGTACGACCACATCTCGCGGTAGTTGTCAAAGTGAATCCCGTGTGAGTCCGCGTAACGCGAAGCGTCCAGCCAGTATCGACCGCGATGTTCACCCCAATGCTGCGACTCCATCAGCTTATCGACAAGTCTTTCGTAAGCGTTGGGCGCTGTGTCCGCCACAAATTGCTCAACCATTTCCGGTGACGGAGGAAGGCCGATGAGATCGAGACTTAATCGTCTAGCCAGTGTCCGGCGATCCGCTTCAGGCGCGGGATTGAGCCCCGCCGCTTTCAACTTTGCCAGGACAAAGGCATCAATCGGGTTTTTTACCCATGTCGCATCTGTTGTGACAGGAATTTGAGGCCGGACGGGTGCCAGAAAGGACCAGTGCGGTTGGTATTCCGCTCCTTGTTCAACCCAGGCCTTCAATAACTTTTTCTGTTCAGCAGTTAAAACTTTTTTCGTTGCCGGTGGAGGCATGACGGTATCAGGGTCTGTCGAATCGATCCGGCTGATAAATTCACTTTTGGACAAATCACCGGGGGTGATCGCCTTCTTTTCGATGGCCGCATCCCGTTTATCAAGTCGCAAGTCTCCCTTTCGCGACGCGCTGTCAGGCCCATGGCAGGCAAAACAGTGATCCGCAAGGATCGGTCGAATGTCGCGATTGAACTCAATCGGACGATCAGCCGCAGAAACTTGTCCGGATACGCACAGAATCCCTGTAACTGCGAAAATGAAAGCGGCCAATGAGAGAGTACGATTTGGCATCGAAAGCCCCTCGGTTTCTACGGTGAATTTGAAAATGTCAATCAATTTTTCGAGCTTTTCCCAAGCTCGTCAATTCTACACTTTGAGATCCGATTTCTGAAGCAGCCGAATGCCAGGACTTTATTGGTCTTAAAAATTCCTGTGCCACTGCATGACCGTCTTCGGTCAAGCAGTGCTCTTCCATCAGCAGAATTCAAAGAAAGTGCTTCTACTAAGCCCGCAGAGAGGCTACGCCTCTGACCAAAGTAGCCTTCTCGCTCCGCGAGAAGATAGCCGAATTGCAGTACACCTCTGTTGGCGCTTGAAAGCCCTAATTGATCCTACGCCAAATGGCAATTCGGCTTTCTTCTCGCGGAGCGAGAAGGCTACTACGCAACAGATTCTTATGACCTCAATCGTGTGCGGATTCCTTCGCTGTTTCGCTCAGATCCCGCGAAAAGTGCAATGATGCGCCCGGTTTCAGTCCGGCCTTTGCCGGGTTACTGGCAATATAACGCCTGAATCCATCAAAGTGCTCAGCTGTACGGACAAGATGGTCGAAGCCATCCTGTTGCCAAAAGCGGTCCTTCAGTCCAAGGCGACGATTGATTTCCCCTGCAGTGAAGTGTTTCCAAGATTCGCACTGCGCCAACATACCATCTTCATCAACGAATGCTGCCAACAGATGAACGTGATTTGGCATCACAATGAAATCGGTCAGCAGGTATCGTTGTTCGTCAAACTTCTTAAGGCTGGAAGCAACGACTTGGGCAAGTTCGGGATCATTTAGCACGCATGCACCATGACATGAGTCGAGGTGCCGATGCCATCGCTCGGAAAACGTTTTCACGAATTCCCGTTGAAGATCTCGATCGAGCTCGGAAAGTTGGGTCTTCCAATTCTGATCTTTAGGCTCAATCCCGTGATTCCGCAACCAGATGTCGCGGTCAGAGTGCCAGCGATTCAATACGGATTTGGGGATCGAGTCGCATGTCCGCCAGGTGACAAAGCAAAGGCATCCCGCCTGCGACCAATGTGGCAATTTCCGTTCGACGATCGAGAATTCTGCCGTTCGATCGAATGTTTGCAACGGCCAGAGCTTTGAATGCATCGTTATCTTTCTATGTCGCCTTCTCGCTCCGCGAGAAGATGGCAGAATTGCAACAAACCTCGGCTGGCGCTTGAAAGCACCGATGATTCAAACGCCAAATGGCAATTCGGCTTTCTTCTCGCGGAGCGAGATGGCAACTTCGCAAACATTTTCTGAAGCTAGACTCATTCCATCAAATTTCAAAACGGGAAGCGACCGACCGGTTCATCCGGTCGGCCACCTCCAAAATAACCCGCTTGACGCACCCGGTTCTTACGAACAAGCCGTCGTCAGACTTGACCTGATTGACAGCAGGTCAAGTTCTGTCACTCCGACAATTTTCCGTCACCGATTACGCCTCGAGACACTCAGCGAATTCCATGAGGGGTTCGTCGAGGATCGAAATCGGAGGCAGCTTTCGCGGACCGTGCAGAAGTACTCCGCAGATCGTTCCGCGTTGTCGCCCTGACCGAAACGCCAGGGCCTCGTTCAAGTGTGAGGCCTTGAATGTGACATGTGCCTGTTCGATGACAACGTAACTGGCATCTTTCAGAGGCTCCAATTCCTCGTCTGACAGTTGTCGAACGTTCGTCATCGATTCGACATAGAACGATCGCTCGGCGTTCTTGTCCAGGTCCGTACCAGTGACCAGCCAGCGGCCCCGTTTTAACAGCGGGTTGAGAGGCTGCGTCGTCGGGTCTAACGGATTTTGATACGTGTCTCGAATCGACTCGACCTCAATCCGCCGCAGTTCCGTTGTCGTCGGAAGCTGCTCATAATTGTGCCTTGGGTAACCGAACGAATAGGCACAACCGATCTCAAACAAAGCGTGATGCATGGTGGACTCTCCTTTGGAGATGATCCGGCGCGATCTCGGGCATGACCTTCCAGGTCACGGCGCGCCACCCGTGAAAGAGTTCACGGTCCAATCCGAGCGGGTATTCAACTCGACGAATCGACCGTTGTCGAGACACAATCTCTAGTGGATAACGACATCACCAACACCAATCATGGATGGCCGTTTTTGTCGGTGCGGCTTCCTGTCGAAGTGGTGGATTTCGCTGTAAACAAAACCCTTTAAACGACCTTCGTAAATCATCCTTTCAATCAACAGACTCGACCGTGATCTCAACGGCCTCTATAATTTTGGTTGTGCACGACCGATGTCTCTAACCTGCCTGAGTTTCCATGGAAATTGTTCTCTACCCGCATCCGGCTCTCCGTTGGAAATCCAAGCCAATCCAAGAGATCAACGAAGACCTGCGGCGAGTCGTCGCCGAAATGTTCCAATTGATGTATGCAGCAAAAGGGATTGGTCTTGCCGCCAATCAGGTTGGTCTCCCCTATCGTCTCTTCATCATGAATTTGACAGGCGACCCCGAGGAAAAGGATGAAGAAATTGTCTTCATCAATCCCGAAATCCTGAAACGCAAGGGAACGACCGAAGGGGAAGAGGGTTGCCTCAGCTTTCCCGGAATGTATGGTCAAGTCAAACGGGCCGCCAAAGTCGATATCGAAGCCTTCGATCTGAACGGCGAATGCTTTGAATATGCGCTCGACGAACTCGCCGCTCGAGCTGTGCAACACGAATGTGATCATCTCGACGGAGTCCTGTTCATTGATCGGATGCCAGAGGTCGGCCGGCGCGAACTTGACCCTGTGGTGAGTGACTTCGAAACCCAATTCCGTCGCTGGCAAGCCGAAGGGCGTTTTGCTTCGGACGAAGTCCTGAAGCAGGAACTCGCGAAGTTAGAACCAAAGCCACCGACAGCGTCAAAAAAATAGGGGATCGAAACGGAGCGGGTCGGGCGTTCAAGTTTCAGAATTGGCCGACAGCTGGTCTCCGATATTTCCAGCCGGGGTGACGGGCAATTTTGAAATTAGAACACCCGACCCCAATTCATTCGCCCGCGAATTTTGAGGTGATCGTGTCGATTCGCATTTTATTCCTCGGTACGGGACCACTTGCGCTCCCCACATTCCAGTCACTGTGCCAATCAACCACCCATCAGCTTGTCGGACTGGTCACTCAACCGGATCGCACTGGCAGGGGACACCATCAGCATGTGAATCCACTGAAAGAACTCGCTATCAGCAAGGGACTGGTCGTCCTGCAACCTGATCTGATCAAAACTCCTGAAAGTGTGGCCGCTTTGCGTGAGACGCAAGCCGATCTTTTTGTTGTCGCAGCTTACGGGCAAATGCTGTCGAAATCCGTGCTTGAAATCCCCAGGCTGGGGACCATCAACGTCCATGCGTCGCTGCTACCCAGATATCGCGGTGCCACACCGATTCACGCCGCCATTCTGAATGGCGATGCCGAAGCGGGAGTGACGATTATCGAGATCGTACAAAAACTCGATGCCGGACCCATGCTGGGGGCTGTCAGTACGAGTATTCGCCCCGACGAAACAACCGGACAGTTGGAGCAACGACTGGCAGACATCGCCGTCCCACTCACGAATCGAGTGATTGATGAGATCGCAAGTGGCATGGCGACGCGAACACCACAAGACGAAGCTCTGGTCACTCATGTCCGCAAACTTTCAAAACTCGATGGTCTGGTCCCCTGGTCCAAAACAGCAATCGAAGTCGAACACCATGTTCGAGGAATGCAGCCCTGGCCCGGCTCGTTTTCCCACCTGAACCAAACGGATAAGCCACCACTTCGTTTGCAGGTTCTCTCGGTCAAAATTGTCGACTCCGCGACATCAGCAAATCAGCATTCTCCGGGAACCGTCATTGAAGTCACCCCGAATGATTTCATCGTAAAATGTGGAACGGGTGCGGTTCGCCTGTTAACGGTTCAACCTGATGGCAAAAAAGCGATGCCAACCTCCGACTTCCTACGCGGTCGCAAAGTGTCGGTAGGCGACACGCTGTCATAGCGTTCGCCGGACGGCTCGATTGAATTCAAACCCCACCCCCTCCACGCGGGTGGTCACCGGGCCTTTGCCCGAGCCATCCTGAAGTGCCGAAGCCGAAACGACAAAAATTCTGGTGCAAAGGCCCGTCAACCAGCTTTGCCCGAAAAATGGGTCTGACCCCCTACCTGTCGTTTGCCCAGAGAAACCTAACACCACCCATTTGGGGTCTGACCCATTTTTCGGGCAAAGCGCCGTCAACCACACCCGCAGCGAGGCTGTGGTTTCGTTCTCAATTCAGGCTTTCCAAAAGCGATCGTGGCACACCAATGTCGATTACATGCACCGTTCCTGTCCATTCCTCGGTTCCAGGTATTTCGAATCCAATTTTTCGAGCGACAAATGTCGCCGTATGGTTTGCGCGAACGCAGACGCCAAGCGGTTGACCGGTATCACAGTCGAGGCCCGAAGGGAGATCGATCGCGTAGACTTTGCTACCCGCAGAATTGATCGAGGTAATGGCCGCAACAAACGGCTCTCGAATGACACCTTGAGTCCCCGTACCGAGCAGCGCATCAACGATCCAGTCCGACCCGGCCAGTTCTGTCTTCCAATCGAACGGAGGCGCAACGATCGCGGTCTGCCCCTTTTCCAGAATATTTAGATTCACCTTCGCGTCACCGGTCAGTGACGACGGAGGAACGCAAAGCAGGACTCGAACATTCACGCCCGCATTTTCCAGATGCCGAGCAATCACGAACCCATCGCCACCGTTGTTTCCTTTGCCGCAGCAGATCGAAACCCGGCCACTGATTCCCAGTCTTCGCAGTAATTCAGCAGAATTCCGTCCCGCATTTTCCATCAGGACCAGTCCCAGCATGCCATAGTCATCAATCGCCCGCCGATCAACATCACGAACCAGTTCGTGCGTCAACGGTCGAGGGATGTAGGTTTCGTTTTCAGTCGTCGCCATGCGAAGTATTCCTTTTCGCAAGAAGTTCCATCCTAACGCCCATGCGAACCGGGGATATTAATCCCCGGAATTCTTTCCCAACGTCAGCGATTGTCCTGTCGGATGACTCTTCAATAAGTCCCATCGGTCGCATAAGTCCCATTCTCGTTTGATGGGACAGGTCTGCGCCGTCCCACCAGATTCAAGCAATCAAGCCAGAAACACAAGAAAATCTGAACAGAGATTAATCAAGGAAACAATCAAATTCAGTACGACCGCACACAATGACATAAAAGGTTGCGTTTCAGGGCCCTCAAATGTTGCATGACGACGTTGAGCAACCTTGGCCAAGTTTGGGCAACAATGGACGGATCTCAGCGGCGGCTTCTCGCGTCCGATCTCGGATGGATGAGACTTGTGAGATGACAACTGCGTTTAGCCAACATTGGCCACTTTTGGACAACATTGAGAAAAACAGGCGTTTTCGGCCTTTCGGGGCTTGGAACGCTGAGTGACTATTGTTGAGCAAGATTGGTCAAGTTTGGGCAACAATGGACGAAAATCAGCAGCGGCTTCTCGCGTCCGATCTCGGAAGGATGAGACTTGTGAGATGACAACTGAGTTTGAGCAACTATGGCCACATTTGGGCAACATTGAGAAAAACAGGCGTTTTCGGCCTTTCGTGGCTTGGAACGCTGAGTGACTATGTTGAGCAACATTGGTCAAGTTTGGGCAACAATGGACGAATCTCAGCAGCGGTTTCTCGCGTCCGATCTCGGGTGGACGAGGCTTGTGAAATGACAACTGAGTTTGACCAACGATGGCCACTTTTGGGCAACATTGGGAAAATCAGGCGTTTTCGGCCTTTCAGGGGCTTGGAACGCTGAGTGACTACGTTGAGCAACATTGGCCAAGTTTGGGCAACAATGGACGATTCTCAGCAATGGTTTCTCGCGTCCGATCTCGGGTGGACGAGGCTTGTGAGATGACGACTGAGTTTGACCAACTATGGGCACTTCTGGGCAACATTGGGAAAAACAGGCTTCTTCGACCTTTCAGGGGCTTGGAACGCAGCGTGACTAAGGTTGAGCAACATTGGCCAAGTTTGGGGAACTATGGACGAATCTCAGCAGCGGCTTCTCGCGTCCAATCTCGGGTGGACGAGGCTTGTGAGATGACGACTGAGTTTGACCAACTATGGGCACTTTTGGGCAACCTTGAGAAAAACAGGCGTTTTCCGCCTTTCAGGGGCTTGGAACGCTGCGTGACTACGTTGAGCAACATTGGCCAAGTTTGGGCAACAATGGACGAATCTCAGCAATGGTTTCTCGCGTCCGATCTCGGGTGGACGAGGCTTGTGAGATGACGACTGAGTTTGACCAACTATGGGCACTTTTGGGCAACATTGGGAAAAACAGGCGTTTTCGGGCTTTCAGGGGCTTGGAACGCTGAGTGACTATGTTGAGCAACATTGGCCAAGTTTGGGCAACATTGGGAAAAACAGTTGTTTTCGGCCTTTCAGGGGCTTGGTACGCTGCGTGACTATGTTGAGCAACATTGGCCAAGTTTGGGCAACGATGGGCCTGCTTCCGCAACAATGGCAGAAATCAGACTATTCTCAATCTTTCACGGTCCTCTTAGGTTGCGCGACGATTTTGCGCAACGATGGACGAACCGTTGCGCAACTATGGGGCCAAGTCGAATTCTCAAAGCCAGCACAGGCAACGCCGTGAAGGAGTTTTCCGCGAGAAAACAGGGGTGTTTTGAAAAAGTGTGGTGGCGACTCTCACGCTTCAAGCTCTCCACCGACCTCGCGTCGGTGGAAGCAACGACTGAGCGGCTACCACCAGGCTTTATCGCAAAAAGGCAAGCTCTCCACTGACCTTGTGTCAATGGAAGCAACGATTGAAGAGCTATTCAACTAGCTCAATCGGATGGTTAACGAGAAGAATTCGCTTGAAAGTCGCTGCTCCCACCGACCGCGAGGTCGGTAGAGAGCTTTTTTAAAAACCGCGTTCCACGATTATGGCCGATTTCCCGACGAAAAATCCTTCACAGCATTGCAGTACGCGGGTTGGTCAAGTCTTCAGCGCCGACCATCCGAAGCGGCAGAAAGTTGATTCGAGGTAGGTAGTCAGTACTCCAAGCGAGGAATCGATTTTGATATTCTGATCATTTTACTTATGAGGAACTTGACGTTTTACGTGTCGTAAAAGTTCCTAAATGTCATGGAGCGGAAGCTCCTGACAAACCGCTTGTAGCGGCTCTTGATGAGCTTGACGATGAGCTTGTCGTAAAAGTTCCTAAATGCATGGAGCGGAAGCTCCTGACAAACCGCTTGCAGCGGCTTTCTACTCTCTCAAACCGACTTTCTCGCCGCTTCGGCGCGGTCCGTTTTTAATTCATACCAGGTTGTCAAAGATCAAAATCCCTGTCGCAATTCACAAAACCGGGACGGTTACGGAACTCCGAAAACAGACTCGAGCAAAAAACGAAATCAATTCCCTGATCTTTCTCTCCTCAGCCGCTCGTGTTCCCCGTTGAGTCGTGGATGTCAACTCTCGGATTCTTCAGTCTTAGAATACATGCCGCAAAGTATAGTCTTTAAAAACACGAAAAGTCAAGTGAATTGTTGTAGTTGCGATAAAATATAAATAAAAAATAGGTAGACGCGGCTGGTTGGCTGAGGGGCGATGAGACGACGAGTCATCCCCGGTTGACTCAGACATGCGATCACCAGATTTTCAAACATGTCCCCCAGGAATTGACGCAACGCCCCTTCCGTCTTGCGCGCAAGAACGCCCTGTTTCGGCGCCTGTCATTGTCCGTCCACTTTGTCACGGCACGCTGCTGAACTGGCCTCGGCAACCGCCTTGTTTGGCTGTCTGACGACTGCCTGCTGTGATTTCCAGATTCGTTTCCATGTTGTCGAGGGGAATCTGACGCTGGTGTCTGGTAAGAAGCCTTCCAGGGCAGTCTTCATTCGGGTCGGCAAGGTCACGTGTTTTGCTACCGCGCAAAGCGGAGTCTCGTTCACGCGCGTTGGCTTGGGGGCGAGAATGGTATTGTTCCCCCTCTCGCGACGGCTATTTTCTCTGTGGCGCGGTATACTTCGTCACGTGCCGATTCCTGGTTTCGTAGCGAAAGTCCGTGTCATGTCGACGAGAAGTGATTCGAAGGAACTGATTTGGTTTGTCACCGGCGCGATCGGGTTACTGATTGCCTTTTTCACGGTGCTCCTGCTGCGCGGGGAACGTGACCCGGTTGCTCAAATCGCCTTCAAAGAAAAGCGGATCGCTGCCGTCAATGCGATGCGATTATCGCTCGCCGCCGCTTCCGAAGCACAAAACAGCGCCGTCATGTCGACCGGAGAACAGGATTCGAAAACATTCGCCGAGGAAGCTCGTCTGGCGACGGAGGCCTTGGAACGAGGACAGGTCGAACTCGAACAACTTCTCAAAGAACATGCTGGGACAAAAGAAGCACAAGTCGGCCCGCGTGAAGCAGAATTGATGAAACGAGTTGCCGAATCCTTGCGTGAGTTCCATCAAATCGACGATCAACTGATGGATCTCGCCACGCAAAACTCCAATCGCAAAGCATTCAGTCTCGCTTTTGGTCCGGCGATGAAGCTTCTGAAAGAGGTAGATGAACCACTCTCCCGCATCATCGCGGATTCCTCGAACCTCCCTTCCGACGCCAGGGTGCGAGTCTTGCAATTGGCAGGTGAAGTACGGGTGGGAATTCTTCGTATCCAGGTCCTGTTGCTGCCGCACATTGCAGAAGCCAACGACCAGAAAATGGACGAATTGGAGCTGCAATTATCCGCCGAAGACAAAAAAGTCCGCGAGCATTTCACCGAACTCAGCTCACTGTTATCAGAGAGTGACAAATCGAATATCGAGCGGACAGCATCGCTCTACGCAGAATTCGAAAACCTGAAATCCGAAATCATCAAACTGTCACGCCAGAATACAGATTTGCGATCCGTCGCAATCGCGTTAAAGGAAAAACGCAAAGCGATGCTCGCCTGTCAGGACGCCTTAGGTGCCCTCGAAAACGCCATTCGAGCCGAATCAATCACCTCCACGATCCCATCGGGCCGAGTGCCGTAGTGGGTTGACCAGATTAATTTTTCGGGTCGTGTCGCTTCAATGACGTTGAGCCAGATTTCGTGGTTTGGTGTCTCGTCAAAATTGATTCGTCGCTCGTCTTCTCGCGTCTCCGCTTATGCGAATACTTTGTAGAATGCACCCTTATTGCAAGTGTTCAGGTTGTTGAAGTCGAAGCTGATTGAAGGGAATTTCGCGTTTTCAGCCTTCGCACGCCCTCAAAAATCCCGTCGATCTTTGTACGGCGATGTTGCAAACCAGTTCGCTGACAGCCAGATATTGGTTTGGAATTCACGCAAGCTGAAATGGCGGATAGTGTTCTATTGTTGGAAAATGTGTATTTCCGCATTTGCTTTAACTCAACGCTCGTGGGAGAATTCTACATTCGACGGTTCTCGGACATTGTAACTCGAACAAAGTAACGTCAAATTCGTTCGCTCTGTTTAGCTGTTGTATCATAAGAGTTCGCGCATTGGGTGGTTCTACGTATGAGCATCAGTTACATCGTTTTCTGCAGGATCGTTGGACTGAAGGAGCTGCATAATGATGAGCTGTCCGCTGCTGTCGATGCGCTTTCATTCGCGGTCAAAGAAGCGTGCGAAGCAGCCAATAAAGAAGCAAACCCCGCGAGAATCCACAGCAGCGTTTATGGCAGGCTATTGGTCGTTTCTTGGCCCGTTGCAGAGGTGCTGGAGATCGCTCAGGTCATCCTTAAACGAGCTGCTAGTGCAGGAGTGGGTCTTGCGATCGGAATTGCTTCTGGTCGAGTCGTAAAGACGGAAGACGTCCCTGGAGACAACGTGGCGGGGGTGGCAGTCAATCGGGCTGCACGACTCGCTCACCTAGACAGAAGCGACGGGAAAATCGCTGTTGAAGAGGAAGTCGTTCATGACCATCTGGTTAACAGGCGCGAGAATGCAAAACTTTTTGGCCGAAAACCCCTAACAGGCACTGTCAAGCATACGGAGCTCGAATACCGCTGGCTGAAAGTCAAACGTGAGGCCGTTAGAGAATTGCGTCTTGGTTCCAATGCACCGAATCCCAAACTTGCTCATATTGTCGTATACGACATTGTTGGCTTCTCAAAATTAGGGATTGAGGAGCTCCGCGAGGCGGTAGGCCGAATGCAAGAAGCAGTACAAGGTGCTTTCCTGGCGATCGGGAGAAACGCTGGAGAAGGGTTTTGGTATGCGCCAGCAGGTGACGGTGGCGTTGTTGTATTTGAGGAACTCCACGTAGCATGGACCTTTGCCAAGGAGTTTCGCAAGCGAGCCGAAGGGACGATCAGCGCACGTGTCGGGGTTGCAACTGGCCAGGTTGTTGTCTTGGACAGTTTGCCGGTTGGTTCTGGGATCATACAGGCAGATGCAATGTCTGCATTGCCTGGCATCGCTCAGATTTGTGTGAGCAAGCGCTTTTGGAAAGATCTTGGAACTTCGTTCCAAGCTGGCTGGGACTCAGTTGTTCACTCGAAAAATGCAAACGCTTTCGTGCTGAGAGAAACGATAAGCCCACCAGAAGCGACCGTAATGTCGGAATCGTCTGCAGGCAAGGCCCCTGCAGGTGCTTCGACTCACGTTTCACCCTCGGCTGCGAAAACAGTTTTTCCAGAGACTTCCGCTAAGGCAGAGTCGTCTGCGGGTGAACCGCGGAAGGGTGCATCAATGGATGCTTTACCCACTCCGAAGCGGTGCCTTGTGGTGCTTTCTAATGCCGAGGAGAAAGCTCAATATACGCTGAAAACGGCGGTCACAGGTGCCATCGAGTTGCTAAACGCGAAGGGGCCAATCGGATTTGCGCCCATCGAATTCCAATTAGCAACAGATACAATCAGCTCGACGGCTGCTTTTGAAAAGGCGACCCGAGACCTTTGTGAGGCGGAGGTCGCCGTGTTCGATATCACCGGATACGAACCCGCTGTGATGTTGCTTATAGGGATCCGAGCGGTCGTTCGCCGAGGTGTCTCGATTCTCAGTCTGGGAGGTCCACTGTCGCTGTCGAGCATTGACGAATTGCCGTTTAACATCAAGGATGCCAACCTTGTTTCTCACGCAGAAGGGCGGCAGAGAGACGGCATTCCGCCTGAAGAGCGTATCATGAAACGCATCGAGGAGGGTATGAAGCAAGTAGGCTCGCCGGAGTATCTCGACTTACCCGCATATGACGCCGTTCGGAACCTACCGGGGAATGAGAGGACCACGATTCCCGCGGTCGAGTGTGTGCTCACGTTGGTCTCATTTCGCGAGGGTTACGTCAATAGAAATTGGGATAAAGTCATATTTCCGGCCTTGCGACATCAGCAAAAGGTACTGCGGCAAAAGACTGCCCGCTTGCCCGGTATTGCGAGCGAAGTGAGTCCGCCTCGTTATGGAATTGTACGAAGCGTAGATATTGATTCACCACGTTTGGTTTCGTCAGCAATTTATGGTTTCATTCGAAGGGCAGCCCTTTGCGTCGCTGACTGGACCGACTTGCGTGCGAATGTTTTTTTCGAGCTAGGTGTTCGGCTGGCTGCGAGCTCTAAACCGGTCGTCTGCTTGATCGATAATGACCAATTAGAAGTGCTACGCAGCAAGGTGCCAACTAAGAAGGCCGTCGGAAGCACGCCTGATCGCGCCAAGCTGAACGAAGTGCTCAGTAGACTTCGTGCATTTGCGCCACAGGTGGGCGCACTGATCAAACTTTTTCGGTGTGAAAGCTATGAATCTGAGCGGCCGGACACGTGGAAGGCTTTTGCTTGGATTTTTGATGATATTATGCCGGTTCCGGCGATCGAAGCGAGTCGGGCCGTGATCAGGTCTGCTATCGATATCGCCGCCGAACCGGCTGCAATCCCAGTTCACCGAGAGTTGATGTGGTCAGCGCTTCGATTCGCCACAGACGAAACGAAGTCGGTTTCATGTGTCCTTTACGACAACGATCAACTCGAATCGCTCGCGCGAAATGCATTGCGCGATCGTATGCTGGCAGCCTGGACACAAATAGAACCATTTTCAGACGAAGAGATACTTAGCGATGTCCGACTTTGGGAGGATTGGACCACGATCGTGCGATACGTTTCCGAACACGTGAAAGCTCGGGATCCAGCGGGATATGAACGCATTGAATCGGTTGCCCAACGTGGGGGCGCGAAAAAGCAGAATGCGCGGACTTCTGATCAGGCAATAATGGACGCCCGCAGCAACCGCGACTTGAATAAATTCGATGCGGCGTTGTCTGATCTTGGCCATGCAATCAAGCTTCTCGAGACAAAACTTGTTGACGTTCGTGGTGTTGATCGCGAAATAATCGTCGGGAAGTTGGCGGACTGCCTGGGCATGCAAGGAGGGGTTCTACGCCGCATGGGAAAGCATCCGGAAGCGTTAGCGAAATTCCAGGCGGGTTTAGTGTACGAGCAATCGCTCGGCAAAGATACTTACAACCTCAGTAACGTGGTCGCTGAACGTGTAATTGCATCCCCAGCTTCATTGCCACAACTGTTGGATACGGTGATCGCTGATTTTTACAATCAGCTCGAAGCTCAGAAAAAGGACCGGGACAATCAGTGGTGGTATCACGCGGATTGGGGAATGTATCACCTGCTGCACGGGAAATATGGAGACGCGGAGCAAAGCTATAAACGGTTCGGCAACAAACTGAGAAAGCGAGATTACGAAGCGATTCTAGGTGTACTCCAGCGTATGCGTGCCGCCTTGGAACCGGTCAATGCGCCAATTGCAGAGAAAATCGCGAAGGCAATCGACTTCCTGACCATCAGACTTCAAGAATAGGCCCGTTTGACTTAATGACTGCGAACTTCCCAATCCTTGGCAGTCTCTGCATATATCGAATTTGAACCGTGCCAATGTGGGAGATGATTCGCCAAGTAGCGCCTTGATTTGATGAAACGCTCGTCACTGAAAGATCTATCGCGGGCCTGAGCATCAACGATGAGTGTTCAAACTTCTGTCGGATTAACACAATCTTCGCGATACAAAGAGCGTTGTAAGTCATTTCACGGTATTTTCCATGTCTGAAATCATTATTGATGAACTCGTCGAAAAGCTGATACGAGCTGGGATGGATTTTCCCGCAGTGATGGAAAACTATCGAAGTTCAGATATGCCCGCTTCGAGCAATTCGCTTCGGCTCTGTAATGTAGTAAGAAAATTGATCACAAAAGGCAATTCTCGAATTGCGTTCGAGCTGGCGCGATCGGAAACTGTGATCCAAAAGTCATTCAAGACCGAAGACGATTTTGAGTTGGAATACTTGAGCGCATTGGCGCTTTCACGCGGCGGAAATATTTTCGGCGCCGAGTCGATTGTTTCCAAATTGTTATTAGAGTCAGGATTGTCTGGAGCGATAAAAAGTGACGTCCTCAGTTTAAAAGCACGTTTGCTCAAAGACCAGGTGCGACTCAAGTCATGCACCCGCCGAAATGCGTTGGCGAACGAATCGGCAACTGCTTACGAACAAGCATACGAAATCACCCCCAGCGATCTCTATCCAGCCATCAATGCGGCAACCATGTGGAAAATCGCTGGTTCGCAAGAAAAAAGTCGCGTACTTGCACAGACAGTTTGCGAGCAAATCCTTGCGACGAATATCGGAAAGCTGCCTGATAACTATTGGGATGTTGCGACCCTCGGCGAGTCGTTGCTTCTATTGGGAAAAATCGAAGATGCCAGTCAGGTTTATCAACATGCCGTTAAATTGGCGGGAACACGGTATGGTGACATTGCTAGTATGGCTAGCCAACTTCGATTACTCGAAAATGATATTCCTGAGGTGACATCGATCTTAACGGCTTTCGACGTTGGCCGGGTCGTCGTTTTTTCTGGCAGTATGATGAGAACGTCCATTAAGGAATCCCTTCTGATTTCCTCCCAATCGGCATGCCAGTTACCTGCAGATAATACCATTCGCAAGCATATTCGATCGAAGCTGTCCGAGTTGAAATGCCGAATCGCCTATTCCTCAGTCGCTTGCGGGTGCGACATCATCTTTTGCGAAGTCGCACTGGAATTAGGGATCGAACTCAGGATTGTCTTGCCATTTCATCTCGATGACTTTTACCGGACAAGCGTCGATTTCGGACTTCCGGAATATGCCTGTTGGAAGACACGTTGCGATGTGATTATCAATTCGGATGTTCACGTCTACTACTCGACGCGCGATCCATTTCTAAATGACAATTTGCTCTTTGAATTCGCAAACGACGTCATGCAAGGACTGGCGATCACAGAAGCTGCCGAATTCGGATCAAATGCAATATCGCTAATTATCACTGATCGCTCCCTCATAGGACGTCGAGGTGGGGCGAATCAGTTTCTCGAGAAATGGACGGCACAAGGACGAGAAGCCGTCGTAGTTGATCTTGCAGAAATCTGCCTAATACAAACTGAAGCCTCGGTTGTGACGGAAAGTGTCAGTGGGGTACGCGAAATCAAATCCATGTTATTCGCAGATGTCAAAGGCTTCAGCAGGTTGCAGGAAGAGCAAAATTTGACGTTCTTTCTGCACTTTCTCAAAGAAGTGGCCGAAATACTTAAGCAAGCGAAGGTCCCACCGATTTTTAAAAACACCTGGGGCGACGGCTTGTTTCTCGTGTTTGAAAACGCGTCTGACTGTGCCGACCTGGCGCTTCAATTGTGCGAGCGAATTAGCAATCTCGACTTCAAATCCCTAGGTCTGCCCGGCGATTTAATGGTCCGAGTCGGAATTCACGCAGGCCCAGTCTTCCGATGGGCCGACCCAATCATGCAGAAGGAAAGCTTCTTTGGCAGTCACGTCAATCGAGCGGCTCGAATCGAACCGGTAACAATGCCCGGCTGCGTCTACGCAAGCGAGCAAATGGCGGCCCTCCTCGCCATTACAGAAAATTCCCCCTTCCGCTGCGAATACGTAGGAAAAATGGACCTCGCAAAAGGTTTTGACACATGTAGCTTATTCCATGTTCTGAGAGCGTAACGTCATCGACTGACGCGGTCGCTTGTTCTCCCTTGGGATGTGGTGAATGTGTTTCAATTGAGCAATGTCTGATACTTGCCTCTGCACGGTGTTTTTGAATGAGTCGAAGCGGAGAAATCATAATAAAAACTTACAAACCTCATTCCCTGGATATTTCCAATGTCGAAATTCCCCCGTCACTGAGTCCACTCTTGGAGAAACTAGCCGAGAATGCACACGAAGTCTGGGCGGCTCAACGTATTGCGGATGGCTGGACTTATGGCGCAAAACGGGATGATGGGGATAAAAAGCATCCTTGTCTTGTTCCTTACGATCAACTTCCGGAATCCGAAAAGGAATACGATCGAAAAACCTCGGCAGAGTCGCTCAAGGCCATTCTGACCATGGGCTATCGAATCGAGAAAATCCGTTGATTTCAGTACTGCCAGCGTGGTGTCGAATTTAATCGCATTCTTCGGAAAATCGTTGTTTCTTTTCTCTGTCATTTCTTTATGATTAACGGTTGTTGATGCTTCGCAGTGGGCGGCAGAAATTTTGTGAGTTGTAGCGGTTTGGAGTTTGCTCTCAATGTCGTTCCATCGGCACGGATCTGATCATGCTTTTGCTTCGTTACAACCACGGGAACTGGAAGGGGTGACCGTTCTTGGTCGGCGGAGTATGCTCAAAGCCGGACTGGCCGGAATGGCAGGGCTTTCTCTGCCTGGCTTGTTGGCGGCCAGGGAACAAGCTGTTTCCTCAACCGGTCAGTCGCCTCGTCAGAAGAGCGTGATTCTGGTCTGGATGACGGGTGGCCCCAGTCATATCGACACCCTGGATATGAAGCCTTCGGCACCGATCGAAATTCGGGGTCCCTTTTCACCGATTTCCACCGCTTTGCCTGGCGTGCAAATCTGCGAGTACCTGCCACTTCAGGCGGCGATGCTCGATAAGATGACGATCATTCGATCTGTCGATTGTCGTTCCTCAAACCATGAACCGAACATGGTGATGCAGACGGCCAATCGTGAGGCTGAGCCTCGAATCAATCGCGAAGCGGATAAGTTTCCCGCCCTGGCATCGATTATTGCCCGGCAGCGTCTGGAACAGGTACCGGACTTGCCACCGTATGTCGTGCTGAACATGAAATCGCGATCGCACGTCGCCTGGGGTGGATATCTTGGTAAAGCCTACGATCCGTTTCTGGGAAGCGAAGTCGGCAAGCTATTCTCACTACCAGGTGGGCTGACAGCGGATCGACTGCAATCTCGGCGGCAATTGACGACCGATCTTGATCGCCTGCGCCGGGACCTTGATTTGTCGGGTTCGATGGAAGCTTCGAACAAGTTTACTCAACAAGCGGTGAGCATGGTGACGGGCGAGAAAGCTCGCAATGCGTTTGATATCGCTCAAGAACCAGAAGCGATTCGACAGCGGTATGGCGAACATGAATGGTGCCGGCAAGCGTTACTGGCTCGGCGTCTGGTCGAATCCGGCGTCAGTTTTGTCACGATTGATCTGAGTCATCACGGGGCCTCAGGGACGTGGGACACTCATGGGGATAATATTCCCCCTTACGGTGGCATCTGGAACGGATTGCGTCCGTTGCTCCCCGTTTTTGATCGGCTGATCACAACGCTGGTGAGTGACCTGGAAGAACGAGGACTTCTGGATGATGTGCTGGTGCTGGCGATGGGCGAGTTTGGCCGAACGCCAAAAATCGGGACTCAAGGGAGTTCTGATGGGCGGGATCACTGGCCGGTTGTGATGTCGATGACGGTGGCGGGTGGCGGATTCCGGCACGGGCAAGTCATCGGTTCGTCGGATCGAGATGCGGGACAAATCAAGGAACGACCGGTGACACCAGGTGATCTCGCCGCCACGATCTTTCATCACATGGGGGTCCCGCAGGAAGCGTCCTATCTCGATAGCCGTGGTCGACCGCGAATTGTCATCGATCAGGGAAAGCCGATCGCCGAACTGTGTGGTTGATGTGTCCGGCTTTGTCAGAGAAGAGAAGGGAACACTGATCTTCGCTAATCTGCACTAATAAGACATAAAATGCAGAAATACAAAACGCGAATGTCAGCGTGCGAATGTTGGTAGAAGCCGCAATATTGAAAGATCCGGGATGGACTCGCCGCACCGTTACACGGAAATCGATGTGGCGGGTACGCCGCGCGAGCTGGGGCGTCAGCTTGGTGAGGCGGCGGGAGAGCAGATTCGCGGGTTTTGTGCGATTGCCATGGAGCGAGTCAACAGGACTGTTGCGATCACTCGTGACGCGGCACTCAGTGTGGCTCGCAGCTCAATTCCGATCGCTGAACGATATGCACCCGACATGGTTGACGAGCTGCGAGGTACTGCCGAGGCGGCTTTGGTTTCGCTCGAAGAGCTGATGCTGTTGCAAGTCCGTAATCAGCTCAAGCCGGCCGATGCGGGCTGTACTTCCTTCTCGATTGGCCAACCACTTCGAAATGAACGAATCGTTGCACAGAATTGGGATGCTGATCCTGCGTTGGACGAGTTTACGATCGTCCTGACACGACGACCTGTCGGCAAACCGGCGTTCATGACGATCACTCAGGCGGGGCTGATTGCTTATATCGGCTTTAATTCCGCGGGGATCGGGGTTTGTGCCAATACACTGCCTGCACCCAGTCGTCGTTTGGGGGTTCCTCACTATTTCTTATTACGCGGAATCTACGAGGCGAGCAGCCTCACCGAGGCGATTGATGCGGTGAATCGGGCGGAGCGTGCAATTCCCGCCAACATCATGATGACGACTCCCCAGGGGCCGGCCAATCTGGAAGTCACGCTTGATGCAGTGCATGTGCTTACTGGTGAGGGAAGCGGGCTGGTGACGCATACCAACCATTGTCGACATCCCGATCTTGTCGCGATCAATGACTCGTTCCCGGAGTTGATCCAGTCACACTCACGCCAGGCGCGAATCGACAGGCTTCTGGCTCCGATATCAAATGGCGATCGATGCGCTTCAGCGGGGGGAGTTCGGCAAATCGTTTCATTGGACCAGTCAGCGCCAACTCATGAGGCGACCGTTCAGGGGCTGCAGTCGGCGCTGAGAGACCACGAGAATTATCCACGATCGATTTGCCGTCACGTCAACGATGACCACCCAACCGGGTTCTGGCAGACGGTATTTTCCGTGATCATCGAACCGGAGCGGAATCAAATGCAGATTACTCGCGGGACCCCGTGCTCGCATCCTTATGAAACGTATCGGATGAAGAACTTTGGTTAACCGCGCCTCGAAGAGAAGCGAGTCAGCCGACGTTACTGACAAAACCAAGGTGCCATCCGAAATTTGAATATTGCCGTCATCTTCTACGTCCTTTTTCTCGGTCGCTTCCAGTGATCTTGAGTCCAGCGACGTTCGAAGAGATCGGCTGGACGCAGATCCGCCTGCTCCGCTGGCTTCGGGTTAAACAACAGAGCTATCGCTATCGTTTAACCGCAATACCGTTCAATATTCATGAAAATCGTGGCTCCTGCTAGGGTTAGGTAAACTACGAACTAACCATTTAGGCAAGGAGCCACGACATGCAAGGATGCATGAGCGAGGGAAGTCACCATCGGATTTTAGATCGGTTGGC
>CAIULL010000154.1 GCA_903899985.1 uncultured Schlesneria sp.
AAATGCGATGGAGAGCCTGGATGGCAAACAATTTGGAATGGCCTCGATTTACTCCTGCTTTGCACAAGGGGTGCCGATTCAATCGCACCAAGATGTGGGTAAAACTGAGGCCATCGGCTTGGGTTTCGGCCAACATCATCACGCAAAACCCCAACGGGGTGACCCTATCCGACTTCGGTCCGTGTTGAGTCGCACCCCATTCTCGCGGGATTTGCACCCCATTCTCGCGGGATTTATGGTAATTACATTAGGGACGTCCCGTTGGGACTCCATTGCATCTCGCGGGGCAAGTTTCCCAGGCCGATCGCCTGGGCTGACATATCGCCGTCCCGTTGGGACTTTTGATCAAGACGCGTTTAATTGACGAGAATGGGCACAAAGCCCGCGCGACGATTGAACGAACACAAAAAATTACCAGCGGAAAAGACACGTGCCCCAGGTCAGGCCGGCTCCGAAACCGCTCATGAGAAGAGTGTCGCCGCGATTGAGCCTGCCTGCTTGAATGGCTTCGTCCAGAGCGATCGGAATGGAACCGCCTGACGTGTTCCCGTAGCTCTGCAAGTTATTAAACATCTTGTCGACCGGGATCGCCAACTGTTCGGCGACATTGTTGATGATGCGGATGTTCGCCTGATGCAGCACATACAGCGCAACATCATGTGACGATAAACCGGTCTTTCGCATCACCGTTTCGATACTGTCTGTGACAGCACGCACGGCCCACTTGAACACGTTTCTGCCGTCCATCTGCAGGAACTGTCGCCCGGCATCCAGGTCCTCATGAGTCACCGGATTCTTGGTCCCGCCCGCCTGGCGATCCAGCATGCAGCCGCCGCCCCCGTCAGAACCAAGCTGGTAACAGACCAAGCCTTGATGAGCGTCTCCGCGAGTCAGGATCACTGCTCCGGCGCCGTCACCGAAAAGTGGAGCGACCTTCTGATCGAGTGGGTTCACGATACGACTGTTACAGTCGCCGCCAATCACCAGAGCCGTACGGCTGTTTCCCGTGGCGACATATTGAGCGGCCGTCACCAGAGCGTAGACGAACCCCGAACAGGCTGCGTGTAAGTCCATCGCAGGGGCATCAATCCCCAAGGCTTCTTGAACGAGATTTGCTGTCGTCGGGCATTGAAAATCAGGTGTGAACGTACCGACAACAACAAGATCGATATCGCGGACGTCAATTCGACCATTCCGGATCGCTCGCTTTGCCGCCTCAATACACAAATCGCTGGTCGCCTGCTCGGGAGCCGCATATCGACGAGCGAGAATTCCCGTTCGTTGTTCGATCCAGGCAGGGTCGTAGCCAAAACGTGACTGCAAATCGGCGTTTGTCACAATATTGTCGGGAACGTACGAACCCGTGGAGAGGACCTGCACGCCCATCAGCGAGCGAGTGCGGCGCGTCCAGTTGGATTTCGATTCGATCGATCGATGCGGCACAACTCCAAGGGAAGCATCCGAGCCATTCCCTTGACTATTCGTTGCTCGTGAAACACCGCTATCGTACATGGATCGCATCCTCGACCGGCGAATCGCCTGACATCCTCGACTCTGCCGAGATCCCTAAAAACTCTGCTCGATGAACCTTAACTGTCCCTCGATACTACTTTAAACGTGCAATAATTTACAGACTTCCACGGTGAAAAGTATTCGTCAATCTCAGTATATCGATCAGTTTTCCCACAAACCAGCGAGTTTTGACTTCGAACCACGACTTCCTGAAGTTTCAGGATTATGGGGATTTTCGAAGTTTGAGCAAGATGGATCGTATTTGCCGGATTTCACCCCGTTCTTCGTGCCACTGGTTCTTCGTGCCACTGTATGACCGTCTTCGGTCATGCAGTGCTCTTTCACCGGTTCACCGTCAAAACGGGAAAACACACTGCTTCTCCGAAGACTCCGAACCAGTGGCACAAAATCCCGACCTTAAGCCTCGACCACGCATTCGTGCTACTAGCGTTTTGTTTCTTCGCGAGCCGCGAAGATTTTTCGTGGGAGGGCGAGGCTCCCGCCGAGCCGCGAAGTAGGTACACGCATCGACT
>CAIULL010000155.1 GCA_903899985.1 uncultured Schlesneria sp.
GCTGCGGGTTAAACGAAGAATTTGCATGGCCGACATTGTTTGCAATGTGATCCGTTTGGATCAGAAATGAAAAATGCAGATGATGCGACCTCCGGAGATTACTTATCAGCTGATCCGGAAAGCTTTCGCAGGGTTTTCAGGGCCTCTTCGACATGTTGATTTGCGAAAAGTTGCGATACGAATTTGGATCGGACGATCCCTTCCAGGTCGATAACATAGGTCACTCGACCCGGCAGAACAAACAGCACGCTGGGGACTTCAAACAGCTTTCTCAATGCATTTCCGCGGTCAGAGATCATGAGATACGGCAGCTTCTTTTTCGCTGCAAAGTCACGGTGGGTTTCGTCAGAATCAGCGCTGACTGCGATGACTGCCGCTCCAAGTTTGACGAAATCTTCATACGCATCTCGAAACGAGCATGCTTCCTGAGTGCAGATCGGTGAATTGTCACTCGGATAAAAGAAGATGACGACCGACTGTTTACCCTTGAACCCTGTCAGCGAGATTTGCTGTCCGTCCGATGTCGTCGCCGTAAAATCTGGAGCGGGGTCACCGATTTCGACCGACATGATTTCTGCTTTCAATGTTTGGTCAGAGGATTCGAGATGTATGGCGTGGTTCCGCCCTCACCACGTTTAATGACGTTTGTTTGTTTCTGGTGAGTTTCTTCGATCAGAACGGAAAACGGATCGCCGGTGTAACAGACCTCACCGAAAAACGCGAAAACCGTTGAATGATCGTTTACGAACATCGGGGCGAGCTTTCCTGCAGTGGTGGTATAGCTGAATCCCCCCAGAATCTCGCTTGATCCGTTGTTTTTCGTGTTGAGCAAAGTTCCGCCACGCTCAGTTTTATATCCCAAAATCCACAATCGACCACCGTTATTCGTGATGTGCGTTCCCTCGTTTTCAACATTCAATTGGCGAGCCCACACCTTTTGGCCGGGATTAAAATGGAGGGAGTTAGTGACGACATCCTCAAAGAAAACTTCGCCATTTGTCCGGCAAATCACACTCTCGGATTCAATGCTTCGCAGCACGATCGTACGCGAGGTATCGATTTGAATTCCTCCGTTGATGGGTGCGAAATGTTCGATCGTCACGACCGAGGCTTCCCCATCCTCAATGATAAAATCTGGCTTCGACTTCTTGTTGTAGTCGATCCAGCCTCCAATCCCTTGAAGTCGCCTGACGGAACCACGCACCTTGACCGGTTTTGAGAGACTGTATGAACCAGGGAAGAAGACGGTTGTCGCTCCTGAATCGATTGCTTTCTGAATTGCATCCGACGAGTCCCCGTTACCAGATGGGTCAGCACCGAACTCATCCACGATTGCCCACTTCGTGGGAGAATCAAGCTCAACGTTCGGCGTTTCCTTTACTGGGAGTCGAGGAGATTTCGAAACGGATGGAAATGGTGACGTGACCGTATGCGAAAAATATTCGGTGATGTTCGGTCCCTGGCTTCCCGGTTTATCAACGCCTTGAATACGACGTGCGGCGAACGAATCAGGGGTTTCAACGTCGCCGAGTGCTCGCTGGTAGCCTGTTGTTTCAATGTCTCGCAAAAAGATCCGACCACCGTTGTAATTAATCATTGCCGGTGCGCCAGAAGCGCCGTCCCGACCTGTTAATTGTGCTTGAATCAGGCAGAGTGTTCCATAGGTTTGAATGGCGGGAACACTGTTTTCACTGACAAGGCCACGTATTGAGACCGCTTGCCCTTCGTTCTCGAATCCCAATTGCGTCTGGCCGCGAAGCGTGAGGCATTCAAACGTCTGGCTGTTAACAGCTCGCGATGTGCTGACGCCGCGTCGAAAGCCGCTGACTTCACAGTTGCGTACCAGTAGTGGACCATTCATATCGCGGTGGCTGAAGTCCAGACCCAGGAATCCGCTTCCCGTTTCGTCCAGAATTCGGCAATTTCTCACCGCGCCCGTGTTGTTCGAATAGAACTGCAATCCAATCGCACCTGGGTTCTCAAGTCCAATATCGAACGTGACGTCTTGAACGTAATTGTGAAACCAGTCTGCTGATCCAAAACCTCCACACCACATCATCGCCTGGGGATTTTTCTCGTCGGTGAAAGTCCGGTCACGAAGCTTGAGAACTGTTTTCAGGGCATTCTGCCCTTGAATAAAGTTAAACCCCCAGGCATTGTTTCCCGCCGAATTCTTGTTCGACCAGTTGATTGTTTTCGAGACGAGATATGTCCCCGCAGGGAGGTAAACGACCTTGCGCAATCCCATCACATCATGCAGCGCTCGCTGAATAGCCTCGGTATCATCGGTTTGGCCATCCCCCTTGGCATTGTAAGGAGGCTTTGTGACATCGACGATCGACGGATTAACAGGAAAAAAGTTATCAGGAATGGCCCGGAAGTCAGCACCCAGGTTTGGAGATTCCTCGGCCGAAATACCATGTGATAACGGGTTGGCAATCATCAGAACGAGCAACCCATATATGGTGACATGATGAACGGCCATGTCAGAGAACGCCGTCAGGCAGTCTCGCCAAATTGAATTCGTGTTACGGGATAAATTGGTAAACACCGAACACGATCTCCTTGTTTTCTGGGATTGATAACGGGAGCGTCGACCTGATACCCGACGAATCCCTATTCAAATCGTGATGATTCAATTGGGGGCGTTCTTACGAGGCTCGCTCCAATGACATGCCGTCAAACTTCATCGCAGAGATAAGATTATCGACTATCGAGCCAAGACGACACGGCCTTGTCGAGGACTCCAAAACCGTGGTACCCCAAGTTTCGAACAAGTCGTTATTCAGATTCCCATGTTCGCCAGAACATCGATGAATCGATAGACGACACTCGTCGCCACAGGGGCTTCGACTTCTGCCCGCGCTGCCGCTTCTTGCAGGCGAATGCTCGCGGACTGGATTAGTCCCGCTGAATGTGGCTCATGCAGCGAATGAGTGACCTCGCTGACCGCTTTGGCAAGATGTGTCGTTTTCTCTAACTCGTGGCCGTTAGAATCCAAATGGACTGAGAGTTCGTCGAGCAAGCTGGCGAGCGACGATTGCGTTGACGCATCCAGATGGTCAGTCTGGCGGATCGAGGCTGAAAGTTGACGTAGTCTGGCCTGAAGGTCAGAAACGGCCTGTGGTCCCTGAGCAGATTGATCGGACATGATGACGGTTTCTTCTTAAGGAGACCCAAATCGACGTACGACCTTTCGGTACGCCGCTACAAACAACAGCGTACCAATCCCAATCTCAGATAAACATCCCTTTTTCACGACAACAGCAGCCTCAGATCGTCGGTCGTGAGATTCTGCATAATCGAGTTGTTCTGTTCGAGAATCGCGTCGGCCAGTTCTCGTTTTGCCTGTTGCAGTTCGGCAATCTTTTCTTCGACCGTGTTCTTACAGATCAGACGATAAGCAAAGACTTGCCTGGTCTGACCAACGCGGTGTGCCCGGTCGATTGCCTGCGTTTCCACGGCAGGGTTCCACCAGGGATCGAGGATGAAGACGTAATCTGCGGCCGTCAGGTTCAGACCCAGACCTCCTGCCTTCAAGCTGATCAGGAACACGCCGCAATTGTCATCGGTCTGGAAACGTTCGACTCGTTCCTTACGGTCACGGGTCTGACCGTCGAGGTATTCGTACACGATCCCCTTCTTGTCCAGAGCCTGCCGGACGATGGCCAGCATGCTGGTGAACTGAGAAAAGACCAGCGTTTTATGCTTTTCTTCCAGCAGCTCTTCGATATGCGGGATCAATACGTCGAGCTTTGCACTGGAATCGTCCGGAGCCGAGCGATTCAGCAAGGCAGGGTGGCACGCCGCCTGACGTAGCCGTAGCAATGCTTCCAGCACGTGCATTCGCGTTTTGGCAATTCCTTGCTCTGCAACCAGGCCCAGCAACGAATCGCGATAGTGGTCGCGAAGTTCGTTGTAAAGGCGTTGCTGATCTTCGCCCATCTCACAGAAGATGGTCTGTTCGAGTTTTTCGGGAAGTTCGCTGGCCACGCTGGCTTTAGTACGACGCAGAATCAGAGGACGCAGTCCTTCGGAAAGGACTCGGCGTGTCTCTTGATTTGTCGGGTCAGCAGCATGTTGCTTAAAGGCCGAGCTTCGACCAAGCATACCAGGGTTAAGGAATTCAAAGATCGAACAGAGATCACCCAGATGATTCTCAATCGGGGTACCGCTGAGGCCAACACGGTGTTTGGCCTGCAATAACCTGACGGCTTTGGCGACTTGTGACGTCGAGTTCTTAATTGCCTGAGCTTCATCGAGAATGACGTAGTCAAACGTCAATTCTTTCAGAATCAGCACGTCACGGCGAAGGGTTCCATAAGTTGTTAAAATCAAATCCATCTTCAGAAACTCGTCGCGCATCTTCGCGCGATCCAAGCCTGCATACTCCATGACTTTCATGGCGGGCGTGAATCGTTCGCATTCGTGCTTCCAGTTGAACATCAAGGACTTTGGCACGACGACCAGTGTTGGATTTCGTTTTTTAACGCGAAGCCTTCGATCTTCCAGAAACGCCAGCATCTGGATTGTTTTACCCAGACCCATGTCGTCCGCGAGACAACCGCCAAAGTTGAATTCCTCAAGGAATTTCAACCAGCCAATCCCTTCACGCTGGTACGGTCGAAGTTCGCCCTGAAATGTCGGAGGTTCACGTTCGGTCTTAATCCCGTCGAACGCGGCCAATCGTTCGCGCGTTTCCAGGAACTTGGCGTCGAAATCGACATCTTCCTTGGACGTCAACAACGCGTCGATAATACTGACCTGAACCGCATTGAACCTCAGGTGTTCACCCTCTGCGACTCCAAGTCCCGCCAGCAGGCCATATTTGACCAGCCATTCTTCTGGCAGGATGCCTAACGAGCCGTCATCGAGCACGATTGTGCCGTCGCCTCGAGCGAGTGCCGCCAGCAGTTCCGGAAACGTGACCCGTGCGCCGTCGAAATTGACGTCGCCGTGCAATTCGAACCAGTCGATACCGGATTTGATCTGGAACTTCAGGTCCACAGCCTGACGAACATGCTTGCCATCGGCACGAACCTGCCAGCCTTCAGCCATCAGTTTTCGGACCGCCGGGGCAAGATCACGGGCGGCGATTTCCGCATCGTGCGCGCCGCGTTTCTGATCCAGTAACCTGCGGAAGCCGTAGTCCATCAATTGTGACCACGCGAGTCCCTCTTTCGGCTTATCGCGAACGAGGCATCGGCTGGCTTCGCGCTGGACGATTGCCCATTGGCTGCTTGATGCCCGGATCGAAAGACCATCGTAATCAAACAAGACTTCGGCTTTGAGCCGGTCGTTGTGCCAGCGTGATTTTCCAGGTGCATGAACGACCAGGATTGGCTTTGGCTCCAGCACAACTTCCATCAACTTCAGCTCTTCAGGCAACTCGAGTCGAGGTAGCGCCGGCATGTCGAGCAGGCGGTCGACGAGTTCATGTTCTTCCCCGACCGGCACTTTCAGATCGTCTGATCGACGCAGTAGTGCGACCCAGGGATAGGCGTCAAAGTCCTGAAATGGTCGGACTAAAGTCGTCGTGATTGCCAGGCCGCCGGGAACGACCAGAACGGGGTCCTTCAGGGACATGTGTTCTTCACCACGTCGCAGCGATCCCCGCAATTTCCATGCTTCTTCCGCAGGTTCGAATTCGACCTTCAGACAGAGTTCCCAATGTCCGCCGTCATCCCACGCCAGGGTCTCGGTCACGCGTTCATCATCGCCGAGAATTCGGATACGTCCCGTGGCACAAATCGCGGGAAGCAACAATTGACACAGGTCATGTGGTAAGCGGTATCGGTGAGCGGCCAGGCTGTCGGTCACGGGCCCTGTCATCGAGCTGCGATCAGGAGTTCCACCGACGAGGTGCGCGAGAATTCTACGGTCTTCGTCGTCGTCGATGTCTTCGAATTTGCCGGGCTTCAGCTTAAGTGGCTTAAGTTTACCCCATTCACCATTCGACCGCCTTTGGCGATTCGAGGTCTGGATAATAATCAAGCCCGCTTCTTCACTGGCAACCGCATCGATTTCATAAAAAATCTGGCGTTCTCGACCTGCAGAATTTGAAGCACCGGCGGCATCTTCACCCTGCATGGCCTTGCGAAGTTCGCTCAGTCGAGATTCCCATTCGCGAAGCCGCGGCACAGCGGCTGCTTCGATTTCGGCGCGGATCGATTCCCGCTCGGCCCGTTTTGTCGATCTTGAGTTGCCGATCGAAGAATAGGCTTCTTCGTCGTTATCGTCCCAGTCGTCGTCGCCGAAATCGAGCGGTTCATCTTCGACGGCAAATGGAGGAATATAGCCCTGCTTGGCTCCATCTCCGATGTATTTGCCGGCATCCGCTGCGAGAATCGTCGCCCACAAATGTTTGCAGTGCGGATTTCCGCTCTTGTTCGCATCTGTGCCAACACAGTTACACGAAACTTTTAATAAGCCATTATCGCGACTCAGTTGCGTCTGGTATTCGACGCCGTCACGTACGATGGCAAATAAGTGGTCGGGCGTGACGCGAATTACCGCCACCCGTTCCGCCTGAATATACGCAGCCCCTCGGAAACGAATATCTCCGCGAAACTTGCTTTCCAGCAGTTCCGACAACGTCATGAACGCGTCCCTGTTCCAATCGAACAAACCAGTCTTCAACAACTCGCGTCGGTATCAAACGACAACAATTCGCGCGAGCAAGGCAAATTAACCGATCTTGTGATGAGTGGGTAGTCTGGACCAGCCTGCTGCTCGTTCAAGTAGGCAGAATCGGCATAGACGAGAATTCGATTCATCAAGATTCTCGATTGGGTCTGGCGTCTGGCGGGTTCGTTAAGGTATCTTGATGAGTGTCGAATCCAGAACGGCTCGACAGGCCGGAACTCCTGACAATATTAACCCCGCCGAACAATCCTGACTGATAACCTGCCTGGAAGCTCGCGCACGACTCCCGTTATTTTAATGAGGATCACGGGCGGTGAGTTTCGTGACGTAACCTTAACGCTTCAGGCACGTTTCAAAAGTCACACAAGAGATCTGACATGCGTCGTTCGATCACCATTACGCTGCTGCTCGTTACGTTTGCGAAGGGGGCATCAGCACAATCCCCGAATAATGAAGAGGGGTTGAAGTTCTTCGAGCAGAAAATTCGTCCGGTGCTCGTACAACATTGCTACAGTTGCCATTCCGTGGGTGCTCGTGACGCGAAAAAGTTGCAAGGTGCGCTTTTTCTCGATTCTGCTGAAGGAATCCTGACTGGGGGAGAGGGTGGTCCGGCTTTGATAAAAGGGAAGTCTACCGAAAGTCGAATCATCAAGGCATTGAAGTATGACGGCATGGAAATGCCTCCTTCAGGAAAATTGTCGGATGAAATTATTGCTGACTTTGCCAAATGGGTCGAAATGGGCGCGCCAGATCCACGCGAGGGGACGGCACCGATCAAGCCCAAACGCGAAATCAACATCGATGAAGGTCGAAAGTGGTGGTCATTTCAGCCGCTCAAGATTATGGCACCACCTTCAATTCCTGAGGGAATTCCGACACGATCACCGATCGATCATTTCGTCGCTGCTGCCCAACTGCAACAGCATCTGAAACCAGGAATTCCGACAAGCAGAGAAAAGCTGATCCGCCGCGCCTACTTTGATTTGATTGGACTTCCGCCAACGCCAGAGCAGATCGATAGCTTTCTGAACGATGGGTCACCGCAGGCATTTGAGAAAGTCATCGACAGCCTGCTGGAAAGTCCTCGCTACGGTGAGAAGTGGGCCAGGCACTGGCTGGACGTCGCTCGATTTGCGGAAAGCGGTGGGTACGAATTCGATGGATTCCGGCCTGGGGCTTATCACTACCGTGACTGGGTGATTCGGGCACTGAATAACGACCTTTCATACGATCAGTTTGTGCGAATGCAATTATCCGGTGATAAGTTGCAGCCCGATGACTATCTGGGGGCATCCGCCAGTGGTTTTCTCGTCGCCGGGCCCTACCCAGGGCAGATTACCGCCAAAACCGTGGAGGGGATTCGTTACGATCAGCTCGACGACATGCTGATGACGATCGGTGGATCGATGCTGGGTCTGACACTCGGCTGTGTTCGCTGTCACGATCACAAATACGATCCTCTGCAGCAGAAGGACTATTATTCTCTGGCCGCATCGCTGGCACGAACGGTACACGGGTCGCGGTCAATTGATCCCGACCCTGCTGTGACACAACGAGCATGGGAAAGTTATCGGCAGGCGCACGAGCCTTTGTTGGCGGCGCTACGTAAGTTCTCGACTGACGAATTGCCAAAGCGATTTGAAGCCTGGCAATCAGCCGAGTTACCCAAACAGGCCGAGACACCTCGCTGGCAATTCATGGAGCCTGTCGACCTTGATGCGGACCGATCCTGGCTCAAGTGGTTACCTGGTGGAATCATTGCCCACAATGGACCGATCCTTCCCGGTACGGTTCTATTCCAAAGGGGCCAGCGACGTGTGGTGCCGCATCAAGAGCGATACACAATCACTCTGAATACGTTCCAGAAAAACATCGCCTCACTTCGAATGGACGCCTTTGCCGACAAAACACTTCCCGCGAAGGGCCCTGGATTGAACGGAGACGGCAGCTTTCAGCTGGCTGAATTGAAAGTCATCGCTCGACCGTTAGACGGCAATGCGGCGGAAGCACCGCAAGAGCTGAAGCTGAAGCCGGTCTACGCGGCATTTGAAGAAAAAGATCAGCCGCTCGGACATGCTGTCGATGGTAAACCTGAGACGGCTTGGGTCGTTCGACCGCCAGCCAACAAAGACAATGCTGCAATTTTTGAGTTCGAAGCGCCATTTGCTGGTTTTGCGAGCGGAACAGAACTCAAGATTGAATTGAAGTTTCGCGACTTGGGACTGGGTCGAATCCGGTTTTCTCTCAGCACTGAACCAAACCCCGCCACCTGGGCTGGTGACGTTGTTGCTCAGAATGTCGGCGAGATTCGAGCGATTCTGGCGGCCAACGGAAACAAATTGCCCGAGGCATTGCGGGAGGCCATGACTCGCTGGTTCAGTCCCTTTGATCCTGAGGCGTCCAAGGTTTATCAAGCCGTCCGTGCACATTCAGCGTCGGAGCCACGTCCTCCTTTGACCGAGGTTTATACAACAGTGGCCGGTGGTCAGGACGTCTTTCTGTTGCGGCGCGGCGAAGTGGATAACAAACAGGGAAAAGCCGAACCGGGTTTCATCCAAGTTCTGCTTCGAGAAACCCCGTCAGCAACGCCTGTTGCGGCGCAGCCAGCTCCTGCAACTGTTGATCCACGAATTGGCCTGGCCGATTGGATCACCAACGTCGAACGCGGTGCCGGTCCGCTACTCGCTCGAGTCATGGTTAACCGTGTCTGGCAGCATCATTTTGGAGAGGGGATCGTTGGCACTCCTAACGATTTCGGCGCTCAGGGTGATCGGCCTACCCATCCAGAGCTACTCGAATGGCTTGCTTCGCAATTCGTTTCGAATGGATGGAAGCTGAAACCGTTACACAAACAGATCATGCTGAGTGCCGTTTATCAGCAATCACATGAAATCAATGCCGAGAATCTGCGCATCGATCCGTCGAATCGTTATCTGTGGCATTTCCAACCGAGGCGACTGGACGCGGAATTGATTCGTGACGCCTTGCTGTCGATCGGGGGAAATCTCGATCTTGGCATGTACGGCCCCAGCATCCTGGATAACACACCACGTCGCAGCATCTATTTACGAGTCAAACGGAGCGAGTTAATTCCGCTCATGACCATGTTCGACGCCCCGGAACCGACTCAAAGCGTTGGCGAACGAATCAGTACAACCGTTCCAACACAGTCACTGGCGATGATGAATTCGCCGTTCGTACGTCAGCAGGCCGAGAAATTTGCACAACGAATTCGCCCGACAAAGGATGTCCCGATTGCAACCTCGGTTGACCTGGCTTACCGAATTGCGTTCTCTCATGCTCCGACAGACATCGAGCGAAATCAGATGCTCACCTTTATCGAAAGTCAAAGATCCGTTGCAGGCACAGATGCGGGAACAAATATCGAACCGGCACTGGTGGAGTTCTGCCATGTCCTGCTTTGCTTAAATGAATTTGTTTACATTGACTGAACACCGTGATCACAGGATCGTCCAATATGCTTTCCGAGAATTCTGCGACTGCCAGTGAAATCGTACTCCCAAGCCGACGCCGTTTTCTTCAACAGGCGGGACTCGGTTTTGGCTCGCTGGCGCTGGCGAGTCTGTTGCATCAGGAGAGTCAGGCGGCACCAGGTCCTGGAGGTGATCCGCTGGGGTTGAAATCGCCTGATTTCCCCAGTCGAGTCAAATCGATTATCTGGTTGTTCATGACCGGAGGGCCATCACAGGTCGACACATGGGACTACAAACCCGAACTTCAGAAACGAGACGGACAGGATCTTGCCGGCTCTGATCCCAAGACCGGCTTCTTTACGACCAGCGGCAAATGTCTGAAGTCGCCCTTCGAATGGAAGCAGCACGGCGAATCGGGATCGTGGGTTTCAGGAATTTTTCCACATCTGTCGAAGCACGCCGACAAAATGTGTTTCCTGCATTCGATGCATTTGAAACAGAATAATCACGCCCCGGCGTCAATTGAGCTCATGTGTGGTACTAACCGTCCCGGCTTGCCCGCCATGGGAGCCTGGATGACCTACGGCCTCGGATCGATGAATCAGGATTTGCCCTCTTACGTCGTTCTGCACGACACCAGGCCGCGTGGCGACGACCAGATCTGGTCGGCGGGATTTCTGCCCAAGACCTATCAGGCATTGTCGCTCGACGCGCGTCGCAAAGAGGCGGTCGACAATCTTCTGCGAGATAATCGGCACAGTGATGCACAACAACGTTCGCAGCTTGACTTGATCCGGCGGTTGAACCAGGACCATGCGAGTTCCCGACCGACTCAAGCCGATCTCGCGGCACGGATCAATTCTTATGAACTGGCCTATCGCATGCAGATGGCAGCCCCTGACGCCTTGGATTTGTCAAAGGAGTCTGAAGCGACGCATAAGATGTACGGAATGGACAATCCGGAATGTACGACGTTCGCGAGACAATGCTTGCTGTCGCGGCGCCTGGTTGAGCGTGGAGTCCGATTCGTCCAGATCTTCGCGGGCAAGGGGACTTCGGCGGACGGGAGTGTCAACGATGTTCCGTGGGATTGTCATTCGGATCTTGAGACAAACCACGGATCAAACGGTCTGCACACAGACCAGCCAGCGGCCGCATTACTGGCAGATCTCGACGCTCGGGGATTACTTGAGTCCACGCTGGTGATCTGGGGCGGCGAGTTTGGACGGACGTCTGATTCACAAGGTTCAAAAGGCCGCGACCACAACCCGAACGGCTTCACGATCTGGATGGCCGGGGCCGGTGTCAAAGGGGGTTTTCATTATGGAGCGACTGACGAGTTTGGATACAAGGCGGTGACCAACAAGGTTCACGTGAACGACCTTCACGCCACGCTGCTGCATTTGATGGGGCTGGAGCACACGAAGTTGACTTACCGCTTTAACGGTCGCGATTACCGATTGACGGATGTCGCGGGGAATGTCATTACCGACGTACTGTCATGAAACGACCATCGCGTTATCAAGGCATGAATTCTGGTCTTTGTGCCACTGCATCGGAGTCTTCGAAGAAGCAGTGTCTTCTCCTTCCTCCGGTGAAAAGGCACTGCATGGCCCAGGACGGTCATGCAGTGGCATGTTGCTTCTGATGCGCAAAAACGCGACTAATGCGTTGTCAAATCTCGATATTCGGGTTCCACGCGATTAACGTTACTCGGTCACGCAGCGCTCTTCGATTGCCTTGAAATCAAGAGAAGAGACTGCGTCTCCGAAGACTTCGATGCCGTGGCACACAGCCCGAGCTTAAATAACGAAAACGTTTCTAGATTTCCGTCCAATGATTCAATCGCCAGTTGATATGGGCATAAATGCAGAAATTGAACACGGCGATCGCAAGAATCGTGGCAACAAAGCCCGATGCAACACTGAAAAACGCCCAGAAGGGAATGACGACCGCAATCATCAGTACGATGACGATCCCGGTAACGGGACCAACCCACCACGATTTCGAATAGAATTGATTCAAAATCGAGACTTCAATCATCAGAATGCCGACAAGCAACGCGATTGTGGCCGCAATGATCACGGCGACCACATTCCAATAGCTGGCAATTGCGGCTCCCACGATGACAGGCACAAATACCGCCTTGCGTTCCCATGCGGCCGCTTGAATTTTTGCCATGATCGGAATGCGGGGATCAACCGGGAGCAGCATCAGGCTGTTCCAAGTGTTATCCCGAAACTCGGCCGTTAACAGCGCGTCGAATCGAACGGCAATCACGCAAGGCAAAAGGCAAACCGCAATAATCCCGAAGACTAAAGGGAGTACTTCGGGGCTATCGACGTTTCGAATGGTCGAACCGATCAGGGCGAGAAGTCCGATGCCGCTGAGAAATGCCCACCACACCTGTGACCATCGTCCAGCTCCAAGGATGTGCGTGTCCTTCCAGAAGAAAGGCCTGTCGCTGCAGCGAGGCCTCGACGATCCCCGGTTGATCACTTTTCGCGGCACGATTCCTGGTGCCACGAACGGCTCGTCGCCCTGCGTCGTAACACGAAGTCGACTTCTCATGACGACCTTTGCAGCCCACATACACAGGAACGCGGTGACGAAATGGAGCCAGAATGCAGGGTCGAAGAGAGAGAACGTGGCGGGCGATTTGAGGCTTCGATAGAAACCGGTGACGGGTGCATAGCTCAACGGGATCATGGCTGCCTGTTGCACCCATGATCCCGCCGCGAGGCCGAACTGGGAATACAGGTAAGGCACCATAAGACCGATGAACGCGCTGGCCACCCAAAACAACATATGGTAGATCAGCATGAGCAGGAACGATCCCGTGGCAGCGGTCGTTTCGGCGTTCGCCGCCCGATTCGATGAGACGCTGGCAACCATCGCAAAACCTGCCGTCAAAACGCTCGCCAGCAATAGCCAACATCCCCCGGCAAACAATTGATCTCCGGTAATGCCTCCGACCGTTCTGGCATACATGGCTAGCGGAACGATCAGAAGGATCGATAGGGCGATCGTCCACCAGCGTGCCAGTGACTTGCACCACAGTAGCGACGCAGGATCAATTCCGGTCAGGCGAACCAGGTCCCTGAGCTCGAGCGAGACTTCCCAGCAGACCGCCTTTGATGCATGGATGACTCCTCCGAAAAAGATAAAAATCGCCGCGATGAAGAGAAGTTTTTCCAACAACTCGGAACCATGAGCAGGAAACGCTCGAAACAAAAGGCTTCGAACAAAATAGCCCGCCAACAGGATCGGCGCGAGGATGATCGTATAATTCCAGAGTCTCAGCGCTTCTCGCTGGATGCACCACTCCAGAAACACCCAGAAGACGCGCCAATCGTCTCCAACAGCGGGACTTGAATTCGCGGAGGAAGAATTCTTGTCAGGATCTGATGGAGTCGCCTGGCTCATGGGTTCCGTCACCACATCACCATACGGCCATCAACTGTTTTCAAAACGACACTGGTGCCTTCATCAAGCGGCGGAATATATTTATTCGACGATGATGTCAGCCTCAACGTTCCCCCCTGTTTCGCGTCGAGCTTGATCGTGCCGATCATTTCGTCCGTGACATAGACAACCAGGACTGTGCCGGGTCTCATCGGTACATTATTAATCTGAACGATGATCTCTTCCTGATCGGGTGTTTTTGGCTCCTTATTCGTGGCGATGTAGCGGGCGGAACCGGAGGCGGCGAAATGACCCCGACAACCCGACAAGGGAATACGATTTTCCCGCTTATACGCCCATGCCTGGTCGTCAAACATCAGGATGAAGCCTGCAATGAGACACAACTTTTTCAGACAAAACCGCTGCATTCCAACATTCCTGCTGATGAGTAAAACATGAAGTCCGCTGAGTCTAAGGGCGGATACCGGCGAATGCCAGAAAATTCTGGATGTCGAGAAATGTGACAGGCATTCAGATTATTGTCTTCATGACGGGGACTGAAGTGACATTAATAAGACGAATGGGTCAACGACAAGGATGCATTGACCTGACGGATTGGTTGGCTCATGCTTGGAGAAGCTCGTGGTAAAGATTGTGGACAAACATGGCGTTGTCACACTGCAGGTATTGCATTGCTCCTCCCATTCGTGAGTAACTCTTGCAGAACCTCAGGTAGTAAGCCGGATTTGATTTGGGAGGTTCACCCTTTGTCCAATCCCACCCGCCACCGTCCTGTAAGTCAACCACATAGACCTTGTGGTCGCTTACGATCGGTCGTCCGGATTGCAAGCGGAGGTTGTTGACACAACTGATACTCTTTTCAAACACTTGCGGCCCCATGATGGCAGAGCCGACGGACAGGACGACTCCTCCGTCGAGTTTTTCAACTGAGCCACCAAACAGCTTGAAATCCCATTCTGCGGCGCGACCGATTGTGGCTCCATTGAAGACAGGGTGGTTCGAAATAATGTCGTACCCGATTCCGGGATGGACCGTCACCGGGACACCATGTCGGTAAGCCTGTGCAAGTATCGACGCGTGTTTCCAGCGATGTTCGATTCGGATTGGGCCCTCAGGCCATTTCTGTTCAATCATCGTTCGAAGCAAGTCCGATTTCGCGGAAGTCAATCGGTGTGAGGGAGATGAAATGATCTCGTTCTCAAGCTGCGCCCTCGTCGGCAATGTTACTCCGTCCTGGTGGATCAAACGGCCGAGCGCACATCCATAACCGAGCCCGTCGAGTGCCCCTGCCATCAGGGCGAGGTGAATATTTGACGCGGTTTCATGCCATGTTCCGAATGTGCCGTTACTGACGTTCATCTCGACACTCTCGGTCGACGCTCCGAACCACGCATATTCCCAGTCGTGAATCGTGCCGGCTCCGTTCGTCGCGAGATGCGTCAGCCATCCGCGATCCATCATTCGTTCGAGGATTCTAGCGGTGCCGTTCCGAAGCAGGTGGGCACCATAAATCAGCATGATGCTTGCGCCCCGGTTCTGGGCCGCAAGGATATTTTGTGCACACTGTTGAATAAGCGGTGCAATCCGATCGGGGCAGGGCTTTGCCGCCGAATCAGGATCGATCAGGATTTCGTCAGCACGAGTCAAGCTTTTTCGCTCTGACAGAGGAAATACTTTCAGTTGGCTCAGATCGAGTGGGTCGACTTTCACTTGGACTTTCCCAGAAGGGGATGTTGGGGTTCGGTTCTGCGGTATCGTTATCAGTTTAACGGTCCTGCTGAATGTGATTCCCGGACGGAACCTCGAAAATCATCTTGAATTTCCTCTCAAGACGGCAAAGTTTAACGTGATGTGCTTTATTTGTCCTGCGAATCAATCCCGCACAATAATCCTGACGCAGAACTTGTTCGCTGATA
>CAIULL010000156.1 GCA_903899985.1 uncultured Schlesneria sp.
TCCGATCGCCTTTATCGATCGGGCGATCTGGCCCAATGGAACAACGTTGGAAGTCTCGATTTTCTGGGACGAATCGACAACCAGGTCAAAATTCGAGGCCACAGGATCGAACTTGGTGAAATTGAAGCTGCGATTTCGGACTTTCCGGGCATTGCTCTCGCGGCCGTCATTGTCAATAAACATTCGGACGTCGACCAACGCTTGGTTGGTTACTTTGTCGCTCGCAATGGCCAACAAATCTCGCGTCTTGAGCTTGAGCAGCATCTCAGAAGCCGCTTGCCTGCGTACATGGTTCCGTCCTCGCTGATTCCACTTTCGCATCTCCCGCTGACTGTGAACGGAAAGCTTGATCGAGCGGCACTTCCCAAGCCGGACATGTCTCTTCGAGAGCTCGATACGGAATTCATAGCACCTGCCAATTCTTTAGAAGAATCGATCGCCGCAATCTGGTGCGAAGTACTGAAAATCGATCGAGTCGGGCGACTTGATAATTTCTTCGCCCTTGGCGGGCATTCGCTGCTTGCCATGTCGATTGTCGGAAAGTTCGGTGCTCTGTTTGCAAAGTCGTTTCCCGTAAGATGGGTCTTTGAAAATCCAACGATTCAACAACTCGCGCAGAAGCTGGAGAAAACATCGCGTGAAGACGAGCACCTCCAGTCAATCCCGCTTGTCTCTCGCTGCCACCCGTTGCCACTTTCTTTTGGGCAGCATGCGATGTGGCTGGTCCAGGCATTGCTCCCGGAGCATGCCACCTACAATCAGCCCATCGCCATTCGTCTGACGGGACGAATCGACAGAACGCGAGTCGATCAGGCCATCCAGCAGATTACCCACCGTCACGAGTCGCTTCGAACAGCTTTTGTTCAATCTGGTGACACGCTCGTGCAACACATTTGGGAGCCAGATGAATTCTCGGTAAATCCCCGCGAAATCTCTCTGAAACCAACGACCTCCGAAACTCAAGAGCAGACCCTGCAAGCTACTTTACTCGACGAAGCTCGTCGCCCATTCGATCTCGCCGTAGCCCCCTTATGGCGAGTCCTCTGGATTAATTTGGCGGACGACGACCAGGTGCTGATGCTCACGTTCCATCACAGCATTATTGATGAATGGTCAGTGCGGATTTTTTGTCGTGAACTTGCGGCCTTGTATCGGACTGAGGGGGATCTTCGGGCGGCATCGCTTCCGGAACTGCCAGTCCAATACGCCGACTACGCCGTCTGGCAGCAGACACGCCAAGGTTCTGCCGAATGGGCCCAGTCGCTTGCCTACTGGAAAGAGCAACTCGCCGACCTGCCACCCGCGCTGGATTTGCCAACAGATCAGGGCAGGCCGATTCAGCCCAGTGGACAGGGTGCGACTCACGAATTCCGACTCGAAGCGTCCCTGGCAACCCAGCTTCGACAACTGGCTCGCGACGAATCCACTACGCTCTTCTCATTGATGCTCGCCGCGTTCCATGTCTGGCTCGCTCGTCACTCCGGACAAACCGATATCATCGTCGGAACTCCGTTGGCTAACCGTGTACGACCCGAAGTCCAGTCACTCATCGGTTATTTCCTGAATACACTCCCCATCCGCGCGCGGCTTGAAGGAAGCCTCGACTTCCGCAGTCTGCTTCAGCAGGTACATCAGACGTTCTGGGACGCCTACACACACTCCGAAATCCCCTTTGAACGATTGGTCGAACTCGCCGTCAAACAACGCGAACTCGGTCGGCACCCCATTTATCAGGTCATGTTTGTTCTGCTCGAAGAGCCGGTCAATGTTCTGCAACTGGGTGAAGCGACGGGTCAGCAGTTATGGGCCTCGACTGGCACCAGCAAAAATGATCTTACTCTCGACATTCAAGCGACAGGCGATGAGTGGATCTGTCGGATAGAATATTCCACCGATCTGTTCAGTCACTTGTCGATCCAACGGTTTGCCAACCATTTCCAATCTCTTCTGCAAGAAATTGCGGCAAACCCCGAAGCGTCAATTCATTCTCTGCCAGTAATGACAAAGCGTGAAACGCAGCAGGTTCTGAAGGACTGGAATCAGACGTCGGTCAGATTTCCCACCGTCGATACCATTCATCAGTTCTTCGAGAATCAGGCGGCACTGACGCCTGATCGAGACGCGATCGTTTTCAATGATTCCCGGATCAGCTATCGCCAGCTCAACGTGCGAGCCAACGCTTTGGCAAATCGGCTGATCAATTTGGGCACGAAACCAGACAGCCTTATCGGCCTGTTTGCAGAACGCTCCCTGGAAACGATGGTCGGCCTGTTGGGAATACTCAAGGCGGGTGCCGCCTATGTCCCTCTGGATCCCTCCTATCCCGAAGCACGGTTGCGATCCATCATCAACGATGCTCGCATCGAAATCGTCGTCACACAAGATCACCTTTCCGATCAGCTAACGGGGGGAAACGTTCATCGCGTCATCCTGGGAGCGTCAGGTTCGGATGAATTGTCGGTTGTCCAAAATCCCCCTCACACCGCCGGTCCCTCGAATCTCGCCTACGTGCTGTACACCTCGGGATCAACGGGTCGACCCAA
>CAIULL010000157.1 GCA_903899985.1 uncultured Schlesneria sp.
CGCGAAGCGGAGCTTCGAAGAGGCTCGTTCCCAAGCGGGAGCTTGGGAACGAGAGAGATCGTCCGTATCGTTATTCTGGTTCCCAAGCTCCTGCTTGGGAACCCCCGTCTTGGAAGCTCCGCTTCCCGATCGTTGCGGACGGCAACCGATTCAATTGCACCAGACGGCATAGCAATCACAAACGGCACAGTCCCTCGGCGATTCGCGAAGCGGAGCTTCGAAGAGGCTCGTTCCCAAGCGGGAGCTTGGGAACGAGAGAACCAGAAAAAACAGTCCGCATCATTCGACAATCCTGATTGTTCATCTTGGAGCAATCGGCAGATTTGGCTAGTCTTGGCGGAATGCGATGGTCCGTCGAGTTCATTCGCACTTTGGATTGTGCTCGTTTCAGAAAGGAATTCTGGAGATATGTCCATTCAAGGAAGCTCACAGAAGCACGGTTGGTTTTGTCTGCATTCGTCGCTTGTTCTGGCCTGCACGCTGATTGCTGCTCTGTTCGTTGATCCTTCGGAGCTTTTTTCACAAGGGATTCCCGTTAAGCGCGCGGCTCATTCCCGCGATCAAACTCGCGGGTTTATTGACGATTACAGCAGCTCCCTAGACAACGACTTCTATGTTCCCCATTCACCCGGGCATCAAACTCCCGGTGATTCCAGCGAAGTGGATGGAAAAACATTTCGCCCACTGATTCGGGCATTCTCTGACAAGTTAACTCAGCTGACATACGCCTTGAATGAACAGATGGGTCAGGTGCCCGGATTGCGCCAAAGCTATACCGAGGCACTGCGCCTCAGCGGAACGGCTGTCAGCGTCAACAAGTATTCCGAAAAATATGGAGTCGACCGGACGAACCTGGAGCAACTGAAGCAACTGGACGCCGATTGGCGAGAATTGGCCTATCGACTGGAAAGCTTGCGTGGAGTGACCGACGAAACCCTGGATCTGGTCAAAGGGGTCAATGATGCAGATCATCGCATCCGGCAGTTGATCGGAATTCAACCTCAGCTTGATCGACGTCAGTTGTATCTCAAGGCTGCAGGGCTGGCTGGTGATCTTGATAGCCTTCTGGAAGACCTCGCCGCAGAGCTTGGTAACGGACAGGCTGCGCAGACCGACCGGCGCCTCGTCAGTCGACTACGACAGGTTGTTTTGAATCTTGTCTCCATCATTCGAGACGAGCGATCGGATACCAATGTGATTGTCGAAGAATACAAGCAGTTTGAGACGATCTGGTCACCGCTCGTTGTCAAATTACGTGAGGAAGACAATCGCTATATCGAACGAAGTATTCGGCGCGTTTCTGCGTCCGTCAGTGGGATTCACCAGTTGCTGCTGTTGCCGCAAAAAATGGATCAGTCTCAGTTTGGTCACCTCGCCACGACGCTGAAAAAAGACATAGACGAATTTCTCGAACGGACGCCGCTGATCCTGATCATCCATTTGCCAAAGTCCAAGCAGGCACTTTCGGCGGCTGATCAGTTTTACGTCGCGTGTGCACAATTTGCTGAAGTGGTGAAACGTGGTCAGGATCAAACAGAAATCCTGGAAGCGTTTCGCCGGATTGAAGTGGCGGAGCGAACATTCATCGATGTTTATCGTGACGTTGATAGTGACAAGGCGGTCGCCGTTTTGAATCGGATCAGCCAGACGGTTAGTGCATTAAGGTCTTCGTTACACCTGCAGCGGGACGAGTTTGACAGTCGAGCTGCCGAAGAACTGGCTGCTTCCATTCAGAATTTCACCGAGCAGATTGAAACGACAACGAAAAGATGGCTTGAGGTCGAACGACACTCATTCGCTCAATCTTGCTTGCAAGACGCTGCCGATCTCACGGATCGATCGGCCAGGCTTCATGACGATATCGTCACGGGCAAGCCACAAGCCGAACTGAAAGGCGAAATTACCGAACTCTACGAAACCTGGCGTCGAGTTTATGATTATCTTTTGAAATGCCAGACGGAAGATCGACAGGCGATGGGCCGAATTTCGTCTAATCTGACACCCGCGCTGGTCGAATTGCGAACAATGATTTTGCAGTGAATGGATCGAAGACCACTGCTTGACCGCGGACTGAATAGACCGGGGTCAAGGGTAACAGGTGTTCGGGGACATGGGTAACACATTTTCTTATTCCCCAACGGGGGTGGCACGGACGGAGTGAGCGCAGC
>CAIULL010000158.1 GCA_903899985.1 uncultured Schlesneria sp.
GTCCCTTCCACCCCCATTTTCGCCTTCAGGCCCCTGCGGCGGCCGACGGACCACCCGTCGTTTTTCTGCCATCTCTCGCTCGTTTAATTCACCCAGGCATTGGCATCCAAACCACACATTCCAGACCCCATCCGTTGTGGTGGGACGCAACCCTACGCGTTCGCCCTTGAAGGCTTTACTCACGAACCAACTCTGACCTCGAAGGGAAAACTCGCCCTTGTCCTGAACCTTCCGTACCAAATCGATCGCACTGAATTCCATGGCGGGGAGTTGTTCTGGAAATCGACGAGAACTTGCTTGATAACGACTACCGGGAACAGATAAACCCAATGCTTCATGTGGTCGCTCGAAGTTGTACACGGGACGCCAGGCGTTAAAGCGTTTTTGAGATTCATCGAGATCCGCAAAGGTTCGTCCCTGCAAAACTTCCGCTCGCAAGGTCCGATGGAATCGCTCTTCCTTTCCTTGAGTCTGAGGATGGTACGGTCGACCGTGCAGCACTCGCACTCCCAGACGCAATAACCACACCGTCAATGGTGTCCAGGGGCTCTCACGATCATTGCCCCACGGCGAGCCATTATCCATTAACATCGCTTCGGGAAGGCCGTAAACACGAAAGGTGTTCGACAACACCGATTGAACCAGAGACCCTTGTTCATGACCACACGCTTGCAGGACTAATGAGAACCGCGAGTGGTCGTCCAAAACGGTCAACGGATGACATCGATTCCCATTGATCATCCCGAAATGACCCTTAAAATCCATTTGCCACAACTCGTTCGGTTGTGCTCGCTCAAAACGTTGATACGGGCCGGTCGAAGAAACCGTCTCCGATAACTTTCCCTGACGACGAAGAATTTCCGTGATAGTACTCGCCGAAGGAACCTCCGTGATTCCCTGATCCTGTAACCGACGACGCAATTTTCGACCGCCCCACGCGGGGTGACTCTCACGCAAATTAAGAACTTGAGACTCTACTGTCGAACTCGTCTGTGACGGGGAATGAATCGGACGACGAGATTGATCCTCTAATCCACAAACTCCTGACTCTCGAAAACGACTCAACCACTTGTAACCCGTCTTCCGAGACACACCGAAACGACGACACAACTCCGATACGTTTGCGCCCTCCACGGAACACAATTCCACAAACTCGCGACGGACGACCATGATCGTTTCGGCTTTCCAGGTCATCGATTCTGCCTTTGTTTTCTAAAAGCATCACGATACCAGCTGGGTGTTACCCATGTCTCCGAACAACTGTTACCCATGTCTCCGGTTTATACAGGGGAGAGGGGTTGGGGTGAGGGGATTCTCTTTTTTCGCTTCCTTGCAAGCTCAACAATTTCCAACCGGTCAATTAAAACTCACCAGTGATAGCCCCGTCGGCGATGCGCGACAACTGACGGAAGGTGTTGATGTTCAGATTTTGATTCAGGAAACGAACGCTGCCGTCTCCGAGCAGAAAATGGCAACCGCCCGAGTGAAAGC
This sequence comes from uncultured Schlesneria sp., assembly GCA_903899985.1. Lineage (GTDB taxonomy): Bacteria > Planctomycetota > Planctomycetia > Planctomycetales > Planctomycetaceae > Schlesneria. The sequence continues at coordinate 1,492 of CAIULL010000158.1, forward strand.
TGCCGAACCCCGTGGACTGAGGCCTGACCGATTTAGGATTGAAGTTGTAGTTGATCGGATTCGTCGCTTCCCCCATCACCATTGCCTGACCATGAAAAGTGGCATCTTCGGCACCAACCCAGGATGCGTCGCCTAGGATATCCAGCATTCCCGTGACGGGATCGGGCCCTGGACTGTATCGCTCGCCAACCATAATGACGTTGCTTGACCCATCGATCATGTCTCGAAGGCCGCGTTTGCTTCCGTTCCCGAATGTGCCGCCATAAGCCTCAACGAACACCGCATTGGTCGTTTGAAAATTGATGGCGGTGGCCGAAGTGTAGTAACTCATCGCACCAAATGCGTACCCGGGAACGGGTGAGGCTGATGACGCCAATCCGTCCGTGGCAAATGCGTTGGGAATTGCTGTAGGGACATACGGTGACGTGGCATTAATCCAATTCGGATCAGTCCCACAGACTCCGACATAATTCGAACGACCATAGATCACGGTTGAGATCCCAAAACCGACCGCGCCGTCATAGTTGGCCTGCATCGTTGGATCGCCGATATCCGTGGGACACCGGAAAGTTGGGATGAGAATCGACAATGTGTTAGGCGTCGCAGGGGCCGTGCTGAGGGCTAACAGCCCTGATGAGAA
>CAIULL010000159.1 GCA_903899985.1 uncultured Schlesneria sp.
CACCGTAGATACTCAGCACGGGGCCGTACGAACTTCCCTGCATCGAGCCGGAATTCGTGAAGATGATCCCCGAACTGCCAGAGGTCGAAATGGTCGTTGTCCCAGAGATCGTCCCTGTCGACGTATTCGTGAACGAGAGAAGACCACCCCCGTAACCGATTCCGTCACCGTAGATACTCAGAACGGGGCCGTATGAGCTTCCCTGCATCGAGCCAGAATTCGTGAAGATAATTCCTGTGCTGCCAGACGTCGAAATCGTCGTCGTCCCTGAGATCGTCCCCGTCGACGTGTTCGTAAACGAGAGGAGACCACCTCCGTAACCGATGCCGTCACCGTAGATACTCAGCACAGGACCGTACGAGCTCCCAAATATTGAGCCGGAATTCGTGAAGATAATTCCCGTGCTGCCAGACGTCGAAATGGTCGTTGTCCCCGAGATCGTCCCCGTCGACGTGTTCGTAAACGAGAGAAGACCACCTCCATAACCGATTCCATCACCGTAGATACTGAGCACGGGGCCGTATGAACTTCCCAGTATTGAACCGGAATTCGTGAAGATGATGCCGCTACTGCCAGACGTCGAAATGGTCGTTGTCCCCGAGATCGTCCCCGTCGATGTATTCGTGAACGAGAGAAGCCCGCCTCCATAACCAATCCCGTCCTGGAAAACGGTCAACGCTGGCGTTTGAGAGTCACCGAGCAAGGTTCCCGCGTTTTGAGCATTGATAATAGCTCCCTGGCTGCTGGTCACACTCAGTCCGCTGACAGTCGATTGTGCTCCGATCAGGATCTGATTGCCGTCGCTGTTGGCCCCGCCTGATGCAATAATCGAGACCCCGTTTGTCACGCCGTTCGGCATTAGAAAGGTGTCGTTACCGGAGCTTCCAACTAAAGTCACTCCACTGGCGGCAGTCAGTAAATTCGGGTACGGACTTCCGATAACTTCCGTAAAACGTCCCGCCGCCTGCACGAAGTGTTCGCCAGTGGCCGCCCCTGCTGCGGCGTTTGCGATATCCTGTATTGGCGATGTAGCCAGGGTTGGCGTGACTTGGCTTAAGTCAAATTTAACGCCGAAACTGTTCATCGAAAAATCGAGGACGTTGTTGCTTCCCTGGCTCGCCTGCACCGTCACGGTGCTATGAGAATCGATGTAAATTCTCGCTCCGGAACTGCTGGCGGTATTAATGCTGGCATTGTGATGAGCAACAACTGTTGTAAATCCAGGTCCGCCAATGATTGTGTCGTCGCCGGTACCACCGATCAGATAGGATGAATACGCCGATGACAGCGAGCTGGCATCGAGGACGTCATTACCGGAACCAGCGATAATCGTCGCTGACGTGACCCCTGCGCTCGCCAGTTGCGAGTTCGTTGCAGTCAACGTTCCATCGCCAGAAATTGACATTGTGCTGTAGGTTGCAGCAAGGCCGTACTTGTCAACCACGTGGCATTGCACGACGTGACTTCCTGACGGAATCAAAGTTGAAGTCGTATTGCGGCCGATGCTCGCAATGATCGGATTTCCGTCGACCGTCCAGTCATAGGTTAGCGTGTTTGCCGCGCCGGCTTCGTTAACATTAACCTGAAATAAACTTCCGCCACTCGGGGCCGACGACGGAAGAATGGATACATCTCCGATAGTTGGAGCGACGTCGAGCACCGTAATTGGCTGGGGAATCAATACAGAGAGGCCACTGGCCTGATCCGTCGCCGTGGCCGTGACGTTAGTCGCAACATCAACGAACTGATGAACCGCTTTGAACGTTCCGTCATTATTGACGGACGCTGGCGAAGTGGTGCCATCGCCCCAGGCGATGGTAACTGCGGGATTGGCAAGCTTTCCGGGGGTGGAGATCTGGCCTGTTGCCGTGAACGTATCACCTTCAAAAATGGGTCCCGTTATTGGATTGCCATTGGCATCGCTGAACTTAAGGCCTCCAACGAAGGCTGGCCCAGCATTGGGGACGACCCCCGTCACAGTTGCAGATCCAAATCGACTCGACGCCGGGTTAACCGCTCGACTGATCGTAAAAGTCGGAGAATACCCTGCACTTGTCGGGGCAATATTGGCATAGATGTGGGACAAAGTAATGGACGCGTTTGTTCCCATGCTGATCGGCTCGGACGTCGTTGAACCATCGTTCCAGTTGACGGAAATCCAATGATTTCCTGTGGAACCACGATCGGTCAGGTCGATCGTGAATGACGACGCAATCCCCGCCGGCTTAAAATCAGGTGTCACGGAAACAATGATCGGCGCGGGGGCGACGCTGATCGATTGCGTCACGGTCAGGGGACTGCCAGCAGAACCGCCTGAGGATGCCAGCGTCACCGTTATATTGTGCGACTCGACTTTACCAGATGTGTTCGTGTACTGATGGGATGGAATGAGGTTTGCCGGTAAAGAGAACAAGCCGGCGACATCTGTGACAACAGAAATTGACTGAATCGGCGAGCCATCGCCCCAGTCGACATTCAGGTTAGCGGTTTCATTTTTACCGGGGCTGATAAACGTGATTGGCAAACTGACTGTGTCCCCTTCCATGACTGATGCGGAAGCCATATTCAGCATCAGATTGGAAGGAGTCGACGGCAGAACGACGACTGGATGCAATCCGGCTGAGATTGTTGTACTCAAACCTTGAGAATCGGTCGCTTGAATCGAGACGTCATACGAACCGGGAGCTTGATACGTGTGCGTGGCAGTAAAAAAACCATCGACCACGGACACGTTGCTTGTCGAGTAGCCTGATCCATCATTCCAATCAATGGCGACAGTCATCGAGTCGCCCGGGATCGTGTCGGTGACCTGCCCGGTCAGAGAATAGACGTGCCCTTCGGTTACCGCTGCAGCAGTGGCAGGGAATATTGCCTGCTGGAAGAATTCTGTTCCACTGTCGTGCGCACTGGCACCTACGAAAATCGATGGACCGGCAGGAGGACCTCCCGCAGAGAGAAGCGCCCGAACTTCCATGACTTCAATCGCCGGACACAGAAGCGATCGTCGTGATTTACGCGGACCAGATCGCGACGTGGCTGAAACCCACCGCTTCCACAGTTGATTGCGAAGATATACAAGTGTGCCGGTACTGGAAACCCTGCCCCGTGACCAAGAAATACGCATCAGTTTGTCCCCTTCAGATATTTCTCAGAATCTAATCCTGCGATCCGAAGCATTGGTAGTCACTTATCCTGAATTTTTGAAACGCTGCAGACTTACGAAATGAAACACCTTATTTCGCAAATTCAGGAAAAAATACTGACCGGTGATGATATTTATAATACCGCAAAATCGCAATTCACAACCCAATCTCTCGAAACCGCCATGAACAGATTTTCTCAGATAACATTTCGTTAATCCTGAAAGGAAAATGAATTTTCGCTCGTGGAAAATCAAATTTCTGGCTCATGCGACATGTCGACGAAAACGTTAACAAGACAGACACCTAAACAGTTAATATCTTAACAATCCCTTAAAGAACAAATGGTATTCTTACTTAACTTTAAAAATTTTTATTAAATTTTTATTTTATTTCTAAACGACCAAACAGCCTATGATTTCTCGTTTCTGCAGGGAGAAACGGCAGTATGACTCGTATGCTTCAAGCCCACGACGAAAAATGGGGGAACAACCGGGCAGTGTACGCACAGGTTAACAGACGTCGTACTATCGATATGCTCGGCGAGCCCTTAAAGAAATCAGGGTCTTAACGCTCAAACGAGACAAATTCTCGGGACTTCTCTCTATCAATGACTCTACATCCCAGAAAGGTACCACTCGGAGGGTCACGAACCGAGATTTAGAAGTACCGCAGCTCTGGATTCTGCCAGAACCGCAGCGGCAAATCAGTTCGTTTTGCATCTCATGCACCGTTTGACCGCAGGCCGTCAACGGCGGCGCGGTTTTCCGCCAGGAGGTGCTTTTTCCAAAAAAAGCTTTAACGCAACGCCCGGTACGTTCTTCTCGATGCCAAAAACAGTTGGAATCAGAGGGGTGACTTACTGGTTGCCTGAGGCTCGCTAAATTCCGGCTTTGCTTGAAGCAGGAATCGGTACGAATGAAATCGCTCGACCGCCTTGCCAGCGTCTTCCCAGCTATAGGGGTAATTACCGATATGGTAAAGTCGCATTTGCATGTCGACCCAGATATCCAGACCGGCATCTCGTAAACGACGGCTGAAGGCAAAATCCTCGCAAAGGTAGATCGAGTGATCCCCCTCCCGAATGATTAACGGCATAAAAAAGGGAATCATGCCGAATGGTTCGTGAGTTGTACAATGGGGAAGCTGGCTCGTTCGCGCAACCATTTCGTAGGCACGACGACGGACGAGCAGCATGCCTCCGGGTGCGTAAACTGCTTTTCGAAAAGGGGCATCCACCCCGAAGAGCAGCGTTTCACCGGGGCCGGCAAAAAACTGCAAGGCAAGTTCTCTCGCCCCTTTCTTGGCATAGACCCCTGACAACACCAGGGGCTTATCGTGTGGATTGGCGAGAGGATCACGTTCGGCCGCCGGAAGATCGGCAAATGTCCTGCGACGAAGCCGGTCAACTTCGTTGGGATCAAACACGATGTCCGCATCGATCCAGAGGGTTTCCTGAAAACCTTCCTTCAATGCCTGTGTTGCCAGACGACTGCGGGCAAAATCGATCGCCGAACATCCGTACGATCGCCAGACTGGATACCCGCGTCGCTCGAGTTCCCTTAAGGCAATCTCCGTTTGAGGCTCAATATGATTACCAACCGGTACAAGAACCACACAGGTTGGGGCATCTGAACTCATCGCCAATTCTTTCTCAAATTGAAGTCCACTCAAACGTGATCAAATGACTTCAACATCCAAGCGGCGAACGCCCTGCATATCGAAGGAATGAACCTGGCGACGCCAACACGATCATTCTTACTTCTTCAGACCAACGGCTTGAAAACCAACCGTCAGTTTCCCGAGCAATTTTTGAAACTTCTCGTCGTTTCTGATGACTTCGAAGTCAGGCTCTCCTGCAAGATAGGCTCGATCAGAATACCCATCGGCAATCGCATCTTCGATTCGTTTCAACGCTTCCTGCTTCCAACGATCAATCGCCTGAACATCGGGGGCTGCGGAAAGCTGCTCGGATTCCGCTGCTGTCGACCAGACACGTGCCAGGTCGATGAACATTTCCGCATCGCCAGGAATACTTCGCTTCAGAATGTCTTCAGCCAGTTCCACAGCCTTGGCGGGGGGGCCACTGAACGGCGACACAAGCGCGAGTGCAACGTAATGGATAATGGATTCACTATCGGATTTGACCATTTCTTGAGCGACCTGTTGCGCCTCGGCATACAACTGTCTCGCCCTGGAAAGATCGCGTGATCGCAGCAATCCCGCGAGTCGTGCGAGTGATACTTGATGTTGGTTGCGGCGGAACCCGAGACTCGGATCATCCTGGTAAAGCTCACGAGTGATTTTTACCGATTCCTCGTATGACGCTAACGCCGCATCGAATTGACCTCGCTGTCGCGCGAGATCACCAGCAAACACAAGCGCGAGCGACAGCTTCGCCCAGTTTTCGCGCGACCGGTCCTTTTCCAGAATTTGACGGACATTCTCAATAACCCGATTTTGCTCGTCTGCGGCTTCCTGTTCGCGACCGATGGAGCCAAGCAGAACGGCGCGAAGCTGGTCCTGATCGGATACCATTCCACGAAACTCTTTTTGCTTGAGAGCCCAATCATTCTCGCTAAGCTGCTGAAACGGCCCCTTTCGAAGGATTCCCATCACCTCGTTGAAGTGACGGAGAGCGAGATCGATCACATCGAACCCCTCCCGAACACGCCCCAGCTTTTTTAATGTCAGGGCATGTTGATAGCCTTGGATCAGCACCTGGGTCAACGTGTCGATTCGAGGAACAGAACCATGTGGAACATCGAATTCTTCCGGCTTCGGAAAAGCGAGGATATCCTGTAGAATCTGCAGTGATTCTTCACCAAATTTGCGAACCTTTTCCATATCGCGATGAATACCAATGCGAGCATTGGTTTGATGATGAAGAAGTTTCGTCAGATTAAGTCGTGTCACATCTGTCGATTGTGACTGGTTTCGTTTTCGTAAAATCTCTTCAGCTTCATCAAGATACAACATCGCCTTGGAAGGCTGCCCAAGTTCCAGCGCCGTTAGAAAACGTTCTTGAAGAACCCTCGCCTTTTCGAGACCTGTCCGTAATTCAAGATCATCCGATTCGTCCGGTAACAGATCCAGCTGTTTCGAGACGATCTGCAGGAGTTGCTCGCGGACAGCACGAAGCTTCTTCTCGTTGGGCGGAATCAATTCGCGAATGGCCAGAAGCATTTGCAAGATCGAATCCGTCGACTGAACCGCTCTGTCATACGCGAGCTTCTCGTTTTTCTTGGCCGTTTCCGCGTGCTTATCGGCCAGATTTTTTGCCGCTACGGCGATGACCGTTTGTTGCTCGATATCGGCGTTTTTCTTCGCCAGCGTCATAACCGACCAGACGCTGACAGACAATGCTGTCAACACGGAAAAAACAGCAGTGGCAACCGGAATGGCGATTCTTGGATTTCGGCGACACCATCGAAATGAGCGTTCGATGCCACTGATCGGTCGGGCAATAATCGGCTCTTTACGAAGAAATCGCTGCAGGTCAGCCTCCATCGCAGCACAATCGGGGTAACGACGCGACGGTTCTTTTGACATCGCCTTGAGACAAATGGTTTCCAGATCTAACGGAATCGTTGGCTGCAATTGCCGGACACTGAGCGGATCCTTTTCAATGACTTGCGACAATAAGAATTCAAGCGGCCGTCCCACAAAAGGAGCACGCCCTGTCAGCAAATAATAAAGTGTCGCTCCCAGTGAATATTGATCCGAATGAGCGCCAATGGAATCATGGTCGCCCCGCGCCTGTTCTGGCGGCATGTAGCCAGGCGTTCCTAAAACCTGACCGTCAATCGTCTTTTGATCCGATAAATCATGGTCCGATTCTTCTGTTCCCTCGCGCTTCGCGAGACCAAAATCTGTTAACTTCGCGATGTCTCCATCGGCAACCAGCACGTTCGAAGGCTTGATATCACGATGTAATACCCCTTTTTCGTGGGCGTAATGGATCGCGGAAGCCAAATCGGCCACGATCTTCGCCGCACGCGCAGGCTCAATAGGTTCCTTGTTCGTCAATTGTGAGAGTGTTTTGCCTTCAACAAATTCAAGCGCGAACCAGGGGGTCCCGTCCTCCTCGCCGTATTCATAAATCTCGACAATACCAGGATGCTTCAGTGTGGCCAAAGATTGCGCCTCAAAGCGAAATCGAGAAAGTATCCTTTCGTCCTGGTTCGCCTTCGAAATCATTTTGAGTGCGACATCACGCTGAAGCGTCTTATGCCGCGCTTTATAAACGACCCCCATCCCCCCGTGCCCAAGCTCCCCGGTAATCCAATAAGACCCGATTTCCTTGGGGATAACGGTTCGTTCGATTCTTTTTGGATAAGGGGAAAACGCCTGAACGGGCGTCAGATCCGAATTCTCTTCCAGTTCCGCCAGATCTGATGTCTTGGCGGAAATGTCCATGTTCGATGATTCATTGATCAACTGGCCGGCATTGCGAGCGGCAATATTCAGACCCGGATTCGCCTGATCAACCGGGTATTCGCCCAGACCAGGAGAAACGGGACCATTCAGTTTGAAGCTTTTCGCCACTGAATTGATGGTACTCTGTCTTTCAGCAGACCCATCGCGTTGGTAAGAAACATCAGGAGCTTTATCCGAATTGGTTCGGACAGAAGCGTCTGGTCCCGACCTTAATGCTTCATTGCCAATCGGTAACACCCGATTCCGGACGGGGGTGCCCCCATTTTCTGGTGGTTTCGCGGTGACCGGCGAGGATCGGCCGGCGGCGGCGTTTCCAGCCAATTTCTGGAATACGGTTTCGTTGTCCGAGAATGATTCCTTCTCGCTGGCAACACTTGCGTATTGCTCCAGAAAGGCATTGAGATTGGGTTTTTCACCCCGGTCCATGGCCTGAAACCAGATCGTTACCGCTTCTTCAAGCAGATCGTCGCGAGAAAATGATTGATTTTCTGTCATGGTCGAATCCTCTTGACATATCAAACAATTCGTTTGCAGGTTAACGAAATCCCACTGAAAAGTCTCGCAGAAACGCACCGCATCGTCACGTTAAAAACGGAAGAAAACGGGACAAACACCAATAAATCGCGCGCCACGTACAAGAATCGAACGATCATCCGTTTGGGACAATTCGAAAAACGGCACTCTAACGCCATCCAATTCCGCAATTCGCCATTTGCTCGGATAACTTTCAATTCCGAAAATTCCCTCTCAAACTTCGGGCGAAGCGTGCTCATACGAATCGGGCGACCTGATGGCACGGTCATAAATATCCTGAATCACTCGAACGACCGGGTCGTTGGGAATGCTGTGTAGTAAATACGTCTCATTCCCGAAGAACACCTTATAAAGTCGAATCGCTTCGGGGTTTGTCGCACCTTCATGGAGCGTCACTCCATGAAGCATCGTATCGCCCGTTTTTCTCGACGGAACAGCGTACTGAACTTCGATCTTGCTGATGTTATCCGTATTCAGCAGGATTTCCTTTCGTTCGCTTTCACGAATCAGCCGGATGAATGTTGCCATGATTGGGGTCTCGCTGATGATTTACCGGGTCAGAAAAGACAAATGAAGAAGTCCAGGTAACGAACGATAATCTCGTGCCAAGTGAGTGTAATTCAATGGCTCGCGTTGTCGATGACGTTACCGGCGACTGCTGCTTATCCATTGTCTACTGTCGGGCGTCAATGAGGCATTCTCGTGCGATCTCGCGCTGTGCACGTTGAATAAGCCTTTAAAGGATGAGAACGATTTGCTGTTGCTGTAGCGACATTGGATATCCCAGAGCGAGGCAACCGCCAGGTGCATGCGAGCAAGTTGAAGTTGCATCTTTTCTGAGTCGCAAGCGCGATTCAATACAGATCGCGAGTAAAAGCTGCAGGATGGTCAAACTGGTCCGCTGTTCTCCCGCAAAAGCCTGAAGCAGGGCCACCTTCTGTTTGAATTTCCTCGTTATCGGAAAGAAAATTCAATTGCATATTGGGGTTCGAAACGGGGCGCGTGTCGTTTCGCAAGTCTGTTCAGGGAAGGAGTCTTCCAGCAGGCAAAATCAAAAGTTGACCAATCCCTCAAACCGAGTCCCACGCGCCTCGGAGTACGACACGTCACTAAAGTATCGTTTTCGATACCCCGTGATCACAAAGTTGCTAATTCTCAATGGCCCACACATTCATTGAGTGCTTTTCGGGCTAGAATCCTTGGTCAGGTGCGCGACGAGAATTTCCAGATCGGGGAGAGAATGATGCCCGTCAGCTTCCTTCCAGTGATTTTCCCTGCGTTGTTAATCGGCGTGCCGCTGCTGTTTCTCGTCAAGGGGCGAAGACAATTCCCTCGGGTGACAGCTCTTTCGACATCAATTGTCCTGCTTCTGCTCCTGAGCGTGTACGTCCCCGGTTGGGTCCTGATGTTCCGAGCCAGTCGTGGTGACCCGGCTGCCATGTATGAACTTGCTCGCTGGACTGAAAAACATGACAACGTAATCGGCGAATACATTCTCTGGCCCATGACTCCCGACGTACTTGGAGGTTATGCCTGGCTCGAAAGGGCTGCGAACAGGGATTACCCGCCCGCCACCTATGCCTTAGGAGTGAGAATCAAATACGGAATTCACGTGCCACGTCCGCCAGACTGGAATGGTCCCGCAGGCAACGTTTTTGACCAGCCGTTGCGGGGCCAGGCGTTGATCGACAAAGCGATCGAACTCGGGTATCGGCCAACTGTCGATGAAGAAGATTTTTACGCGCATTATCGAAAATGAGCTTCGATGTTGCGCCGTTACCTTGTGTTGCACTCGCCAGGAAGCCACATTGCTTAAATTGATTAAGCAAGTGAAGGGGCGGACCGTTGTCGTATGTTCTGCTTGTGTTGCCAGGAAATGATCAGTGTAGGGGTCGCTTAAGCAGGACCCTCAGCCCGGCGGTATTGCCGTTATGCAAGAACGGAATCGTGCTGACCAGTTCCCATCCTTCCTGACCGACGCTGTTCAGCTTTTCTTCCCATTCATCATGAGCGGAACCGACATTCGCATCTTTGAGTGTGAGAGCTTTGTATTCCCACTTCACCGCCCGGTCACCTCTCGTCTGAGCCTCGCCGGGAGATAACTGGATAACAGCGAGAATTGCAATAAGACCGATCAACGTCAATGAAATGCGAACGAACTTTTTCATGGCGGACTCCAGTTCCTGGAAAAATGAAACCATTACAAGTGCTTCCACAAGGAAAGCCATTTCGCGTGTAACGGAGCAGGGGGTTGGCCGTGGACGGTGTTCCACAGGTTTCGAAAGTCACTATTCGCTTGATAATTTGTCGAGGCAATCTCCAGCAAGAATCGATTCTGTTCGTCCTCGTCGAGATTGGTGTCAGATTGTTCTGTTGGTTTTGCCGCCAGATACAGCTGGTGGAAATGAAGTCCCAGTTTGCGAGCCTGATCAAAGTGTCGATTTGCCTCTTTGCTTCGCACTGCTGCTTCTTTCGCGGAAATTTCGGACCTCTCTTTGAGCTCTCTTTTCAGGATTTCCGCGTTTTCTTGAAATTCCCTCTCCGCGATTTCCTCTTCCTCACGGCGTATTTTCTCCGCTTCTTCAGCGTCCACTTGACGTTTTTTCTCGACAGCAACGACATCCCAGACCGCCCAACCAATTTCCGGTCGCAGACAGAGGGTTTGCGTATCTTGTTTAACGCCCATCAGCCCTCCAATAAACTCCATCGCATACGGGGTATCGAAATAATCCCATGTAAACGGTGCCTTGGCCGGAAGGTGCGGAATACGATCCATACCCGGACCATCCACTTTTGATGGCTGACGATTGATCCAGCGATTTCGGCAAAACGCCGAGCCAGGTTCTGGTGCGTCATAAGCCACTGGGTTCAGATACGGAAACAAGTTCAAGACCCAACCCGTGACAAACGGCCCGCTACCGCTTCCTTCGCCACCATGCCATTTGTAAATGGAATCCCAGAATGATTGATCGATCCTTCCACTGGCGGCAGACACGAATTGGTTCAATAGTGGTTCAAGTGCATCGATCCACCAGTCGAGACCGAAGCGACGAAATTCATTCACTCGTTGATTGATTGAAAGCCAATCGTCAACAGTTCCCTCAAGCGTGATACTGGGGATACCGCACCTTGAACTGACCACATAGGCAAAATAAGCCTTCATCGCGTCCATCAGCACGATTTCGGAGGCCGCTCGCTCAACGGGACCCGTTGTTGAAAAATCTGCAACAATCAAGCGGTGAGTCTCGCCAATATACTCCTTGATGACCGATGAGAACTCATTAAACACTTCGGGCCAGGGGTTTTCGGGAGAGCCTTTGACGAGGTCATCTCGCCGAACGACAATCGTCTCCTTTCCTTCGTGTTTCACGAAATGATGCCGCAACTGCTCGGCATTCTCATTGATGTGGAGTGCCAACCCTTGTGTGATTGTCAACCAGATCATATCGGGAGAAAGACAGATGGGCCGATGATCGGCAAAGGCCCAGTGAAGCGCTTGGATCAGCGGGTGGAGTCGGACGTTGGCGACCAACTGCCCGTGATACTGAGAGCAAGACTCGACTTTTCCACCGAGGAACTCGGTTACCGCCTCGTGATAGGGAACCACCGGCAACGGTTCTGTCGTGGGTGCCACAGGCGAGACGAGAAAAGTTGTCGAGTTCCTTGTCTGTTCCTGATGAGATGAATCGGCGGCGGTTGACAAGGGTTGTTTCTCGAAAAGTCGATCGGATCGAGCCATGATCACTCTCGTTCGCCAGGTGGTGAGTTTAAAAAATATGCCGAAAGCTTGCTTAAGCCCGTTTCCACAAGGAAAGCCACTTGACGTGTAAAGAAGAAGGGGGCTGGCCGTGGACGGTGTTCCAAAGGTTTTGAAATTCGATATTCGATTGATAGTTTGTCGTGGCAAGATCCAGTAATAATCGATGCTGTTCGTCTTCGTCGAATTTGGTGTCGGCTTGTACCTCAGGAATTGCTGCCAGATACAGTTGACGGAATTGGAGTCCCAGTTTGCGAGCCTGTTTAAAATGTTGATTTGCTTCGTAATTTCTTGCTGCTAATTCCTTCGCAGCAATTTCAGCTTTCTCTTGCTCTTTTCGTGCCGCAGTTTCAGCGTCGCCGCGACGTTTTCTTTCGACAGCTCCGGCCTCCCAGACGGCCCAACCAATTTCAGGTCGTAAGCAGAGTGTTTGAGGATCTTGTTTAATGCCGATCAGCCCGCCAATAAACTCCATCTGGTACTTGGTTCGCTTGTAATCCCACAGGAAAGGGACCTTCGCAGGAAGATGAGGAAAGTGATCGAAGATCGGGCCACTCACCCTTGATGGTTCAAGCCCGATCCAGGGGTTTCGCCGAAATGTGGCGGCAGGATCTGGCTGCAGGGCATCGATCGAGTCCAGAAAAGGTAAGTTATCGCTGGAGGGGTTCAAATAGGGGAACAGGTTAACGATCCAACCAGTGACAAATGGACCACGACCACACCCAGCTTTGCCATCCCTTTTGTAAATCGAATCCCAAAACGCTTGATCGATCTTTCCGCTGGCGGCGTCAACAAATTGGTTCAATAGAGGCTCAAGTGCATCAATCCACCAGTCCAGCCCGAATCGACGAAACTCGCGGGCTCGTTTGGCGATCGACCGCCAATCATCGGGAGTTCCCTCCAGCGTAATGCTGGGGATTCCGCAAATCGTATGGAGCTCGAACGTAAAATACGCCTGCATCGCGTCCATCAGCGCGATTTCGGACGCCGCTCGCTCCACCGGGCCGGTCGTTGAAAAGTCTGCAACGATCAACCTGTGAGCGTCGCCAATATGACTTTGGATAGCCGCAGAGAATTCCTGAAAAACTTCGGGCCACGGGTTTTCCGGCGAACCTTTCACAAAATCGTCGCGCCGTACGACAATTTTTGCCTTTCCTTCGTGTTTCACGAAGTGGTGCCGCAATCGCTCGGCGTTCGCGTTGATGTGAAGCGATAGCCCTTGCGTGAGTGTCAACCAGATGATGTCAGGAGAAAAACAGAGGGGCCGATGATCGGCAAAGGCCAGGTGAAGGGCGTGGATCAGCGGGTGAATTCGGACTTTGGAAACCAACTGTCCGTGGTACTGAGAGCAGGACTCAACTTTTCCGCAAAGGAACTCTGTGACCGCCTCGTGATAGGGAACCACCTGCAACGGTTCCGTCGAGGGAGTCACTGGCGACACGGCAAAGGTTGTCGTCGTGCCGATCCGTTCGCCGGGAGGTGAACCAGAAGCGGTGACCACTGCTGGTTTACGGAAGTACCGATCGAATAGAGCCATTGCGAATCTCCTTCGTCACGTCGCAAGACCATGGCACAGTCGACTGATTCACATGATTTCCAACACGCGAGTTGAAACCACTGGTGGCACAAATCTGCCGCCTGTAGCACCCGCACTATTAGCGTCGGCATCACTCTAAGGATGACTCTGGACGAGAGGCAATGGTACGGTTTCCTCTTTCCAGACGATGGTGGCAAATTCTTCGATGTCGGCGATTGTTTCGGGATCAAGTCTTGTTTCGTCGCGAGACCGTAGCAGAACGACCAGGCATTTCGAACCTTTCATCGCGCCGGGAAGGATCGAGTAAAAACGATCGAGATAGGTTGTTCGGCTGTAACAGATCGATTTTAAATCTTCCAGAAGCGATGCGGTCATCGAAACGGGATTGCCAGGCTCCAGAATAACCTGCAGTGTCGTGTGCGGGTTTTCGTCGAGAACTTGTTCGATAAACTCTTGTGCCGATTTGGTATGCACCCGGAAATCTTCAGCTTTGAGCCAGAGAGTAAAGGCCTGGGTACGCTCATCCGGGGGAGGAAGATTCGACTTCGGCTCTTTCGCGTTGTCAGCGTCAGACTCGGCATCCAGATCGATTTGCCATGCTTCGCATCGCGGGCGAGGGCCTGTTGACATCGTCAAATTTGGAATTAGCGGTTCGGGAAGCGGATCGAACTCGGTGTCAAACAGCTCCTCCGCTTCGTCCATTAACTGGTAAAGATCAGCCAGGTCAAGCGTCGGTGTCTTCAAGACGTAATAGGGCGGAACAGGCTGAAATTCCAGGCCCAGTTCGCGTGCCTCGTGCCGGAAGGCTGTTCCTGGCAAAACGGAAAGATTAAAGACCTGAACCTCGTCGTAAAGGTTGCTGTCCTTGAGATAGTGCAGGCTGCGGCGGATCGAATCGCATGTATCACCGGGCAAACCAATAATCAGGTCCACCTTGACGCTGATCCCCTCGTCTCGCAATGCCCGCACACCACGCTCAAACGCCTTGAGATGATTCTTGCGGTCCATCAGTTCCTGGGCCAGGGGGTCGATCGATTGCAGTCCAATCTCGACCTGCGTGAAGTTTGCTGCTCGCAACAGCTTCGCGGTCGTACTGTTGATTCCCTCCGCCCGTAACTCACCGAAGTATTTGAACTGGTGATCGGGATTACAATCGGCGAGTAACTTCAGAAAGCCGTCGAAGTCGCGGCGCTGATTAAGCGTCGGGTCAAGCAGCACGACCTCGCGAGCTCCGCGACGCTGCGCATGTTCCAGATTCGCGACGATTTTTTCGCGAGAGACGAAATAAAGGTCGTCGTAACTTTTGGGGTAGTAGCAGAACTTGCACTTGAAAATGCAGCCTCGCAGCGTTTCCAGCAGCATCAGCTGCTCGTCCGCCGCATCGAGAATCCCAGCAAGATAGGGGGACGAGACCTCGTTCAGGTTCGGCAACGGCTGTCGGAACAGCGGTATTTTTCCTTGAGCAACTTTCGCTTCATTCCATTCGCCACAAACTGTCCGTGTCAGAACAGGGGAAACGTAGAGTCCGGCAATTTGCTGGTCGGGAATATCGGCATTTTGCAGGCTGGCCAAAAGTTCGCAAAACGTTTGTTCCCCCTCGCCGATCGCCGCAAAATCAACTTCCGGCCGTTCAAGGACCCAGCCGTTGTCAGCCGTGATTTCCGGTCCTCCGACAAGTATCCGGGTAGCGGGGCGAGCCTGCTTCACATATCGTGAAATATCGAGCGAACGCTCGACGTTCCATAAATAACATGTCCATCCGACAAGCCAGGGATCACGATCCAGGATCTCTGCGGCCAATCCCCGGTCGGATAAACGATTGGCGAGTGTTGCCTGCAGGATCTGGATGTCGTACGCCTCGTCCAGACCACGCTGCTGCGCCAATAGTTTCAGGTACGCTGCGGCTAAGGGAACGTTGCCTTGAGCCGGTTCCATTCCGGGTTGGGGAATCGGCAATTGGATCAGCAGGATACGACGGCGGTGGGACATCAAGTCGTCCATTTCGAATTTTGGATGCATGGTTCCCGATTCGATCACCTGCGGAAACAGTACAGCGTCGGACGAAAACATCCTGTGATCGCTGAAGATGATACTGAAATTTCCGGATTGTTGCTGCCTCGGAAAATAATGCGCAGATCCATGGTGAATTCGCACTATTACCCGCGCACGGCATTGCCTGTCCGATGCCGATTTCATCGTGACTCAAATTCACAATTAGGTGTCTACGATCTTATTTCCTAAAGAGCCTCCCTGACCCATGTGGGCATTTGCCCGGCGTTGTTTGGATTGATTCGACAGGTCTACTGTCCGGTGATTTCATGTCGCTTCATCAGCGACGTCGACGCCATTGAGAACCGCAGCATCCATACCTCCAACGGTCTGTTTCGAATCAGGCTTAATCCTGAATTGACTCCGCAATACGATCCGTTAGTCCATTCCACCGTCTGGACTGAACTCAGTTTGGACAAGGACGTCATTTCATCCTTCCATCGGGATCGAACAAGGGTGTCGGATCGGCAAGGGGAAGTCGCAGCCGATCAGCTCGCTCGTTTGGAAGAAAGACAGCTGCCGAGCGGTCCGCAAAGACCATTCGCCAACCCGGCGTCATCAACATCCCGTTGATCGAGGCACGTGCAGTGCGGCTGTCGAGGATGACAACGGGCAATTCTCCGTCGCGAAAAAGGTTCTGCCACGTCGGATCGCTGACGGCCATGGACCCCAGCACTCGATTAAACAGCTCAAAAGTCTGCTGCGTACAGACTTCCAGTCTGGCATCCATAAAGACTCGGCACTCCGGCGCATTGTGATAGACGTACACCTCAGCCTGACCGTTGTTGGCAACAAAGGCTCGACGAGGAAAACCCGGCTGACCCGCAAATTTCGCCGCGTCATGAATAAACCAATTCGATGCTTCGCCCAGGCGGAAAGGTTTGTTCTTTTCAGCAAATTCATTCCACCACCCCGTGACGACCGCGACACAAAGCCCTGCCATCAGAACCGTCATCCCAGTTGTGGCGTTGATCAGGGAGGGAATCGGGCGAGATGCCGTCGTGTGTGATGAAGTTGATCGCGCATCGGCAAAATTCTCGCAGGCGATAAACGCCGAGACAAAAGCAAAGATGTTCGTGTTTCGACTCGCCTGCCACGCCAGGTGGGAAAAACCAGCGAACAACATCAACCGAAACAAACTCCATTTTCGCCGCGTGATCAGCAGCCAGGCGAAACTGAAGAAGGTCAACAGCCATGTCCCGACTTCCGCCAGCAGATAGACGTTACGGAATCCGAATTTGCGAATGAAATCAATCGGTGGATGAAATTCACCAATATTCTGACTGTAAAATTCTTTTTCGACCGAGAATTTTCGATAGAGAGTCAATGGAAATAACGCCCCCTCTTCGAAATAGGGATTGATCAGGCAGCAGACGGCGACAATAACGCCCACGATCCCAACCGTGCGAAGATCAGGCCCTGCAGTTCGTGGTTCTAATCCGTAACGTCCCTTCGCAAGGTCGCGAATGACGGCATCAACGGCGTAACAGAACCCAACGACGAGACCAAGAACGAACAAAGCGTGACAATTGACCCAGACGACTTGCAACAGCGGCAGGAACCAGATTAATCCCGGCCTCCAATCGGTTTGACGTGCAATCCATAACCACATGGCAAGAAACAATTGCGTCAACATCTCAGGCCGCTCGTTACCACGACCTGCGATACAGATGATGGGCAGCACCCACAGTACGGTTTTTTTCCACACAGGTAAGTGGGCTCCGCCGGCCCGCCAAGCAACGGCCACCGCTGCCGTGATAATCCCTGACTTGACCAGGGTCACCAACGGCACACCCCCCAGTCGATGCAAGATTGCGATCAGGACCTGAAAACCCCAGTGAAGATCGATCCAGGGTTTGTCTGAGTCCGTGAAGGTGTAGAGGTCTACGAACGGAATGCCGTTCCCTTCCAGAATCCATTGTCCCGTTTTCAGATGCCACCAGAAGTCGGTGTCATATAATGGAAAACACATTGACAGAAACGACCACAACAGGACCAGGGCAAACAGCACTCGATCCCCGATTGTTTCGGGGGGAGCATCGATTTTTAGACTCATTGGGTCGCCCTCTGGTCATTCGAACCGAGACCAAGAGTGTGGCTTTGCAATATCACAATCACGTCGTTCACCTCTGTCGCTGCACAATCCTCAGCCGACTCATTCCGGCTGACCCCGATGGGCGGCCCCGCCAGGATTGAACAGAAGAATATCAATCTCCCCAACAAATTGTATCGGCTTCACATTTGTATTGGACTGGCGACGGTTTGCAAGAAGTTCACGGCGCGAGCCTTGCCTGCGCCGGAGCAGCACTGGGAAGCTCTCGCCGACCGATTGAATCGGTACGTATGCCTATGTCGTGGTTCTGATGAAGACGCGTCCGTCCGAAGCGGATCGAATCACCGAATGCTTGCCTTTCCACGTCAAGAAGTGCATTTTGAAGATCATTTCAGAATTCATTCACCGAAGGACATGTTTGTGTTTTACGGTATCTGGCAATTAACGAAGCAGTCACTCACGACGGATGTGCGGCGAAGCGGATCGCATGCCATCCGCTTCGGACTGTCGATCGTGCTCTACTTCGCTGTTTGTTACGCCTGTTTCCTGTCTCGGGTCAACGCTTCCGGCCTGCCTCTGTTTGAGGCTCAACTGATGATCACGGCACTATTTCTTTCGGCGACAGCGATCTTCGGATTCTCGCAGACAATTACTGAAGAAAAGGAGGAAGAAACGTTGGGGCTGATGCGACTGGCGGACATCAGTCCTCTGGCGATAATCCTTGGAAAGACGGCGGGCACTCTTTGCGACGCCGCCTTGTTGATCGCCATTCAGTTTCCGTTCACGATTGTCGCGATCACGTTAGGTGGTGTTTCGTGGGCGCAGGTCTATGCTGCGTACATCGCACTTGCCGCTTACCTTTGGTTGCTGGCAATGGTCGGTATCTCCGTTTCTGTGTTCCAGCCGAACGGAGGAAAGGCAGCCCGGTGGACGGCGATCATTGTTGCGGCCTATGCATTACCCCCCTTCTTTTTGTGGGTGTTTGGAGCGCTTTTTGGCTGGACGGCAGTGCCGCAATCTTTCTGGTCGATCAGTCTGCCGATGCGAATGCTGGACATCACCGAATCGGGATTTCAAGATTCGCCCTGGTGCCTGGCGGTAGGATTCAGCGCGATCGCCGGCATCTTGTGCTTGATCGTTTCATGGCTGGCATTCGATCGATTTGCATTAACTGACGCTCGTGACGATCGGCCTTTGACACTGAAGCTCAGCCCCCGTCGTGTTCGTCGTCCCTGGTCCAAACCAATCATCTGGCGAGAATATGTTTTTGCGACGGGTGGCACAACTTGGACGATCATACGGATTGCTGTCCAATTAGCAATTTTCTTAGCTGTTCTGACGACATTTCGATCCTTTAACCGACCAGGGGGGATCATCGGTTTTACGCTTGCCTGGTCCTCACTCTTGAGCTTGCTATATGGAATTCTCGATGGAACATGGTCTGCGAGCAAGCTGTTTCAGGACGAGGTCCGGAATCGTACATGGTCGGCATTGGTTCAAACGCCTCACACACTGCCGCAATTGGCTTTGGACAAGTGCTGCGGGTGGGCATTGGGGTTAGCACCGACAATCATCGCGCCGCTTGCGTTTGATCTGACGATGGTGATTTTCCATGAACATATTCAACGCCACTTGATGGGCTATATGGAAATAATGGTTGGAACAATCACAGTCACTCTGAGCGTTTTTGGATATCTCCATTTGCTGGTTCTGCTCTCGCTGTATTTTGGCTGGAAGGGAACGCCCATGACCCTGACCATCTGTTTTGCTGCCGGCTGGCTTTATGTTGTCGCCGTGTATACATCGAGGTTGGGGGATGAAGCTCGATGCACGCTCTTCGGCATCACAAGCATCGCGCTGGTGGGATTGATGTTCATATTAGAGCTGTTAATTTTGCGACGGCTTGAACTATTAGCAGAAACAGCTTAATTAACTTCAGCCCTCTTGCAGGATCACCCCAGCCGAAGCTCTGTTCGAACGCCTCGCATGTCCATCTCGTACTCGATCTCCTCAATGGGGGGGCGAGTGTAATGCCAGTTGACACCGTGAATACTGGCCGCGCCAACTCGACCCAGTACGATTTCCGGCAAAAGCGGCGTCAATGTATGGACGGTATAGACATCAATCACGCTGACCATTGGCCAGCCCGCGCCAAGACCACGTAATCGCGATTCCATCAGGTCCATGACGAACTGAGATTTGATCTTCAGTCCCTCAACAGACGTATCGCCAAGGGCCACGATTCCTTCTCGCGAAAGAATCCCCTCGGGCAACTCTCCGGCGCCCGCAACGACAAACGTGGAGGGAAGTCCCTCGGGGCAGGCGTTCGTAAACGAGAACCCATACAGCAAAGGCTCAGCATGAGGATACAGAACCGGCGCGACATTCGTCCTGGCAACCGGATTCACTCCGTCAACAAAAACTCCCCAGTCCTTCAAAATCGCTGCGTATTCGGCATTGAATGCAGCAAATCCTGGAAATGTGTATGGCTTTGGCGACCGAAGCTCGATCCCGCACAAAGCAGCCTTTGGACGATCGTTGGCTTCAAGAGCTTTTTCGATTTGTTCAAAACCCAATCGATAGGGGAGGGGCCTCTGAAATGTCACATGAACGATTTCGAATCCAGGGCTCGACACAACCCCGCATGAATACGGAGCGATCCCGGGCAGAAAGCGATAATTTCCAACGGGATGGTCAACGAGCGGCATTTGATGGATTCCTGGATTGAACTGTACTGTGTCAGAGACTTTTCTCAGCACAGCGGCCATCGGCCAAAATATCGATCAACTCTGACCAAAGGAAGGGACGGAGAGAATTGTGTGGCGAATTCCCGAAGTCCGAATCGACGGTCAAAATTGTTGATTTAAGCTGAAGGTCGGCCCGTGTATAACGGTGTCTGAGATGGCTTTGCACGGACGTTTCCCGCGCATCGTGAATTTCAATCTGGCAGTTCGTGAGTTTCATCCTCTGCGTTTTCCATGCCTCGTTCGAGATCTCTGGTCCGCGACGGAAGAGGGGCCGATCTTGACGAGTCTTAAGGTGTGTCATGCCCCAAATGGAGTGAAAAGACAATGCACGAATTCGGCCAGATCAATCGCCGACAGTGGTTAGGGGCGACCGCTGGAGCATTCCCGTTTGTGGTTGCTGGCACACGACAGGCTCTCTTCGCCGATCCAGCGCCGCGACCGCGTGTTGCCGCGATCGTTACGGAATTCACCTATCGCAGCCACGCACATGTCATCCTCGAAAACTTTCTGAAGCCCTATTACTTCAACGGGAAACTGATTGAATCGGGAATGGATGTGGTCAGTCTTTTTGTTGACCAATTTCCCGAAGGACGCGACATGGCACGTGACGTCGCGAAACAGCACGGAATCAGGATCTTCCCGACGATCGATACCGCGTTGAAATGCGGAGGACAGGAGCTTGCCGTTGACGGAGTATTATCGATCGGCGAGCACGGGAATTATCCGGTGAACGACCGCGGTCAACACATGTATCCACGCAAACGATTCTTTGACGAAATCGCAGCCGTCTTCCGCCAGTCGGGTCGCGCTGTCCCGGTCTTTAACGATAAACACTTGTCATTCCGTTGGGATTGGGCGGTAGAAATGATGCAGGTTGCCCAGGAGCTGAAAATTCCAATGATGGCAGGGAGTTCCGTCCCTTTAGCACAGCGCCGTCCCCCACTCGAAATGCCGGATCAGGCTGAGATCGAAGAAGCCATTTCGATTCACAGCGGTGGTCTTGAATCTTATGACTTTCATGCGCTCGAAGTGTTGCAGTCGCTTGTGGAATCGCGTCGTGGGGGTGAAACCGGAGTCAGTGAGATTCAATTGCTTGAAGGAGATGCCGTCTGGAAAGCGGCCGAGGAAGGCCGCTGGAGTTATTCGCTCGCCGCCGCAGCAATGAGTGCCGCTGAAGGCAAAGATGTCGGACCACTAAAAGACTTCGTCGAATCAACTGGCGGAAGTCCACAACCTGTTCACGCCATTCTGATCAAATACCGCGACGGCGTTCGGGGAACCGTCCTGCGAATTGGTGCCAGCGCCACACGATGGTGCTTCGCCTGTCGACTTGCCGGAAAAACAGAACCTTTGAAGACCAGTTTTTACGTCGGCCCCTGGCAGAATCGAAATCTGTTTAAAGCGTTGTCTCACGCGATTCAAACGCATATTCGTGATGGACGTTCTCCTTATCCCGTCGAGCGGACCCTTTTGGTAACGGGAATGGTGGCTGCTGCGATGGATTCACGATTCGAACAACATCGTGTGGTGGCAACACCACACCTCAATGTCGCCTACCAGCCGAAAGATTTTCGCGCGATGCGTGAGATGGGCGACTCATGGAAAATCATCAGCGAAGACATGCCGGAACCGAAAGGCATTGATCCTGGTGGCCCCAAGCTGAATCCATAGAAGTTTCCACAATGAGTCCGAACTGGAGGGAAGACTAACTGCGGACTGCAGAAGGGAAATTGACAATCACCTTGATCGCCCCCTCTTTTCGATCGCGAAACAGTTCAAAAGCTTCTTGAAGTTTTGCCAGCGGGAATCGGTGAGTAATGATGGGGGAAACATCGATCCGCCCTTCCGAAATCCATTGCATCGCGAGCGGGAAATCTCGGCGGAAGTCTGGATTGACCGACGTATGGACCGTTGCGTTTTTGAAGAATAAGTCTCGCCAGCGCAGGTTATTGATCGTTTGCGGTGGAACGCCAAAGAAAAGTATGCGTCCCCCATGCTTACAAAGGTCAATGCAGAGATTGAATTGCTGGTCGGCGTGACCGACACATTCGATGACGAGATCGGGCAAGTTCCCGTTCAGGATTTTTTTCACGGCAGAAATGGGTTCGTCAATCGAGTTGCAGACGGTCGCTGTGGCTCCCATTTTCGGGCTTGTTTTAAGACGGCTTTCCAACAAATCGATGCCGATGATCTGGCGCGCACCCATGTTTCTTAAACAGGCATTCATCAGTTGTCCCATCGGACCTTGACCAACGACAGCAACATCCATGTCCAGAATGTTAGGAAGTTTTTTCAAGGCAAAGATCGCTGTCCCCAGCGGTTGCGCCATCAGTGCCTGTTCTTCTGGAACATTTGTGGCGATGGTGATCGCTCGGTCCTCGTCGAGGACAAATCGCTCTGAGAGTCCTTGTTGCATTTGCGGCACCGCGAGAACTCGGTCTCCGACTCGCCATTTTTTCCCGTTGGTAGCCGTGACGGTACCGATCATCTCGTGCAGCGAGTGACCCTGTTCGATGGGCCATTCATCCCAGCGATTAAAGTAGGGGAGGTCGGATCCGCAGAGGCAGGTTGTTTCGGGTTGGAAAATGATCTGTCCCGAGATCCCATCCGGTGGCGCCGAAGCAAGCGTTGGCTCCGGTACGTCGATCAGTCGAATTTTACCAGGAGCATAGATTTCACTCGTGAGCATTGAATCCCCTTCTGGTTTGCGCAGTGCAAACACAGGATAGCCAAGATCGTCCGTCAAAAGAATTCATTTCAATCGCTTTTGCCAGCGTCATTCGGGTTAGGGTCTTCACTGGTCGGCTAGGTCTGTTATGATGGAAAACGACCAAGACTGGCAATCGAAAGGACCGGAATGCAAAACCAAAATCCCCCGACCGACGAAGCGAGAATCGAGCAATTGGAATTGTCGTTTCTGGCTGCATCTGGTTCCGCGTTCTCCAACGCATACCAACAGGCGGTTCTCGCTGGACTCAGCGTCGTGGTCTCCGAAGATGGAAAAATCTTCGAAATCTTCCCGGATGGGCAACGCAAACTGCTGAAGGAAATTGAACCGCCAACACCATCTCAGCCGGGTCAGAGATATACGATCCAGTGAAGACCTCACCTCCTCGGCTTCGAATGTTTGCTGGCCCGAATGGTTCCGGAAAAAGCACGCTCAAAACGTTGCTGCCGCCGGAACTTCTCGGAGTTTACTTAAATCCCGATGAGATCGAATCCCAAATTCGACAGAAGGGTTTTGTCAATGTCGAAGACTTTGGTGTCGTCAATAACCCAAGTCTGGATGCAAATATTCTGGCATTTTTCCGTAATTCAGAGTTTCTGATATCCCAAGGTTTTTCGTCAGCAGCGGAACTGTTGAGCGCTGCGAACGGCATACTCGATTTTTCACGAATTGAGATGAACTCATATTTTGCTTCCGTGACCACCGACTGCCTCAGGCGGCAATTGCTGAAGCAGCGAACGTCCTTCACCTTTGAGACGGTGATGTCATCGAGAGATAAAGTGATGCTTCTGACAGAAGCTCAGGGACTTGGCTATCGCACCTATTTGTACTTCATCGCAACCGACGATCCGCTGATCAACATCTCTCGCGTGCGGAATCGTGTGAAACAGGGGGGCCATTCGGTTCCAGATGACAAAATCGTTACTCGTTACGCCCGTTCGCTGGATTTGCTGATCGATGCCATTCCTCACACAAATCGGACATACATCTTCGATAATTCGGGCGACAATCAAGACCGAACCTGGCTGGCTGAGATTACGGACGGAAAGAACCTCGAAATAAAGGGCGACAAAATTCCTGCGTGGTTTACAAACGCTGTTCTGAAAAAGTTTCAGCGATAGAGCTAAGTATTGACCATGACTGTGTTCAAGCGATTTAAATTGTTAAGGAGCTTGAATTACGTCGGATCAGCCTGTCTTCCGACGGCTTGCCTCGGCAGAAAGTCAGTTTTTGACCGGCTCAATATGTACCTCGAAATAGACCTCACCAATTTGGACTTCGGCAGGAAACCCGTCGCGTGTGCTGACCCTGGGGTGACGTCGAATCTCTGGCTTAACCCATCCGTTTTTTCCAGAGATTACGCCGTTGATGGTGTGCCATAATCCCAGTACGTCATCGCCCTCTCAGCATTTCACGATGAACTCGGCTTTTTCTATTTTTGCTTCCCGATTCGATTGTCATTTTTATCACGGTCCGCTTACTGGGCTGAAATCGGGTTTGCATCGCGAAGTTCATCCAATTTGGATCAGATGTTTTAAACTTGAGGCGCGTGCGATTGCTGATTTTCGCTTGCGCCAGGTTGCACTGCGGCGTCCGTGAGCAACATGCTAATCGTTATCGTCAAAGTGAATCCAACAATCACAAAGAGATATGAAGTCCGTTTCCAATTCTTCATCTCGAAAGTCTCCACAGCGATTGCTGTCCGGAATTTGGCGACGAAGCGAATTTCGAAATGATGAATGGCTCCATCCCAGTGTGGCTGATTTCTCCAATCATGAATCCATCGCACGAAAAAAGCCCGGCTTGTTGCCAAGCCGGGCTCTTCGTTCATTCGATGAAAACCAATTCGACCGATCAATTACTTGATGGCGGCTCGATCGGCTTTGTCTTTCTTTCGCTTTTCGACGACTTCGTCTTGCAGACCACGAGGCAACATCGAGTAACGGGCGAATTCCATGGTGAATGTTCCCTTACCCTGCGTCATCGAACGGAGTTCGTTGGCGTAGTCGAACATACTGGCCAGAGGGACTTCTGCAACGATCGTACAAACACCCATGTTTGTCTCGGTGGCACCGACCAGACCGCGCTTACTGGAGATGTGGCCCGTGACGTTCCCCTGGAATTCGTCAGGAACTTCCACTTCCAGCTTCATGATTGGTTCGAGCAGTCCGATACCAGCCTTCTTCAGCGTATCCCGCATACAGTCGAACGCACAGATACCGAACGCCATTTCAGACGAGTCGACGTCGTGGTAGCTACCGTCTTGCAGAATCATCTGAACGTTCACGACTTCGCATTCACACAGCGGGCCTTTGACCAGGGCGCGTTGGAAGCCTTCGTCGATCGGCTTGATGTATTCCTTGGGAATGCGTCCGCCTGTCACGTCGTTGACGAATTCGTATGGGATTGCGCTGTCTTCCGGCAGCGGAACCAACTTGCCCACAACGTGACCGTACTGACCCGAACCACCAGACTGCTTCTTGTGCTTGTAGTTGAACTCGACTTCGCGTGTCGGGGTTTCCCGGTAAGCCACGCGCGGCTGACCGATAATGCACTCGACACCATATTCACGCTTGATTCGCTCGACATAAATGTCGAGGTGCAACTGACCCATCCCGGCGATCAGCGTCTGGCCGGTCTCTTCGTCGGTCAGCACGCGGAATGTCGGATCTTCGCGGCGGAATCGTTCCAGAGCCTTGCCTAACTTGTCGGCCCCGTCTCGCTTCGCTGGCTCGATGCTGAGTCGAATAACGGCGTCTGGAACGAAGATACTTTCCAGCGAATAGGTCACGCCGTCACCGCAGAAGGTATCCCCTGACGCGCAATCGACACCGACCAGTGCGACAATGTCACCAGCTTCTGCAACATCAACGTCTTCACGATCGTTGGCGTGCATGCGCACGAGTCGACCAAATCGCACTTTCTTGCCAGTACGAGTGTTGATATAGCTTTCACCCTTGACGATCTTACCCTGGTAAATGCGAGTGTACGTAAGCTGTCCGTACTCTTCGACCACGGTCTTGAAGGCCATGCAGACGAGAGGCTTCTTCGGATCGGATTCGAGGTTTACTCGGTTCCAGTTTGGATCTTTCGCTTCTTCTTCGGATTTCGGCTTCTTGATCTGATCAATCGCCGTCATCTTACGATCGAGCGGGCTTGGCAAGTAATACGTCACGGCATCAAGGATTTCTTGCACGCCCTTATTCTTGTAGGCAGACCCCATCATGACGGGGGTAATCTGCTGAGCCAGCGTTGCCGAACGAATGATTTTACGAATCTCTTCGACCGGAGGGACTTTCTCTTCGAGCAGCATTTCCATCAGCGGATCGCTGTAGAGAGAAAGCTGTTCAAGCATGTGCGCACGGGCCGCATCAGCCTTTTCCTTGAACTCTTCAGGAATTGGTTCACGACGGATGTTTTCGCCGTCTTCACCATCGAAGAACATGGCCTTCATGGTGATCAGGTCGATCACGCCCTGGAATGCCTGCTCACGACCCATCGGGATCTGGAGCGGCACTGGGGTAACGTGAAGCTTTTCTTCGATCATCTTGATGACCTTGTCCGGGTTAGCCCCGGTTCGGTCCATCTTATTGATGAAGGCAATTCGAGGAACTTTGTATCGCTTCATCTGGCGGTCGACGGTCAACGACTGGCTTTGGACTCCACCAACGGAGCAAAGGACGAGGATGGCGCCGTCGAGTACGCGCAATGAGCGTTCAACTTCCACGGTAAAATCGACGTGGCCCGGGGTATCGATCACGTTAACCGTGTATTGGTCTTTTGGTGCTTTCGGGTCGTTCTGGTCGATCACATCCCACTTCACTTGCGTGGCAGCAGCGGTGATCGTGATTCCCTTTTCCCGCTCCAGTTCCATGAAGTCCATCGTCGCGCCGACGTTGTCCTTCCCTTTCACTTCATGGATCGCATGGATGCGTCCGGAGTAGAACAGAATTCGCTCGGTGAGAGTTGTTTTTCCCGAGTCGATGTGAGCCGAGATACCGATGTTGCGGACTTTTTCGAGGTTCATGGTCATGCTATTGATACGCAGTCAGGAAACAGGGCGATCTCGGAGACGGTCTACCGAGACCTATCAGGAAAATGAGAGGTTCAACACAACCTGAGCCAGCGGCTAAAGTTCACGCGAAAGAACCTGCATCAAAAAGCTAAAGAGATTAACGAGAAAAAAGGGCCTCGTAAGACGCTCAGAAATGAGAGTACGACATAAGGTTCATCACAGAGAGGCCGCTGCAATGAACCTTAGCGAACTGAGCGAATCGTGCATTCCCGGAGCATGAGCGAGTCCTTAAATTCCGTCGTTAAATCGCGATCAAATCGTAATAGTACGACGAACTTCCCTCTTCAAATCGAAGATTGCCAACTCGAAGGTGCCACATCGGGTGAAACCTGCAGCAACGCAGGTGTCAGCGTACTTTTAATTGCATTTGTTCATACTGCATTTACGCAGTGTTCAACATCCATCCGTAAACGTTTCTGCATTGTAGCAATCAACTTAAAAGACGGGAAGGGCGATTCACCGTCCCTTCATCATTTTTTCGCATCACTCTTGAAAGTGGCAAGAAACGGAAATCGGCGGAGCGATCCGCTGTAGACGCGATTAGTCAGCAGCAAAGGTTGACCCCAATCATGACCTCGATTCGATTCGCGAAATCAAACGCCCGTATAGTAGAAGTAAAAAAACGCCTTCCGGTCGGGACGGAAGGCGTTTTTTTGTTTTTCATATCGGATTCAAGTATGGCTTAGTATCGACCACCGCCACCACCGCCACCGTATCCTCCGCCGCCACCGCCGCCGCCACTGCGACCGCCACCACCGCCGCCGCCACCGCCGTAACCGCCGCCGCCACCCCTGCGGCCACCGCCACCGCCGCCGTAGCCACCACCACCGCTGCGACCACCACCACCACCACCGCCGTAGCCACCGCCGCCGCTACGACCACCACCGCCACCGCTTTCACGAGGACGTGCTTCGTTCACTGTTAGCGTTCGGCCTTGGAACTCCGCTCCGTTCAATGCACCGATTGCCGCTTCTCCACCATCAGACATTTCCACGAAGCCGAAGCCACGTGACCGGCCAGTTTCGCGATCCGAAACCACTTGAGCCGAAGACACATTGCCATGCTGGCTGAAAAGCTCACGCAGATCATCAGCAGTGCAATTATAAGACAGATTACCCACATACAAATTCTTGCTCATCGTCGTCCTTTGCGAGCCGCTCAGGCTCTCTGAAACAGGTCATAGGCTGTCACATACTGCGACAGGGAAGATCAAAGCCAAATCAGCGACTGCAAAACCGCGGCATCAAAAGCAACAACAAAAACTTCCCGACAGTTTTCTTGTTCCAACAGAAGCAAACGGACCTGACGGTAGCCGAGGAGCGTCACCGGACTTGACTTACTTGGACGCGACGAGAGCGGACTCAGGACAGCGGGCAAGAAGGAATAACGGTGTGCGAACAGGCAATCATCTTCCTACTCCGGCAAGCCCCTGCCCGTCGGAGTGGAATGTGTTATTGCACGTTGCGTCAAAAAAGGAAACGCTGATTCATCAGATTTTCCTTAAAAAATTAGTCTGAAGGGCAAAAAGTTTCCGAATCAGGCTCGACGTAACCAGCTGGAATGTCACCCGTACCAATCCCCCAAAAATCAAGTCGCTTGATTTTCTGCGAGAATGCGGCAGAATAACCCGCATCATAATGATCAAAGAACTGTAAGGCCCGATAATTCAACTCACAACTCCGTAACGCTGCTTTCATTCGCGTCATTTCGGCCTCACTGAGTATCTTTTTACACTTCAAGGAGCTCCATGTCATGAAAAAGTATGTCCTGAATACGATTCTCTGCCTGATTTCCTCCGCACAACTTGTTTGCCTCGCTCAAGACACAACGAAAGCGGCCGGTGCAAAACCGGCTGATAAGCCTGCGGTCCCCGCCGTAAAACCAGCGGAAAAGGCAACGGAAGCCAAAACAACAGAAAAGGCGACAGATAAGCCCGAAGAAAAAAAATCAACAAACCGCTTGCCCAGCAACTATGGCAAGCTGGGACTGACTGACGCCCAAAAGACCAAAATCTACGGCGTACAAGACAAGCACGAAAAAGAGATCGACGCATTGACCGAAAAGTTGAAAGTGGCGAAAGCGAAACGGGATACTGAAATTGAAGCAATTCTGACTCCCGCTCAAAAGAAAACTTTGAAAGAGATCCTCGACGCAAAAGAGGATGCCAAAGACGCGAAATAACTGCGTTTTAGAGCAAAACAACTAAGCGACTGAAATTGCGGGCCGGCGCAGCCAGAGCGAGCCCGGGTCGCACAAAACTCTGGATTTTCGACAGAAAAAATCCATGGTTTTGATGCCTCCCGACTCGCTTTTGGTATTTCTGGTGTAGCGCTTTTACACCGGGACGCTTGAAGTTCGCTCGTTTGATCGCTAATTTCCGGCCTCGTCAACGAGCGGGTTGCTTGAGCGCTGATTGTTCGCGCCGCAGTTGTCCCGTTCAGTCGGCTCGATTACGAGTCGGCTTATTCTGTATCAGTGGTCGCTACCGCGACCGGGTTTTGAAGGACTTCGCATGTCGACCAAGTACGTGTATTTTTTCGGCGACGGTCAGGCTGACGGTGACGCAACGATGAAAAGCCTCCTCGGGGGCAAAGGGGCCAATCTCGCCGAAATGGTTCGAATTGGCCTGCCTGTTCCAGCGGGATTCACGCTGACAACAGAAGTCTGCACGTATTACTATGCAAACAACCGCACGTTCCCTCCAGAACTCAAGCAACAGGTTTTCGACGCGCTCAAGAAGGTCGAGAAATCCATGGGAGCGGAATTCGGTTCCGCGACCAACCCATTGCTGTTCTCGTGCCGATCCGGTGCTCGTGAATCGATGCCCGGGATGATGGACACGGTTCTCAATATCGGCCTGAACGACAACACGGTTGTCGCACTCGCCAAACAAACAGGCAACGAGCGATCTGCCTGGGACAGCTATCGTCGATTCGTACAGATGTACGGCGACGTCGTGCTCGAGCTGAAGCCAAAAGATAAAACGGAAGGTGATCCGTTCGAAGTCGCACTGGAACACAAGCGAGAAAAGGCCGGTGTCCAGGAAGATTCGCAATTGTCGGTGGCGCAGTTGAAAGAACTCGTTGCAGAATTCAAGCAACTGATCAAGACTCGCGCTGGAAAAGACTTCCCAACTGATCCGATGGAGCAGGTCTGGGGTGCAATCGGTGCCGTCTTCGGCAGCTGGATGAACGACCGTGCGATGGTCTATCGCCGAACTTATGGAATTCCGCATGAGTGGGGTACAGCCGCCAACGTTCAGGCGATGGTCTTCGGTAACCTGGGCGATGACTGTGCAACCGGTGTCGGACTGACCCGCGATTGTGCTCTCGGAACACCAGGCTTCTGCGGTGACTATCTGATCAACGCTCAGGGTGAAGACGTCGTCGCGGGGATCAGAACCCCGAAACGAATCGAAGAAACCCTTTCGAAAGACATGCCTGAGTCGTATCAGCAATTGAACGACATCGGCAAGAAACTCGAAAAGCACTACAAAGAAGTGCAAGACATTGAGTTCACCATCCAACGCGGCAAGGTCTACATGCTGCAAACCCGAAACGCCAAGCGAACCGGTTTTGCTGCCGTCCGAATCGCCGTTGATCTGGTCAACGAAGGCTTGATCACCGAACAGGAAGCGCTCCAGAAACGCCGCATTCCCGCCGATGACCTTGCTCAATTACTGCAACCGATCTTCGACCCAGCCTCGAAGAACACTGCAACAAAGGAAGGCCGATTCCTGGCCAAGGGAATCAACGCCGGTCCAGGCGCTGCCTCGGGCGTGATCTGTCTGTTCGCGGATGAAGCCGAAAAGTTCCACGAAAAGAACCCGAACGTCGACATCGTTCTCGTGCGAAAAGAAACAAGCCCTGAAGACCTTCGCGGTATGAAAGCCGCCAAGGGAATTCTGACAGCAACCGGCGGTGCCAGCTCGCACGCGGCACTGGTCAGTCGCCAGATGGGTAAGGCTTGTATCGTTGGCTGTTCAGCCATTGATGTCGACTACACGACCAACACCGTGAAGGTGGCCGGTAAGACACTGAAGTCTGGCGACTTCATTTCGATGGACGGCTTCACTGGCGAAGTCTTCGAAGGCAAGGTTCAGACCAAGCCGAGCGAAGTCATTCAGGTTCTGGTCCAGAAGACATTGAAACCAGAAGAATCAGAAACCTTCCGACGCTACTCACAACTGATGGGTTGGGTCGACAAGTATCGCAAGCTGCGAGTGCGAACCAACGCCGATACACCGGGACAAGCTGATGAAGCAGTCGCCTTCGGTGCTGAAGGGATCGGTCTCTGCCGCACCGAGCACATGTTCTTCGATCATCTCGACGAAATCCGTCATATGATCGTTTGTGAGACCAAGGAGACCCGTGAAAAGGCTCTTGCCAAGCTGCTGCCATTCCAGCGAGCTGACTTCGCAGGATTGTTCCGCAGCATGAACGGTCGTCCCGTGACGATCCGACTGCTCGATCCACCACTGCACGAGTTCCTCTCGGATCGCCACCTCGAAGAACAGCCCGATCTCGCCTCCAAGCTGGCGGGCTGGACCGGTAGCACGATCGACGCTGTGAAACGACGTGTCGAAGAACTGCACGAAGCGAACCCGATGCTTGGTCACCGCGGTTGCCGTCTCGGGATCGTTTATCCCGAAATCACGGCGATGCAAGCCCGAGCCATTTTCGAAGCCGCCGTGCTCGTCAAGAAGGAAGGGATCAGCGTTGTTCCAGAAGTAATGGTTCCGCTGGCCGGATTCTTGACCGAGTTCAAGAATCAGGAAAAGATCATTCGCGCAGAAGCGGAAGCGGTCTTCAAGGAAACTGGCGTCACGCTTGAATACCTCGTCGGTACCATGATCGAAGTTCCTCGGGCTGCAGTCCGAGCCGACCAGATCGCAACCGCCGCCGAGTTCTTCAGCTTCGGTACCAACGACTTGACCCAGACAACGCTGGCCATCAGCCGCGACGATTACGGGCCATTCATCGGTTACTATCGCGAGCATGACATCATCCCGAACGATCCGTTCCAGACGATCGATCAAGAGGGTGTCGGCGACGTGATGCGGATCGGTGTCGATCGCGGCCGTTCCACTCGACCAGATCTGAAGATCGGCATCTGCGGTGAACACGGTGGCGATCCAGCATCGGTCATGTTCTGCCACGACATCGGGCTGAACTACGTCAGTTGCTCACCCCGCCGTGTCCCAGTCGCACGGTTGGCAGCAGCCCAGCAAGCCCTAGCCAGCAGCAAATAACCGGCGCAGCCGGTTGATGCGCGTCGCATGACGGGTTAGTCATGGGAAAGTTGTTCGCGCGTTGATCGCCTTGAAACCTGAAGCCCGGCAATCTCAATGATTGCCGGGCTTTTTTGCGGTTCATGGGTCAAGTTGCGATTTATTAAACGAAGAAATGTGTTTCGGCAGATTGAAATTCGGGTTAGGATGACCAGCATTTGATTCAATCCATTATACGAGCGGGATTTAGTCGTGCTCAGTCGCGAAACGTTGGAAATCTACCGCCGGACGACTCCTGGAGGGCGACTTAAGGTTGCTCTTGAGATGATTCGTGAGAACACTCCCAGGCTTTTTCGCGGTACCGATGCTGAGATTGAACGACAGTTTGAAATCCTCCGCTGGCAAAACAACGAACGCAATCGAAACATGCTGACGGCGATTGCACGGACTCGGTACGGGTCTGAAACCGCTCAAGAATCTGATAAATGAGCAGATTCGGCTGAATTCATATGCGAAACGGGTATCTGTTCCAGGCAATTGAGCAACAAGGCGTTGGCGACCTGATTTGGATCGGTGTGGACAGCGGCCGATCCAAGCCTACCCGATACGGCCTGAATCACACTGAACGAAAGTCGTGAAGATGTCCAATCACAAATCAGGGTATGTCATCGCTGTCTGTTTGCTGACATTTTTCCTGTCGATCCCTTCTGGATTTTTCTTCTATCAAATTGGCTCGACAGTTTTCTGGTCTGTTCACGTAACTGGTGAGTTGCCTCTGCCTTCGGTTCCGGGATTGACTCAGAAACAAATCAGTTACAGCGATTTCAGTTACCCCGGTCTCTGGCGAGATCATTTTGTCGTTGTTCGATTCGATCGCGACAAAATCATGGCCAAACCGGCTATGGGTGGCTTTGCAACCGTCGTTGATTGGAAAGTCTCTTTGATTGATCCCGAATCGGGAATTTCAAAAGACACCGGATGGGAATTTAACGGCGATTACATGTTTAGACCCAAAGTGGTCGGAGATCGTCTGCTGTTCTGCGGCAGCAAACAACAGTTTGAAGTGATCGATGATGTCCTTGAGCCGTCAGACTTCCCCTTCCAAAATGATTCCGCAATCTTGCTGGATAACGAGATCGCTCAACTCCATTGGAATGCAAAAATAGAGAAATTCGTTGTCACCCGACGAAAATCGGAGGGATGGGTCGACGACAGCTTTTTAGTCCTGCCTGTGGTTGATCAGGTCCAACACCCAAACGACATACCGGAAAAACCGTATTTGGAATGCCTGTGTCGTGGCAACCAGATCTATGCGTTTCTCAAAACAGGCAATCATGTGTACTTTCGCGAGGGCCTGAAGCGACAAAAGATCGACGGCGAGGGGAAGCCGGTCCCATCGGATAGCGAAGAAAGAGAAGCTGTCGCGGGTGACAGAGAACTGAATGGCTGGTCGTTCATTCGAAATGAAATCGTCGATCGGGTATTGCCTGGTTGGACTGTAAATCAATTTGGTACGCTATTCGAAGGGAAACCAGCCGCATTAATCGTCGATCAAGTGAGCCCAGGCTATTCGGTCGGTCATTTTTTCAAATTCGACGGTCAGGAATGGTCCGAGATCGCATCTCATCCGTTTCCCTTTGGCTCGAACCGGTTTCGAGTGCTCACCCGTTCCGGCGTTCAATCCCCGTATGTTGTCGCCACAACGTCGACAGGTACCGGTTTTGCCTATGCGGTCGAACCGCCCGTCTTTCGACAGATTGAACGGACGGGTCCCGCCGAGACTTGGAAATCGGTTCGTAGAGACCTGATCGTCCATTTGGCTGCACCAGCGATTGCGATCGTGCTGGGCCTGTTACCGGGATTCGCAATCTGGCTGCTGATGGTGTGGTTTACAGATCCCCATTATGAATTTGGAATTCAATCCGTACGATTGGCGTCGCTTGGCCGTCGGGGGCTCGCGCGTCTCATCGACTTTGCCTGGATTATACTTGTGCCCCTTGCGGTCGGTTCGATCTGGATGCGCGACTTCGATTGGCTTTCTTTAGCGGAATCAATCGAACTGAAACTCGACCATCCGACGTTACACACCGCTTACCATGTGCTGAACACTGTCGTGATCATGTTGATTGTAGAAACCCTGTTTCTGGTCGTCATTCAGGGTTACTGGGGAATGACTCCAGGGAAGTGGCTTTGTGGACTGCGTACGCTTCGAACCACTTTGCGCCCATGCGGGATCGCTCGCAGCCTTGTCCGAGAGGTGATGCTGGTCGCCGAAACATTCCAATTGATTTGCTGGCTCCCCCCAATGCTGAGCATCGCACTCACGAACCAACGACAACGCCTGGGGGATTTGGTCGGCGACACAATTGTCGTGGAAACCAGATCTCGTACATGAATTGATTCGAAGCAAGTCGCCCGGCGCTCGCAATCGATTGCCACAAGTCTGTCGTTTCAATGCATTTGATCTTACACGTCAATTATTTCGGTTTCCTTCACGATTCGTTCATCAATGACGCATAGACTCATCCGTTCAATTATTTGATCGACGACCACTTCGTGACGTCAGTTCTGCTACCTTCGCTTGCAGATGGCTTAAGACGTTCGGTTTTCGTTTATGTGGATCGTTTGTGAAACTCGTAGTGAAGGATGACCTTCAATGAAATGTCGTCGCATCATTTCCTGCGCGCTGCAAATTCTGGTCGTAATTTCCAGCGGCATTCTTCTGGCCGAGGACGAATCAACGACACGGCAACTGCGCGTCATGACTTACAACATTCATCATGGAGAAGGGACTGACGGGCGAATCGATCTTGAACGAATCGCCAAAGTGATTTGCGATGCCAAACCGGATCTTGTCGCTCTGCAGGAGGTTGACAAAAACGTTAAACGATCGGGAGAGGTTGACCAATCGAGTGAATTGGCGCGACTGACGCAAATGTATGGCCGCTTTGGAAAACAGATTCCGTATGAGGGTGGCGATTATGGACAGGCTGTCCTCTCCCGCTTTCCGATCTCAGAGTTAACGGTTCATTGGCTTCCGGGAGAACCGGAGCGACAACGTCGGATTGCTGCGGCGGGAATCGTCGATCTTGGCACGCGTAAAATCATCTTTTCGTCGACCCATTTACATCACAACAACGTCGAATTTCGCGAGCAACAGTCAACAGCCTTGAATGATCTCTTTAAAGATTCGGAGCATCCTGTCGTTCTTGCTGGAGATCTTAACGCTTACCCCGAAAGCCGGGCCCTTGAGATCCTGGGGAAACGCTGGAACAACACGACGACGAAAACCGAAAATTGCTTCACATTTCCCGCAGTCGCACCGAAACATCAGATCGATTATGTCCTGTACCAACCCCAACGTTCCCGACTGGTCTCCGGGAAAGCTGTCGTGATCAACGAATCTTTAGCATCAGACCATTGCCCGTTAGTGGTCGACTTCACGATTTCCGAGACTGACAATTGAATTATTGCGACACGGAAATAAAAGCTGATTCGTTTCGATTCGCAGCGCGAGACACGATTAATCAGTAGTTATTGGAAAACACAGCCCCAGCGTTAACCCTGATTCAAGTAAAGGTCGTTGTCGGCATATTCTCCCTACTTCAAATCGATTGCCAGATCCGTCGCACCGGATTCTGGGATCTCTAATGTCAAACCAGAAGTTTCGGGCTTTTGGTATTTTTTATCGATCTTGATGGAAGGTGGGGCAGGAGGCGTGTATCCGGAAACGGGTCCGTCGTTTCCCGGTTGATCTGCCGGGTCGCCGACGTAGACGATCGCCACTTGATGCGTCCCGGTGACAGCACCATCGTTGGATCGATTTGTACCGAGTACGAAGCGGCCCTCTTCATCGGTCAGCCCGACCGCAGGCCGTTCATCCTCTGGAAAACATTTGACTTCGTAGAACGCTAAAGGCTTACCCTGGTAAGTCAGGACACCGGCTGCAGCCACCGTAGGGACATGCCTGCCTGTCGGGACACTCTGACCGCACCCATTGGCAACCACGACAAAAGCCAGACTGATTGCCACAGTGAATTTTGTTAACACGTTTTGAATTCTCATCTTTTATTTGTTTTGCCTCGGGGCCGATCTGATGCTGAAACGACTTGAAGATTCAATTCGATTGAAAACGGCTGGAAGTATGAATGGCTGGTAGAATGCAAGAAGCGCAAGCTTGGGAATCAATCCAAGCTTGCGCCTTACCTGCACACATTGTTCACGCAATCAGACGCTTAAAATCAGAAATCGCTGACCGTTTCGCCATTTGCTTTCGTACCAACAGCGCGCCAGACATTGGCGTCGACGTTATTGCTGACGAATCGAATGGAACCATCCGCGAGAACGCAATTCACTCCACCGTTATGGTAGCTTCGGGCCGCGAGGTGGCCTTGGTACAAATTAGAACTGATACAATCGCGGAAAGGGGCGTTTGGGGGCAATGTATGGTTGTAGTAGGTTGCTACCATCAGTGCTCGATACCATTCCAATCCTCGGTAAGCCCACGCATGAGTCGCACGGTTCTCGCAATCCGATGGCGGAAATAGCTGGTCGTTCCCGGTCCAGACATTTGAGGACGCCGTTGCGACAGTAAAGTCCCTTGGATCGCCAGCCGGGATTGTCTGATATGATGAGGTCCCGTTGGGTCCCGTCTTGATTTCGGCGATGAGTGCTGTGTTGCTCATCCCGTCAGTAATGTCCCTGGTTCTTGTCGAAGAATTTCGAAAGAAGATCCCGTGCAATTGAGTTTCAGGCTGTAGGTTCGAACCCGGTGAGATGACTCCCCCAGAGGTACTGCCCGCTGTCAAATAAACGCCGGCATGAGTTGAAATCGATCCCAGGCACTGCATGTAATTGCTTGACTCGGACAGGATATTCGCGTTGGCAACGTTATTGACTGGTGGATTTGAATCAGACGGGCAATGAAACGCGGGAATGATTTTGACTTTCGCGTCTTTGGCAGCTGCTGTACTCGCCGCATTGATCTGCGCCAGGAAATTCAGTTCGTTGTAAAGATTGGCCTGCTCAATATATGGGAGCAGATAACAATGGACGGTTGCCTGAGGAATTTCACCCGTTCCGTAGTTGCGAGTGCAGTCACCCATCGGAAATACAGAATAGTCTGATTCGTAATTCAAAACGCCTAAGCCCAACTGCTTAAGATTGTTCTTGCATTGTGTCCGTCGTGCAGCTTCTCTTGCTTGCTGTACTGCAGGGAGCAGAAGGGCAATCAACACAGCGATGATCGCGATCACAACGAGTAACTCAATTAACGTAAAACCACGCTTCTTCATCCGCATTCCACCCTTCGTAAAGCTTAATCAAAAACAGCAGTTTCATCGAAAAGAATGAAACCGCACAAATCTGTGAAACTCGCGAAGGCGATCCTATTCGCAGTTCATCAATAAATGATGAAGCATATGTGAAAATTTCGGATGGAGAGAAAATCCCAAGATCGGATGACGATGACTTAATGATTTGCCAACGCCGTCCAGCTCAAGAAACCATCGAGGCCAATTGAACCCAACTGAATAATAAGCACGCAAGTCCTTTCAAAAATATGACTTACGACTTGGCATCCAGCCCGGGGGCGTTCAGGCTTCCGCCGACAGATTGTTGCTCATCGATCGGACTCGATTGCCGTGTCATCCCTTGGATGACATAAAAGAATACTGGTGTCAGAAAGATACCAAACAGAGTGACGCCGAGCATTCCCGCAAAGACTGCAACGCCCAGCGTCTTTCGCATTTCAAAGCCCGCTCCGGTACCAATCATCAATGGGACAACGCCCAAAATGAAGGCGAATGAGGTCATAATGATCGGCCTCAATCTCAGGCGGCAGGCTTCCAGCGTCGCTTCCCGACGTGGTTGACCAGCAAGACAGCGGGCGCGGGCGAATTCGACGATCAAAATTGCGTTCTTACAGGCGAGCCCGACCAGTACCACGAAGCCGATCTGAGTAAAAATGTTGATGTCCATCTGAGCCATCAACACTCCGACGACCGAACAAAGCAGACACATCGGCACCACCAGAATCACCGCCAATGGCAGCGACCAGCTTTCATATTGAGCCGCGAGAACCAGGAAGACTAGCACAACGGCTAAAAGAAAGGCGAACATGGCCGTACTTCCTGCTTCCAACTGCAGCAGCGCAAGTTCCGTCCATTCGGCTCGCATGGAAGGTAATAGGACCTCTTTGGAAAGAGCATCCATTCGATCAATCACCTGCCCGGAACTTGTTCCTGCGGTCCCGTTCACGTTCACAACGGCGGAAGGATACAGGTTGTAACGAATCACCATCACAGGGCCGGTCGTTTCTCGAAATGTGGCAACAGCCGCAAGCGGCACCAGTTCGTTGTTGTCACTCCGGACGAGAACTCGTTTCAGATCTTTCTCCGCCATGCGAAAATGTGAATCTGATTGAACATTCACCTGCCATGTTCGACCAAAACGATTGAAGTCGTTGACGTAGAGCGACCCGAACCCAACCTGCAGCGATTCAAACAGACCGGCCAGTGAAACCCCTTTCATGCGTGCGGACCGCCGATCAATGTCGATGTACAGCCACGGCGTGTCGGCCCGGAAGCTGGAAAACAGCCCCGTTAATCCAGGAATCGAAGACCCTTCAACAACGATTTGCTCGCTCACGTTTTGAAGCGATGTCGCTCCGTTGTCACCCCGATCCTCCACCACCATCTTGAAGCCGCCGGCGGTTCCCAGCCCATCCACGGGAGGTGCACCGAACAGTTTGATCGTTGCTTCTGGAACTTCACGTTCGAGAGTCGCCTCCAGAGTTTCTGAAATCTGATCGGCGGTAAGGTGGGTTCGATGATGAAAGTCGTCGAGCATCAGGTAAACGGTTCCAAAATTCGGCGCATTGGCACCGAGCACAATCGATTGCCCTGCGATACCGACCGTGTGTTTCACTCCCGGCGTGGTCGCGGCCAGTTCTTCAACGCGCCGCATCACTTGATTCGTCCGATCAAGTGAGGCCGAATCGGGCAACTGGACATTTACCAGAAGGTATCCCTTGTCCTGCGAGGGGATAAATCCTGAAGGAGCCAGTTGAAACAGGTGGTATGTCAAATAGACCAGCCCGACGTAACCCAGCAGTACGAGAATACTCCCGCGTAGAAACAGTCCGACAATCCCGACATAGACATCAGTCACAACATTGAAACAACGATTGAACCAGCGGAAGAACAGACCGAGAACGTAATTGATCAGGCCACAAACCAATTGAGCAACGACAAGGCCGATGAGGGCACCCAGCAACTTCGACGAGACAATCGCGAACAAAGGTTGCAGTCCATTCGCCCAGGGTTGTTCCAACCACGGGCCTGCAATATAGCCCAGCCACGCCCCTCCGAGCAGGATCAAAAATCGCGGAAGTGCTTCTCCCGTTGCATGCGACGCCGTTGCTGTGTGTCCGGCCGTTTTCAGGTCGTGTTCCTCGTTCGCACCATGGCGAGGCTTCAACAACAGTACCGCCAGGGCAGGGCTAAGCGTCAATGAATTGAATGCGGAAATGACAGTGGAAATCGCAATCGTCAACGCGAACTGCTGAAAGAATCGCCCCACGATCCCGGTGATGAAGACGCAGGGGATAAAGACGGCACTGAGGACCAGACCAACGGCGATCACGGGACCCGCAACTTCATCCATCGCTCGAATCGCAGACTGACGAGGGGTCGCTCCCCCCTCCAGATGCCGCTCGATTGCTTCGACCACGACAATCGCATCATCGACTACGATCCCGATCGCCAGAACCAGCCCGAAGAGTGTCAGCGTGTTCAAACTAAACCCAAATGCAATCATTGCCGCAAATGTCCCCACAACGGCGACAGGCACAGCCACAAGCGGAATGACCGCCGCTCGCCAGCCTTGCAGAAAGACAAGTACAACCACCGCCACGAGAAATACCGCGTCGCGCAATGCATTAAAGACTTCGTTGACCGACTCCTGAATGAACGGTGTCGTGTCATAGACGATGTCATAGTCGACACCTCCTGGAAAACGCTCTTTGAGTTCGTCCATCTTGCGTCTGACAAGTTGCGCCGTTCCCAGCGCGTTAGAGCCGGGTAACTGGTAAACCGACAACGCAACCGATGGCTTGGAATTCAGCGTACAGAGCTGGTCATATCCGAGAGCACCCAATTCTGTTCGAGCGACGTCTTTCAATCGAACGAGAGATCCATCCGCTTCCGTCCGCAAGACCATATCACCAAACTGTTCGTCGTCAGTCAGCCGCCCGAGCGTTGTCATCGTGAACTGGAACACCTGATCCTTAGGTGCGGGAGGTTGGCCAATCTGCCCGGTTGCAACCTGCACGTTCTGCTGTTCAATCGCCCGAACGACGTCTTCTGTCGTCAGACGATTCGCAGATAACCTTTCGGGGTCGAGCCACACACGCATGCTGTAATCGCGTTGTCCAAGAAACGTGATGTCTCCGACGCCCGGCAGCCGCGACAATTCATCACGCAATTGAATCGTCGCGTAATTACTGAGATACAGATTGTCTCGGCTGTCATCGGGTGAAAACAGGTTAACGATCATCAGCACGCTGGGCGACTTTTTCTTGACAGTGACCCCGCGTCGTTGTACCAGACCGGGCAAAATCGGCTGAGCCAGTGCAACCCGGTTTTGAACCAGCACCTGAGCCAGATTCAAATCAGTCCCCTGTCGAAACGTCACCGTTAACGAGTATGCACCGTCGTTCGTGCACTGTGATGACATGTACATCATCCCTTCCACGCCATTGACCTGCTGTTCAATGGGAGCAGCGACGGTATCTGAAACGACTCGAGCATTTGCACCGGGATAGATCGCTGACACCTCAACAGTTGGAGGTGTGATTTCCGGGTATTGTGTAACCGGCAAAGTGAACAGCGCGATCCCGCCGCACAGTGTGATTACAATCGACAACACTGAGGCGAAAATCGGCCGATCGATAAAAAAACGTGAAAACATACAAAAAGCTTTTCATGAACGATGGAAGCGGGAGCGTACGCATTCTGCCACAGTCAAACTCGGCAAGCCCGAGCTTACCAGATGTTTTATCAGGAATCCCCCAGTCGCGGATACCCGTGACGCGGGGTTCTTTCATTCCTCAATTATTGATGATCTCACGACAGTTGTTCGTCGACTGGATTGATTCGGCCAAATCAAGTCATCAGCAGGAACTCGTTATTAAAACCATCCCGAAGTATGATTGCGGCGGAACCCAATGCGCTAAGTCGGGGCGGCCTCCAGCCGTCGTAAAAAGTCATGATAAAG
The DNA here is from genome assembly GCA_903899985.1 of uncultured Schlesneria sp. Classification (GTDB taxonomy): domain Bacteria; phylum Planctomycetota; class Planctomycetia; order Planctomycetales; family Planctomycetaceae; genus Schlesneria. The sequence continues at coordinate 41,567 of CAIULL010000159.1, forward strand.
AATCGATCGAGAACGCCCACGCTGCATCGTTAGTAGTATTTTCGCGAAGTCATCAAAACCAATTTATCTCTGTCACAAGGCAAACAGTGTCTGAAACCGCTCATGTTTCTGCTTCGCCAACAGTCGCACGACTGCCTCGATCTGTCTGGCTGTTAAGCTGGGTCTCATTTTTTGCTGATGTGTCGAGCGAAATGGTTTATCCGTTGCTCCCACTTTACTTGATCAGCGTGCTTGGCTCGTCCAAAACTCAATTAGGAGTGATTGAAGGCTGTGCGGTACTGATCGTCTCGCTGATGTCGGCCTTCGCGGGATTTCGGAGCGACCGCAAAGGGAAGGGGGGCGGGCGAGTTCCCTGGATTCGCTGGGGATACGGATTACCGGTGATTGGTAAGTCGATTATCGCGATGGCAAACGCGTGGCCACTTGTTCTCGGCGGAAGATTGCTCGACCGATTTGGAAAAGGGCTTCGAGGCGCTCCGCGCGATGCGTTGATCGCTGATGCGGTAACGAAGGACCAGCGAGGCCGAGCCTTTGGCATGCATCGAGCCTTCGATACGGCCGGGGCATTGATCGGGGTGCTTCTTTCAGCATTCTTGCTGTGGTGGCTGACGGGGACGCCACAAAAAACAGCGACAACGGAAGCGTTGACTGCGGCGACGGCAACCCCAGGCTGGATCTATCGGACCATCTTCGCTATCGGCGCGGCTCTCGGCCTGGCATCTACGGTCCTGACATTTCTCGTGCGTGAATCCGATCCGACGCAAACTCCCGTTGAACCCGCTTCTGAGACACTTGTCCCACCTCCGTCGCCAACCGCCGCAGCCACTTCAGATCCGTCACCTGAGACCGTCGTTGCAGAATCCTCGCCAGGCAATGCCCCTGGTGGAACAAATTCACAATCTGCCCCGACGGGCTGGTTACATTTGCCTGGTCAGTACTGGGCCGCACTGGGGGTTCTGATACTGTTCTCGCTCGCGAACAGCAGCGATACGTTTTTGTTGCTGAGAGCCAGCGAACTTGGGTTTTCTTCGTGGGGAGTCGTGCTCGTCTATTCAGTGTACAATATTACTTATTCTGCGTTGTCCTATCCTGCCGGCGTGCTGAGCGACAGACTTGGGCGATGGAACATTATCGCAGTTGGCTGGGTGATCTATGTCATTTCATACATAGGATTTGCGACACTTCCCGCTGCATTTTCATGGGGAATGTGGCCGCTCATGGCGATCTACGGCGTTTATATGGCTTTCACGGATGGAGTCGGAAAAGCTCTAATCGCCGACTATGCCCCACGTGAACTGCGCGGAAGGGCAATGGGCCTGTTTTATGCACTGACGGGACTTACGACGCTTGGTGCGAGTTTACTGGCGGGTGCCGTCTGGGATCGTTCCGGTTCGATGTTAGCCTTGCTGATCGGCGCGGGTTGTGCGATATTAGCACTGGGTGCGCTACCTCTTATTCGACGTCAGCCGACGTGATTGTTTTCAATCATGTCGCTGTCTCCGTGAATCTCCCGAAAATCTGTAGTTAAAACATGACCCAAGTCACAGCGGACATCGTCCGCAAGCGCCCCCGTTTTCCCATGAAATCGGCACTGACCACCTTCGGCCTATTATTCGCCATCCTGTCCTGGATCGATTTGCCGTACTATCAGGATTTGTGGACATTCCAATCGCTGAAAAAACTCGGCGTCAAAGTCTTTTCAAAAACTGACGAAGCGTGGAACGCAAGATGGAATGGTCGGATTCACTCCGACATCCGATTGATCATGGGGAATTCGTCAATTCGCGATGAGGATCTGCACCACCTTGGGAAGATCTCCGCCATTACCGTGATCAGTCTGAGTGGAACGCACATCACTGATAACGGCCTGAAGGAACTCAAGTCACTTGTTTACCCTGATTCCCTGCGAGCTCTGGATCTGGCCGGAACAAAAATCACCGGCAACGGACTGGTTCACCTGTCACAAATTAAAAAACTGTCAGCCCTCGATTTATCTGGAACCAATATCAATGACGCCGATCTCGAACATTTAGTCAACATGAAATCCCTGGAACTTGTCTCACTGGAAGGAACATCCATCTCTGACAGTGGACTTGAACATCTGATGTCACTTCCGCATTTGAAATCGCTTTATCTTGGTGGGACTAAAGTCACCGACGAAGGACTCGTCCTGATTGCCAAGATGAAACAACTGACGGACTTGTCGTTAGCCGAGACGGCGGTGACTGACGCGGGGTTAACTCAATTGATCGCTGACTCGATGCTCGAAAAAATCGAGCTGAGGCAGACACGGGTCACCAATGCATTGATGGAACGACTGCTGGAGCTGGAAAATCTCAAAGCAACATCGCTGAAGGACACGCAGTTTTCACAAGCTGATGTCGACGAGTTCAGACGCAGACGACCGGAAGTGGTGGTTCTGCATTGACGTAAAAATTGAATCTGAGCGGTGAAATGGTTTGTTGCAAGCAGGCACTATGAGACTTTTTACGACCAGGGAAGGTGAGTCTGGTGGATAAGTCTTGGTTCCTTTTGCCGTTGCTCATTTGCGGTTGCTACGGTCAAAGTTCGAAACCGGAAATCTCGCCGCAGCCTACTACCAAACCTGAAGCTGTCGCCGGAACCAAAGATATTGTCACCGTTTTCGACGCTGAAACAACGTCAAAGGCCATTGAGGCGTGGCATCGTTTGCAACAGCCGGATGAAACGCTTCAGAGGATTGAGGCCTTTCCCGTCCCCAATTCACCTTCCCTTTGTGTTGCGATCTGCGATTACGAAACCCGCTGGTGGGGATTCTTTGGGCTTTACGAAGTGCAAGACGGGCATGTTTTATGGCAGGCAGACTGTGATGAACCGCAGGGCGAAAATTCAATCCGATGGTTGCGTGCCTGCAATCTTTTGGGGTTCGACGCACCCATCGTCGAAGTCTATGGAAAGACTCACATGGGTAACGGCAATCTATATTTGTTCGAGCTTCAGAACCGGAAACTCGTACTGTTGCTGACAACGCGAGCCGTCGACTCTCACTGGGGGGACGGCTTTGTTTTTCGCGGCGGTCGACTGCTTCCTGAATACACAGATTTGAATGGCGATGGTGTAACAGATCTTGTGCTGAAAGGTGATGTCGAAGAACGAGAGGAAGATGGTAAACGACTGGTTTCATCTTATCCGTGTCAGAAAGTGTTTCTTTGGAACAAAGAGACTCATCGTTTTGAGGAAGATCGTTTGCGGCGGATCGGGTTCGACAGCGACATCGATTGGTGACGGATTGCGCGGGAAGCCGTTGAATCCGACATCGGCTTAATTCGATGTCCTCATTTGATTCGTGAAGCAGAGCTTCGAAGAAGTGCGTTCCCAAGCGGAGCTTGGGAACAAGAGAGCCAGTCAGTCGTATCAAACACTCGTTGGTTGAGACTGCGTTCTCAAGCCAGTACCATCAGCGAATTGAATGGACTTAACCGACCACATCGTGCGGAGTCTCTTTTGACCAACCGCGCACGGAGGCTGTTTTATGCTGGAATTGAACACGATTCACCGTCTTGATTGCATCGAAGCCATGCAGCAATTGGACGAGGGATGTGTCGATCTCGTATTCGCCGATCCTCCTTTCAACATCGGCTACAAATACGATGTCTACAAAGACCGGAAAGCTCCTCAGGAATATCTCGACTGGACGCGTCAGTGGATCAGCGGCGTCCACCGCGTGCTGAAACCGACAGGGACGTTCTGGCTGGCGATCGGTGACGATTACGCCGCCGAACTGAAGATTCTCAGTCAGGACATTGGCTTCCATTGTCGCAGCTGGGTGCTCTGGTACTACACATTCGGAGTGAACTGTAAACTCAAGTTCAGCCGCTCACACACGCACATCTTCCATTTCGTAAAGAACCCCAAGAAGTTCACGTTCAATGGCGCGGCCATCGCCGTTCCTTCGGCGCGGCAAACGGTTTACGCCGACACCCGAGCAGCCAAAGACGGTCGTCTTCCCGATGACACATGGATTCTGCGTCCCCAGGATCTCGTCGAAGGGCTGAATCCCGACGAAGACACATGGTACTTCCCGCGCGTCGCTGGAACGTTCAAAGAGCGAGAAGGTTTTCACGGCTGCCAGATGCCGGAACAACTTCTGGGCCGGATCATCAAAGTCAGCTCAAATCCTGGCGAACTGGTTCTCGACCCCTTCAGCGGAAGTGCCACAACCGTATCCGTCGCCAAAAAGCTCGGTCGCCAATTTGTCGCCTTCGACATCAGCGATGAGTACATCACACGCGGGATGGATCGGCTTTCGAAAATTGAACCGGGCGATGCATTGGACGGTGCCCCTGAACCAAAAGTGAGTGCCCCCGCGACACCACCAAAGGGAGTCAAAAAAGGAAAATTGTCCAACGGAAAGAAACCAAAGAGCGAAGCGAACTTATTGATGTGGGATCGGTAACTTAACAGCTTCATCACGCTTTTCTATTCATCAATTGGTTTAAATTCTGATTTTCTGATTGCCAGAATGCACCGATATCAGTCCTTCGGACTAACATAACGGCCCGCAAATAAAATACTCGCTGTTGTGCGGTCCCGAATCAGAAAAACAAATGGCTTGTTGGCTTTAAAGATCGGATGGAATGGGCGTGTTTTTACTTCCAGCGCCTCGTCTCCAACCTCACCACCGACGGCCGTTGCCGCAGCCGCTTCTGTACCGATTTCACTGACGTCGATAAATGTCTGATGCTGGACTTGAGAAACCCAAAAGCGGTTTCCTGGCCGCTGGCTCGGACTCACGGCGTCAAGTTGTGATTCTTCGGGCCCTGCAAATGGTCGTGCCATTCCCAGTGATCGTAATGTTTCTGATAATTCGCAGGACCATTTGAGGCTGTATTTTGGAATCGTGATAACGACAAGCCGCTTCTCCAGCTGGTCAATCCATCGTTGCAGCTTGTCATGAGTCAAGGACTTCTCCAGACTCAATAACCCGTCTGCAGATTGTGGAACGAGGAAAATCATCTGTAGCTTATGGCCCTGGTAGTCCAGAGCGAGCATCGTGTGTCCTTGTGCGTCAGGGTAAAGCGACGGGTCATCGTCTTTCAGTTCAAACTTGATTTCGTGAGGCGTTTGAAAGAGTTCACCATCCGATTGAAACGCGCCATAGCAGGCACTCCGCCAATTCCACTGATGCATCATCGGAACATCGATCGAACGATCGTTCGACTGATGGAATCGCTCCGGACGAGTTTGAGAACTCTCAAACGGCTGGGCCCAGTCTCCCTTGAAATAGACGGAATTTGCAATCACCAGCCTCGTCAGGATATTAATACTGAGAGGGGGAAGCAGATCCTGAATCCGATCGTTTGTCTGGTCAGCAACCCATTGGTTGATTTGCAATCGGGCGGACTCTGGACTCTTAATAAAATCAACCGGAAACAACACGGGTCCATAATTCGTTTCCAGTGCCGAGAGAAAGTTCTTTTCAATCGAATACGACTTCTCCAGCCATAGCGAGTTCGCAATTTTCAATTCGTAAGCTGACGTTCCAGTCGTCAACAGATTAATTTCTGTCGCCAGTTTGTCCCCCTTTTTCCAGGAAGCACGAGCGTCCTTCCAGCGTTGCTTGCCACGGAACTCCTCGGTGCGATTGTTAGCCGACTTTAATTCAGCGCGAAGCCTCGCAATTTTCGTCATCACTTCCGGTGGCACATCCGGAATGACTGCCTCTTGTAACCCTCGTTGACCCTGATGGATTCTCGTCAAGTCTCCCCTGGCAAAACGCAGGACGTCGGTCATCTGATCCCGTGTTTCGTCGACAGCTCCCTCAGCAACCATCGAGAGTGCGAGAGAAATCGAAAATGGCGACAGGAGAAGATTTTCACCTGGCTTGGTTTCTGCGAGTCGCTGATACAGGTCGACAGCGAATTGCCCATTCGCTGTCGAAGCCGCTGCCATCTCGTCCGTGACTACCACGATTTTCTCAGGCAAAGCCGCTTGATCGTCGACGACCCGCTCGTGATTTCTTTCCACCGACGATGGCTTCGTCACCGCAACATTTGTCACCGCAATAACGAGCGAGCCAACCAGGAGGCCGCCGAGAGTTAATCCAAAGGGATAGTTGGAAGTGCTCGCCATGGATTGCGACTCCAATAACGGACAATTGACTCAGGTCCTGCACCAATCACACGTTTGATCGATGTCATTCGAGCAGAAGTCAGAACGTTCAAATTGAGGGATCTTGGATCGGTAGCAGAGAACTAATTTTGACCGGCGAATCGGGACATGACGAAACCGATTAAGACAGATTGTCGCATACGTCACGAAGCGATTCAAGCTTTATCGCTTCATGGCATATTGTTTTTAGGGTCGATCGTGACGCGTTTGGTTGTGACGACAGAATAGACCGCGATGCCACTAACGATCACGGCGGCGACGGCCCAAAGTAACTCCGTTCGAGTTCCCCGCAGAACGAACAGCCAGCCGACGAGCGCGATCAGACTTGGCAGGGGATACAGCCACATTCGGAAGGGCATCACGATCTCGGGACGAGTGGTTCGCAACACGTGCAAGCTGATGATCTGAGCGACGAACTGCACCAGAATTCGGACAGTCACCGCCGTTTCAATCACGATATCTAATGGAACATAACAGAAGATGGCGGTTAAAATCCCCAACGCCCAAAGCGAGATAATCGGGTATCTCTTTGTCGGATGGACGTACGCAAACACCGGCAGAAAATCACCATTCAACGCGGCAGCATAGGGAATTCGTGAGTAGCCGAGCGTGATCGAAAACATGCAGGCCAGAACCGTCCATAGAACAAGCCACGTAAAAATCACTGCGATCGTTCGGCCGTAAAGCGTCTCCATGAACAACGCGGCGATCTGTTTGGATTCCATCGCCTCCTGCCACGGGACAACCGCGATGATCGACAAATTCATCGTCAGGTATATCGTTGCCACGATGACGACCGACGCGATCACGGCACGAGGGATTGTTCGACCGGGATTCTGAACCTCATCACCCAGGTGACAAATGTTGTAGTAGCCAAAGTAATCATAGATCGCGATCAGCATGGCAGCCCCCAGACCGTTGAACCACGTCCCGTTGATCTGGAAGGCGTCCGGTGGAAATGTGATGATCGCCACGTTGAAGTTCATCAGCCCTGAAATAATGACGGTCGCAACCGTGAGCAGTGTTCCCGCGCACAGGACAAGCCCGACCCAGCCAACAACTTCAATCCGACGCGACAACATCCAGGTCACGAACAAACAACCGGCCGCAGCCAGCGTGTTCGTTCCCCCAGGGATATGCCATTCACTAAGAAGGTTGGACAGTTCCGGAAAAATGTATGTCAGGTACGGGACCGCGCCGATGTACCCCGAGGCAATTTCCATGGTGCCACTGACAAGAAACTGCCAGACGAACAGAAACGGCAGCATCCGTCCCCATCCATTCGTTTTCTTGCCGAAGATCTCGCGCAAGAAATGGTATGTTCCGCCACTTCCCGGCAAGGCCGCTCCCAGTTCGCTCCAGACCAGCCCGTCACAGATCACGAGAACTGCAGCAATCACCCAGGCAATCAAGGCCTGCGGTCCGTGCATGGCAGCAAGAAACAAGGGGATCGTGATAAACGGACCAATCCCGACCATGTTCGCGATATTGAGCGCAATTGACTGAGACAATCCCAATCCACGAACCAGCTTCGTTTCGTTCGCGGAGTCAACTTGCAATGCACAGCCTTCCGGGTTGGGTTTGTTCAAGACGAGCCAATCCCCAAAATTCACAGTATTGCCGGTCAAGGCTCGCGAAGCCATTCTATCAGCAGATCGAGTTCTTGCGATGAGAGCAGATTCAGCTCGGGATGCCCTGGATCGGATGCAAATTCCGGCATGCGATCGTTGCGGTCTCCGTAGAATCGCGAGTCGCTTGGTTTGGAAATCAATTGCTTCAGCCAACTTGATGATGCATAGCCCGTTAAATCAGGAGCCGTCCCGAGTTCGCCCTGATCGTGGAATCGATGGCAATCAGTGCATCCACCACTCGACTTGATCAGTTCTCGCCCCGCAGCAACGTCGGGTGAATCGCTCTCTTCTGTTTGTGCTTCGACCGCAAGCGCCACTGCCATCGCTCGGACCTTCTGATTCTTGGCCGACGAATCCTCTTTTCCATCGTCCGCAAACAGGCCCTGAATGTGCTGGACCATGTCTCCTTCGCGAAATTTCGTTCGGCCAAAATATTCGTCGGAGGCAATCCGTTCCGAAACCAGGAAACCAAGAATCCAATCCACTGTTCCAATGCCGTAAAGGTTCGGTGCCGATGGCTCGGCCGCGACGAATCCTGGCGTCTTCGGGCCAGAATGCGAATGGCAGCTCAGGCAGTGACGAGCAAATAATCGCGGGCCCTGTGTCTGTGGATCTCGCCGCAGTAACTCGATGGCCCCTTTATCTGTTATCGGAACGGTCCTGGCCAATTCCAAGGCTCTCGCCGAGAGCTTGTCGAATTCGGCCGTTTCAGCAATGTATTCCGCATCCTGCCCGTCCTGAACGAACGAAATCATGGTCAACCACGACCAGCCTCCCAGGCAGACGGCAACGATCAACAGGCGACATGCCACAGCAAGCCAGTGCGAACGAATCCGATCAACAAAGGGAGCCGCCATGAATCCAAGAAGAAACGCCGAAGGAATGACCATCGTTGCAATGAATTCGGTGTTCCCGGAAAAATATCGCCGCAATTCAAACAGCCAGCGGAAATACCACTCAGGTCGAGGGGAAAATGCCAGATTGGGATCTGCCGGAGCATACAGCGGCGCTCCATCTTTCCAGGCGAAAAAACTAATGATCCCAAAGATGATCGACAGACTGATCATGTTTCTGACGGACTGATACGGCCAATACGTCAGAAGCTCTGGTGTTAACGCTGGATCTGTATCGTCAGGTGATCGAAATGGACTGTGCTTGATCACCTGCTGCAGGTGGATGAAGCACAGGCCCCCGACAAGGACCGGTAATAGTCCCACGTGCAGAAAATACAGCCGCGTCAGGGTGAGGCTGCCAATCTCTTCGCCACCGAATAAAACTCGCCTCAGAAACGGTCCAAACACTGGGGTCGACCCAAGAATATTTCCTTCAACCTGGATCTGCGCAATCCCTTTCTGGCTGACAGAAAGAGGATTTCCCGTGACCGTCCAGACGATCATTAAAGGAAAAAGAAGCAGCCCGGTGATCCAGACCAGTTCTCTGGGGGCTCGATAAGCGCCGGTACAAAGAACTCGCAAAACATGCACGCCGAACAAGACGATCATGGCGTGCGATGCGTAATGATGGACGCCGCGAAGAAATCGACCTGCGGATGACTGGTCGATAAAATGGACGCTGGCCCAGGCACTGGTCATTGACGGACAATACGTCGCCATCAAAAGCAGACCTGTGATGCACTGAATGACCAGCAGCCATAGCAGGCAACTGGCGCTGGTATAGACCCAGCCAGGACCATTCGGGAGAATTCGATTACTGATACGGTTGCGGATGAGGCGATAATCCAGACGCAGATCGAGCCAGTCGACCCATGATTGCATTACCATCCTCCAGTTTTTGCGTCAGGCACCAACGACGCGGTGATCCAGACCTGTTTTAAATTTTTCGTATTTCACTTCGACCCAATTATCGCCAGTTTCGTCATCGCGAACAAGTCGACACTCGAGTTCGTCCATATCGCGAGGGACATGGTTTCGTTCGCCCGTCTTTGGATCGGATAGTCGCTGGCCATCCACACCAAACGAGGCCCGATGGCAGGGACAAACAAAGCTCTTACCACCCGACGGTGCCTGCACCTGACATCCCATGTGGGGACAGATACTGCTTAACGCTCGGACGGTCTGGCCGGCAGAACCGGACTGTGATAAGCGGTCTGCCTCTCGGACGAGCCAGACGCGACCGATCGCCTGCTGATCAGACTGAATCCAGGCATCCACCTTCTGTCCCATGACGGGAACCATCATCGGACGACCCGGCACCAGATCCTTCACTTTGATAAGTCGCGAGAATTGAGATTCACCTGATGATTCCCGCTGAGTTCCCACCAGGAAATAACTGATTCCCGGCAAGCCAACCACTGTTCCGACGGCTGTCGCGAGTCCTCCACTGACCCATTCCAGCAATTCACGCCGATTCATCGCGATTTCACTCTAAAAGGAATTTGACTTGAAGTACAAAAAACTCATGCCCCATCAAGTAAGCCGCGAAGGAACCTACCAATAACCCACCCCACCGCCCCTGTGTGTTTAGGCCGGACACCCTGCGGCGGTGGTTAACGGGCCTTTGCCCTCGGAATTTGCATTGAATTCGCGTGTTCTTGACATGGTGAATGATTGCTTCTGGTAGTGCAAAGGCCCGATTACCACCCCCCATGCGGAAGTGGGGTTTCGTTGAAACGCCTAGAGATCAGGCGACGCGATTTCCAGCGTGGTCGATCAGCGATACCAGAGCATCGTCCAGCCGATGAATGTCGGCATTCACTTGCCGCGACTCCAGATGATGACGAAATGCTTCTGACACCGAACTTCCCAAGCCTTGCACCCACTCGGGCGAATCCCCTCCCAGTGTACATCGACCAATACACGCTAAAGGCCGAGCGATTGAACAGGCACACATGCCGGTCTGCGTCAGCATCGGACATGAACAACCATGATTTCGCGACCGTTCCATGACTCGCTGCAACTCTCCGTCACGCCGTTGACGAAGCTCCTGGGCGATCGCGTTCGCCTCAACATTTGTGACAGAGGGAACAAAGGATTCACAAGCACTCGATGCCAGATGCGAACTCAATGCAACGTCGTCCGTAATCCGACTCAAGCTTGAATAGATCTCGGCCAGAGGAATCTGGCTTTGCATCGCCGGTGCACCGCCTGGCAATGAACCAGAAGCGACCCGAACTTCGCGAAACGCCACATCAGCAAACGCGAGAGCCATTAATCCGAAGACAAACAGGACAGACAAAGGCAACATCAGAAAAATTACGCTCGCCATCGCTTTCTCCTTAATTTGCAGACATGTGGATAACGATATCCAGTATCGACTGCACTGAGGCGAATGTCAATTGAAATTGAGTTTCCCAGAAGGAAGAAATCCGCAGCAGGCCACGTAGCGGCAATTCCAACCGATAACGCAATTCGTTTGAAGAAGTCCACTGCAAGCGGCAACCCGGTCGGCGGCTGGAACCGCCGCTACTCGCGTTGCATCCGCGTCAATGCGTTCTCAAAATGCGGGTTGACCACATTATTCGGCCGCTCGCCACGAAGCGCCTGCACCACCTGTTCCATCGCTTGCGTGCGCATGGAAATCAACGATTCGGCCGAGACAAACGCAGCATGAGGTGTGACGATCACTCGTTCATCGCAATAAAGCGGATCACTCAAGTTCGGCGGTTCCGGCTCGAACACATCCAGTGCCGCGCCAGCGATCTGATTCTTCTGCAAGGCTTCCCACAGCGCGTTTGGATCAACCAATCCGCCGCGGGAGGTATTGATCAAATAGGCCGTAGGCTTCATGAAGCGAAGCCGCTCGGCGTTGATCATATGCCGGGACTCTGTCACCAGTGGCGCATGGAGCGAGACGAAATCACTTTGCTCCAACAGTTCGGTCAACGTGACCATCTGACATCCTGTCCCGTAGTCAGAACCGGATGGGGTATATGCCAGGATGCTCAGTCCTAAAGCCCTCAGTTTTGGCACTAATTCGCGTGCAATGCGCCCCAGTCCAACCAATCCCACTTTCTGCCCCGACAATCGTCGCATGGTCGTGGCGGCACCGAGATTGTATTCGCCGCGTTTGGTCCGCCAGTGAAAGAAACCGATCCGTCGAGCACACGCCAGAATCAGTCCAAGTGCATGATCGGAAACTTCTGAAACACAGTAGTCCGGGCAGTTCGTGACTGGTATGCCAAGCTCCGTGGCGGTCAACACAGCAATATTGTCGAGTCCAATTCCAAACCGCGAGATGATTCGGCAACGTGGCGAATTTCGAATGACGACGTCGGTCACACGAGCCCACGTCGTGGCGATCGCATCGACGTCCGTTGCTAACGCGGCCAATGTTGCCTCGTCCGTTGCCGGGGCCTCGATCAGTTCCGCGTCGACCCTTCGTAAAATGGCGGTCTCGATCTCGGTATCCGGCCAGGCTCGATCCGTCATCAGCACGCGAAACCGATTTGACATCATTGTCGTCGTTCCTGATTGACTGAGTTACCAGACACGCATTCCGGGACCATAAAAGACTGGACCTCCGACGCCTGGTGCACCGAAGCCGAATCCACCGTAACTCATTGCTCCGTAACCGAGTCCACCATAACCGAGCGAACTATATCCAATTGGACCATTGGTCATGTACATCATCCGCTGCGAGTTGACGGCGTTCTGATACACCAGATTCTGAGTCATATAACCCTGCAAAAGGGAGCGATCGTATTCCCGTTTTAAATGGTCTCGATAGGCCTCCGCCTGCTGCAGGTCGAGCTTCGCCTGATCCAGCGACTGCTGCTGAGAAGTTTCCTTCTGGACCGCGGAAGACTGAGCTTTTCGTTCTGACTTTTCTTTATACGCAGCAACCAATGCTCGCATCTGTCGTTCATCCATCCGATTCAGCATCCTCTCGACCTCACCAGATTTCTGGACATCGAACGACATGTCGACAATCAGCCGAGCCAGCAGCCAAGCCCTGAGATCGTCGACACTCTCGGTCGCCGATGGCGAGGGAACGACGGCGGCCGGAGTCGGAGGATTGGGAATCCCCGCCTGGCCAAACAACGCGAGACTGACGAGAAGGGAGTGCATGACAGTTCTCCATTGGAATGAGGTTCGGAATACGAGCTGCTCGCAAGGTCATTTCTTGCGCACTATTGTACTCCCGGCATACCGACAAACAACGACGTTCCGCGCAGCCAGTAATCGATTTTCTATCTGACTGCGGAAATACGGAAACCATACAGGAACTTTTCATCATGAAAACAGTTCATTTCATTCGCTGGTGTCTTGTCTTCATACTTGTCGCCGACTCGTATCGTGAGGTGAGATCGGACGATGTTCCAGCCTTGCCCGGCCTGTTTGAAAACAGTTTCGACACCAGTAGTCCAGCGGTGGCTCCGCCGTGGTCGATGAAGCCCTGGATGTGGGAGGATGATGTCAACACGTCGGAGGCGGTCTGGGACCTGGTCGATGGATGTCGCGATCATGATCTTCCTCTGGGTGCGATTCTGATCGATAGCCCCTGGTCGACACGCTACAACAATTTTCGTTTCGACGAAAAGCGATACCCAGACCCTCGCAAGATGATCGACTCGCTGCACGCACGGGACGTCCGACTGGTTCTCTGGATGACCAATTTCATCAATACGCCCGACAGTCTTGCCGATGCCGCCGGTGACGAGGAAGACTTGTATACCGTCGGCAAAGCCAAAGGCTATTTCGTCAACGACGGTGCGCCAATTCGCTGGTGGAAAGGGAGCGGCGCGATGATCGACTACACGAATCCCGCCGCCGTGGCATGGTGGCATCGGATCATGGACCGCACTCTGTCGCTTGGTGTCGATGGTTGGAAAATGGATGGTTCGGCAGAAATGTTTGTGCTCACGCCACGCAAAACCAAGCGGGGAACACTGACACTACGAGATTACATGGACCTCTATTATCGTGACACACTGCATTACAGCCGCACATGCCAAAGCGACTTTGTCACGATGGTCCGATCGGTCGACATTGCTAATACCCACAGCGACCAGGCACACGCTCCGTTTGACGCCGCTCCACTCACCTGGGTCGGCGACCAGCGGCATTCGTGGAAGGATAAGGGACTGGACGAAGCGATCCGCAGTTCCTTCCGGGCACTCGCACTCGATTATCCCTCGGTCAGCTCCGACAGTGGTGGATATCAGACAGCCTCCAAACCCCAAGTCGGAATGCCACGACTGTTGTATCTGCGCTGGGCTCAATGGAACGCGATGACTCCATTCTTTCTGATCGGCGGGCACGATGAACACCGGCCGTGGAAGTTCGATCCCGAATTCTTCCAAATCTTTCGGCAATTCATGTGGCTGCATCAGGAACTGGTGCCGTTCTTCTATTCACAACACGTTCAGGCGAGCCTGCGCGAAGGGAAATTAATGCATCCCGGCCCGGGTAAGCACGAATATCTGCTCGGCGATTCACTGCTCGTCGGCGTGATGTCCGATGAGGAACCTCGTCGCGAGATCGTCTTTCCGGATGGCGAGTGGCTGAACTACTGGGACAATCGCGTGGCCTATCACGGTGGCGAAACGGTTACAGTCGAAATCCCTGAAAACCGGAGCCCGATTTTCGTCAAATTGGGTTCGGTCATTCCGCTGGACGTCGTCAACGACGCCGTCGGCCATGGCAGTCAGGCATCGAAAGGCTGGAGAACCCTCGACATTTATCCAGCAAAGCAGAACAGTTCTGCAGTCCTGTGGGATACGCAACAGTTTCCACCCAGCGCTTTCCGTGATCGAAGTTTTGTAAATGTGATTCCGCTGGAAGACGGAGTGGAAATACACTTGGAAGACGGTCCCGTGCGTGACACGATTTTCCGCGTCTGGCAACCGCGACCACCCCGCCAGGTTCGAGTTAATCAAACCCCGATACAAAAGCATGAATCGCTGGCAACCTGGGAGGCTTCTCAACAATCATGGTCATACGACGCCGCTGACCAGCGTCTCTGGATTCGAATTGCTAAGTCGCGTGATGTTCGGATTACGATCGATCACTCGCCGTAATTCGTTAAGACTAGATCGTCTTCAGCACATTAAAAACAGTGTTCGCAATGATCCTCGCACCTTCCGCGTTCGGATGCAAACTGTCGCCGAAATGATCGTCGTTCAACAATGAGCAAACGTCTGCGAGGGGAATACCTCGTTCGGCGCAGAAGGCTTTTAAGCGTGGATTGTGATATTCTCGCTTGGCCCGAATTGTTACCACCATGTGATCTGGAAACACCGACTCGTTGACGTGCGGTACATTGAACAGAATCGGCTGCATCCCTTGATCCAACACGGCCTGCACCATCTGGTCCAGGTTGTCGATGATTCCGCGACTTGCGGTTGCCGTGTCAGGGACGATCGCGAGATCGTTCGTTCCCATTCCCATCACGAAATAACGTGCATGGGGGAATAATTTCAGATAATCCCGAACCTGCTTCGGCCCATTTTTGCTGACTTCACCCGCGATTCCGCCATTCGCAACTCGCAAACCAGGCGGCTCACAGAGTCTCTGTAACTCGTCCGGATAAGTGGGAAAAGGCCAGTATTGATGCGGCCCATTGTTATTCCAACCCGTCAGGCTGTCCCCCGCACAGACGATCGACACCTCAACTCGGCCATACTCGAATCCGATCGAGCCTTGATCCACGGTACAAATGATCGAGGGGGGCGCCATCAGAAAATCCTCATCGGAAATGGACTCGAACAAATCATGTTTTCGATAATGTGGCAAATCTGGAAGCCGAAGACTATCGTCCGTTTCATGATTCGATGAACCTACTTGATTACGGAAGACATGGATGAAGTCCTCGACAGAGTTCCCCGTCGATTGGTGTCGCGATCAATTCCCCGCTCTCAAACGCATTGTGGCCGGTCAGCCGGTTGCGTTTTTTGATGGTCCAGGCGGAAGTCAGGTTCCACAGCGAGTGATTGACGCGGTCGGACATTACCTTGCACACACCAACGCCAATCGGGGTGGACAATATGCCACCGCTCGCGAAAGCGATGCTCTGCTGGAATCGGCTCACGCGACGATGGCTGAATTCCTGGGGACACCAAACCCGGAATCGGTTGTCTTCGGTGCAAACATGACCACGCTGACATTTGCACTCAGTCGAGCGATCAGCAAGTCCTGGAAGCCGGGAGACGAAATCATCGTCACGCGACTGGATCATGACGGGAATGTTACTCCCTGGGTCCTGGCGGCAAAAGACGCTGGAGCAACAGTCCATTACGTCGATTTTCACAAAACCGACTGCACACTCGATTTGCAAGATTTTTCATCGAAGCTCTCGTCACGGACTCGATTCGTCGCGATTGGATGTGCGTCAAATATTGTGGGTACGGTGAATCCAGTCGGTGAAATGTGCAGACAGGCCCACGCGGTGGGAGCGCAGGTCTTTCTCGACGCTGTTCATTATGCACCGCATTCGCTTCCCGATGTGACCGGATGGGATTGTGACTGGCTGGCATGCTCGGCCTACAAGTTCTTTGGTCCGCATATTGGAATTCTTTGGGGGCGACCCGCATTGTTGAAATCGCTGACACCCTACAAACTGCGGCCAGTGACCGAATCCTTACCAGGTCGCTGGATGACGGGGACCCAAAACTTCGAAGGGATCGCCGGGACGAAAGCGGCTGTCGATTACCTTGGCGATTTGGGTCGACAAATTGGATCCTCTTCGGCATCGCTGCGTGATTCTTTGTGTACGGCCTTTTCTGCAATTGGAGACTATGAACGGCACCTGGTTTCGGCGCTGCTGACAGGATTGGAGGCCATTCCTCAAATCAAGATCCTTGGCCTGAAGGATCGCAACCGCTTGAATGAGCGAACTCCGACCGTCAGCTTTACTCATGAACGGCTGACTGCGATTGAGATTGCCGATCGACTGGGACAATTGGGTTTATTCGTGGGTCACGGCAATTTTTACGCGTTGCAAGTGTCTGAGGCATTTGGACTAGAACCACAAGGTGTCGTGCGCGTCGGGCTAATGCACTATAACACACTGTCGGAAGTCGACCGACTTCTGGTGGCGCTGAGTTCGTATTAACGCAGTTTTCATCATCTTGGGTGACGACTGATGGCAACGGATGCTACCATCCCGAGGGATGTCTCTTTTACTCACGGAATCGAATCATGCTTCGCATTTGCCTGTGCCTGACAATTCTTGGTACCACGCTTGGTACCACCGTCGTTCATGCCGATGATTGGCCTCAATGGATGGGTCTGAAACGAGATAACGTTTGGCGCGAGACGGGGGTCGTTGAGACTCTTCCGAAAGATCCGAAAATCGTCTGGCGAGCACCCGTCGCAGGTGGGTACTCGGGCCCCGCCGTTGCGGCTGGTAAGGTTTACGTCACAGACTATGAAACAAAGGACGAAGTGAAGGTCGGCAACTTCGAACGCAAAGCGTCGACGGGAACCGAACGAGTTCTCTGTCTGGACGAAAAAACCGGTAAAGAGATCTGGTCAGTCCCACACCCCGAAACCTACACGATTTCGTACCCGGCTGGTCCTCGAAGTACGCCGGTCGTTGACAATGGCAAAGTCTACGCTCAACTTGCGGAAGGACAGCTTTACTGCCTCGACGCAACTTCAGGCAAAAAAGTCTGGGAAAAAAATCTGAAGCAGGTTTACAACACGAAAGCGGCTCTGTGGGGTTACAGCAGCCAACCGTTGATCGACGGAAATAAGCTGATCGTCATTGCGGGGGGCGAAGGCTCACACTGCGTCGCGCTGAACAAAGAAAATGGCGATGAGATCTGGCGAACCGGAACAGCGACAGAACAGGGCTATTCCCCGCCATTGATTATTCAGCAGGCGGGTGTGCGACAACTGGTGCTGTGCAGCCCGGATGCCATCTATTCGGTCAATCCGGACACCGGAAAACAGTACTGGTCCGTCGATTACAAAGCGGACAATGGTTCGATCATCATGACCCCGATCCACTTGGGAAACTATCTGTTTGTCGGCGGCTATAACAACAAGAACATCATGATTGAACTTGCATCGGATAAGCCGGCAGCAAAAACGCTCTGGCGCGATCAGGCCAAGAAGGGAATTTCGTCGATCAATGTCCAGCCGTTCCTGATGGATGGCAAAGTCTACGGATATGATCAGGGGGGTGAACTGCGGTGCATCGATATCCCCAGCGGAGAAATCGTATGGTCGACACCTAAACCGCTCAGCGAACGAAAGATCAACAGCGGCACGGTATTTTTGACTCGGTCGGGATCAACCGACAAGTTCTGGATGTTCGCCCAAACTGGTGATTTGATCATCGGCCAGTTGACACCAAAGGGCTTTACCGAACTGTCTCGCGCCCACGTGATTGACCCAACGAATAACGCATTCGGCGTCGACGTGGTCTGGTGTGCTCCAGCATTTGCCAACAAGCGAATGTACGTTCGCAACGATAAAGAACTGATCTGCGTCGATCTCGCGAAGTAACGCCTGGATCAGGATTTTCGATAATTGCTGCGCATCGTTGACGCAAGTCCCTACAATCCCTTGATTGTGAGGATTTGCGTCTCGATTTTTAATGGCGAATGTCAACTATGATTGAACCCCCGACAACTTCTGACCCTCTGTCGACCATGGATGAAGCGCTGGATGCGCTGAAGGCCGGGCGGATGGTGATCGTTATTGACGCGAAAGAGCGAGAAAACGAAGGGGACTTCGTTTGCGCTGCCGAATCAGTGACACCCGAAATGATCAGTTTTATGCTGAGATACGGTGCCGGTGTTCTGTGCGTCCCGTTGTTACAGGAAACGGCAGATCGGCTTGGATTGACTCCCATCGTCGACACTCAGCGGAATACGGCTCCGAACCAGACATTGTTTATGACACCCGTTGATCATCGTGATGCGGGGAGCGGCGTCAGTGCGGACAATCGTGCGAAAACGATCCTCGCCATGAGCGATCCG
>CAIULL010000160.1 GCA_903899985.1 uncultured Schlesneria sp.
ATCCATCGAGATTTCGATGCCGGTCCCCGCGATTTCGCCGTCTCCCTGAGCGGCATGACCATCCCCAAGAAAGAACAGCGCCCCCGGTTCGAAGACAGGAAAGTAAACGGTTGCTCCGGCGACAAACCCGCGATAATCCATGTTGCCGCCATACTCGCCCGATGTTGCGGTCGAAATCGCCTGCTGGCGAAATGGGGCAACTCCAAAGCATCCAAGCATGGGCTCGATGGGAATCGTCAGCTTTCCTAATTGAGAAGAGGGAGCGATCAGTGTCGCCGTCCCCTCATTAGCGTTAATCGCCCATTCCGCCAGCGGAGGGTCAGGCAACTGTTTGACAAAAGAAGGGTCGACAACGTTGGGGGCGACGACCGATCGCGCCCAGCCGGTCGGCCGATTGGGACGAATTTGATCGATCTTGACGACCAGCGTGTCCCCTGGTTCGGCCCCTTCGACGAAGAATGGTCCCGTCTGGGGATTCCCTCGCGGTGTGACTATCGCGCCGGTCTGATCACAACCGGCAGCATCAACGGTCGTTGTCGAAATCGAATCGCCGCTTCGAATTCGCAAGACCGGTTCATACGGACCAAGGTTGCGATGATAAGTCGTGGGAACGAATTGATGATGCATCAGGCGGTTACCACCAAGGACGACGAATTTCCGATAATAGGGGCTTCAAGCCTCCGCGAATCATTTCTTTCAGTGCAGGAAGCCCTGGCTATACGGCCTGGAACATCAGACGCTGACGCGGTCCAGCCGTCCGGTGCTGTCACCGAGTTGATCGATACGGACATCCATCCGATCAAGCATCGAAAGAAACAGGTTATTCAAAGGGGTATTCTTGGGATAAACAACATGCCGGTTCGTCGTGATCGTCCCTGATCCACCACCCGCGAGCAGGATCGGCAGATCGTTGTGATTATGGTGATTCCCATCGGAAATCGCCGAACCATAAACGATCATCGAGTGATCCAGCAGGTTACCGTCACCTTCCTTTGTCCCCTTGAGTCGCTCGAGGAAATTAGCGAAATGGGTGATCAGGTATTTATCGATCTTCTTCAATGGAGCGATAAAATCTTCTTTGTTCTGATGATGTGACAAGTGATGGTGACCATCGTTGACACCGACCATCGGGTAGCTGCGATTGCTCCCTTCATTCGCCAGCATGAATGTGGCAACCCGCGTCGTGTCGGTTTCGAATGCGATCGCCAGAAGATCAAACATCAGACGGATATGATCATCAAGCTCACGAGGAATTCGTTGCGGCATCTCAATTTGAGGAACTTTTTGACTGGTCTTATCCGCTTGTGAACGAGCGATTCGTTGTTCAATTTCACGAACGCTGGAAAAATATTCGTCGAGCTTTCGACGGTCGGTGATTCCAAGTGTTTTGGAAAGTTTGGAGGCATCGTCGCTGACGGAATCGAGAATGCTGGTCCGGAAAAAGTCGCGCCGTGCACGGGCCTTGGCCGATTCCTGATCTCCCGACGAACCAAACAACCGTTCGAACACGAGTTTCGGGTTAATCTCTTTTGACATCGGTGTCGAAGGAGTTTTCCAGGAAATGTTGTTCGAGTACGCACAACTGTAGCCCGAATCGCATTGACCCGCGTTACGACCACCCTCGGTTCCGATTTCCAGCGAAGGAAGCCTGGTCAGTGAACCGATCTTCTCGGCGGCGACCTGATCAACCGAGATCCCCGCCTTGATGTCGACCCCGTCGGTTTTGACGGGATGTGCACCGGTCAGAAACGCTGCCGCTGATCGTGCATGATCGCCGGGTCCGTCCCCTTTGGCTTCTGCGTTATCTTGTGCCAGACCGGTCATCACGCACAAGTGGTCTTTCACACTGGCAAGTGGTTCCAATGTCGGAGAGAGCTGCCAATCAGCACCTTCCCCTTTTGGCGTCCAGTCAGGGACAATAACTCCGTTCGGTACAAACACAAACGCCATCCGGTTCGGTGCACCTGTGGCACCCGCCGCCCATCCATTGGACGGAAGCATCGCGTTCAAGACGGGCAACCCGAGCGTCGCACCGACACCTTTGAGAAAAGTCCGTCGCGGAAGTTTTGGTTGATTGCGTGTCATGAGCATCCCTACTGCGAACCGGTTGGAAAAAGACCACGGGATTTATCGCTGTTACAGGATCAGTCTATCAGCTGCCAAGCCTGCGACAACAGACGTTTCCAGACTTGCTGAAAACGTCTGTCTCGCGATATCGACTCGTGGTTTTCCACGAATCATTCGTCAACATCACCTTCGACGCCTTCGCCTTCACGACGTCGGTCCAGTCGTTTTCCCCGTTCGTTGTCGAATACCTGGCGTTTGTTCTTCCGTTTCGATCCGTCTCCGAAACGTTGTCCGCCGCCGTATCCACCACCCCCTGCTGAATATCCACCCCCGCCGAAACGAGCACCCCCAGCGTTTCCACCACGGTAGCCGCCCCCTTCGGCTCCTCCACCAAACTGGCCCTGTCCACCACCTTCAGCCGCGCGGAACGGGCGTCGTGGGGGAGGACTGTAGCCGCCGGCTGACCCGCCGTAGTTTCCGCCACCTTGCTCGCCACCGCCGTACTGTCCGGCGCCATACTGGCCGCCACCGTATTGTCCGCCCCGATTGCCGTACTGGCCGCCGCCCTGATTACCGTACTGCTGACCCCCTTCAGGAAATCGCTGGCGAGGTCGGTATTCGCCACCACCACCCCCTTGATCGGCTTGATAAGGTGGTCGCTGTGGAGGGCGAGCAAATCGTTCTGCGGGTTCTGCCGGCGGGGCTGGTGGGGCTGGTGGTTTCGCCTTGGAATAATCCTCTCGTGCTTTTTGCTGTTGCTGAGCAGGTGCTTCCTGACCGCGCAACCAGTTGGCAACGGCATCTCGGAGAAATCTCCATTCGCCACCGATATTTCGGCCGGGGAGCTTCAGTTCTTTGATGACGCGGTGAGCGGCGGCTGGCGAGACTTTCAAATACTCGGCCAATTCTTCCAGCGTCAGAACGTCCAGGGGATCAAGTCCGAAAATATCGTTCGGAGTCAAATCGCCACTGATGGCGCCTTCACCATCCTCATCCTCGATGTTGTCAATGTCATCGTGTGCGGAAGCATGATGCTGATGAGCTTCTTCGTGAGTGTGTTGATCATCTTTCAGATCGTCGCTGATATCTGTCACTTCAAATCCTTCGTCTAGGCAGCCAAATCGCTGCTCGTTGGCGCGGTCCCCTCGGAACCGCAATTTTGTCACTCGAACCCGTTGCAGTCGGACCTGGAACAAAGTCGCGTCTGCGTCTCAATCACGTCGGGTGAGCCGACTCTCTTCGAAAAAATCAAACTTCACTTGAATTCAGGCTTCTGTCGCTCTCGTTTGAATCATCACATCAAAACGATGAGTCTGCCCAAAAACTCAATGGACCTCATTAGACGGGAGCACAAGGTCACACAAACCCCATACAACATCCGTTCATTCCGTCTACTTTCTGTTTTCTCAATTCTACTCTCTAGCCCGAAGGGCTCGGTTCTCCGCGTCGCATTCGAAACGGTTCACTTTTGATGATTTCGGTAATCAGCACTGAAAATTTGAAATCGTGATCCTTGAGAGATACCAATATCTTAGCGGTCGCACACCGATCATAAAACTCCAGACCACGACCTAATGCATAAGTCAGCATTTTTTCCGACAGACATTCCCCAAATTCGCATTGTTTGCTTCGTAACACCGTCGCCAGTTCGACAGGCCCTCGAAATGATTTCCCGCCCGGCAATTCTCCCCGAGTGTCCAGTTCATGGTTTCCATCCCGATCTCGCCAGCGACCGATCGCATCGAAATTCTCGATACCAAACCCCAACTGGTCCATCGTTCGATGGCAGGAAGCACACGAAGGGTTCTCCCGATGCAACTCCATTTGCTGCCTGAGCGTCATCTCTGGCTGGGCTTTTGCCGTTTCTGCCAATTCTGGAACATTTGGCGGAGGTGCCGGTGGAGGCTGATTCAGCAGCACCTCCATCACCCATTTGCCTCGTTTCACAGGGGAAGTCCGGTCTGGATTCGAGGTTAACGTCAAAACGCTCCCTTGCGTCAGCAGTCCGGCACGGTTTTTTCCCGCCAGACTCACCTGCTGGAATTCCGTTCCGTTAATTCCCTCAAAACCGTAATGCTTTGCCAGACGCTCGTTTACGAATGTGTACGCCCCGTCAAGAAATTCCAGAATCGACCGATCCTCGCGCATCACATGTTCAAAAAATCGGATCGTTTCGCGCTTCATGTCCTCGCGCAATTCCGCGTTAAATTCGGGAAATCGCTTCGGGTCAGGTGTGATCTCGTTCAAAATTCGTAATTGAAGCCATTGTTCCGCAAAGTTTTCCACCAGAGCACGCGATTTCGGATCAGCCAGCATGCGGCGGACCTGTGAATCAATGACCGTGTCGGTGTGCAGGTCATTTTTCTCGGCATGTGACATCAATTCGTCATCGGGAAGGCTGCTCCATAGAAAGTAAGACAATCTGGTCGCTAATTCGTAGTCGTTCAGCGGATGTTTGTCGTTGGGATCGTTCGGATTCCTGTCAGCTTCGATGCGAAACAGGAAATGAGGCGAGACGAGCACTCCTGTGACAGCAACTTGCATGGCGGTGGTGAAAGATTCCCCTTCCGAGGCGATCCGTTCCGCTAACGCGACGAACTTTGCCAGTTCGCTGTTGGAGACCGGCCGGCGAAACGCTCGCCGGATGAACGGGCGGAGGTTTTCCACTGCCGCATCAGTAAATGATTTCCCGTCGCCAGGACTAGCCTTCAGGAACGAACGATGGAATGGAGGATATTCCGCGTGATCGACTGATGTTGGCCCGACAATTTGGACATCACGTACGATCAGGTTGCGATCGCGACGATCCTTGTCTTTCGCCTTCGGATCATAAAAGTCATTCAAAAATGCGACCGCGAACTTATGCAGGCCGCGGTCGAGATGAATCGGGATTTCAAATTTTCCGTACGACGACTCGGTCTGATTGACCTGATACTTCGCGATCGGTTTGCCATCGAGCCGAAATTCCATTTGTGACGATTCGTTTCCCGCAGGCGTTTCCGCGGCTGTGACCCGCAGGACGTAGTCTCCCGTGTGCGGAAATTGATGTTCCACATAAAGATCGCCGTTTGAAACGAGAATCGTTGCATCCTCGCCGTGGGAATGAGCGACCGAACTGCGATGCACACTGTCGCGATCAAATTCCCGAGTTGGCGGATTCTCGACATCCACCGATAAAATCGCGTCGCTGGCAATCTTTTCCGCTGCGTTGAGATACTTTTCCATCAGCAGCGGCGGCAGCGAAAGAACGTCGCCAATGTTATCAAATCCATATCCGACGTCGTCCGACGGAAAATCGTCAGCAGGGCGGAACGTGACCTGCATCAAATCACGAATCGTGTTGTTGTACTCGGCTCGATTTAAACGACGGATGGTCACCCGGCCAGGATCAGAGATTTTGGAACAATCAATCTTGTGCAGCTTATCATGCAAATAGTCGAGGATTCGTGATTTCTCTTCGGCGGTCGGCTGCGGGTTGTCGTGCGGCGGCATTTCACCAGCCTTGATCATCTCGAAGGCTCGCTCCCAAATCCGCCGATCTTTCAACATCGCTTTTTCATCGACGTACTTCGTCAACGACAAACCCGCTTCCGGCTTGTCGGCCCCATGACAACTGATGCAATATTTTGTGGTGAGCGGAGTGACATTCGACGAAAAGCCTGTTGCGGCCGATTGATCGACTGCGCCAGGATTTTGAGCAGCACCAGGGTTTTGAGCGGCAACGCTGGAATTTTTCGCACCCATCAAAGGCCACAGCATGGCAGCCATCAGTGCGAGAAGTGCCGAGACGCCGAGGCCCATCAGGAATGACGGCCGGTCAACTCGAGACAACCACGACACTTTGGCTTTCGTCGAGCGGGATTTCTTTTGAACGAGCGATTCGCCCCATCCGAGGCTTTTTGACGTCCCTTTGCCTGCTTTTCGAGAGGTTGCTGGCGGCTCGGGTAAGTCCAATTCGGGGTCCGGGACAATGTAACTTTGGCGACAGTCGGGATTCGGGCACTTTCCCCGTTTGCCGATGTACTGTCCATCGACCTTGAAGGCCAGGCCACAGGCAGAACAAGTGACGGGGACCTTCATATCCGGGACTCATGGTTTCAGCGGTGGGACGAACAAAATCGCGGACAGTCGCGATTTCAAAGGGTCAATTAACTGCGCTGATCCTGTTGCGCAGACTCCCAAGTATATCGGGCAACACACTGGTAAGTCCAATTGTGAGTGGACTGCAGATTCTTGACTGATTTCAACGATCGAGCGGAAGTGATCAGCAAGTTCCTGGGTGAACAGTGACGTGGTTGTACAGAACATCACGCGGACGCGACGAAATTCGCAGTCCTAAGGCTTGCCTGAGACAGGGCATGTGCCTACTCTTCACATCGAAGAGTGCAACGTGACGGGAAACTCTTGGACTTTTTTCCCTTTTTCCGTCGAAAATGACGAAGGATGATGCATGCTCGACTCGTTCCGTGGTTCCGTGTCTCCGCAATTGAATGCTTCTCGCGACTACGCGCGTCAGCGTCAAATGGGGATTGGTGATCTGTTGCTCGAAAATCGGATCGTCTTTCTTGACGGTCCCATCCATGACGCCAGCGCAAACCTGATCGTCATGAAGTTGCTGTTCCTGCAATCAGAGAACAAGCACCAGGATGTTCACTTTTATATCAATTCGCCGGGTGGTTCCGTTTCGGCCACGATGGCGATCTACGACACGATGCAGTTCCTGCAGTGCAGCGTGGCCACGTATTGCGTCGGTCTGGCGGCAAGCGGAGGAGCCATCCTGGTCGCCGGTGGCACAAAAGGAAAGCGATTTATCCTTCCCCACGCCAAAATGATGATCCATCAGCCGTACGGTGAAGTGGGTGGTCAGGTGTCAGACATCGAAATCCAGGCGAAAGAAATCCTGGAAACACGAGAAGTCTTGAATGGGATTTTGTCCCAACACACCGGCCAGCCGGTTGACGTAATTGCCAAGGATACAGGTCGAGATCGGTATTTGAATGCCGGGCAGGCAAAAGAGTACGGTCTTGTCGACGAGATTCTCGTGAATCCCAAATTGAAGACTGCCGCGACGACGTGAGCCCGTTACGGCTTCCACTCACTTGAGGAACTTGACGTCGGAAACGTTGCCAACGTTCCTCGGGTTCATGGAGCGGTAGCTCCTGGCGAACCGCTTGCAGCGGCTCTCGACTCACTTTTGCGATTCCCGTTTCCAATAGTTTCCTTCGGACTGCGAGTTCACTGATATGACTTCACTGGTTCCTTACGTCATCGAAAAAAATGGCCGCGAAGAGCGGGCGATGGACATTTACAGTCGTCTCCTGCGCGACCGAATCATCCTGTTGGGAAGCGCCATCAATGATGATGTTTCCAACAGCATTGTGGCTCAACTGCTGTACCTTCAATTTGAAGACAGCAAAGCCGACATCCACATGTACATTAACAGCCCCGGTGGATCGATTACCGCCGGGATGGCGATCTACGACACGATGCAGTTTATCAGCTGCGACGTGGCGACGTACTGCCTCGGTCAATGTGCCAGCATGGGGGCCATGCTTCTGACAGCCGGGACAAAAGGAAAGCGGTTCGCGCTGCCCAACAGCCGGATCATGATCCATCAGCCACTGGCAGGGATGCAGGGAACAGCCACGGAACTGGAAATCCACGCCAAGGAAGTTCTCCGCACCAAACGGCGGATGAACGAATTGATGCTCAAACACACCGGCCAGACGCTGGATAAAATCGAGCAGGACACCGACCGGGATAACTTCATGTCTGCCGAAGAAGCCAAATCCTATGGCTTGATCGACAGCGTCCTGGAACACCTTCCTTCGCCAGCCGGTGCCGCAGCGACAGCTCCGTGAAGTTTAGCGACCTGAAACGATATGGGTTGTCATGAAGTCGTCGAGACTTCATGTTCCGGTTGCGTGCCACGGCATCTGACTTCTGCAGTCCTGAAGCTTGACTCAATGAGTCAAGCTTCAGGATTTCTGCAAATGTCGCCTTCTCGCTCCAAGTCTGTTAGTTTTTGTGAGTAGAGAATGGCGAGCCACAACCCGTAGTATGGGCCTCAGCCCGTGCGCCCCAGCGAACCGCGTCTCGAAGAGAAGCGGAACCTGTGCAGCGGAATTGAAGTCAACAAAGGCGTCATCTCTGACTGGGCTATTGCAAAAGCCGGGCTGCAGCACCGCTCAAAGAGATCGGCTGAACGCCGATCCCCTGGCATTTCATCGTTTAACCGCGCCTCGCAGAGAAGCGGGCACTAAGCGGCGGTATTGAAGTCAACAGAGGCGTCATTTCTCTCTGGCGCATTGCAAAAAAGGACGGCAGCAACGCTCAAAGAGATCGGCTGAACGCCGATCCGCCTGCGCCGCTGGCTGCGGGTTAAACAACTTCGACTCAATCGTTTAACCGCG
>CAIULL010000161.1 GCA_903899985.1 uncultured Schlesneria sp.
GGCGGCTTTTTTTTCCAGAGAGATTTTGGGCGATCACCGTATCATTAGACCCGTTCAATATCGAACTTCAAACCTCTTCCCGCGGGATCGTTTGATCACAACCTCCTGCTGGAGATCTGTTGATCCGCCACAGACAGATGAAACGGCCCGTCGCAGACGACCGAAAATCAAGACGCAAATAATTCGGCGGCGATGGCAATGGTCTGGAAGTGGCAATCGACAATCTGATGAATGTCGGGGCAGTAGCCTCCTGCCATCGACACCGCTACGGGAACAGACTTTTCGCGGCAGGTTTGCAGCACCAGTCGGTCTCGGTCGGCCAGCCCCTCAAGTGTCAACGACAGCCGACCCAGGCGATCGCCGTGATAGGGGTCAGCTCCCGCCAGAAAGATTGCCAGATCGGGAACCGACTCGCGAAACGCCGTCGATAATCCGTGTTTCAGTGCGGCAAGATAATCCGCATCGCCTGTACCGTCTGGTAGACCGATATCGAGATCGCCGACTTCTTTGGGCTGTGGATAATTTCGTTCGCTGTGGATGGAAAAGGCATAAATCGAGGGATCATTGCGAACGATCGACGCAGTTCCGTTCCCCTGGTGCACGTCACAATCAATGATCAAAACGTTTGATGCCAATCCATTCGACTGCAGATCACGTGCGGCGACAACGCTGTCGTTGAACAGGCAAAAACCTTCCGCTCGATCACGATAGGCGTGGTGCGTACCTCCTGCCATGTTGATAGAGCAACCATCATCACGAGCAGAACGACAGGCCGAGATCGTCGCACCCGACGATCTTCTGGAGCGTTCGACCAATTGTGGCGACCAGGGAAAGCCGAGCCGCCTGATTTCGATGTCATTCAGTTGACCCGTCGTTACACGGTCGATGTATTCGGCGGAATGAGCGCGCAGTAATTGTTCGTCGGTGGCTGCTGGAGGGCGAAGCAGTTCGTGGTGATCGGCAAGACCACTGTTTTGAACTCGCTCCCGCAACAGCGCGTATTTCTGCATGGGAAACCGATGATTCGGCGGCAAGGGAAGTACGAATTCGTCGGTGTAATATAGTCGCATCATTTCGAAATGAGTTCGATCAAAATTCGGCGCTCTTCGGCGTTCGGGGGAACGGAATGCAATCTCGGATGTTCGTCATTCCGGTGACAAGTTGTACGGTTCGTTCGAGTCCCAGACCAAAGCCGCTGTGCGGAACGGTACCGTACTGACGGAGTTCGAGGTACCACCAGTAGTCTTCGGGAACAAGACCGCATTCTTTCATCCGGTCGATCAAAACATCGTGTCTTTCTTCGCGTTGGCTGCCGCCAATGATTTCGCCAATACGTGGGACCAGAACATCCATCGCGCGCACGGTTTTGCCGTCTTCATTACAACGCATGTAGAACGACTTGATGGCCCGGGGATAGTCCGTCAGTATGACCGGCTGTTTGAAATGTTGTTCGGTCAGATAGCGTTCGTGTTCAGACTGCAGGTCGTGGCCCCAGGCGACCGGGTATTCGAAGGAATGTCCTGATGTTTCGAGGATTTTGACAGCGTCTGTATAGCTGAGGCGAACAAAGTCGTGCTCGACAATGTTTTGTAACGAGGCCAGCAGCGTTGTCTCGATCCGCTCGTTGAAGAATTCGAGATCTTCCGTGCAACGGTTCAGAACATCCTTCACGATCGTTCGCACGAACGATTCGGCCAGATCCATATTGTCTTCGAGTTCATAAAACGGCATTTCGGGTTCAACCATCCAGAACTCGGCCAGATGTCGGGTCGTGTTCGAATTTTCCGCTCGAAACGTCGGACCAAAGGTATAAACATCACCCACGGCGGTCGCGAAGATTTCTCCTTCAAGCTGACCACTGACCGTCAGTCCCGCCTTTTTTCCGAAAAAGTCATGAGCATAATCGAGAGCTCCTTTACTCTGTTGAAGTTTCGCAAGGTCAAGCGTCGTGACCTGAAACACCTGCCCTGCCCCCTCACAGTCACTCGTCGTGATAATTGGAGTTTGGACATAAAGGAAATCGCGCGCCTGAAAGAAATTGTGGATCGAAGCGCAAAGAGCGTTTCGGACGCGTGCGATCGCCCCGAAGGTATTTGTTCGTGGCCGGAGATGGGCCTTCTCGCGAAGGAATTCGAAACTATGCCCTTTTTTCTGTAAAGGATATGTCAACGGATCGGCAGTACCGAGAACTTTTAACGTCTGTGCATGAACTTCAACGCGCTGGCCTTTACCGAGCGATTCTTTGATTTCACCAACGACAGCCACGCTGGCTCCGGTCGAAATCTGCTTGATGAGTGACGAATAATCAGGGATCTTCGCATCGACAACGATTTGCACGTTCTTCATGCAACTGCCATCGTTGATTTCAAGAAACGCGAAATCCTGTTTTGATTCACGTTTGGTGCGGACCCAGCCGCGCACATCGACTGTCGTTCCTGGCTGACCGGCTTTTAATATTTGAGCAACTCGAGTACGCGACATAATTCCAATCCGTGGACGATTGCTGATTGTTCAACGGGCGCCGAAGGGACAGAAGGAAAAGTTGAACCGGGCGAGTCGAGAGATGTTAACCATCGGCTGTGCTGATTGTTCTTTTCTTTTGCGATCCAAACGCGTTGTTGTAGATATATCCGAATCGTCCACGATCGAAAAGAAGTGTTTGATCGAACATATCTGATAGATGGGGTCGCAAACACGATTCGTCACCGCTGGTTGCCAGTCAATGCGATCATTTGTCAAAGAATGAAGACGGCCTCCGAAAGAATTCGGAGGCCGCCGTTTCGTTGTAGTATGTCATCTCAGGGTGTCTGAGATGGTTTGTCTATCATTCGAATCAGATCCGCATTCCGAGGAGCGTCGACAGGTGGCCCTTGCGGGTCGATCCGGTCTTTTCCATTGGAGGAACTGGAGCTGGCGAAGCTGGTTCAGCGACTGGAGCAACCGAAGGAGCACAGCCAGAGCTGTTGCATCCGCTTGAGCTGCAGCCGGTTGAGCAGCAGCTGTCGCAGTTACCGTCGACGATATCGTATCCGCACAAGCGAAGAGCTTGTTCGGCTTGGCGTCGGACGCCACGATCGCAGTCACCAAGAGCACAGGTCAAGGCAGCTACGACTTCTGGGCAGCAGCAGCAGTTCGCACGAATCTGATCACCGATTTTATCAGCAGCGGTGCTGCGAACTCGTTCATCAGCATCGTTCAATCCGTAGATGAACGCTGACATGATTTCTGGGTTGCAGATGCAGTCATATCGGTTACCGAGTTTGCGAAGAGCAGCAGCTCGTTGACGAGCATAGCAAGCGGTTTGCGAGGTGTAGATCAACTTCGCGATATCGCAAGCGTTTGCATTGCAGCATCGTGTTTCAACTGGAGGCACGCAAGTCGCAGCGGGAGCACCGCAGCTTGGATCACTTGGAGCACCGCAAGTTGGAGCACAAGCTGAAGCACAGTTGTGCTTAGCGAACAGACCCTTCAGAAATCCACAGCCCAACATGCTGCCGTGTGATTTCGTACCACAGGTCGAAGCGGGAGTGCAGCTTGTTGCTGGTGCAGCACAGGCTGGAGCACAAGCAGGAGCAGCACAGGCTGGAGCACAAGCGGCTGCAGGAGCAGCACAAGCTGGTGCACAAGCAGCTGCAGGAGCAGCACAAGCTGGTGCACAGCCGTTTCCGCCACCGTTACCGCAAGCGGCAGCAGGAGCGGCACAAGCTGGAGCACAAGCAGCAGCAGGAGCTGCACAGGCTGGAGCACAGGTGCCAGCACCAGCACCAACGCAGTTGGCAGCAGGAGCAGCACATCCAGGAGCAACACCACCACCGTTACCGCAGAGTGACGCAGGAGCGGCACAAGCAGGAGCACAACCGTTTCCTGAACCACAAGCTGAAGCAGGAGCGGCACAAGCAGGACCACTGTTCCCGCAAGCACTGCCCGTGTGACCACAAGCGCCGGGACCACATGAGTCACAGCATGGTGGCTTGATATCCGAACACTTTCGTTGATACGTGTGAACCGTAGGACCGCATGGTCGAACGATTACGGGTTTACAACAGGCTGGCTGCGTCGTCGCAGCACATCCACAACTCTTGGCAGCACCGCAGGCTCCGGTAAGACCACAGAAACCAGCGTCGGCCAGATTAGCCATGCTCATGGCGGCGAGCACAGCACCACAGAACTTGATCCATCGCATAGAACAACGTCTCCTTCCCTTGGGATTCTCAAAACAAATGAGTCTTCGCTGACCCATTTCCGACCGGGATTGTGAGCCTAGGAACCCCAGGTGGCGCACTCCTGATTCCTTGGAGGATGCAAACCACCCGCGACGCGCGTCGCAGTTCTTTCGACTATGTCGAAATCCAATTCCCGGTCGATCTAATCGCCGACAAACGCACTCTCCATTCGAAATCTATGCAACAGCCGAAAACGACTGCCGCCCCCCTCATAGCCCACTTTTTGTTCGTTTCATTTCATCGCAATGAACTTCGCTGCATGCGGGTCTGGACATTGGATCGGCGGTGTAACCATTAGCTCTTGAATATCACAAGCTGTTATTTTTCAAGGAGTTGGCGTCATTTTTGATCGCGGTTATAGGGCCTGTAGCGGTCAGTCAAAATGCACGCGACTTTAACGCCGCGAAAGCTGCCACTTTTGCAAAACAATCTTCATAATAGGTAAAATGAGATTGGTTTGGTAAATTATGTGAGTTTGTTTTACCTATACGGATTGTTCCCAAAACGACGAGGCTAAACTGCCATGCCGAGCGACGAAACCGGGGCAACACGTCGCCCGCATGGCAGATCTTCTCGCAAGACTGTACGCTGAGAGGCTTTGACAGTCAGTCACGTTAGCCATCTCTCAAATTGGTCTTTTGACCAAACCCTGTAAGACACACGCCATGGGTCTCGATTCATTCCGGGTAACATTCTGTTTTCATTTCACCGTTGCATTCGGGATTGCAATGTTTGGGATGACATCGTTCTCGTTGGGACAAACCGAAAAACCTGAGACTACGGTTAATCAATCTCCAACCGCCGAATCGCCTCCATCGAACGATTTTCGATTCTCTGTCGTGCGGCTTTCAACGGGTGGAAGCTATGTCTATGTCCCCGAGAAATGGGGCGAACTTCACTTCAGCGTTGTGAATGCCCGCGAAGAACCTCGCGAGATGATTTGTGCAACGTCTTTCGACGAACAACCCCAGTTACAGTTCGGTCGTCGCGTCTGGGTTCCTGCGAAATCCATTTTGCGAATTTCGCATCCGGTTGTCATACCCAAATTCGACGTCAGCCGAGGACGCGTATTGAACCTGCATACGGTCGTACTCGATGCTTCTGAGAAAGACGAAGTTTTTTTGAAGACGGAGTCTGGACAGAATCTTCACGACGGGGCTTTGGTGATCAGTCGTTCCAACCAGATTACAGGGCTCATCAGCTCGCTCGGGGAAGGGGATGGTCAACTGCCGGACGCCGTTTCTGAATTGATCCAGGCTGGCAGGGTCAGTCAACGATTGACCAATCAAGTTGTGTCGCTTTACGACCAGTTTCTTCCAGCCGATGCAAGTGGCCTGCATTCGTTCGACCAGATCGTGATCGCAGACAATCGGATCACAGACGACTTTGCCGCGCTGGCGGCGTTGCGTATCTGGTTGCATGCCGGTGGACATCTTTGGGTGATGCTCGACCGGGCCGATCCCATCGTGATTGAGCGACTGCTGGGTGACGAATTTACCGGACAGGTCGTCGATCGTGTCGGGCTCACATCAGTGCGAGTGGACAAAGTTCCAACGCTGGCTGATGTTGAAGGAGCCACCGGAGAAATTGTCGAGTACGAAGAACCGGTCGATTTCGTACGAGTGGTTTCTTCAAACATGGACGTGGTGAATCGGGTCAACGGCTGGCCGGCCCTGATGACAATGACGGTTGGAGAAGGCAAGGTTTTTATCACAACCCTGGGTCCTCATGGGTGGATGAAGCCAACCCCGAACAACGCGAAAGAATCAACTGATCCATCGAAGACATCTCATTACAGCGTCACCGGACCAATGAACGATTTTGCCACGGAATTCTTCAGTATTCGAGAGCCCGAATTGCTGCCAATCACCGCTCTCGAACCTCAGGTTCGGGAATACGTGGGCTATTCGATTCCCTCGTGGAACATGATCGTCGGAACTCTTTTTTGTTTCGCAACGTTACTCTTCGCCATCGGAACGCTCTTGCTACGCGCTGGCCGACTTGAGCATCTTGGCTGGATTGGATCGTTGATGGCCATCGGGGTCAGCGTTCTCTTGCTCTCGATCGGTCGATCTTATCGACATGGTATCCCGGGTACCGTCGCCAGCGTCCAATTGGTTCAGGCCATCAAAGGGACGGACGAGACGCGCATTCAAGGCCTGGTCGCCACCTACCAACCAGAAGGGACGCGGTCGAGAATCTCCGTCAACGGTGGAGGCCGGATGATGCCCGATATGACCGGTCTTGAAAACGCCACGCGGCGAATGGTTTCGACCGATCTTGGGGCATGGTATTGGGAAAACCTGGCTCAGCCTGCCGGACTGAGAGCCACAGAATTTGCCCGAGCCGAAACCGTCGCTGACCGGATCGAAGCCCATGCAACGTTCGATGCAAACGGCCTGGTCGGGACGTATGCGGGGCGTCTTCCGGCGGGAACCGACGCTCTAATCGCAACGCGCAGCGGTCGACTCGCCGTGACGTTTGACGGTCCCCGAAAATTCGTCGCCAAAGCCAGTGAAGTGTTCGAGAGGGATCAGTATCTCGGTGCCGATCTGGTCAGTGATGAACAGGACCGGAGAAGACGGACCTTCGAAAAGCTTCTGGCGAATCCAAAACGGACAGACTATCCCGTCAAACCACAATTGATGTTCTGGACTGATCAGTGGGAGCATGGCTTTGATTTTGGGGACGGCCTGAAGAGACAAGGATCAACGCTTGTAGCAGTTCCCCTGAACATCGACCGACCGGCGAATGGGACTAAATTTCTGATTCCTTCGCCGTTACTCACCTACCGAAATCGGACTCAACCTGATGGACAACCCAGTTCGACGTTATGGAACTATGGACGGAAGGAATGGCAGGAACGTTCCGCACCAGGTGTTGCCTGGTTGAGATTTCAAGTTCCCAGGGAGCTTTTACCTCTGACGTCGAATCAGGCACGGATCGATCTTAAGGTGACCGGGCCAATCGGTCGCGTCGAATTCATGGGACTCAAAAACGGCAAAACGACCAGTCTGAAAACGATAATTGATCCCGTCGGGGCCTTGTCGATCGACATCAACGATCCCGAAGCACTTTCGATCGACGAGGACGGAGGGTTATCGCTGGGGATCTACGCAGGAGATCCTTCGCGTCCCGAGTTGACGCATTCCTCGGGAAACCCCTCAGGCAACGCGAGCGGCCAAACCGCGAACAACTCTAGTCGAAATACGAAAGTCAATTACTGGCGAATCGAGTCGCTGACAATGCAACTTTGGGTGACAGCAACTGAACCGACCGCGAGAGCTGAAAAATGACAACTGACCAACCGCGTACGACGGTGACAGATATTCCGGTCGTGGTGATGGAGCATCTGACGAAACAGTATGGTTCTTTCACAGCACTCAACGATTTGACTCTGACGTTAAACGCGGGTCAGATTCTGGGTCTGATCGGACCGAACGGTGCCGGAAAAACAACCGCCATTAAAATCCTCGTTGGCTTGATCCGCCCCACTTCAGGGACGGCAAAAATCGATGGAGTCGATTGCGTGAGCGACTCGGCCAGGATCAAACGTCTGGTCGGATACATGCCCGACACTTTTGGTTCTTACGACAACATGCGGGTTCGTGAATATCTGGACTTTTTCGGAGCGACATTCGGGATCGCACCTCGCGCCCGGGCCAAACGAATCGAAGAAGTCATGGAGACGACCGGTACGGCATACATGAAAGATCGTTTCGTGGAAAGCCTGAGCCACGGGATGCAGCAGCGAGTTGGACTGGCGCGAACGTTATTACACGATCCCAAGGTGCTGATCCTTGATGAACCGGTCAACGGACTTGATCCACAGGCTCGAATCGAAATGCGGGATCTTCTGATCCAACTCGCAAAACGAGGAAAGACGCTGCTTGTGACGAGCCACATCCTGCCAGAATTGACGCGAATTTGTGATCGTGTGGCCATCATGACTCACGGCAAGCTGCGAGCCTTCGGGACCGTCGAAGAAATCGGACGCCAGGTCAGCCAGCAGCGGACAATCGAATCACATCTTGTTTCCGCCGATCAGGTCTCAATCGCCGCAAATATTATCCGCCAGGCCATCGAACCCGGAGCCGATGTGGTTGAAGCCCCGGCGGAAGCAATCGTCCGCTTCCGCACCGCTCGACCCGAATCAGAACTCGGAGAGGTCCTCGCTCAATTGATTCAGGGAGGAATCCGGGTCACCCAGTTCCGCGAGGTCCAGACCGACCTCGAAGAAGCATTCATGTCGTTCACAAGACCACCGCAAGCAACTGTCGCCACACCCGCCTCAGTCGGAGGTCCAATACATGCTTAAGGCGATGGTGAAGCGCGAACTGACGTCGCTGATGCGGCGAAAAAGAATGATGGCACTGCAATGCGGACTGGTTGCGATCTTCGCAGTTTTGATCGCGATTCGATGGCCGACCGATGCCCGGATGGCGCTCACAGGAAGTCGTTCCCAGCAGGTCTTCCAACTTTTTGGATACGGATTGCTGGCGACACTACTGCTCATTTTACCTGTGTTTCCCGCGACCAGTATCGTCCGCGAAAAGAAACAGGGAACTTTGGCATTACTGTTGAACACGCCGCTTGGTCCGTGGCGGATCTTTTTCGGCAAGCTAACTGCTGTCCTGGCACTTTCGGGGGTCATTCTCGCAATGAGCCTTCCTGCAGCCAGCGCCTGTTATGCCATGGGTGGGCTGTCGCTTTACGGCGATTTAGCGAAGGTTTATCAAATCCTGTTCATCGCGGCCCTGCAGTACGCGGTCCTGGGACTGCTGGTGAGTACTTTCTCGAATTCAATCGATTCAGCCGTACGATTGACCTATGGCCTTGTGCTGGGCCTCAGCGTCATGACTCTTGGTCCACACTATTTCTTTCAGGGGACGAAAGGATATCTGGCGGATCTTGGAAACACGCTGTATGCACTTTCACCCTTCGGAGCCATGATGTCGTTAACCGGTGTCGCTGATGCCGGAAGCAAAGGGTTAATCAAAAAAGCCGAAATCCTTGGTCAATTTACTGTGACGTCGCTGATTGTGTCGGCGATCGCCAGTCTCTGGGCAATCTCGCGTTTAAATCACACGATTTTCGATCAGGCCCGGTCCCAGGGGACCATTAGTGATGATCAAACTTCGTCGGTGCGATTTTTTCGTCGGCTTTTCTTTCTGGTCGATCCCCAACGACGGTCAAGCAACATTTCTTCCTTCGCCAATCCGATCACGGTGAAGGAGTTCCGCTGTCGACGATTCGGACGGCTGCATTGGCTTTTGAGGCTGGTTGCCATTTGCGCTGTTCTGTCACTCGGTCTCACGTATGCGACAACGGCGGGTACGTTCGACTGGGGTGTCGAAACGATCGGCGGAATCATGGTCGTGATGCAGGTCGCGCTGCTGGTGCTGATCACCCCCAGCCTTGCAGCAGGACTGATGAGCAGCGAACGAGAAAGCCGTGGCTGGCAACTGCTTCAAACGACTCCGATGTCGATCACACGTATTGTCTGGGGCAAATTGTTGAGCGTCATTCTGCCATTGATGCTGATTCTGTGTGCCACACTCCCTGGTTACGTGGTGATGGTCTATATCGAACCGGGCATGAAGTTGCAGGTCGAACGAGTGATTGTCTGCCTGGCTGCGATGGCGATCTTCGCTATGCTGCTCAGCGCTGCAGTGGGAAGCCTGTTTAAGCGGACTGCCGCCGCCACAGCTGCCGCTTACGGTGCCCTGCTGTCGATTTGCGCTTTGCCTTTATTGATCTGGCTGGGACGAGACGCTCCATTCGGACACAAGACTGTCGAAGCAGCACTGTCGGTCAATCCCATCGCAGCTGCATTATCCGTGATTCGGATGCCGGGTTTTCAGGATTACTCGCTGATCCCTGCAAACTGGTGGTTCCTTGGAATT
This sequence comes from uncultured Schlesneria sp., assembly GCA_903899985.1. Lineage (GTDB taxonomy): Bacteria > Planctomycetota > Planctomycetia > Planctomycetales > Planctomycetaceae > Schlesneria. The sequence continues at coordinate 10,130 of CAIULL010000161.1, forward strand.
GGATCGATCGCTTCTTTAATGATCCTTCTAGCTCAGACTTACCGTATTTCCCGTCCACAATGAGCGCCGAATTGCCCTGTTTTCTGAGCGTGCTGACGTTGTCAACGACCACAATATTTTTTGTCCCGAGATGATCAGCCATGTCGCAACAATCCTTTGTTCATCTAGTCGTTGCCGTCATCTGCTTGTGTGGAATCGGTCGAGCGGAAATTAAGCCCGATTTCCTAATGGACTCTGACCCCGAGTTTCATCGCTTGCCACCGATCAAGGTCCCCATGCCCGACCACATCCGACTCTGGATCGAAGTTCTGGGGCGTCCCGAGATCGATTATCAGCGGATGGCGGCGGAATCCATTGCTGTGGCACACCAGAAAGGAATCCCGGGTCTGACCGAGACAATTCCTGCTCTCGAAACCGTTCTGACAGCTCCGTCATCCCATCCTTCCGCTCGATTTGCCGCAGCGCGGGCACTGGTCGTACTCGATTCTCGCAGTTCCTCTGAAAAACTGTTCGAAGTCTCACAGAAATATGGTTCGGAACTCAGGCAATTGATTGAACCTGCTTTAGCTGGATGGGACTATCGTCCGATTCGGTCAGTCTGGATGAAGCGTCTGGAGACCAGAGAAACCCGACCACGAGAATTGGTCCTGGCGACACGCGGAATTCAACGCATCCGTGAAACTTCGGCTTTGTCGACGTTGGAACAGATGACGCTTGACGTGAACTACCCCGTGGAAATTCGTCTGGAGGCGGCATCCGCCGCTGGCGAACTGGCCGAAACAGGGCTTGAAGCCGACGCCGATCGGTTAATCCGCGAAACACGAACATCGTCCACGATCAATCGCCTTTGTGCACTTCGACTTCTGGCGCGGCATACAAGCGAAACATCACTCAAACTTCTGGCTCAACTTGCGACGGACCCCGAACCGTCGGTTGCCGCTGCTGCGCTTGAGCGTCTGAACCAGATTGATTCGATGCTCGTATTACCATTCGTTGAACTTGCAATTCAAAACAACGATGCCAACGTTCGCACGCAAGCAGCAGTCGCGTATCTGAAGCTGCCGTCGAAGGAACGAATTCGTACTCTTGCCGAGTTACTCGACGATCCTCATCCCGTTTTGCGAAGACGGGTCTGCGAAGAATTCTCTCGCATTGCAAAGCAGCCAGAATTTGAAGAAGCCATTCAATCTGCGGCGATGCAGATATTGTCGCGAGATCGCTGGCGAGGTCAGGAACAGGCGGCGCTACTGCTGGGCGAATTAGGATACAAACCTTCATGGAAACGGCTGGTCGAATTAATGGAATCAACACGGCGTGAAGTGATGATCGGGTCGGCGTGGAGTCTGCGGAAAATTGCGGATCGTCAGTCGATTCCAGCGATCATTGACAAAATCCGACGCCAGACCGAAATCAGAAAGACAAATCAGACCGAAGAGATCGACCAGCAGGTGGGCCATCTTTTCGAAGCATGCGGTCGAATGCTGGCGAAAGAAGCAGAACCTGAAATGCTGGTCTACATTCCCAAAAACCTGCTGAATGGGGAACGTTCTCGTTGCGCTGCCGTCTGGGCATTGGGATGGTTGTACGCAGGCAATCCCGATCGGTCGATTGCTCGTCAACTGATCGAACGAGTGAACGATAATTCGATGCCACCCGTCGAAAATTTACCACTTAAGAGAATTTGCATCATTTCTCTGGGTCGAATGAAGGCTGTCGAATACGCAGCCGACATTCGCAAGGACCTGGTCAACCCGACTTCAAGTGACAAATTCTCGTTGTCGAGGCGGTGGGCATTGACACAGATGACTGGAGAAGAATTCCCTGACACGACTGCTGATTTCGCCGGTAATGGAAGCTGGTTCCTTGAACCGATCCCACCGAAAGTGACCGCAGGAAACGATAACTCGGCTAACCTGCAACCATAAAAAGGCAAATGCCTGATAGTTACGCACATTTAAGAATTCACGACCGGTTCGATACAACGAAACGCTGAGATGACGGTTTCGGTAGACTCATTGCGTTGCAGTTTGCCGGGACCGTTCCTAGAATCCCGAGCCTGACGGCAGTTGTGGCTCGAATCTTGCGATTCAAACACCATCTGCAGTTCTGGTCCCCGCTCCGCCGGGTGTCCATCCGCGAAAGTCAGAGGCTGAAACGTATGGAAAGCTCGTATCCGATATTGTTGTTTGTTGCGGTCCTGATCGGGTTCGTCATTACGAACTTGATCATTATCCATATTGTCGGACCACGCAAAAAAACGGCTGTGAAACAAATGCCGTACGAATCGGGGATGGACCCCGTTGGCGATGCCCGCCAGCCGTTTGATGTCAAATTCTATCTCGTCGCGATTCTGTTCCTCGTCTTCGACGTCGAGCTGCTGTTTCTGTATCCATGGGCTGTTTCCGCCTATCTCGACGATCCACTACGAGCTAATCAAATAGGCGTTCCGGTTGAATTACGAGGCACTGTCTTCGCAGTGATGCTGGTATTCATGGCCACACTTGCGATTGCTTATATTTATGCGTGGCGCAAAGGGGTGTTCCGATGGCGATGAAAGACGTTCCTGACAATATCTTCATGACCAGCCTTGATGCGGCGGCCAGCTGGGCCCGCTCCAACAGTCTCTGGCCGATGCCGTTTGCGACAGCTTGTTGCGGTATCGAATTGATGGCGACCGCGTCTTCGCGTTTCGACCTCGCACGATTCGGGGCAGAAGTCATGCGATTCAGCCCTCGTCAATGTGATCTGATGATCGTTGCGGGTCGCGTGGTCATGAAAATGTTGCCCGTTCTGCAGCGAATCTGGCTGCAAATGCCCGAACCGAAATGGTGCATCAGCATGGGTGCCTGTGCGTGTACCGGTGGTGTGTTTGACACCTATGCAGTGGTGCAGGGTGTCGACCGATTCATCCCGGTTGATTTGTACGTTCCCGGCTGCCCACCTCGACCCGAACAGCTGATGGCCGGGATCATCGCACTGCAGGACAAGATCAAGCATGGTGGCACATTGAACGGAACGGAATTCGGAAAGCGAACCCAACCGACCGGCCCGACGCCGTATGACCTTGACGAATTGATTCGAATTCGAGAAGCGAACGAAAAATTGATTTCCATCAATTGAATGAGACCGCCAGGGCGACATCCAGACCATGAACTGTCAGGGACACCGAGTGCCCGATGTTCATCATAATCCACGCAGCTAAAGTTGATTAAACACCATGTCTGCTGAAGATGCATTGAAATCGAAGTTTGCGGGCGATGGATTGGCTTTCAGCCAATTCCGAGACAACCATCGTATCGAGGTCCCTGCGGCAAAACTGTTCGAGATTCTCGCGTTTCTCAAGAACGAGCAGCATTTCGACATGCTTGCTGAGGTCACGGCCGTTGACTATCTCGAATACGAAGGTGCCAAAGACCGGTTTGGGGTCGTCTACGTCATTGTGAGTACAAAAACGGCCGAGCGTCTGGTCATTAAGACGTTTGTCAACGATCCTGAGCCACTGTTGCCATCTGTTTATTCATTATGGAAATCGGCAGATTGGCTTGAACGAGAAGTTTACGACATGTTCGGAATCCGTTTTTCAGGACATCCCGACCTGCGACGGATTCTGACGCCCGATGAATTTACGGCTTACCCGCTACGCAAAGACTACCCACTGAAGGGACGGGGTGAGCGACATAACTTCCCTGTACTGACCCGTGCGGAAAGTTGAACGGTCTGCTGATCAGGCAGCCCGTTGAATGACACACTCGGTTCTGCCTGTCGATTTTGTTGTTGGTTTACATCTTCAATCACCGTCCAAGAGACGATCATGCCTTTTGAAGTTTCCGATCTCGCTGAACTGGATGCTCCTGACAAGGAATATCTCTGGACGCTCAACTTTGGGCCACAGCATCCGGCAACACATACCACGTTGCGACTGGTGCTGACACTGGATGGCGAGACTGTCGTCAATGCGGTCCCGCATATCGGATACTTGCACTCGGGATTCGAAAAACTGGGTGAACACCTCGATTTCAACCAGTATGTCACCATTGTCGACCGGATGAACTATATCTCGCCTCTGCATAACGAGATCTCGTGGCATCATGCCGTCGAAAAGCTGCTTGGTATCGAGCTGACGCCACGCTGCAAGTACCTGCGAACCATCCTGGCAGAACTGATGCGGATTCAGGATCACCTGCTGAACACCGGGACCTGCGCCCTGGATCTGGGTGGGTTCACCGCGTTCCTGTACTTCTTCCAGCAGCGCGAATTGATCTACGACATCGTTGAAACCGCATCCGGTCAGCGATTTCACACCAGTTACACGCGTGTCGGCGGCGTCGCCTTCGATGTGAACAACGCCTGGGTCGACAAAGTGCGCAGCTTTGTGAAAGGCTTTGCCGCAGTCCACGCGGAAGTCCATCGTCTGTTGACACGCAATCGAATTTTCATTGAGCGGGTCAAGGGGATCGGTTACCTGAGTGCCGAAGACTGTATCAACATGGGCGTGACAGGGCCGTTGGCTCGGGCGAGCGGTGTGTTGCGAGATCTTCGTAAGGACGAACCTTATCTCGCTTATCCCGATCTCGATTTCAAGGTTGTCGCAGCGAAGGACGGTGACTGTTACGCTCGCTATCTCGTTCGCATGCAGGAGATGGTGGAAAGCATCAAGATCATCGAGCAGTGCATTGAAAATATTCCCGAAGGTCCTGTGAATGTCGACGCTGGCAGTAAAGCGGTCATCCCCGCCAAACCGTCGGTCTATCGCAGTATTGAAGGACTGATTCAGCACTTTGAAGTGATGATGCCCAATCGTGGTTTTCCGACGCCCAAAGAAGAAATCTACGCGGCGACGGAATCACCCAATGGTGAACTGGGATATTACATTGTCAGTGACGGGACTCCGCGGGCTTATCGGGCACGAACCCGTCCGCCAAGTTACGTTCACTTCGCTGTGTTCCCCCATATCATCAAAAATCACCAGCTGAGTGACGTCGTCGCGGTGCTGGGCAGCTTGAATATTATCGCAGCGGAATTGGATCGATAATTCGTTGAATTGAACGAAGGAATAACAGTTCGAATAAGTCATGACGAACCTGCTGGTGTCAGGCTCAGGAATTCGCAGCAAAACAAACAATCCAGGAGGGTGGAGGTCACCTGACTGGATAACGAAAACGTGAAAAGAGAGAACCGATGGGCGTGCTGAGCGAGGAACTGCGAGACCAGATTCGGGCGCAGTTTCCGAACTATCCGAATAAGCGTGCGGTCGTTTTGCCCGCCTTGCACCTGGTGCAGGATGCGCAGCGACACGTCTCAATCGAAGCCGTGCGTGAGATCGCCGAACTGCTCGAACTGCATCCGTCAGAAGTCCACGATACGATGACGTTCTACCAGTTCTTCAAAGACGAAAAACATAAACTCGGTAAGCATCGAGTCTGGGTGTGCCGCAGTATCAGCTGCATGTTGCGTGGTGGAGAAGAACTGCTGCAGCACATGTGTGAAAAGCTGCATGTGCACCCCGGCCAGACCTCGGCCGATGGCAAGGTGACGATGGAGTTTGCGGAATGCCTGGGAGCGTGCGATGGAGCACCCTGCATTCTCGTGGACGACGAAGCGCATATGAATATCACCCCCGAAAAGGCTGACGAACTTTTGAAGTCCCTGTAGACAACCTGCCTGTAGACAACCTGATGGTGCCGGTAGATCACCGCGAAAACTGGAAGTACCAGACACTGCAAAGTCGACTACACAACGAAAAAGACCATGTCCACTTTTGAACCTACACTGCTGGCTCGGATCAACAAACCCGATAGTCAGTCGCTTGACACCTATCGGCGCGATGGAGGCTATGAGGGCTTTAAAAAAGCTCTTGGAATGGCTCCCGTTGATGTCATCAATCTCGTTAAGGATTCCGGTCTGCGGGGTCGAGGCGGAGCGGGATTTCCCACCGGTCTCAAGTGGACGTTCCTCCCGAAGGATCACCCGGGTCCGATCTATCTTGCCATCAATGGCGATGAATCCGAACCAGCAACGTTCAACAATCGGATCCTGATGGAACAGGACCCTCATCAGGTTCTGGAAGGGATTGCGATCAGCTGTTACGCAATCAAGTCCAAGAAGGCCTATATTTACCTGCGATATGAATACGGTCGCAGCTATCGGGCTCTTAAAAAAGCGATCGAGGAATGCTACGCCGCCGGACTGTTCGGCCAGAACATTCATGGCAGCGGGTTTGATCTGGACGTCGTGCTGCATCGTGGCGCGGCCGCTTATATTTGCGGGGAAGAAACCGGGCTGATTGAAAGCCTGGAAGGAAAACGAGCCTGGCCTCGAATCAAGCCACCCTTCCCTGCCATTGAAGGGCTGTTCCGCAAGCCGACGATTGTCAATAACATCGAAACGATGGCTTGCGTCAAGCAGATTCTTGACCGTGGCGCCGAGTGGTTCAAAAGCATGGGTGTCCCGCCAGACCCCAATAATCCTCGCGATGCCGGCAGCTATGGACCTAAGCTCTACTGCATCAGCGGCCACGTGAATAAGCCTGGTTGCGTTGAGCTTCCGATGGGGATCACGGCGCGACAACTGATCGACGAACATGGTGGTGGCGTCTGGAAGGGGCGGAAAGCAAAAGCGGTGGTTCCTGGTGGAATCAGCATGGGCTTTCTTTCAGCCAGCGAACTCGATACACCGCTCGATTTTAACGGTCCTGGTAAGGTCGGTTGCCTCGGCTTGGGGACGGCAGCAATTACGGTGATTGATGACCACACAAGTATGGTCGACGTGCTGTTTAACTGTGCCCGGTTCTTCGCTCACGAATCGTGTGGCCAGTGCACACCGTGTCGCGAAGGAACGGCGTGGATGCACAAAATTCTCGCCCGAATCCGCATGGGAGAGGGTCAATCCCGCGACCTTGATCTGCTGACTGAAGTTGCGTCGTCGATGGGGATTATCCCGGGGACGACAATTTGCGGCCTGTCCGACGGGGCTGCGTGGCCGATTAAAAACGCCATCAAGAAATTCCGCAGCGAGTTTGAAGAGTACATCCAGACCGGTCTCAAGACGGTCAAGCCATCCGATGCACTGATGGAAGTGCATTGATTATTGAAATGGTCGGTTCGACGCGACAGAGTTTTTTTACACTAGCAATAAACCACTGATTGCCCATGCCAACCGTCATCGTAAACAATAAGCCGGTCGAGATCGGTCCTTCCGAAAAGCTTAACTGCATTCAAGCAGCCGAGCGTGCGGGGGATACGATCCCGAGTTACTGTTGGCATCACGACCTGTCCGTCGTGGCCAGTTGCCGTATGTGCCTGGTCGAAGTTGGCGAAAAAAAGCCAGACGGCACAATCGCCATGCAGCCCAAACTTTCACCGGGTTGTCAGACCCCCGTGAAAGACGGCACAGTGATTGTTTCCAACAGCGAAAAGGTGCTTGCCGCACAAAAGGCAACACTGGAATACCTGCTGCTGAACCATCCCCTGGACTGCCCCGTCTGCGATCAGGCGGGGGAATGCGGGCTTCAGGACTACAGCTACAAATACGGACGTGGTTACAGTCGCCTGCAAGAACCCAAGAATATCAAACCCGATAAAGATTATATTGGTGATCAGATTACGCTGTTCACTGATCGCTGTATCATGTGCACCCGCTGTGTCCGCTTCACGCGTGAAATCAGCGGGACGGCCGAGATGCAGGTGATCAGCCGGGGATCGCACGAAGAAATTGATATCTTCCCCGGTGAACCATGCAATAACAAACTGGCTGGCAACGTTGTCGATCTCTGTCCGGTAGGTGCTCTCTGCAGCAAAGATTTCCTGTACCAGCAGCGAGTCTGGTGGCTGAAATCGAAGAACAGCGTCTGCCCCGGTTGCAGTACGGGTTGCAGCATCACCGTCGATCAGAACGAAGATGTCCTTTATCGCCTGAAGCCACGCGAAAATCCGCAGGCTCAGGGGAGTTTCATGTGCGACGAAGGCCGCTTCGGCTGGAAGTACGCTCAATCCGATCGACGACTGACATCACCCGAACAACGATCGGGTGGTAAAACGATCTCCCGGGATTGGGACGTTGTACTTTCAACACTGGGGACGACCCTGGCCGATCTTTCGGACCAGAAGTCAGGCACGTTTGTTGTCGCCATCTCTCCCTGGGCGACTGTTGAAGAAGCCTACCTGCTCGCGAAGTTCGCGAAAGAAGTCAATCCCAACGCTCGATTAGCTCTTGGCCCGGTTCGAACCGTCGGTGAAGACGACCTCTACCCGAAGGACATTCACGGCCAGCCATCGCTTCCGACCAAGTTTACCATTCGAGCGGAAAAGTGTCCGAACCGACGTGGAGTGGAATCGATTCTCAATCATTTCCAGGGGGAAATCATTCCGTTTTCGTCAGTCCTCTACGACATTGAATCCGGATCGATCGAGACATTATTTGTCCTGGGTGGTGATCCGGAGGGTTGGATCAGCGACGCTGACGCAGCAAAGCTCGATAAATTGAAACTGCTGATCGTCCAAGACCTGCTTGGATCGGCAGCCAGTTCAAAGGCGCATTTCGTCCTTCCAGGAGCGGCCTGGGCCGAGAAGGATGGAACGTTCGTGAATCACAACGGATTGGCTCAAGCCATCCATCGAGGATTACGGGGTCCGGAAGGATCGCGCCCTGACGGCCGGATTTTGTTTGAGCTGTCAGGTCGAAGAGGCCTGTTTCACGCCGCCTCGTTGCGGAAGGAAATCGGGAGTCAGATTCCGGAATTGGCTGCGTTAAGTGTGGGTGATCTGGGTGAATTCGGTGTGTCACTGAGTTCAGCAGCCAAGACCGAACCACAGCCGGTGGGTTAATCGAATACCATTGTCCGACTGGACATTTTTAAGTTGAATCGGTCCGTGAAATGTTAGAACAACTCATCAATTGGTTTCCCGAATGGGCTCGCCCGTTCATTATGCCGATGCTCACGATTGCCATCGTGCTTCAGGTGAATCTGGGTGTTTGTTCGTACCTGATTCTTCTGGAACGTAAACTTTCGGCATGGATGCAGGACCGAATCGGGCCGAATCGCGTTGGTCCCTGGGGTTTGCTGCAGCCCGTTGCTGACATGCTGAAGCTGCTGCTGAAAGAGGATGTGATCCCTGGTCACGTCAATAAGTTTCTTTATGTGCTGGCACCCGGCATTTCCGTCTTCACGACCATGCTGGCGTTTGCCGTCGTTCCCTTCGGGCCTGTTCCAAGAAACTTGAGTGCAACGGACGGTCAGTTTCCCTTTATCATCGCACCAGGTGTCGATCTGGGTCTGGTTTTTATCTTCGCCGTCACCAGTCTCGCCGTTTATGGCATCATTCTTGGTGGCTGGGCCTCGAACAACAAATACAGTGCACTGGGAGCGATGCGGGCAAGTGCTCAGGTGGTAAGCTATGAAATCCCACTCGGGATGTCGGTGGTGGGTCTGGCACTTCTCACCGGCTCGATGAGTATTGAAAAGATCCTGTTGCATCAGGCGGATGCGGGGATTCTCGGATGGAACATCTGGTTTCAGCCACTCGCCTGTGTGATCTTCTTCGCCGCCGCGATGGCGGAAGCCCAGCGGTTGCCATTCGACTTGTCCGAGTGTGAGCAGGAACTCGTCGGGGGTTGGCACACGGAATACAGTGCGATGAAGTGGGGTTTGTTCTTCCTGGGTGAATATACCCACGTGATCACGATCAGTTTTTTGACCAGTATCCTGTTTTTCGGTGGCTGGCATTTCCCATGGATCGCCGAACCCGAAAGTCAATACCTTGGTTCGACACTGGTCAAGGTGCTGGTACTCCTGATGAAATCATTTGCATTCATTATCGTGATTCAGATGCTTCGCTGGACGATCCCACGATTTCGGTTTGACCAGTTAATGGGACTTGCCTGGAAGGTGCTGATCCCGCTGGCCACGCTTAACGTCATCTGTGTCATGATCGTGAAACAGTTTCATCTGAATCAATGGTGGCTGCTGCCGATGTCGGCGGCCCTGTTCCTTGGGGCAGGACTGATCGGTACCCAGTCATCCAGACCGTTTGCCCGTCGAACTGTGGAACCCGTTGCCGAGGCACACGGACATCACGCACACGCTCATTGAGCCGAACACGCCATCGACTCTCGATCGAGACCTGAGAGTTCTGGCAACGAAGAAAATTCCGGGCTATTCCGGACGTGAAGAGAACGAGGACCAATTATGCCAATTAATCCGAAAGACATCGAATGGGTCGAAGAACCGTCGATGAACTTCTGGGAATCGACGTATCTTCCCGCTGTGTTTGATGGCTTGCGTACCACGGGACAACACGTCGCAGATTTTCATCCGGTCACGGAATTTTATCCGGAGCAGAAGCCTGACCTGCCATCACATTACCGAGGCGTTCATCGACTGAATCGCGACGATAAAGGGCGCGTGAAGTGCGTGGCCTGTATGATGTGTGCGACGGCATGTCCCGCTCACTGCATCGACATCGTGGCTCAGGATGCACCGAAGGACGACCCGCACTGGGCTGATCGTGACAAGTTCCCAAAATCGTTCGTGATTGACGAACTCAAGTGCATTTACTGTGGCATGTGCGAAGAAGCATGCCCTGTCGATTCGATTGAGTTGACGAATATCTTCGACCTGACGGGAATGTCACGACAAGAGATGATGTTCGACAAGGAAAAGTTGCTGAGTGTTTTCGATCAGACGAAGGATTCGGCTCACAATCCCGTTCGAACCCATAAAGGAAAGCTCGGTCACGCGAGTGATTTCACGAATTTGCATACACTTGGACCTGCGACGACCGTTCGTGCGGATGACCGGTCGGCGAAGGCCAATTCGGCTGGTGTGATTGAGTAATTGAATTTGAGGCAGAGGCAGACAACAGTTTCAGAAATCGTTGGAAACCAGGGGGCATCAGCCTTCAGGACCTTCGACTGTCAGACAGAGCCGGGATGTTATCCGTCCCTGAAATTTTTAGCTGGAATAGATCGCGATGCAATGGAACGAAGAGAACGGACTGCTGCTGATCCCACTGGGGTTGGGGTGTCTGGCCGTCTGGTGGTTGATGCCATCTGCCAAACAGCGACCTCGAATTCTCGGTGGACTCGCTGCCCTGGCAGCCATTCTAATGATGCAGTTGATGCTCTTGCCTCCGGCAGGTGACTACGTTCGCAACGTCTTGTTCTTTCTGTTCGCTGCGGCGGCGGTGATCAGTGCCGGACTGATGATCACAGATCGAAACCCGGTTTATGCGGCGCTCTGGTTTGCACTCGTCACCCTGGCGGTTTGCGGCCTGTTCTTATTGAATTCCGCCCCTTTCCTTTCCGCGTCAACGATTATCGTCTATGCCGGCGCCATTATCGTCACCTTCCTGTTCGTGATCATGCTCGCACAACAATCTGGCACGGCGACCAGTTACGACCAGCAGCCCATCCAGCCGGCAATCGCCTCAATCGGCGCTTTCATTCTGCTCGGTGCCCTTCTCTTCACCTTGCAGGAGTGGGGACACATCGATGGGAAGAGCACCAACCTGCACGCCGAGCCGGGGCAGTTCATCGCCTTGCCGGAAGGAATTCAGCCAAATCCGCTAAGTCAGGCACCGCACGACAATCCACACGAAATTGGTTCGCTACGGGTGCTGGGTCGGTCGTTGTTTGGTGATTATTTGTTCGCCGTGGAAATCGCGGGAACGGTTTTGTTGATTGCAACAATTGGAGCCATCGCGATTGCTCCTCGGAGGTCTCAGGGGACATTATGACCGCCACCGCTCTGGAAAGTCAGCTGATCGTTGGAGCCACTCTGTTCATCCTCGGGGTGATTGGGTTCCTGACACGTCGTAACCTGATTCTGATTATGCTTTCGGCTGAATTGATGCTTCACGGGGTCTCGATCAACCTGACGGCATTCAGTCGCTATCACGGCAATCCTCAGGGGCAAGTCTTCACAATTTTCGTGTTGACGATCGCCGCCTGTGAGGCGGGTCTTGCGCTGTCTTTGATTCTCTCGCTGTATCAGCGACGAAAATCGCTGGACATTTTCCTTTGGGGCAAGCTCGGTGAAGACGATCTGCCAGTATTTTCAGGGTCGCCAGCGCCTCCGATCACCGTCACTGTCGACCCGAACGTCGATTTGCCGCACCTGACACCGGCAGGTCGTATGCCCAAAACACAACCCGGACCACAGACGAAAACTTAATGCCAATTCTCGAGAGATGATTTGAGTCATCCGGAAACCATCGGGTCCCGGATTTCCTGTTTGAAAATAGCCTGACCCAAGCCGTGGCATGACACGGCCTGGTTCAGATGACGAAAAAATATCAGCGAACGATTACGCGGAGTTGACCGTGATAAACTGGCTTAATGAGAACGTGCTCTGGCTGATCCCTGCCGCCCCGCTGCTGGCGTGTCTGTGGATCGTGCTGGTGGGACAGGTCGTCGGTCGAAAGTACGCTCATCGCCCACTGGTGCTGGGCTTGGCGGTGTCATTGACCGCATCACTTTACCTGCTGGCGTTTGCGCTTCCTCACGAACTTAAAGAAGGTCACCACGCCGTTACTGCACCCATTTATCAATGGATCAACGTCGGGACAATCGACGTCCCTGTCACTTTGCGCGCTGATGCCATGTCGGCATTGATGTTGACGATGGTCACCTCCGTCAGTCTGCTCGTCGCAATTTTTGCCAGCAGCTACATGAAAGGTGATCCCGGTTACCCTCGCTTCTTCGCTGCCATGTCGCTGTTCGTCTTTTCGATGTGCATGCTGGTTCTGGCCGGCAACTTCCTGCTGCTGTTCGTCTTCTGGGAAGCGGTCGGGCTTTGCAGTTATCTCCTGATCGGTTTCTGGTTTCACAAACCAAGTGCTGCGGCCGCCGCCAAGAAGGCTTTCGTTGTCAATCGAATTGGCGACTTCGGTTTGATCCTGGGGATTTTTCTCATCTGGCAGACCTTTGGCACACTCGATTTTGCGACTTTGTTTGAATCACCGAAACTCATCAATGGAATTCTGGCAGGCCAGCCCGAGATCTTTCATTGGATCTGCATTCTGTTGTTCATCGGTGCTGTCGGCAAGTCGGCCCAATTCCCGTTACAGGTCTGGTTGCCTGACGCAATGGAAGGCCCCACACCCGTCTCTGCCTTGATCCACGCGGCAACAATGGTGACCGCCGGTGTGTATCTGGTTGCTCGCTGTACTCCGTTCTTCGTTCATGCACCGTATGTGCAAATGACAGTGGCGGGGATTGGAGCGGCCACCGCCCTGATCGCCGCGATCACGGCACTGACACAATACGACTTGAAGCGTGTCCTGGCGTATTCGACCGTCAGTCAGCTGGGCTACATGTTCATGTCTCTGGGGGCCGCAGGTGCCGGCGAAGGACTGGCCCTGCACGCGGTCACGTTCGCGATGTTCCACATGTTTACCCACGCCTTCTTCAAGGCCGTGCTGTTTCTTTCCGCCGGTTCGGTCATGCACGCGATGGGTGACGTGATCGACATGCGACGCTTCAGTGGTCTCCGCAAAGCGTTACCAATCACGCACTGGACATTCCTGGCCGGAGCTTTGGCACTGGCCGGCGTTCCACTTTTGTCCGGATTCTGGAGTAAAGACGAAATTCTCGCCGTTCTCGCCGCCGCTTCCCGTGGAGGTGAGCATGCTGGTTTCTATGGAATCATCCTCGGTATTGCGTTGCTCACGTCATTGATGACTGCCTTTTACACGTTCCGTGCCTACTTCATGACCTTCTGGGGCGAAGAAAAGTTCCCGGAAGAAGCGGGACATCATCCGCACGATGCTCCCCCCGCCATGGCAGGACCGCTCGCAATCCTGGCAGTGGCCGCTCTGGCCATTGGTCTGTTGACGGGACCCACGCATTTGTACGGTCACTACCTGCATCACACGCCAGGTCTGCCGGAAGGGCACGAGTTCCCCATTGACTGGTTGATGATGGGAATCAGTTCGATCCTCGCCGCCGTGGGAATCGGTGCGGCGTATCAGTTGTATGTTGTTTCACCCCGAATCGTCGAAAATCTTCAACAGCGTCTGTCACTGGCATACCAGGCTTCACAAAACGGTTTGTACATTGACTGGTTTGGTTACAAGTTCATCGCTGCACCCCTTCGAGGTCTGGCGAAGATCTGTGAATTCTTCGACAAGTGGGTGATTGATACGCTGGTCGACTGCGTCGGTTTTATTCCAGGATTGTTCGGGAGCATTATTCGTCCCGTCCAGAACGGGATGGTACAAAACTACGCTGTCGTCATGATGCTTGGTCTGGTCGTTTGTCTGATCACAGTATTGAGAGCGTTGGCAGGAACACATTGATTTGCAAGGTCTTCGTCGAAGCCCTGGTTTGAACCAGACTTCGTCAGTGCACAGAACGTTGACGGGAACGACGCGAGGAAGAAACTTCGATGCCCAGTTTGTTAGTCGTAATGATCTTTTTGCCCGCGCTTGCGGCCGTAGCATTATTGCTGCTCGACCCGCAGGCAACGGCCATTCGCGCACGTTGGGTGGCGCTGCTCGCCACCGTGGCAACCTTTCTGGTTTCATGGGGTGTCGCGGCTCAATTCCTGGCCCTGCCGGAAGTTTCCGCGACAGCGCGGGGGCCAGTTCATCCGCAACTGGTACAGCGACATACCTGGCTGGATCTGTCGCAGGCAGGACCGAACAGCCCCGGGGTGAAGCTTGAATTCTTCCTAGGTCTGGACGGTATCAGCCTTTCGCTGGTTTTGTTGACAACAATCCTGACGATTTCGTCTGTGCTTGTTTCCTGGACTGCCATCAAAGATCGCGCCGCTGAGTTCTATGCCTGTCTGCTGATTCTGGAGACAGGTTTGATCGGCGTCTTCTGCTCGTTTGACATCCTGCTGTTTTATGTGTTCTTCGAGTTCACCCTGATCCCTCTGTTTTTCCTCGTCGGGATCTGGGGTGGACCGCTTCGTCGCTATGCCGCCGGGAAGTTTTTTGTGTATACGCTCGGCGGAAGTCTGATCACGCTGCTGGGATTAATCTCCCTTGTCGTGACGACGGTTCAGGCCAATCCGGGCCTCACAACGCCGTTCTCGATTCCCGACCTGGCGAATACGCTGGCTGATCACCCGTTGGAAAAGTCGGTTCAATTGACATTGTTCCTGATGATCGCGGCAGGATTCATGGTCAAAGTTCCGTTGTTCCCGTTTCATACCTGGTTGCCGCTGGCTCACGTGGAAGCGCCGACTGCTGGTTCGGTTTTGCTGGCTGGTGTGCTGTTGAAACTGGGAACTTACGGTTTTCTGCGGTTGCTGCTGCCGATGCTTCCTTATGCGTGTCTGAAGACCGGTTTGCCATTGATTGGCGCCATGGCTTCAATCGGAATCGTTTATGGCTCGCTTTGTGCTTTGTCGCAGAACGACATTAAAAAGCTGGTTGCCTATAGCTCCGTCGCTCACCTTGGTTTCTGCATGCTGGGCCTGTTCGCTTTGAATGTCGAAGGAATCAGCGGCGGTGTGTTGCAGATGATCAATCACGGCCTGTCAACCGGCGCATTGTTCTGTATCGTCGGGATGTTTTACGAACGGTATCACACCCGACAGTTAAACGAATTGGGCGGACTTGCCACGAAATTGCCGCTGATGGGGGTTGCCATGGTGTTTACCTCTTTCGCCAGCATCGGACTTCCTGGCCTGAATGGCTTCGTGGGTGAATTCCTTTGTCTGGCTGGAATGTTTCGCGCTGGCGATGGACAAGGGGTGATCTTCTCGGCATTAGGTGCGATCGGCGTCGTGCTGGGTGCCTGGTACCTTCTGGGGGTCGTCCAGCATGCTTTCTTCGGGCCTGTGCATCTGCCAGCAGAGCATCACGGTCCTGGACACGAACCTGTGACCGATCTGAATGCTCGCGAAGTCGCGGCTCTTGCACCGCTTTTGACGTTGTGTCTGGTTCTGGGTCTGTTCCCGCAACCACTTCTCAATCTCATCCGACCTGACGTCGAAGCAGTCGCCAAGCTGTATGGCAACGTCCAGGCGACGAACCCAAACGCTGAACAACACGCATCCTTGAACAATCACGCATCCCAGAAGAATTTGCCGAGCGTGGCTCTCGGCTCGGAGGTTCGCCCGTGAACGCAGCCATTGATCAATTGAATAACGCCTTCTCACTGATTGCACCTGACGCGGTCCTGTTGGCAGCCGTCTGTCTGATATTTTTCGCGGCACCGTTTCTGGTCAATGAACGTGGTGATGCACCCGTGGGCCTGCGGCACCGCTGGGGTTTCCTGTCCCTGCTCACTTTGCTGATCGCAGGTTGTGTCTGGTGGCAAAGCCCGCCTGTCACACGGACGCTCGGTCCCTTCGTGCTCGACGAATTAACGTGGTATATCCGCGGACTGACGCTGACCGCCGGTGTGATCCTGGTGCTTTTACACTGGAATCAGGCTGATGACGCACGTTCGGCAGAAAGCCATGCCTGTCTGCTGGCAATTCTGGCCGGAGTCGACCTGATCGCGGCCTCGAATGATCTGGTCGGATTGTTCGTTGCTCTCGAACTGGTCAGCATCCCGACCTACCTGTTCCTGCTGCTACCCCGTCGCGATGCGCCGGCTCAAGAAGCAACGCTGAAATACTTTTTGCTCAGCATTTTTTCATCCGCCGTGGTGCTGTTCGGAATGAGCTACCTCTACGGGGCCACCGGAACGACAAACTTGTCGGGAATTCACGCGGCATTTTCGGCGGCACATGGCCAACCCGCGAATCCCCTCGTCGCTGTGGCAACAGTCATGTTGATCGCCGGGCTTGGCTTCCGGCTGACAGCTGTGCCCTTCCATTTTTATGCCCCCGACGTCTTTCAAGGTGCGCCGACCTCGGCCGCCGCGATGCTATCGTTCATACCCAAGATTGCCGGATTTGTCGCACTACTGCGTTTGATGGTCCCGGCAACGGGTGCCGAGCAGGCGATCAATCCATGGACGATGACTCCTGCGGCAACGCCGCTTCTGTGGTGGCTGGCTGTGGCAACCATGTTCGTCGGTAACTTGATGGCCCTGATGCAGACCGATATTCGCCGCTTATTGGCTTATTCCAGCGTGTCACATGCGGGCTACATGCTGGTCGGTTTGCTCGTCGGCATCGAACACGAAGGCCAGAAGGACCTGTTGGCGAAGGCCATCCCGCAATCGGTCAGCGGCATTGGAGCGATGTTGTTTTATCTGGCTGTCTATGGAGCCATGACTCTGGGAACTTTCGCGGTCTTGATTGCAGCAGCCCGTAGCGATAAGCGGATCGAAACCTTTGACGATCTGTCTGGTCTGTCGCGAACACGGCCGGCACTGGCCCTGTTGCTGGCGATCTTTCTCTTCAGTCTGGCCGGCTTGCCTCCCACAGCAGGATTCCTCGGCAAGCTGAACCTGTTTTTTGCCGCGTGGGCGCAAGGGTATGAATCGAGCAAATGGCTGGCGGTGATCCTGGCGATCAATGCCGCGTTAGGTGCCTGGTTCTATCTGAAGATTATCGGGGTGATGTTCTTGCGTGAACCAGTCAACCGTAGCCCACAAGAGACGATCATCGAAACACCATCGCTGATTGCGGCAGGTTTGTGCCTGGTGGGAACTCTGGGACTGTTCTTCCTTCCTGGCTGGCTGTGGGTTCCGATTCAGAGCATTATGCCGTAACTTGATTCGGTGGCGATTGCGAACAACTTCTGTGAGTGGTTGCATTGAACGACGTCCGTCGCTCTTTCGTGTCACACAGACAGCGATTTTGCAATCGCCACTCTGATTCGATTAAATATTCTCATTGAATACTCGTTCGGATACCGACTGAGTTTGCGCGACACAGACATGTCCGATAAAGCCCCCGCCGATCCACACCAGATTGTGATCCCCGACGCCCTCGAACACGAGCGGCTGCTGGAGTCGTTTTTAAAGTTCGAAAAGAACTTCCATAAAAACTATTTCCCTCTCTGGCTGGGGACATTAATCGGCCCGCTGATCGTCACGCTGATCCTGTTCGGCGTGATTTATGTGGTTGCCGGGCCCAAGTACTGCTGGCAACTGCTGGTCGCCACAGGATGTTCATTTGGATTCCTGGGACGCTTCTCGATCATCACACCGTTTCCCGGTTTGACCCCGTACGATCTGTTCTGGATGGTCACTTATCAGGATGCGATGGTCGCCTTGTTCTTCGCATTCCATGTCGGCTTTATGTTTCGAGTCCCCTGGATCGGACCCAAGATTGCTTCACTTTCGAGTGACAGCGAATTCATTCTGGCGCATCAGCCTTGGATGGAACGAATGACGTTCCTGGGGCTTCTGGCCTTTATTGCCTTTCCACTGGCTGCGACCGGCAGCGTCGGCGGTGCCATTTTCGGTCGTCTGCTGGGTCTGTCGCGATGGGCCATTTTCTGGGGAAGCACGATTGGTGCAGTGATTGGCAATGCGGCGATGTTATTTCTCGCTGTGGTCGTCAAAGACAGTCTGCCCGACAACCTTGAGAATTCGATGATCGTCAAATGGGGCGGCGTGCCGATCATCATTTTGATCATCTTTTTTCTGGAACGCCGATACTCGTCCATGAAAAAAGCCTTTGAAGAACAAAAGAAAGCTCAGGCCAGTTCGGTCGCGGAACCAACGAATTCCCCATCGGTCTGACAACGTTTCGAACTCGAATTGCGAGTATCCTTAACGCCGGAACCAAATCCGGACCTGCCAACTGATGGAAATCAATTGGGGACTTTGCGCGTGTTTCTGCGACAACGCGGCGCGGAAATCCGGAAATTACCTGCAATTCCTCTCATCATTTGATAGATTTGAAAAACGCTTGACGGGAACCCGTACCGCTAAAGTGTGGTTCCCAGAATTTAACCCCATTTCGATAACGTTGGAAACATGCACGACCAAGTCGCAATTGACGCATTCAAGTCGTTAGCTCATGAATCTCGACTTCGAATCTTGCGCCTGCTGTCGAAGCAAGGAGATGTGGGATTACCGGCGGGTAAAATTGCCAGGAAACTCGGCTTACCCGACGCCACACTTTCCTATCACGTCAACGAGCTCTTGAAGGCTGGATTGTTACGGGACTTTCACAAAGGTGCCTCGATCATTTTCTCGTTGAATGCCGAAGGGATCAAAGGATTGCTCGGTTTCGTGCTGAATGACTGCTGCGGGCCTTTAGCAGAACAATGCAGACCGAAGGTCGTTAAACCAGCGACGGCAACACCAACGCCTGTACCGACAAAACGTAAAGCGGCAGCGAAAACTGCGAAGTGATTCGTCGACAGGTGTTGCCGAATCGAATTGTGTTTTCGACCTTCAAACCGGTCCCTGACAGAGAATCGCAATGAAATCCATCCAGATCTACGACAAGCCGATGTGCTGTTCGACGGGTGTTTGCGGGCCACAAGTTGACCCGGTGCTGCCACGATTTGCTGCGGATCTGGACTGGCTGCGAGATCATGGTCTATCCGTCGAGCGGTATAATCTGGCCCAGCAGCCCGAAGCCTTCATCAAAAATCGTGTTGTGCATGAACTGTTAACCGCGAAAGGAACAGATTGCCTGCCATTGATTTTTATTGATGATCAGCTTGTGGACCAGTCGCAGTATCCTTCGCGTGAGACGTTTGTGAAATGGACCGGATTAGTTCCCAGGTTTCCGTCCCTGTCCGTTGTCACCGATTGAACCAGAGACCTCGGTTGATTTATCAAAGTCTGTCCCTGACAATCGGAATCACCGCTCGGCGTTGCAGACCTCGGTCTACTTGGCAGAAAAGATAATGACCGCCATCCCGGCCAGACACAGTGATGCGCCAACGCAATCACCAAGACTTGGTCGGATTCCATCAACGGCCCACAACCAGGCCAGCGCAACCGTAATGTAAACACCCCCGTACGCCGCATAGACCCGGCCAGCCGCAGTCGGATGTAAAGTTAATAACCACGAAAAAACAGCAAGGCTGAGCACCGTGGGAATCAACAATAACGGCGAGCCACCCTTCCTCAGCCACAAGTACGGCAGATAACAGCCGAGAATCTCGGCAATCGCGGTCAGGACGTACAATCCCGTAGTTTTTGCGAATTCCATGAACACCGTATCCTTAGCAAACCCACTCGTGCATGTGCGCGATGACAAACGAAATCCGTCCTCCCCTGCGGAGGTGGTTAACGGGCCTTTCCCCTCGGAATTTGCACTGACAGCGTTGGGGTGAATGGTAGTTCGTTGCATCCAAACGTCACAAGCCGCCTGATGGAGTTCATTTCTGGATCTGCGGATATCAGCACTTTTTTTACGCTACAATAAAAAGCCGCTCAAAAATCTCTTTTTCTTGAGCAACGATCAATAGGACCGCTGAAACCAAAGTCGAAAGAGTTGTGAAGGATTCCGCTTTCCACCATGGCTCGCCCAGGTGGAAGCGAATTTGGAAACCAGACGAAGCGGCGCTGCCAAGCGCCCCGACTTGCTTTCCACTATGGCTTGTCCAAGTGGGAACAAATTTGGTGTCGCTCGAGGAATACGGATTTCCAAAAGCTGAGATGACTCGGGCAATCAAGTTGACGCGGTGCATAACATCGTAGTCTCATGACCGATTGCAACTTCCTTCCATATAGCGTTGAAGGAGAGGCCGCGTACGTTTGAATCCGTTTATTCTATGGGTACCCAAATTCCCTTCCACCTGGACAAGCCAGGGTGGAAAGCAAGGCCTAAGACGTCGTGATGGGTGCATTTTCTGGTATCCACATTTGCTTCCACCTGGGCGAGCCAGTGTGGAAAGCAAGATCCCTGCGTTGCTTGTCTGTGAAAGAACAATCCACGTTCGTTGTTCTTGAAATAATAGATCTAAACGAAAAAGTTCATAGAATTCCAAAGTCGAAAGAGTTGGCTTCATAATTCTGAAACCAGTACGACTCCGTCGGCATCAAACAAATTGAGGACTTTTTCGATCAGACTCAACACCCAGATGAAAAACGGGGATTGATACATCAATCAATCGGGATATAGTTATTCATCATGAACATGAGCGCACTTCGCAGCCTGATGCTACTTGTGGGAATGTCGCTGGCATTCCCTCAGGGATGGTGTTGTTCGTTCGTGATACCGATCGCTGCGAACACGGCAGATTCCCAAGCGAAAGCATGCCCTTCCGGATTGGCTCGAGACTGCTGCAGCAAACGATTGCCCGCCGATTCACGCCGGGCACCGGCCAGACATCTTCCGGCCGAGAACTGTCCCTGTGCTGACCGAAACGCGACCGTCACGAATCGTTCCCTCGAGATCGATCACGTCGATATCGATGTCTGGGCGATCAATGTCAGCAGTGAACTGCCTCAGATTCAGGTCGATGCGATATCTCAATCGAACTGGATCTCGCCTGTTCCACCCCGACAGTTAAACGTGTTGTACTGTCGTTGGTTGTGTTGAACCGATTTCTTTGATCGTTTAAGGCTCTGATGCGTGCTGGCATTAAATTGCCTTTTCCCCATCAACTGCCACTCCGCGAATTTACCGGGGCTGAGATTTCGATCCCCCCTGCTTCATTGTTGAAGTTCGCACGCTGTCTGGCGATCGCGAAATAAACTTCAGCAGAACAAACTCAAATCATTTGGAAATCAAAATGCGTACGAAACTAATAACAACCGTCATGTTTTGTGCTGTCCTGGTGGGATCTGCCTGGGCCATTCATAAACCCACTGTCGTCGCAGAAACGGCTTCGCTCAAGAGCGAAGGCTGTTGCGCGACGGGGAACTGCTGCTGTCCAGGTCAGGGATCTTGCTGTGCCACCGCAACTGCCAAGACAGCTCTTCAGCCAAAGAAGGCCTGTTGTGCCAAGGCGAAATCCGACACAGTACAAACGACTTCGGTGGCCAAATCGAATAGCTGCTGCGTGACCGGCAACTGCTGTTGTCCGGGCCAGGGTTCCTGCTGTGCAACGGCCAAGGCCGCTGGATAGTTGATCGCTTCGAGAGAAACAATGTGAAGAGGGACGTCGGAGATCATCTCCGACGCCCCTCTTTTTATTCCGGACGTTTGCTCGATGGTGACGAAGACAGAACTTCGGCGACCGCTTTGAATTGAATGAAATCGATCCGGTGAATTATGGCTTATGCTGGTGCAAAGGCCCGTTAACCACTGCCACGGGGGCAGTGGGGTTTCGTCGAATTGTCTTCGACGTTGGCTGTATCACGACATATCTTGCGAATTACGAATTGGGAACTTCGACGATTGCTTTGATGACGCCGGTTTCGGGCTTCGTATAGCTGGGGAACTGGCCGATCAGTTCATCGAAATTGGTTCGATGAGTGATCCAGGGACGAGTGTCGATCACCCCTGTTTCGATCAGATTGATGATCCGGTCGAAATCTTCGGGCATCGCGTTGCGGCTTGCGAAAAGAGTCATCTCGCGCCGGTGCATCAGTGGATGCGGGAAAGAAACGTTGTCCGTTGTGATTCCGACATAGACCAGCTTGCCCGTGTGGCCGACGTAATTCAACGCGTGCGACATCGATTTCGCGCTGCCCGTGGCATCGATCACAATTGTCGGAAGATGACCATCGGTCAAATCCCGCAACGCCTTTTCTTCGTTCCCGTCACCAGCCAGAACGGTGTGCTTGACCCCCATGGAGTTGCGGCAGAATTCCAGTCGACTGGCGACCATATCCATCACAATCAGGTTTGCGCCCGTCAACTTCACGAATTCAATCACACTCAGTCCAATGGGACCGGCACCGATCACCAGCACGTCCTCGCCCGGTTGCGGCGCACAGCGAACAACGGCGTGACAGCCGATGGCCAGCGTCTCGACGAGCGCCAGTTGTTCCATCGACAACTTGGTCGCTTTGTGCAGCTTGCGAGCGGGCAGCTTGAACAACGGCCGCATCCCGCCGTCGGTGTGGACCCCCAGTACCTGCAGGTCTTCACAACAATTCGTTCGGCCACGCTTGCTGGCAAAACTGTTCTGATTGTTGATGTAAGGTTCGACCGAGCAGGTGTCGCCCGCTTTGACGTTGGTCACGTCAGGACCGACCGCGACAACCTCGACACCCAGTTCGTGACCGGGAATACGGGGATAAGAATAGAACGGCATCTTGCCGAGGTATCCGCTGAGATCGGTCCCGCAAATCCCGATGCGATGAACGCGAACCAATGCCTCACCAGCAACGGGAGCGTCCGGTTCAGGAATGTCGATCAGGCGGAAATGGAGTGGTTTTTCAAGCTGAATGGCGCGCATGGTAGTCTCGTCTGTGGATTAAGAGTTGTCTCGTGAGGCAACGAAGTGAAGTATTGTTTCGTCAGGAAAGAATGGTTCCAAATCAATCTTGTGCCACTGAATGACCGTCTTCGGTCACTCAGTGTCTTCGAAGCGGGGTTTACAGGTCAAAATCAAAGACACTGCGTCGGAGAAGACTCCGATGCAGTGGCACCTCTGATCTAATTCCAGTCAGGGGAAGATATCGCCGAATGACTTTGGACGAAAGTGTTTCGCGAAAGATCCTCAGTCATTCGATGCTGCGATCTGCTGCCAGACATTCCCGGCGAAAAGATCCAGAATCCTGGCCAGACCCGCAGCGACAAGTTCTCCACCGGTGACGAAACGACCGGGATTATTCCAACCGCGAATCATTTCGACGTTACATCCGAACAGTCGGGCGAGTAACTGGTCGAGATCGGTTTCCATGACACGGAAATGACGAGCCCATTCCGCCGCTTCGTCCAGCTTGACGTTCTCTTCGCTATGCCATCGGATCGGGTGGAACAAAAGCGTCGAATGAGGTGTGACAAAACGTTGAGCACACGCGGCAAACGGCATCAGTGCTGCCGAACTGCATTCTCCCACGACGACGCCGGTCGCCTTGAGGCCACGCAGTCGGATCAGGCTGGCCAGCGCCAGTCCGACGAATGCACTGCCACCGCACGAATCGAAATAAATCAGACCACGAGACCCGCGCGGCAATTCCACCAGTTTCTCGTGCAGTCCATCCTCGTCGTCTTCCAGTGCCCCTCGGATCACGATTTCCCACTGACGCGAGTTTGGTGAATCAAAGGTTGGACAGACACCCGGCCCGGGGTCGGGCCGCAACAGTTGCGAGGCAGGTTTGAGATCTGGTTTACGACGACGATCAACACGAGGCATGACAAAGACCCTGAAAGTGGCTAGAACCGATTATGGATCGTAGCGATAGAGAGATTCGAAATCCAAATGACGGGCAACAGTGGGTTCGCTCGCCAGTGCTCGTCAAGTTCCGGAAGTTGTGTGCCACTGCATCGGAGTCTTCTCCGACGCAGTGTCTTTGACTTATAAAATATTGATCGAAAGCCGCAGAGGCCAAGTCGTGCTTATCGGTATCCTGTCAGACACGCACAATCAAACGAAAAGAACCACGGCAGCAATCCAGCTTTTACACGCCGAAGGAGCCCAGGCTCTGTTCCACTGTGGCGACCTGACCGACCCCGACATTGTTGGCATCTGCGCCGTGTTGCCGTGCTATTTCGTCTTTGGCAATAACGACGTGCATGGCGTTGACGAAATCCAGGGCGCGATCAAACAATTCGAAGGAGCGGTCTGTTTGGGATGGGGCGGCGAAGTCGAACTGGCAGGAAAACGAATCGCCGTGACTCACGGTCACATCTACAAAGAATATCGCCGGTTGCAGGCAACGAATCCCGATTACCTGTTCACAGGTCATTCCCATATCGCCGCCGATCAGCGTGAAGGGGTCACTCGGTTCATTAATCCTGGTGCACTTCACCGAGCACAAGAATTCAGCGTCGCGTTGCTGAACCTCGCGAACGACAACCTCAAGTTTCTGCCGGTTCCCGCATGACTCGGCAACGCCAATCTGGAATCACATTGAAAGAAGCGGAAACGCAAAAGAAAGAGTTTTGGAACACTAATCTTCGCTAATCTTCACTAATAAGAAAAAAAGTCGGAAAACGAACTCTTAATTCCAAATCTTGAATTTTCTGATTAGCTAAGATTAGTACAGATTAGTGTTCCAAATCTTAAAACTCCTTTTTTCCTGATCTTCCTGGCCCATTTTATGACTTCCTCGAAACAGATTGGAATTGCGGTTGTTGAGCATGCAGGTCGCTACCTGGTTGGGGTGCGCGGACCTGATGTGCCGCTTGCCGGGTTCGCCGAATTTCCAGGCGGGAAATGCCTGACCGACGAGTCGCCGTTTGATTGTGCCGTTCGGGAATGCCTGGAAGAGACGGGCCTGGTTGTCATTGCCGAACGCCTGTTGCAACACCGCGAGTTCGAATATCCGCACGGCGTGGTTTCGCTTCATTTCGTGCTGTGTCATCCGGCCAATCAAAGTGATATTCAAGAACAGCACCAGCAATTTCGGTGGCATTCTGCGCAGGGTTTGAGAGTTCTGAAATTTCCTGAAGCCAACGCCGATGTGATTGATCTCCTTTCGCAGGTCAGTGGTGAGTGATCATTTGCGAGTAAGTGATTGGCAGCAAAACAAAACTCGGCTTGATTTCCTGGATTCATTCGTGCGATTCGTCATATTCGTGGTTACACCTCATTCGTCCTCAAACAACCGGAACACGCGGACGGGAATTTTCAGCGGTCCAAAACAACTTCAATTCGGAGTTTCTAATCAAACTTGCTTCTGGTGAAATGGTCAGGGCGGTGTTGTGCCTGACGCTGACATAATCGGCTAAGCAATCGAAGTCAGCGGAACGACGAACCTGTTTTGTCAGGATGCACAAGTCAAACTGTGCGATGAAGAGGTGACAAATGACGGAACCTACAGATGACAAGTTAACAGGCGGAACACCAAAGCTGATCGAGCCCTTCAGCCTTGAAACGGCAAATCAGGCACAAGCGGCACTTGCCAGAGAATGTGGCATTTCGCGTCCGTGGACGAACTCGATCGGCATGGAATTTGTGCCAATCCCCTCAGGGATGTTCACACGAGGCTACAATCCAGAAAACCAACGGATTCTCAAAGAACTTCCGAGAGACGTCCATAATTATCATTCGACGATCATCTCGCGACCGTTATTGGTGGGAATTCATCGAATCACACAGGCACAGCATCTTGCAATGACTGGGAAGTCGCCAAGTTACTACAGCAGCAAGGGGCGTTTGTCATCCAGAGTGGTCGGAGTAGACACGTCGCGTTTTCCGGTTGATTCCGTTTCGTGGTTTGACTGTATTGAGGCATGTAATGAGTTGGGAAAACTCGAAGGATTAGCACCATACTACCGTTTTAATGGTGATGTCGCTCGCTCGAAAAGCGGGACGATCATCGAAGGCGATGTCACGATCCTTGGCGGCGGTGGCTACCGATTGCTGACCAGCGCCGAATGGGAGTATTGCTGTCGAGCGGGAACGACGACCCTGTACTATTTTGGAAATGTCCTCGAAGGGCCGAGGCGCGAAGCGTGTTCGGTTCCAAATCCGGTTGGCACGGACGGTCCAAATCATTTTGGTTTGTACGACTTATCGGCACATCTTGAGGAATGGGTATTTGATGCGATGATTTATCACTCGTATGGCAGGTACGTTGGAAAAGTCGCGACTGACCCGGTTGATTTGGAAAGTGATGATCTGGAGCGAGTCACACGAGGTTTGAATTCGGCATTTCGCGGGTGCCAACCAGCCGGCGACAGTGCCGAAAACATCGGATACCGAGTTTGTCGAACAATTGACATTTCCTGAGCTGAACGACGAAATCTGTCGTGCCCGATTGGATAAGCCCCCCAGGATCGAGGTCCGAATCAACTGGACGGTCGAGTCCGCAATTGATGGCGGAGTTGTGAGCACAGGTCTTTCAGCTCA
The DNA here is from genome assembly GCA_903899985.1 of uncultured Schlesneria sp. GTDB lineage: Bacteria > Planctomycetota > Planctomycetia > Planctomycetales > Planctomycetaceae > Schlesneria. The sequence goes on from CAIULL010000161.1 coordinate 36,859, forward strand.
ATTGCGTCATAATTCGATAGATCGTCGCGACCCGGCTCGGTCAATCCGAGAAGCTCTTGAAGAATGACGATCTGGCCGATCAGTTCCCCTTTCAATTCGCCTTTCAATTCCCCTTCTTTCAGACCCTCCTCACGACCCTCCTCACGGCCTTCCTCCCGGCCTTCCTCCCGGCCTTCCCGCAGCGCTTCAGCACGAGTGCTTTCAATCCGCCAACGTTCGTCAAGTTTGTATTTCAGTCGGGAAATGTAATCGCTCATTTGATCGGGATTGTCTTTGATCATTTCCAAAACTCCTGCCGCTTCCCCGAATTCCGGCTCAGGAAACAGTTCCCGAACCTCAGCCACAGTCAGGTTTTCCGCGTTCAACAGAAAATAAGCCCATCGTTCCGCAGGCGTCGCCGATTGCAGATTCTCGCGTGTCACTGTCAGCTTCGTCAATTCTGCTCGTGGCCTCGACTGGCCAGCATGAGTTTGAACGCAAAATCGACGAGCGGACTAATTCCAATCGGCATGTTTTCAATTCCTGGAATAATGCACGGGGATAGGCCCCTCTTGCTACGGGATCTGTCCCGTTCCTGTCCGCCCAATACGCAACAACTCCTAACAACGAAAAATTGTCTGCAAAGAAGACAAGAATTTTTTGCCACGAATCACACGAATAAAACGGAAGATCAATCCAAAGTCCCAAAGGGACGGCCCGATGTCAGCCCAGGCCACCGGCCTGGGAACACGGCCCCACAATACGAAATACAGTCCCAACGGGACGGCCCGAAAACGAACCCCCAAATAAAGCACCGTATTCAATGCGGTCCAAATTCAGTTCGTGTCACCCCGTTGGGGTTTGGCGTTTTCAGGTTGGTCGTTTTACCCAGGCCGATGGCCTGGGCTGACATCGGTCTGTCGCGTTGCGAAGAAAGAGACGAACGGGTCCGATTGCTTTATGAAATGAACTTCTCTTGTCTTATTCGTCAGATTCGTGCGATTCGTGGTCAAACCTCTTCGTCGTCAATCACTGATTGTTTAGGTTACGGCACGTTCGGCAACTCCTAGATTTCCCAATGCGATGAGATTTTTATCCTGACTTGTTTATGGTGAAATGGTGACGCCGACGTTTGGTCTGACACTTATGATGTCGGCTCAGGCATCGAACTCAGCGGAACGAACGTGGTTTGTCACGATGGACCGCCTGCGGAGAAATGACCGACGGGAAACTTGAACGCCGATTTCTCATCGTGGAATTGAGTTGGATTGCTTGTTTTGCTCTTTAAAGTGATGGAGTGGACGACTTGGTCAAAAAGCTTGAATCCGAATACGTTGCGATGGAAGGTTCCCGCTCAATTAAGTACGCGGAGGTGTTTTCTCCGATTGTCGAGGGTGGAAAGACGGTCGAACGATGGACCGTTGAAGGCTTGCCAGATTTGCTGATTGCAGAATGTTGTGACGGCAGAAAGTCGCTACCAGACATTATCCGCTGCCTGACAGGAATGATTTATCTATCGAAGCGAGCGGCAAATCTCTTTCGAGGTTTCAATTTGGGAAACGCCCGCTTTACGCCGCTTCAGATTGTAAGTAACACGGATCGACATCCGATCGGCGAAGCCGAACTGTTAACTTCAGAGTTGATCGAGTTTATCGATCTCGCTCGATCGTCGTTTGTACCGCTTTCAACAGACCCGAAAGATCCGTTGATTGTCTGGTATTTCACCGCACCGCCGATAGTTCTCCGCGAAAAACTCAATGGTCTCGACTTTGCTCAAGGTATGGAAGTTCGGGTTCAACGACAAACAAGGTGCGCAGCGTAAGTGATTGCGGTGAAAGGAGAATGAAAATGTGGTCAAATCGTGCCTGAGAAACGGTGTTGCAAACTGTTTGATCAGGGGAACCGAGTTGACCACGAAGTTATTATACA
>CAIULL010000162.1 GCA_903899985.1 uncultured Schlesneria sp.
ATCCCAATCGCCGTTGCCTATCTGGGATTGTCGGCTGTTCAGGAAAAAGTGGCGGGAGGATCGGGGTTTGGTCTGGGGTTCATGGTCTTTCCAACATTATTCAATCACTGGGGAAGTCTTGCGCCGGCGGCCGGATTCTTCTGGTTTGGATTACTGTTTTTCGCTGCAATCACAAGTTCGCTGGCGATGGGCCAGCCGATCATGGCGTTCCTGCAGGACGAATTTCGATTCTCGCGTGAGAAGAGTGCCCTTGCCTTTGGCGCAATGTTGATACCACTGGCCCTGCCGGTTGCTCTTTTTAATCAGAAGAGCTTCTTCGACGAGTTTGATTATTGGGCCGGAACATTTTGCCTTGTGGTGATGGCTGTCGGAGAAGCGGTTCTGTTTGCCTGGGTCTTCGGTGTGGACAAGGGTTGGGCTGAAATGATGCGAGGTGCTGACCTGAAAGTTCCCCGTTTCTTCTATTGGGTGATGAAGTATGTCACTCCCACGTTGCTGATTGTGATTTTGCTGGCATCGATGTTTGAACCGAAGGCTGGGTGGGATGGTTACATCACGGCGGCGACGTCCGGAAAACCGTTACCGGACTGGCATTGGTCGAGTAACAGCATGGTTGGCAAGCTGTTGCACCACGATCTGCCACTCAAAGAAAACGCGACACCTGACGAAGCTGCGTTCAACAGAAATCTGAAAATTGTTCGGACGGTTGATCGATTGGCTATGGTCGCCGCATTCGCTGGTTTTGCCTGGCTGATTTCCGTCGCCTGGAATCGTCGAACAACGGAAGGAGATATCGCCGCGCCATGACGTTACTCGCCTGGATTTTCATGCTTTGTGCCTGGGGGTTGATTATCGGTTGTACTGTTTATTGTTTCTGGAAACTGATGTTTTCGAAACACCTTGAATCGGACGATTGAAAGATTGGCACCAACCTTGCACCAGTCGATTTGTACTGGGGTGCCGTTTCAACGAAAAAACCAATTTTTTTTCATTTCGGATGAAAATGGAGCATTGGAGTCCGAAATGGATGTCATAATGAGAAGATCATTACCTCATTGACTCCATCCCGTCGAATTGAAGGAAAATCACATGCCCGATATTCAAGAACTTCCGCTGCTGAAATCGGCGAAGCGTGAAGCCATGGTCGCACTTGGCATCTGGTTGGCAGCGACGATTTATTCGCTCGGCTATTGCTTTCAATACGGGTATGGCCGTGACCCGGAATCCTTGACTTACGTGCTTGGCTTTCCCGATTGGGTCTTCTGGGGGCTGGTTATGCCATGGGGTGCGTGTACGGTCTTGGCAAGTGTCTTCGCATTCTGTTTCATGAAAGATGAGGAGTTGCCTCAGAGCGTTCAATAACTTTCAGGAAACCTGTTTCTTCCTCCAACGCAAGGCGACCGATCAACCCATGCTTGCTGCGACAGACATTTCAAATCCCGGATACAGCGTTCTTTTTGCTCTGTTGTTATTTATTGGGGCGTCTGTCTGGCTGGGAACACTGGCGCAAAAAGCGATGGAAAAGAAGGAATTCCTCAAAGGATTCTTTCTCGGAAATCGTGGCTTGGGGGCTTGGGCACTCGCATTAACCGCCACCGTGCAAAGCGGTGGAACTTTCATGGGTTTTCCGGCGCTCGTCTACAGTCATGGCTGGATCGTTCTGCTGTGGATCGGCAGCTATATGGTCGTTCCACTCCTCAGCTTTGCTGTCGTCGGCAAACGACTGGCTCAGCTGAGCCGAATGACCGATTCGTTTACCGTGCCGGATCTTTTGCGAGAGCGGTTTGCTGACCCGCGAGTCGGCCTGATCTCGTCGATCATGATTATCACATTCATGTCGTTTACGATGTTTGCTCAATTCAAGGCCGGGGCAACGATCATGAAGCACGCCTGGCCAGGGTCGGGTGTGCTTGCGCTATCGGAAGACTATGAACCAAATGCTGCGGAAAAGGCCGAGTCAAAGGATGGTTCTGCGAGCACCTCTGCCAAGTCCGCTTCAAAGCCGATCGATCGTAAATACTATGTGGGACTTGTTGTCTTTACAGTAACCGTCGTTGGCTACACTCTGATTGGCGGTTTTCTGGCGTCGGTTTGGACGGATCTATTCCAAAGCGTGATGATGGTCATTGGCGTGACGATCCTTGTCTGCTTAGCCGTTCCGATGGCGGGAGGGTTGGAACAAGCGACGAAAACGGCTATCGCAAATACGTCACCCGACATCGCATTTGGGCCTGGTTACAGTACGATCGGGCGGGACTTCCTGACGCCTGGGCTGGCTCTTTCGATGTTTTTTATCTGGATTTTTGGAGGATTTGTCTCACCTGCCAGTATGGTTCGAGTGATGGCGGCCGAGAGTACAGAAGTGATGCGCAAGTCGATCTGCCTGTTAAGTTGTTACAACTGCCTGATCTATATCCCGCTTGTGATGACGTGTATCGCAGCACGAACCATGTTGCCCCATCTTGATAAGCCCGACGAAGTCATACCACGAATGTCGATGCTGGTGACGGAGGGTCTTCCCTTTGGGCCATTCATCAGCGGCTTGATTCTGGCTGCTCCGTTCGGCGCGATTATGGCATCCGTCAGTTGCTTTATTCTGGTGATCTCATCCGGTCTGGTGCAGGACATTTATGTTCGGTTCCTGCATCCGGCTGCCACTGAAGCACAAGTTCGTCGAGCGACAAATGTGTCGATGATCAGTGTCGGGCTGATTGCCGTCATCGCAAATCTGGACCCGCCTCAGTATTTACAGGCTTTAGTCGTCCTGAGTGCTTCCGGTGGTGGTGCCGCATTTACCATCCCGGTTTTAATGGCATGTTATTGGCGAAGGACGACGGCAGCGGGAATGCTGGCGGGGATGCTGGTTGGCTTCTGCTTTTACTTTGGGCTTTCTGTTGCTGGCTGGATCCAGAATTGGGCCAGCGCTGCTCCTGAAGGTTCGGCGCTCGCACAATCAGTAATTCATTTCTTGGGACCCGATCCAAAAATTGGCGTGCCAGGATTGTTCCGTCCCTACTATATTCTCGGCATCGACCCGATGGTCTGGAGCTTGTTCGTGTCGGCGATTGCAGGGATTGGCACCAGCCTCGTGACGAAGCCCCCATCCGAAGAGCACGTCTCGCGATTCTTTGATGTGGCTGTCGCAAAATGACGGCAGATCAAAAAACGAGCCACTTGTTTTTAGTTTGATTTGAAGATTCTGTTGATGAGCGCCGCTGCGACGTCTATGCCTGTCACGCGACCAAACGCCTGCCAGCCAGGGACGGCGTTAACCTCAATGACATAGCATCGGCCGTCTGAGTCATAAAGCAGATCAACACCCGCGATGAACGCTCCTGTCGTCGCGGTTGCCCTTAACGCGAAATCGATTTCCTGAGGTGTTGGCTGGTGTGGTTCAGCAACAGCTTCACGAGCGACGTTGGTTCGAAAGTCATTAGCCGACCGACGTCTCATGCCTCCAACCACCTGATTGTCCAGGACCAGAATTCGGACATCGAAACCGCCATGGTCAATAAACTTCTGCAGGTACAGCACAGCATTCAGTCGCATCAGGGTACGAAAGGTACGATGTGCCAGGTCGGGATCGGTCACTCGAACGATGCCTCGTCCTTCGGACCCGAAAAGTGGTTTCACAACCACGTCCCCCCCCAATTGATCGAAGGCTGACATGGCGTCATCTTCGTGCTCGCAAACGATTGTTTCTGGAACGGGAAGACCATCGGACTGCAGTCTTGCGGTGGTCAGGTATTTATCGACGGCACACTCGAGCGATTTAGGCGAGTTAATGACTTTTGTTCCCGCGGCCTCAAGTCGACCGAGCAGGTCCATACGAAAGACGACCTGTTCCAAAGAACCCGGAGGCATCGTCCTGACGAGGATTACATCGAACCGAGTATCAAGAGAGGCGGTCGGCTCAGCGGCCTGAGGACAGCGCAGACGACAATTTGCATTCGGTGCTGCAAGGCTCTCCTTGGACTCAATTCCACTTACCAGGCCCATTTCAAATGATGGGCCTGAAACCTTAAGGGCATTGCATGTGGATAAATTATTCGCAATTAACCTGGAGAAATCGAGCCGTTCGCAGGCGTGTCCCAACGAGAGTGCGGCTCGCTCCAGGTCGCGATAGTACCAACTGCTTTCGCTTGCAAGGATGCCGATGTTCAAAGTTTGACTCTGGGATGGGGCTGTCGTTCAAGGATTTGGAAATCCACGCGATCACCAATCGCGAGTCGTCTCGACCTACGATCGCGAATCTTGCGACGGGTGGCCTGCTGGTTCTCAGGCGATTCCGAACGATGTTCGTAACACCGTCTCGTTCACATTGCCTGCGACATGAACGCGGCCGGTTTCGAGGTTCTGGAACACAACTTGAGCCGGGCTGAAAAGCAACGGATCAATTTTATAGAAATCACGCCCGGCCGCTTCGAAGATTTCCAGAAATGGTCTACCGTAGGATGGAGATGCAAACGAAGGGACTCGCTGAGCGATCTCAGCAATCGAATCGTCATCTCCCATCACCCAAAGTGTGACTCGGGCTCCGTAGAGAATGGCGTCATTTGTCCGTCCAATCCCTTCCAGGTCGTTCTTGGCAACTGGCGGCAGAGGGGCGGTTCCGTAACCGCTTCGGACGCGATTGACATCGAAGCCTAGTTCATGCAGTTTGTGCATCGCGGTTTCGATTGACCGGGCAACGACCTGCAAGTTTCCCGCCATGCTCGAAGTGGGTGCCACGCATAACACGACGTCTTCCGGTTCGACTTCAGTTGCATCGGCGATGTATTGGAAAACGTCGGCATCGGGAAGCTTCC
>CAIULL010000163.1 GCA_903899985.1 uncultured Schlesneria sp.
AATTATGAGGAATGGTCGAAGTCGCGCGAACTCGGGTGAACTTTGACACCAGATTTCCTGGAACCATGAAAACGGCAGGACGGAAGAGAAGATTTTTTTAACAGAAGGTCACGAAGTGAAGGAATTCCAATAGGCTGCATTCTTTCGTGCTTTCATTCTTTCGTGCTTTCATTCTTTCGTGTTTTCGTGATCCTCCTGGTGATTTCGTGTTTCGCGATTTGAAGAGGTAAACCAATCACGAAAACACGAAAGTTCGAAACCACGAAAAAGAGAAAGGCGAATTTGAGGGAACTCGGGTGAAGTCAGGCCTCACCCTCCCGACAAAGTCGAACTCGATCGAACTCGATCGAACTCGAACAGGAACAAATTCGATGAAAACTGCGGCCAAACCCTACGAAATACGAGGAATGGTCGAAGTCGATCGAACTGTGACACTATTTTTCGCAGCGGGGTCTTGGCTAGCAACACGATGGGACGGTAAGGCTCCTGCCGAGCCACTGAGTCGATGCGTGTACCTGCTTCGCGGTTCGGCGGGAGCCTCACCCTCCCGGTCGAGTCGAACTTGGTCGAACTTCGGCACCATTTTTTTGTTGCGGGGACGTCTCAACGGATTACAGCTCTCGTGGATTCGTCCGAATTGTTGATGCCGCCATGTTCTGGGGTCGGGTGTTCAAATTTCAAAATTGGCCAATCAGGCGACCTCGTGATGGCCGAGTCACTCAATGGCCATTTTTGAAATTTGAACGCCCGACCCCCTTCTTTGGTGGGATCCCCACACTCCCGGTGCAGCAAATTTGGATTGGTCTTCACAAAAAAAGGGACCTTGAATATAAGCCCGCATTGCGTTGCATTTCCGCCTGACGATTTTCCGATTTTCGGGAGTTGTCACGCCAACTTATTTGATGTCATCGAAACTATTATGGAGCCTCGTTCGCCTGGTCACGATCCGCGTGCCGTCCACGTCCCCGTGTTAATGCGGGAAGTTCTGGGACAGTTAAAGCTCGAACCGGGCATGATTGTTGTCGACGGAACGATCGGGGCGGGAGGACACAGCCGCGAAATGCTCAAAGCGATCGGTCACGACGGACGCCTGATCGGGCTCGACCGAGACCCCATGATGCTTGGTCATGCGGCGAAGAGCGTCGTTGGTACTCAAGTGACGTTAAGGCAATCCAGTTACATTGGACTTCCGGCGATCCTGACCGAACTGCGAATTCCGGGGGTCGACCGCATCCTGCTGGACTTGGGGTTATCGTCCGATCAGCTTTCAGACAGCTCGCGCGGCTTTGGATTTTTGAGTACCGGGCCGCTGGACCTGCGGTTTGACATCACAACCGGCCAACCGGCCGCAGATGTCCTTGCATTGTGGAACGCTGATCAACTCGAACAGATTTTTCGCGACTATGGAGAAGAGCCACTCGCCAGACCGCTCGCCGATTTTATTGTGAAACGACGGGGGGCTGATCCGATCCGGACGGGAGCCGATCTGGCGACGATGGTGGCGGAATGTCCGGCGTTCAGACGTCAGGGTCCGAGCGATAAGAATCCCGCGACACGAATTTTTCAGGCATTAAGAATTGCCGTCAATCACGAACTGGACCATGTCCAGCAGGGAATTTCGGCAAGCTGTTATCAGTCGCTCAAACCCGGAGGGCTTTTAGCGGTGATTACATTTCACTCGCTGGAAGACCGCCTGGTGAAAAACGAATTTCGTCGGACAGAACGTTGGGAGAATCGGACGGCCAAGCCGATTGTTGCAACGCCTCAGGAACAGCGGTTCAATCCGCGAAGCCGGTCAGCCAAACTGCGGGTGGCCATGAAGAAAGCGGTTTGACCCGTTCAAACCACTACGTTGTCAATTACAGATTGCCTTTGAATACATCGTACTGATCATTGCACTCGAGGAAGGAACCTCAAAATGACACGCGAAACCAAAGTCGGCCTGATGATGGTCGCCCTGCTGGTCGGCGTGTTCGGATTTCTCTTATACCAGCGAATCCATCGGCCGGCGGAAGGTCTGGCGGAGCAGGATTCGCCAGAAATCCGCACTCCTCGTTCAGACGACGTCGACTCAAAGGGGGCCGACAACGAATTTGCGACTTTTGAACGATCCGACCGACCTGAAAAGGGCCGATCTTCGGTACCCTTGCCCCTACCTGACGTTGATTTTGCAACCTCGGTTTCTGAAACCAATGATCGAGGTTCAGAGCAGACGAAGAGTCAATGGAAATCCAAGTCAAAGTCGACTGGCACCGCCAGGTCTGACGACGATGGATTTGACCAGTTCGAAAAGAAGGCCAGCGCGAAGAAACCACATCAGCGGGAACGACCCGTCGAGTCGACCGAAGATTCGTTTGACGAGTTTATGGCGGAAAAACGAGGACAGCGTGAGGTGATTCAAGTCGCAGCCACGTCGGATTCTGATCCGTTTGCGATCGAAGCAGAGGAGAGCCAGGAGAAACGTGTTCCCGTTCCTGAAGCGGATCGACGACAGAAACCGCTGGCGATGCCGACGGAGCTGGACGATGTTCCGGCACCAGAATCCAGCTCATCCGGTTTTGACTCCCCCGTTGAACGGGTTGCTCCCGCGAAAGAACCTCGTCGAATGGATGCGGGTTTTGACGCGGAAATCGACAGGGACCGACCCGGTCAGGATTCAAAAAGTCAGCGGAACAGTCGACCGGCTCGCATTCAGCAGGCAGGAGATTTAGATAACGGACTCGAGGCTGCTCCCCGAGAAGAGCGGCGAGCGGCCCCGGTCACGTTTGACGACCGGAGTTTTTCACCAGAATCATCGCCACGATCCGGGGGTTCGGTCAGCGGACCGAGTTATGTCATCGAGCCAAGCGACAGTTTCTGGACGATTTCGCGTAAGCGATACGGAGCCGGGCGTTATTACATGGCGCTGGCAAAGCATAATCAGCAGATCATTTCCGATCCGAAACGGATGAAGCCAGGAGTGGCCATCGCGACCCCGGACGTTTCGGTGTTAGAGCAGCAGTATCCCGATCTGATTCCCAAAGCCGCCCCGCCCGAACCGGTACCTGCGGTCGCGACCCCACAAGCTCGACAAACTCGCAAGGTGGAAGACTCGGGTCCGGCAGGCTTTTTCGTTTCTAACGATGGTACTCCGATGTACCGGGTTTCTGGTCAGGACACGCTTTCGGACATTGCCAAATCACATTTAGGCCGTTCGTCCCGTTGGATACAAATCCTCGAAATGAACCGTAAAGTTCTTCGAGACGGAAATGAACTCAAGATTGGCACGGTTTTGCGACTTCCTCCCGACGCCAGTCGAGTTCAGGTTGTGGGGACCGCCCGCGAACTCCGATAACGAATCTGGTGCCGCAGGGCCCGCGTTGTTTGCAGAGGGTAAGCCGCGACAACGGTTTGCCAGAGGCGGCCACTTCATGACCATGAGGTTGAACGATGTTTTTTCGTTTCGGAGCAGTCCTCAGTCTGATTGTGCTGGTGGCGCTGACCGGAACGGCGATTGAGAAGCAGATCCTGCAATTGAAACGTGCGATCACTCATCAGCAATACCGTCTGGATGTGTTGCTTGATTCGCACGTCCGATTGCGATTAGAAGCACAACGTCTCGGGACACCTGCGAGCTTGCTGGGACCGCTCGAACGTGGCGAGCTTCCCCTGGAACGACCGACAAAACCGCGTCGGACCGACGCACGACAAATTCCTGCGAACGCTCTGAACCAGCCATCGGGAACACCCGGCTGAGATGTCAAACATTCAAAACAATCGTGAGGCTGTCCTTCATCCGGTCCGGGCACGTCTGGTTGTGACGATCATTGGTTTAGGCTGGCTTGTGTTGTCTGCTCGACTGATTCAGCTTCAATGGGTGCAGCGAGACAAATTCGCAGTTAAAGCAGAGCAGCAGCGGGAGCTTGTCGAAGAAACGCCGGCCAGACCTGGTGATATTCTTGATCGGCAAGGTCGTTTACTCGCGACGACTCTGGCGACTCGAAGTCTTTACCTTGTCCCCGCAAAGATTTCAGAGCCACGTCAGATTGCGGAGGCTTTGTCGAGTGTCCTTGGCTTAAGTCCTGAGGTCTTGACGGAGAAGATTGCTGGTAATTCGCAGCGACAATTCCTTTGGGTCAAGCGGCGTCTGACCGAAGCAGAGGTGACAGGTGTCAGAAAGTTAATGCTGCCGAAAGGGGCGTGGGGTTTTCGAGACGAATACCGACGCGAGTACCCTCAAGGGGTGGTCGCCGCTCAAGTGATTGGTTTGCGTGATATTGACGGAACTGGCAGGGGCGGGATTGAAGAACGATTTGATTCGACTCTACGGGGACAGAGCGGCAAGCGTTATGTGGCGCGGGACTCACGCGGGCACGTGATTGAAATCCTTGATAAAGATCAGCAGGCACCGGTGGCAGGTCAAAACGTCCGATTGACCCTGGATGTGGTTGTTCAGCTTTATGCCGAACGGGAACTCGATCAGGTGATGACGGAATGGCAACCAGAAAGCTGCTCTGCCATCGTCATCGATCCCAAAAATGGCGACGTCCTGGCGATGGCAACGCGTCCGACGTTTGATCCGAATCGTCCGCAGGAAGCTTCACCAGAATCGTGGAAGAACCGAGCAATCGCAGATATTTATGAACCCGGTTCGACGTTCAAACCAATGATTGTCAGTTACGGACTTGATCAAGGGGTCTTGCAACGAGATGAAAGCTTTCACTGCCAGAATGGCGAATACCGGATGGGTCGACGGGTGCTGCACGACCACCACCGATACGGGTTGCTCAGCCTGACCGACGTCCTGGTGAAGTCGAGTAACATCGGCATGGCAAAAATCGGCGAACGAATGGGAAATGAACAGCTGGAAAAAGCGGCCACGCTGTTTGGATTTGGACGTAAAACCGGGATTGAATTACCAGGCGAGCTGCCCGGCATCTTACGACCTCTCAAGAAATGGACCAGCTATTCAACCGGCTCGATTCCGATGGGACACGAAATCGCGACGACTCCGCTCCAATTAATCACGGCGCATGCGGCGCTGGCGAATGGTGGTGAACTTCTCCGTCCACGAATCGTGCTGCCGGATCAAGACGATTCGCTTTCCGCCATGTCCCGGATGACGATCTCGACTGTTTCGCGAGATACCGCACAATGGATCATTGAACATCCGATGCGAGAGGTCGTGGAGAGAGGGACCGGTAAAAAGGCAAGAATTCCGGGATATCACGTGTTCGGAAAAACGGGTACGGCTCAGTGTCTGTCTGCCGATGGAGGATATGTTCACGGGAAATATATCAGTTCGTTCGTTTGCGGTGCCCCTGTGGAATCACCGCGGCTTTTGACATTGGTCGTTGTTAATCAATCTTCCGTCGGAGGTGAAACATTTGGCGGAAAAGTTGCGGCACCTGCGGCTGCGAACATTTTGCGACAGGCACTGGTGTACCTGAGAATCTCGCCCGACGACCAGCTGATTCGGGCTGCCGCGAATTGGAAGGACGACGAACTCGAATAACAAAGTGGGTTCTGTCGTGACGATTGCGATCGATTGGTTCGGCCAAAGGGAAGTGGCAGGCACCACTCCAGCGTGAAGTCATACCACGCCGGTTTCCGTTGCGTGAATTCGGCAGAGGTAACGAGTTTGAACGGGAATCTATATTTCAGCTCAATCGTTATTTCAGGGTGAGTTCTTTATAGTGCGGTCCGACGGTGACTTTGAGCGTAGTCCGACCGATGAAGTGAGTCGAAAGGATTGAAGTGGTGCGACTGATGTTTCGCGGATCGATTTCGAGTGTGTCTTGAATCGACCGTGGTCAAACCCGTTGAAACGGTCGCAGTCTGAAATTGCAGGAATTTATGTCACGTGATCCGCTGTTCAAATTGAGTGAAGCAGGACTGTTTTGCCCTCGTGGAGCTTTTTATGTCGACCCCTGGGGGGCCGTATCGACGGCTGTCATCACTCATGCACATGCCGATCACGCCGTAAAGGGTTCACGTCGGTATTTCACGGCCGAACCAGGTCGGCGGGTGTTATGGTCTCGTATGGGGCAGCATGCGAAAATTGAACCGCTCGCATTCGGTGAGTCAATCGATTTGAACGGCGTGAAGGTTTCGCTTCACCCAGCTGGCCATATTCTTGGTTCGGCACAAGTCCGGGCGGAATATAAGGGTGAAATCTGGGTGATTTCAGGCGACTATAAGGTCGCACCGGATGCGACTTGTGCGGCGTTTGAACCGGTCCGCTGTCATACGTTTGTGACGGAGTCAACTTTTGCGCAGCCAGTTTTTCAATGGGAACCTCAGCAGGCAACGTTCGGGAAAATCCATGATTGGTGGCGAAGCAATCAGGAACTGAATCGTGCCAGTTTTCTTTACAGCTATGCACTTGGAAAATCGCAGCGATTACTGGCGGGGATTGATCCATCCATTGGACCGATTTTCGTTCATCGCGACATTGAAACGGTGAATGATCTTTACCGACAAAGTGGTGTGACTCTCCCCAAAACGAGGGTTCCGAACTCAGGCATGACCATCGAGGAATGGGGGCAATCCCTGATATTGCAACCGCCATCAGCTCGTTGGGCTCAGGGTTTTCCGCATTTGGGCCACTTTTCGAGCGCGTTTGTTTCAGGATGGATGATGCTGCCACAAGGAAGCCAGTCTCGTCGGGTCCAGGAGGGATTCCCGCTTTCGGATCACGCAGACCATGCAGAGTTGCTTTCCGCGATTACCGCGACGGGAGCGGAACGGATCCTGGTGACACATGGTTACATCGACGAATTTGTCGTTGAATTAAAGTCACTTGGCTTCGACGCGGTTCCGCTGAAAACACCTCGCTGCCGGAAACCTCCCAGGGTGACCGAACAGCCGGCGACTGTATGAGCACTATATTCGAAGCAGTACATGACCATTCAAGCTGAGGTGCGAAATCTTTCATGTCTTGATTTTCATCAGAAACGGTAATGCTTCCGATTGTATCGATCGTACAATCGACCAGATTAAGGCCTCAGGAAAATGAGCCAAAGACGTCAGATTCTGATGACAGCTTGTCTCGGAAAACCGATCATCCCGACAGAAAACGGATTCCCTTCGCTTCGCCGCTTGACAACGTCTGAAAACTCGACTAATGGTTCTGTCGCCTTGGCTTCGTAAGGGTAAAGCGGGAAGTTCAAGGTGGCCAGAATTGTGACTGAAGTAATTCGTCCCAAAAAATTGTGACGGACGAAATAAAGTCGGTTGCCTTCGACGTTTTTGCATTTAAGATCTCTCGTCCGTTTTTAATTTTTGAGTCCCGTAAGTACGAGTATTTGAGGTTTGCTCCGATGACCAGAGTCTTGCTCGAAGTAGAACATGCACTGGCCGCTTGGCTCCCTGACACACCTGAGGGGCTCTTCCCAGGGTCTTCTACGGATGTTGTTGTCGCACCAAGAATGGCTGACGATGATGATGCCGCGCCTGCCGACGACGAAGATGGCTTCGGCGACGACGACGAATTCGAAGACGATGATGATGAGCTCGATGAGTTGGACGACGAAGATGAACTCGACGACGAATTTGATGAATTCGATGACGAAGACGAGTTTGATGACGACGATGATTTCGACGATGACGATGACGACGAAGATGACGATGAAGACGACGATGACGACGACGACGATTATTAATCCTCTATTTCGTCGACTTCTTCTTTCGTCGAAATGATGTTCAATGGTATCACAACAGATCGTAGCACCGGTCGGCATGGCTTGCTGACCGGTGTTCGCGTTCCTGAGGGCTTTGATTTACCCGTCTTCTGAAATGATCTGAACACATTGTTGTAGTAGTTGTAGAGGACCTTATGCAGAATTTGTCGATCCAAATTGAGGATGCTGTCAAATACGTCCGCCAGTTCTGGCAAGGGACTCCCAAAGTTGGGTTGATATTAGGAACGGGCTTAGGTGGTCTCGCTGAGCAAATTGATCAGCAGGCAAGTATTCCCTATAGCGAGATTCCACATTTCCCCGTCTCAACGGCACCTTCTCATGCTGGACGACTCGTTTGTGGGCTGCTGCGAGGAAAACCGATTGTCGCGATGGAAGGTCGTTTCCACTATTACGAAGGCTATGACCTGAAGCAGGTGACATTTCCGGTTCGAGTGATGCGGGCCTTGGGCGCCGACGTTTTGTTCGTGACAAACGCGGCTGGAGGGATCAATCCTCAGTTGGATCTCGCGGATCTCGTGGTGATCGAAGATCACATTAATCTCCTTCCCGATAATCCGCTGCGTGGTGTCAACGATGATCGGCTGGGTCCCCGCTGGCCCGACTTGTGCGAGCCCTATTCGAAGTCATTGATTCAGATTGCTCGAACAACGGCACTCTCGGTTGGTATACATCTTCACAAAGGGGTTTTTGTTGCTGTATCGGGTCCGAACCTCGAAACACGTGCCGAGTATCGGATGCTGAAACAGATGGGGGCCGATGTCGTCGGGATGTCTACTGTCCCGGAAGTTCTCGTGGCGATACACGGCGGAATGAAGGTTCTTGGATTTTCCGTCGTGACTGACATTTGCCTTCCAGACCATCTCGAACCTGTAGAAGTACCAAAGATTCTGGCAAATGCGGCGAAAGGTGGCGAAAAACTGGCAAAACTGATCCCTTTGATCATCGAACAGCTTTAGGAAGCGAAAGGTCCCACTCAAATGACAGAATCAACTTCAACTGACTCGACAATGGCTTCCGAATTCCGTCCTCAATCGGAAACGGCGAGTGTCATCATTTTTGGTGCCTCTGGTGACCTCACCGCGCGAAAATTGCTGCCTGCTTTATTCGACCTTTGGAACGACGGATACCTGTCAGACCAGGCACCGATCATCGGGGTTGCTCGTCGTGAAAAGACCGACGAAAGTTTCCGTCAGGAGATTTTCGAAGCAATGAAGGGCCAATTTCGAGACGGTGTGATTACTCCCGAGCAGTGGGAACGCTTTTCCCGAAGGCTGTTCTATCGACAGTTGGATATTGCCTTGGCCGATGGCTACCCGGGCTTTAGGGAACAACTGGAGACGATCGAAAATCAACAGGGGACGGGTCACAATCGTATCGTCTACATGGCGACCTCGCCTGACCTGTTCCTTCCCGCGATCGAGCACCTCGGCTTCGCCAACATGATCCCTGATCGTGATGATTCGCAGTGGCTTCGAGTTGTCTTCGAAAAGCCGTTTGGCCACGATTTGCAATCTTCGAGGGAATTGAGTGCCAACCTTCGGCGTCTGCTGCGGGAAGATCAGATTTACCGGATTGACCACTATCTCGGAAAAGAGACTGTCCAGAATATTTTGCTGTTTCGATTCGGAAATTCTATTTTCGAACCTCTATTGAATCGAAATCACGTTGATCATGTTCAAATTACCGTTGCGGAATCACAAGGCCTCGAACGGGGAAGGGGTGGTTATTACGATCACTCCGGTGCCATGCGAGACGTTTTACAGAACCATGTGCTTCAGTTACTCTGCTTGATCGCAATGGAACCACCGGCACTTTTCAACTCAAACGATTTGCACGAAGAAAAACTCAAGGTCCTGAAGACGCTCAGCGGCGGAAATCCGGGTGGAATTGCAAATTGGGTCGTATCGGGACAATACGGTCCTGGAACGGTCGACGGAAAACCTGCCATCAGCTATGTCAGCGAGGATCGGATTCCTCAGGATTCGAGAACCGACACATATGTTGCCATGAAGGTAAAAATAGATAACTGGCGATGGGAAGGCGTGCCGTTTTATTTGCGAACCGGAAAACGAATGAATTCACGAGTTTCTGAGATCGCGATTCAATTCAAGTTACCTCCGCTGAACTTATTCAATACCGTTGAATGTGACGGCAATATGTGCGAACTGGTTGGAGCCAGGCCAAATAAACTGGTTTTTCGTATCCAGCCAAGCGAGTCGATCAAGCTTTCTTTTTCGACTAAGCGACCCGGAATGCAGTATCAAATTCACCCCGTCACGATGGACTTCGACTACAAGACGTTCACCCAGCCGCTTCCAGAGGCCTATGAACGGTTGCTGTTGGAAGTTCTTCGCGGCGATTCGACGCTATTTATGAGAAGTGATGAACTCGATGCCGCCTGGCAGTTTATCACACCGATTCTCGACTTCTGGACCGAATCAAAGACCGTTCCGGAGCCGTATCCCAGCGGAAGTTGGGGGCCTGTTGCTGCCGACGACCTTCTCCGAAACGATGGGAGGAACTGGCGATCGCCAAAAGCCTGATTTGAATTCTGGCTCGAATCAAGACATAAATTCAAAAAGCCGGGCGTTCGTTGAACGTCCGGCTAAGTTTGTGCTCGCTGTCGCACACGAAGTTGCATCCAGGTTCAGCTGCCTGAATGGAATGGATCAGGGAGAATTTGGGAGCTTGCTTTCGAGGGAATTGACCTTCGACAATGTCAAGGCGCTCAATACGACTGCTGCGACAACACCGGCAGTCAACAAGCAGATCGTCGGATCAAGGCTTCGCCATCCGCACCATCCACCCGGCGGGCATTCGTCGCAGTTAGCGTATTGACCTCGGGTACCATTATGTCCGAGAACGATCAACGCGTTCTTTCGAGCAGATGGTGGTGCCGACTTTTCGTTCCAGACCCGGAAATGCCCCTCTGTGGTGCCTGAACTCACTTGATAAGTTCCAGGTTTCAGATTCTTCACCGAAAACATGCCATCTGTATCGGTGTGGCTGCGAGCCACTTCCGTGGCACCCTGACGAACGACGACGTCTGCGTTTTCAACAACGGCGCCGGTGTGATCTACGACACGCCCGGCAAACACTCCATTTGCTGATTGCGAAACATCAGCCGCAACCGTTGCTACAGCAGCGCGACTTGCCTTTTGGTTTGCTTCTGCTGCTTGAATCGCAGGAAATGGGCCTACAACTCCCAAAGTGGCGAGAACAACCGCAACTCCGCGAACCAGCTTCAAAACAGGCATAATTCCTCCTTGATTTTCCAGCGTGTCTTACCGTGCCCGATTGAACCGACCCACCAGCCGGGCGATGTTCGACCTAAAACGATTTTGCAAGAATTTGAATTTCGTTAGCGGGAATTCCTTGCTCCCGATGCTCAGTTTATCGGCCCTTAAAATCATTAAACGCAGTATCTTGAGAATAGTTAGTAAACTCTTCCTAGATTGCCTATGTTGACAATTAGCGTGTTTGAGGGAAGAGAACGAGGGAAATGGATTTGAATCAGCCGTAATTTTCTTCGAACGATGAATGCGGCACTCAGTTGCGGTTAGAATGTCGCCAGAGTCGTTTATGAAAGGGATGAACTCAATGAGTCATCATTGCCGCTACTCCGGGATTCTGTTGTGA
This sequence comes from uncultured Schlesneria sp., assembly GCA_903899985.1. Lineage (GTDB taxonomy): Bacteria > Planctomycetota > Planctomycetia > Planctomycetales > Planctomycetaceae > Schlesneria. The sequence continues at coordinate 11,322 of CAIULL010000163.1, forward strand.
GGGCCGGGCACAATCTCGAGCGATTGAAGCGATCAATCAGGCCGGATTAGTCGTTGCGTTTGAAGGTCTCTTTAGCATGGCGAATTCTGAAATTGGACGACGTTGGACTTTCTCTGGTTTTGATCGCGAACTTGGCGAATGTCCAATGATCATGGGAATTCTCAACACAACTCCAGACAGCTTCTCGGATGGCGGTAAATACCTGGCGGTCGACGTCGCCGTTGAGCACGGACTTCGCCTGGCGGCGGAAGGTGCAGATATTCTGGATATTGGAGGTGAGTCGACTCGCCCGGGTTCTGAGCCTGTTTCCGTTGAAGAAGAGCTTCGACGAGTCATCCCCGCGATCGAGCGACTACGGGGAATGATCGATATTCCGATTTCAATCGATACGTCAAAATCGGAAGTTGCGAAGCAGGCTCTGAGAAGCGGGGCACGGATTGTGAATGATATTTCCGGTCTTCGATTTGATCCTCAGATGATCGACATTTGCTGCGAAACTTCGTGTGGAGTGATTTGCATGCACATCCAGGGGACTCCACAGACGATGCAGACGGCCCCTCATTATGACAATGTCGTTGATGATCTGTGCAAAGATTTTGCGGAACGACTTATTTCGCTGGAACGAGCGGGGCTACCGAAGGAACGAATCGTGATCGATCCCGGAATCGGGTTTGGAAAAACGGCCGAACACAACCTGGAAATCCTCTCGAATATCGCACGATTTCGAGAACTGGGGCGACCGGTATTAATTGGTCACTCTCGCAAACGGTTTTTGCAAAAAGTCCTGAAACAGACTCTGGACGAACGTCTTTTTGGAACCGTGGGTGTGTCGATCAGCCTGGCGCAACAGCATACCGATATATTGCGAGTCCACGACGTTGCTGCCAACCGTGATGCTATCACGGCCTGGCGAGCAACCCAACCGACACTTCGCTAAACCCACTATTTCACAACAACGGTGCTCGTCACCAGGTTACTTGCGATCACACCATCATTAACTTGATAGGTGACGGTTCGGCTGAACTTCGATGGCGTGGCACTGACGTTGGAGTACGTCACGAGCCGCAGCGCTGCCTGGAAGTTCGCAACCGTCGCAAGTGCTCCCGCCGATGTCAGCGTCAGTACGCCCGTCGTACTGTTGTAACTGCCGGTAATGTTTCCGGTGGAGGCATTACCTACGAAGCCCAACACGTCTTCTAACGGGTAGAACAAGTACGACAAGCTGACGGTTGCACTCGAAAGCGAGAAGTTGTTGGCGTCACTGACAGTGATCCCGGAATTAATCACTGTCGGAGCCTGCAGGGCTGTGTAGTTGATCGAAGTACCGCCGCCGGCCAGCACGGGGGCAAAATTGATTCCAACCGAGGTGGAAAGGTTATTGCTCGTTGCGAAGCTGTCGTAAACCTGGAAGGTAATCATCCTTGGGACGGTCGTCGGTGTTGCGCTGGAATTCCAGTATGCGACAGATCTGAGCGCCGTCTGGAACTGAGCCACTGTTGCCGTCGAATTCAGGGATGTCAGAGTCAGAACTCCCGTCGTCGAATTGAAGCTGCTCTTGATATTGCCAGTCTGTGACGAAGGGACAAAGCCAAGTGCGTCCTGGGTTGGGTCAAAATTCGCGATCGTAATCGTCGCGGATGTCATTGTCGGATGACCGGGATCGGTGACAGTGATCGCGGGATTCACTGCGACAGCACTTTGTCCAACGGTAAAGACTGGTGAACTTGTACCGGACAGAATTGGCGGATTAACGATTGGCGTGTCGTAGATATCCGCTGAGGTCAGGTCCTTGAATTCAGCAGGCTGGCCCCACAGCCAGTTCGCTTCAGGCTTCCCTCCCGTGATGGAATTAACCGCTGTATCGCTGTGGACAGTCACGTCGGCGATCAGGCGATTCCCCTGGCTCAGCCCGGCTCCTGTGCGGAGATCTTGAACTCGCGTGGCGAATGGAAGCGGCGATTGCCACTCGTCAATAATCGCGGTCAAAGCAACGAGATTATTGTCGTAGTTCGTAAAGCCACCGATGATCAGATCCTGTCCAGAATTACCAACAGGTTTCCCCTTGCTGTCGACGGCACCTGATATTCCCTTGAGGACGTCAGAGCCGGCCCCGCCAATAATCAGATTTTGTCCCGTTCCCGAACCGGCAACGATCGTATCGGCCGCAGCTCCGCCAATCAGAGCATTGCCCTGGTAATTGCCGGTCAACGTATTGACACCGTTCCCGCCGTGGACATCCTTGATATTGAGGAAGCTGCCGACATTTGTGGCGATTCCCGCAGCGAGGTTCACTGTGACCTGCGTCGTAAAGGCCGAGTAATCCAGCCAGTTATCGGCGCCACTCTTCCCGTCGATCTTGCCAGTGATCAAACCATTCTGGAACAGTCGGAAAACGTTATTAACGGGCAATCCCGTATTCGGATCTTTGTCGCCACTGGTCAGGCAATTGACTCCCGTGAAATTGAAGTTTCCATTGACGTTACCCGTATTGCGAGCGGTGACATTCCAGATCGTCTGAGCACTCGGCGAGCTCTGCATGTTCGCACCGACGAGTGTGCTACCATATGTCGAGCCAATCAAATTCGTAATGTAAGCGTATCCACCGGTAAAGCTTGCCGCGCTCGTGAAAAGTTTCGAGAACGGATCTTGAGTCTGCTGCAGACCAACCGTGATGGTATTGTTGAAGTTCGAATAATCGAGAGTGTTGACTCCCAGACCCCCGCTAACGACACCAGCAACGCTACCTCCGGGGAGGAAATGGAAGGTGTCACCCAGCTTGCCGCCGTTCAGGTTCTGAATGGAACTGAAGTAAAACGCACCATTGACGTTGCCTGAGTCGACGCCATTGATATTCCAGTCTGTGTTGACGTTAGCCCCATACAGAGTATTAAACGGTGGAGGGGCAGGAGGGGTCCCTGGGGCTGGTGGAGGTGGCAGAGGGCTACCGACAAGGTTTTGAATGTTGGAGAAACCACCGCTAATCGAAGTTGCGGTGCTGGTAATCAAATTCACGGTGATCGGGCCGGGAAAATGGGAATAATCAAGCGTGTTGAACCCAAGTCCGCCATTCACGCTTCCACTGATTGACGCTGCATTGGCTGGGGTTGTGCCGAAGAACTTGAATGCGTCGCTTCCTGTTCCACCAACCAGATTTTTGTAACCAACGAAACTGAGTGGCGAAGTGCCGTTAACAATTCCCACATTTCCCTCGTTGAGGGAGGTGATGTTCCAGATGTTGTTGCCATTGCAGCCAATCAGTGTGTCGTCAGTCGCACTGCTGCCGACTACAGCACTGATCTGGCTGAAAGTTCCACCGATTGCGGTCGATGTGCTGGCCTGAAGGTTCGTGATGGCCCCGACACTTCGCTGGGAATAAACGAGGGTGTTGACGTTATTCGGACCAGGAGTGCTGCCGCCAGTAATGCTTCCGGACACGAACCCTGACGCGCCGAACAGGAACGAATTACTTTGATTTCCACCGGTCAGATTTTTGATACCGGAAAAGTAAAATTGTCCGTTGATGTTGCCGGCATTTGCCGAGGTGATGTACCACGTATTCAAGACGTTGTTGTCACCGATCAACGTGTCTGTGTTATCCGAGCTTCCATACACGTCGGAAATACGAGTGAAACCGGATCCCACAGCAGTTGCCGTACCCGTTGCCAGATTCATAATCACTCCGGTAGAGCGATGGGAGTAGTCGAGAGCATCGATCCCTCCACCACCGTTGATGGTGCCGGAGACGAATCCGGAGGGACCGAACTGGAACGTGTCGTTAGACGTTCCGCCCGTCAGGTTTTGCATGTTTGTGAATGTGCTACCGTTCAATGTCCCCGAATTCGGCCCAGTGATCTGCCAGAGGTTGATCGCGTTCGGAGAAATCAGAGTATTGACTCCGCTACCGCCGAAAACGCCGAGTGAAGTTCCGGGAAGAATTCCCTGGATACAAACTTGGTCATCACCAGTACCGCCAAAAAAGTAGATGCCGTCAACGGGCATGGAAGGTCCGAAAGTCGTTACCGTTCCGTTTTCCGTAACGCTGACACCGCTTGAATTCTGGCTGATCGTGACGGTATCCGGCGTTGCCGAACCGTCAATTCTGACGGTCGTTCCGGTCAAAACGACAGACAGCATTCGGCGAAATTCTAATACTTCCGTACGCTCAAGCCCGCGACGACGACGAGGTCGAAATTTTTTGCTGCCGGAATTTTGCCATTCGCGAAACAGGTCGAGCATACCCATTTTCATCTTCCTCTGGTGCGCGTCCAAGGGCTTACCACAGCAGCCACGGATATTGGGGATCTTCAAAACCCAATCACACGCTCTTGCTGAACTTTGTTGTGTCGTCGTTTGCAGGTCAGACAGAATTGACAACGGTCAATATCAATCATGTCGTGTGATGTCGGTGAAATTCCAAAGTGAATCTGAGACGTCCGTTGTACGTAGAATTTCTAAAGAAAAGCTCAACTTAACCAGAACGCGCAGTTTGGACAGCTTTGGGCCCTTGGGCTGATTGTGTGTTGTGTGTTGTGTGTGGTTAAACGGTGAAAACGTCGATTTCACCCTGGAGAGCGGCTTCTGACCGTACGACACGTCGCAGACGGGCAATTTTACCGGTCACGCTATCGGACGGGCGAGTTTTCAGGTTTTTCACCTGCGTTTGGATCGGCAAAATCAGCCGAATCGTCGCTCAAATGTGTCGCTTAGGGGATTTGGGTAGACATTTGGGTATTTCAACTCATCCTATTTTACCGAATTTTTCTCTTCTGCGACTTTTGACAGAAGTTTTACAGAGGCATGACGGAAGGCTGACACTCGATTTCCGATGTTGAAATAGAATCTCAATCGAATAATCGCATCGAGCGGCGTTTTGAGGCTGATCGTTGCTTGGCGAACGGATTCGCTTTAAACGAGATTCATGAACTTCAGTCACCGGAATTCATTATGTCTATCGCTTCTCCAAAACGTTCTACAACAGAAAAGCATCGAGCTCAGCGCCCTGTCAGCGAGTCACTTCCAGCACATGGTGAACTCGGCGATTCAACTCGTGCGTCGTCAGTTCCGGTCGCTTCGGAACCCCCCGTCTGGGAACCGTGGCTTCCTGAAAAGATGAGTTGGGCCCGGGTTGACTGGGTTGTTGTTGCCTGGATGGTCGGCATGCATGCCGGCGCAATTGCCGCACCGTTCTTTTTCAACTGGCAGTCACTGGCAACCTGTGTCGTGCTGCACTGGTTCACCGCAAGTATTGGAATTTGCCTCGGTTACCATCGCTTTCTGTCGCACAAATCCTTCAAGCTTGTCAGCCCGGTTCGATTTATCACTCTTCTGGCCGGTTCGCTTTCCGGTGAAGGTTCGCCACTGGCCTGGGCTGCAACGCATCGTCTGCATCATCAGCGTTCGGATCTGCCGGGAGATCCTCATTCGCCATTGGTGAGTGCCCTCTGGTCACATTTAACCTGGTTGTTCCTGCGACGAACACCAACTGAGCAACAAACGCTCTACAAGAAATACACACCAGATCTGATGAACGATCCGATGTTGCAGTTCTTCGAGAAGACCTATTTCTTCTGGCTGGTCGCTTCGGGAGTTGCCCTCTACATGGTTGGCGGACTGCCAATGCTGCTTTGGGGACTTTGTTTCCGGATGGTCATGGTTTATCACGGCACGTGGTTCGTCAATTCCGCAACACATCTCTGGGGTTATCGCAATTACGATGTGCGGGATGAAAGCCGCAACTTGTGGTGGGTGGCGATCTGGGCTTACGGCGAAGGCTGGCACAACAACCATCATGCTCACCCGCACGTCGCCCCGGCAGGACACAAATGGTGGGAACTCGATCCGACCTGGTGGTCAATCAAGACGTTGCGACTTTTTGGTTTGGCTTACGACGTCGATGATCGAATTCCAACCACTCGAGAACCTGCTCCGTCGGAAGCCTGATTCGCCTCGCTGATGATGGTGTCTCGCAATTCCGCAGCAAGAAAAAACGAGCCCGTGATGACGATCATATCGTCGCGAGAAGCAAGACTTTTGGCGAGGTTCCATGCGGAACTCGGGCTCGCTGCGAAATGAGTCTGCCGACAACTGAGCGATTCGACGAGGCTGCCGAGTTCATCCAGGTCGACCCCTCGCGGATTGTTCAAGTATCGGGTCAGTATTACGGTGTCGAAATTCGGCAGCAATTGTCGAAGGATTCCAGCGACATCTTTGTCCTTGGTTGCGGCGAAGACGAGAATTCGTCTTCGCCGAATTTTTTCTTCATTCAGTGTGGCGACGAGGGCTCGTGCTGACTCCCAGTTATGCGCGGCATCGATAATCACCGTCGGGTGTTTCGAGACGACTTCGACTCGTGCCGGCCATGCAACACTTTTCAGCCCTTCTCGCACGTCGTCGTCATTGATGTTCCATTTCTGTTGACGAAGTTCTTCAATCACCGCCAGCGTCAGCATCGTATTGGTCGCCTGGTGCGGTCCTCGCAAGACAACCGGCACCCGGGACCAGGAGGCTTCTGATGTTTTCGCCTCGATTTCGACGTGACCCTCGTCATCCGTCTGGCGATTTATCAGTTGAAAATCGCGAAGAATCTGCTTGAGCGGAGCGTTTCGCTCAAAGCAGATTTTTTCAATGAGGCTGAGTGCGTCAACGTGAGTCACACCAGAAATGACAGGGACGCGTGGTTTGATAATCCCAGCCTTCTCGTAGGCAATCTGTTGGACCGTGCTGCCAAGGACATGGGTGTGGTCACGACTGATATTCGTAATCACCGTGACAAGGGGACAACACAAGTTCGTGGAATCAAGCCTACCACCGAGTCCGACTTCAAGCACCGCGATATCGGCTTTGCGTTCGATAAAATGTTGCCATGCCAGTGCTGTTGCGAGTTCGAAATATGTCGGCTGCATGCGACCGGGGAGATTGTCCATCTCGGCAATGATCGGCAGCAGCCGATTTAGCAGGCCAACGAGTTCAAGCCTGGTTGGTTGAACCCCGCCGATTGTGATTCGCTCTTCGAATTCGGTGATGTGGGGAGAAATATAGAGTCCACACCGATATCCCGCTCGAGTAAGGATCGATGCCAACATCGAACAGGTGGAGCCTTTTCCCTTCGTACCCGCAACATGAACGACGGGAATTCGTTCGTGTGGATTTCCCATCATCTCCAGCAGGCGGCGCATCCGATCCAGCTTGAAATCACTTGTCGAATACGACTCGGTATTGATCCGCTCGTAATTGATTCGTCCGAACAGAAAGTCGATCGCCTGTTCGTAAGTCTGAAGCCGCTCTGACATCTGTGATTCCAAGGCAGTCTCACGGAAATCTTTGAATCTCTGAGAGAACAATAATCTGTCACTGTTCCGCAAAAATGCCGGGTTTTATTGCCCCGTTTTGCGTCGGGGGCGAAAAAATCGGGTCGATTCTTTCACGACCCGGCGCCGCGACGCAATCCGGACCAGCAACGTCAGAAAGAAGTTCTTCCAACCAGGTATCACGCATTGTTTTCGTCGGGCGAGTGCATTCAGCGCCAGCTTCACGACAGGTTCAACGGCCAGCGATGAGTGTTTTTGTAACCAACCTGGTGCACCCGCGATGTCGAAAAAACTGGTTCGAGTCACACCGGGACAGACTGCCGTGACGGTAATGCCACGATCATAGAGCTCGCAGTGCAACGCCTCGCTGAAGTGAAGGACGAACGCTTTACTCGCCGCATACACCCCCATATATGCCACCGGCTGAAACGCCGATAACGAAGAGACATTTAAAATGGCACCGTGCCCTCGTTCCAGCATTCCCGGCAAAATCCGGTAAGTCAATTCTGTCAGTGCCGAGATATTCAATCGAATGAGTTGCAGCAATCGGTCGATGTCCGCGTTGTCGACTTCCCCAACGACTCCGAACCCCGCGTTATTGACAAGCAATTCGATTGAGATCCCCTTGGCAGAGATTTCATCGAGGATTCGACGTGGTTCGGCCGGATCAGAAAGGTCTGCCAGGACGATTTCGCAACGCGTTCCATGCTTGGTATGCAATTCGTGAGCGAGCTCGGTCATCAAATCGCCACGCCGCGCGACCAGTACCAGATGCATCCCTCTCGAAGCAAGTTGGCGCGCGAACTCGGCACCCAAGCCTGCCGAGGCTCCGGTGACGAGTGCCCACTGATCCGCCAATCGCTTCCACACGCTATGTTTCCCGCATCTTGCGCTGCCTACGAGCAACTTCGACGAACTCAACCAAGGCAAATAACCAACACACTACGTTCATCGCAAACGTCCTGTCTGCGATTTCGTCGAATCCAACCGTGTTGACTTGTTTTCACCAGGATTACCGACGTTCACCGAGGCCACTCGGATTACGGTTTTGACAATTCATCGAATTATGGATACAGGACCCGACAAAAGAACGCGAACTTTAAAGCCAAACCCGGATTGAGCCAGCACTTCAGGTCATCGAAAACGCCCGATTTCACGATACACTGAATTCACAATCCTCTAATGCTAACACAATCAACCTTTCCAAAAAAGTCAGCCTGCTGCGGGTGAACGATGCGACAATGTCGCGACAACACAGTGTCATTGACCTCATTTCTCTTTTTAGAATCCTGCACATGAATGATACGGACTCGACAGTGAAGCGACCGGCTGTTTTTCTCGACCGCGATGGCACAGTGAATGTCGAGGTTCATTATTTGTCACAGCCAGAACAGCTCAAGTTGCTCCCCACAGTGTCGGAGACGATTTCGATGCTCAATTCTCGTGGAATTCCAGTCGTGATCGTCACTAACCAGGCCGGTGTCGCCCGAGGCTACTTTCCGGAACACCGCCTCGTCACCATTCATGATCATCTGCGCGGAATCCTGGCGGAAAAGAACGCCCGGGTCGACGGAATTTACTATTGTCCACACCATCCCAGTATGGGTTTAGGCACGTATCGTAAGGTCTGTGACTGTCGCAAACCAATGCCCGGAATGCTGACTCAGGCGGCGAGTGAACTCGCCATCGACCTGACCCGTTCCTTGTTGATCGGCGACCGGGAAAGTGATCTGCAAGCGGGTGCCAATGCCGGATGTCAGACGGCACTTGTCACCACGGGCTATGGAGTCGAAACCAGTGCTGCAATCGATCTGAAATCGGTCGGAGGGATCGGCATCTTTCCGACTGTTGCCGATGCCGTCACGGAATGGTTGAATCAACCGAACGACGAAACAAACTTGATGCCATCACGTTGACGCGTTCGCAGTGGACGACGATGCTATGTCAAAGATGTTAGATTTCCTTCAAGAACAACCATGACACACGTTTCTATTAAGACCGGTGCCCGACTCCATTTCGGCCCCCTTGAGGTTTCGGCACCAGCGGGAGGTCGATTTGGCGGAGTCGGCGTGATGATCGATCATCCCCGAACCGTGATGACGGCCACGAATGCATCTGTCGACCTGGTTCGAGGCGATGAACCTACGAAGAGACGCGTGATGGAATTTCTTCAACGCATCCGTAAGGCAATCCCCGATCAATATCGAGTTCCCTGCGAAATCGATGTGAAAGAAACAATCCCCTCTCATTATGGTTTTGGATCAGGAACGCAATTGGGACTGGCCGTGGCCCTCGCATCGTCAATTGTTGCCAATGAACCAACTCCTTTTCTTGAGATGCTTAACGACGTCCGTGGCGTGAACGGTCCTTCTGGGCATCGGGCCGAAACACCGGGCAAACCACTTCTGGCGGCTCTTGATCTTCTGGCCCATCGAGTCGGACGCGGATTGAGATCCGCAATCGGGCTCCATGGATTTCAGCAAGGTGGATTTCTGGTTGACGGTGGCAGGCCCGAATCCAACAAACTGGGAACGCTCGTGACACGGGTGGAATTTCCCAGCGAATGGCGCTTCGTACTGGCATCACCTCAACAGGCGATCGGACTTTCTGGAGACGCAGAGCAGTCTGCCTTCGCCAGGCAGACGGCAATGCCCAGACAACTGACGGGCGAACTCTGTCGGATCGTGCTCATGGAATGGCTCCCTTCGGTGATTGAGGCCGACTTCGATCGATGCGGTGACTCCCTGTTCGAATATGGCAAAGCGGTCGGAGAATTCTTTTCGCCGACTCAAGGTGGCGTCTTCGCTCATCCTCGCATGGCCGCATGGGCAGAGATCGTCCGACAGCGCGGCATTCGGGGGGTGGCCCAGACCTCGTGGGGGCCAACACTCGCCGCGCTTTGCTCCAGTGATGCAATGGCCAGACAGTTACACAGCGATTTTACCGGAGATTCGGCGTGGAATGATTGCTCGTTCCAGATAGTGTCACCGTTAAATCGTGGGGCGACGATTCATTGCATCTAAAGATGTCATCCTCTGGCATCCATCACCGCCAGCTTGCGTCATCGTTCGCGGGGCAGACCGAATTATTGGCACGCCGAATGGCGGCGAGACCCCTTAAGCGAATCCGCTCAGGATCATCGACTCCCCCATAAAAAGGGGTCTGTCTCCAGGCTTTCCCCTGGAACGACCACCAGATCGCGAGTTGTCTCCCCAGGAAGTTCAGGTTGTGTCCCACCGCATCGGAGCCTTCTTCGACGCAGTCACTTCGCTTTGCTTTGCTTCGAGGGACTCTAGGACCACTGGATGATCGACGTGGGTCATCCAGTGGCACCCGAATTTTTGAGGTCAGGCAACTCAATAGCCCACGTTGACATCACGAGTAATGATGTTGCTGTCGTAAATTCCGAAGTTGGCTCCGTCCGTCACCTGGAACGAAATTGTCCGTGTCGCAGTACTTGGCAACTTTCCTATGTAGCTGAACGTGATCGATCTGAGTGCTGCCTGGTAGTTCGCCACGGTGTCCGTTCCGGTCAGCACCAGCCGACCTGTGGCCGAGAAGTATGTCCCCGTGATATTGCCGGTGTTAATAAAGGTGAGGATATCCTTGCCGATGGAATAATTGTTCGTGATCTGTATTACGGCACCTGAAATCGTTGCCGTACTTGGATTGTAAACAATCAACGAATTCGTGACGTTCAGAGCGGGGCCGCTTGCGCTGTACGACAGTGGATCCGATTCAATGTTCGACAAGAATGGGACGCCGTTCTGTGTCGTAAAAGTGATACTGCGAGCGACAATGTTGCTCTGATGAGTTCCCAGGAATACCTGGAAATCAGCAATTCGAGTGACATTCGGCGGATTCAGGGAGGTCGTGGTGTAAGTGACTGACTGGAGCAGGCTCTGATAGGTGGCCAGCGAGCCGGACCCGGTAAACGTCAGAATTCCGCTGACAGAATCGTAGTTGCCGCTGATCCCCGGGACGCTCGTAAATTGCAGCAGATCCCCAACCTGGGCATTCTGAAGCAGGACCGTTGCACCGGTCAGAGTTGGGTTATACGAGCCGGTCACTTGAAGGGTGGCCGTAATCTGTTGCGGTCCGTTTCCGAAGACATACGCGAGAGCGTTGGATTCAATGGAGTTCAACTGTGGAACGGCGTTGATCAGGATATTTCGAGTGACGACGTTACTGGATGACTGGCTGTCACTCACCTGGAAACTGATCACTTTTGTCGATTGGACCGGATTGCCGTTCGTTCCATTGTAGGTGATCGAACGAATTGCATTCTGGTAGTTCGCGACGCTATCCGTACCGCTTAATGTCAAGGTTCCAGTCTTCGCATCCCAGGTACCCAGGATTTTGGAAGTGTTTGTGAACTTCAGGAAATCCTGTCCTGAAATGTAGTTTGCAGCAATTCTGATCGACGCACCCGTGAGATTGGCGTTGACGGAGTCGATGGCCTGTAACGAAGACGTGATCAGAACAGCCGGATCATTTTGAGTGTAATTGACGGGGGCTGACTCGATCGCACTCAATACGGGACCATTGCTGATCGGATTGAAAACGATGGTTCGTGTGGCCGGACTGCTTGATAGCGATCCGTCGGTCGTCACAAATGAAACGGTTCGTGGCAATGAATTCGGAATGCTTGCCAAATTCCGATATTGAACCGATTCCAGGGCCGCCTGATAGTTGGCAACGGTGTCAGCGCCGGTCAGCGTCAGCACACCCGCCGCAGCGTTCCACGTTCCGTGAATGGTGGAAGTGTTTGTGAAAAGTAACTGATCCTGCGTTGCTGAATAATTGCTCGTGATTTGAACCGTCGCCGATGGAAGTGTCGCATTATCGGGGTCGGTGACTGTTGCACCTGGCGAGATGGCAACGGTGGTATTAGGAACGTAGTAAAGACTTCCACTGTCGGTCGTAATCGTCGGTGCATTATTGACTGGAATCACGGCCACATTTCGTGACAGCGAGCTGACCCCTGTTGGTGAATGGACCGAGAAAGTGATTGTCCGGGACGAGACAGTCGGGTTGAACGATGAATTGAAGTAACTGATCGATCGGAGTGCCGCCTGATAATTTGCTGTGGTGTCGGCACCATTGAGACTGAGGATCCCCGTCAACGGATTCCATGTTCCCGTGATCTTGCTCGTGTTTGTGAACAACAGGTTGTCGATTCCCGGCTGATAATTTCCAGAAATCTGTGCGGTTGCCGCCTGAAGAAGATCAGCCCCGACCGGCGTTACGGTTAATGTCGACGTAACCTTCGTTGTCGATCGTTCGATATAGATCAATGCCGTTGATTCGATGTTATTCAAAAGTGCCGAACCAGCATTGATCGCAGTCAGTACAAGATCGTTTCCGTCACCCCCTGCGTAGTTGGCGGTGAATGTGTACGGCAGTCCCAGGTATGTCGCTGTAATCACTCCACCCTGGGGAAGATTCGTAAACGTTCCGACAATCGGCTGGTTCGACGTGTTGTTGACAATGGTGAATTTCGTCCCGACTGACGGAGCGAAATTCAGTGAAAGGTTAATGGGTGAACCGCTCGCCGTGAAACCCTTTGTTGAGAGCGGGAAGGCGCTCGCACTTCCCGTGGCGTAAAGTCCCCCTTTTCCTGGAGTCAGGCTGACTTTTCCACCGTTTCCATCGAGTCCCGTCGTCGTGGTACCGCCGTTATCAAGAATGATCTGTCCATTACCGGTGCTCGACTGAATCACAAACGTTGAAGCGCCTGCGGTCGTCGCCGTTTTGGCCTTCGTAAACGTGATATTGCCCAACTGACTGGAATCACCAAATGTCACGGAACCACCTGAGCCTGTGACGATATTCGCCACTTCGGCAGCAGTCAGATTGACTCCTGTCACCGCGTTATTCGAACCGCCGACACTCATCGGAAGGCTGGGCACCGAAGTCCGAACTGTCACGCCGCTGGTGCCAACTCCCGTTACCGACCCGGCAATCGTCATATCGGCCGCACGTAAAGTAATCGCTGTCGTGGAACCCTCCGTCGACGAGACCACGTCACCCGCCGCGATTGTCAGTGTTCCAACGCCGCTGTTTCCCTGATCGGCGGCTGTCACATCGGCCTCAAGAGTGATCTTTCCACCGGAATTGATTGAACTTCCAGATCCGATATTCAACGAACCAGCAGCGGCCAGCCAGACGCCCCCTGCCGTTGTGATTGTTGCGCCGCTATCTGTAATCGCACCATGAGCGTCAACCTTCAGCGTTCCATCAAGCTTGATCGAACCCGAGATTGAAGCACTGTCGCTGCCGGCATTCCCGGTTTCAATATCGACGCTGCTGACATTGGCACCGGTCGCTGCCGTACCATCAATGCCAGGAATTGTGACTGTGTCGCTGCCGTCTGTTAATGGTGTTGCCCCGGTGTTGACCGTCAATTGCTGGACGTTCCAGACGGCAACCGTTTCGATTGCTGTTCCGGTTGTCGTCCCGGAAATCACGAGAGATTTTGCACTCCCGACACCGGCGATTCCAGCAGTCAAATTCGTCCCGTTGGCGATCAGCAGGTTGTCGTTTTGACCGGAAGGGCTGACGGTGACACTTCCAAATCCGGAGATATCGAGTGGTGCCAGGCCATTGAATCTGATCGGAAGGTTGTCAACGACCACAACTCCCTGTTTTCCATTGACACCCGGCGCATTGCTGGGGAGATAACTGCTGATGTCCGCGGTCGTCCCCTTGATGGCCAATCCGTTACTTCCCTGGCCGCCGTCATAGTTTATGCCGTTGAGCGGAATGAAATTGCCGTTGCTCAGGTCGACCGTCAACTGGTCGTTACCCGAATCCCCGGCAACAATAATCGAAGTGAATGACTTCAGCGCGAACTGTGATAACAACGATCCGTTCTGCAGTACTTGTACCTGTGTCGGATCAATGGGGCTTTCCTGCAATGTGATGTTGTTAACACCCGCTCCCATATCAATAAATAGCGATTTATCAGATGAGACGCCGCTGGCCGATGTCGACAGGAGATACGCCCCCGGCCCGAATCCGGTTGGCATCGTAAACTGAGTACTGACAACGGCACCCCCGGTTTCGACGCCGGGAGTCCAGTTTTGTGTTCGGGCATAACTGACCGTTCCTGAGGAACTGGTCAGCGAAACGATCGGGTAATTGGAGGCCATTTCGGCCCCGCTACCAAACGAAGCTCCGCTGGAAATTCCATCGAGCTGCGTTCCTGTCAGAGTAAACGATGTCGCATTGGCGCTGACGCCGGTGACTGTGGGCTTCCACGCAGGCTGAGGATTTCCTGTCGGGGAAAACGTCCAGATGACACCCGTGGTCTGATTGCTCAGCAGAACTTGACCATTCGGTAATGCCAGCATTCGCAGGTTACTTGCTTGACCGCTGATCGAGTTATTCAGCAGCCCGGCGGGTGTGACGTCGGAAATGGCGTTCGCTACCGGATCAAAATCGAAGAAGTATGTCGGACCATTCGCCACGTGTTTTCCAAAGGTATCGACCCCCGGAGTATCCGCTGCAAACAGGAAGTGTCCGTTAGGAAGCATCACCCCCGGACTCGAGTCGGCTCCGATCCCTGCTGGCAAGACCGGACCAGCCACCCAGGAGTTTGTCGTCGGGGTGTAGATGGCCGTGTTGCCATTGGCACCGACAAAGAAGGCTCGTCCATCAGGAAGAAGTGTTGCAGGTCCAAGCAGGTTTCCGTATGTGGAACCTGTCAGAGCAACAGGAACCGTTCCGGCATCGACCCATGTCCCCGTTGATGTCACATAGCGTTGAGCTTTGCCCGATCCGCTGGCATCGTAGGACAGGACACTTCCATCAGACAAAAGGACCCAATTTTCATTGTTGCTGGAGTCAGAATGCAGCTTACTGCCTGTTTGTGTCCATGTATTCGCAACGGGATCATAAAGATAGGTCTGGGTACCGTTGATATAGCCAGCCAGGACCTTGCCATTGGGCAGAACAACGGTGGGGCCGTCGCCAAATTGTGCTTGCGGAAAACTCGCGATCGGAGTCCACGTATTCGTTACAGGGTCGTAGATTTCGCCGGTATTGGCGTTCGTTGCCAGTGTGGGATTGAACGGATTCGTATAAGTACCACCGAGGACCAGAACCTTTCCGCTCGGCAGAACGTTCTGACCGTTCAACAGCCTGGTTTTGCTCGATGACGCCAGGCTGGACCAGGCTCCGTTGGTGTAACTTCCCGAGGCATCGGGAGTGAGTCGTTTGAACTGGTTCGTGACACCGCCCGATTGAACCATCACCGAGCCGTCAGACAGCAACGTCATCACTCCTGACGATCCTGCCGGATCAGAGACTGTCACAGGGACCCAGCCGGTCGGTCCCGTCGGGTTTCCTGCGAGATCGGGAATAAAATTATTGGTGACTGGCGAACCAATTCCGGTTACCAGATCGTAACCTTTTGCCGCGGAGAATCCGTTATTTCCCGTCGTGATATCGTGGAAATCGGCTGCAGGTAATTTATAGATTGCGGGAAGCGTTTGGGTTGATCCGTCGAGCGTTGTCTGGCCTGAAATAATCCGTCCCTGATCGACAACAGCCATCACACCGCCAAACATGGGCGCTGCCAGGCTTGTCCCGCCGACGGTCGTCCATGGAGTGGCACTGCCGAGATCGTACGAGTCGTACACTGGGACCCCTGAAGCTGGGTCAGCATCCATCGAAACATCGGGAATTGTCCGTTGCCCGGTATTCTGCACGCTCTTTTGAAATGCAGGTTCCTTCTCGTAGTTGCTGATGCCACCACCGCTACCGCTCCAGCCAGACTCACCGAGATAATTCCCCGAAGAATCGATACTGAGCGTGGTCCCACCAACCGCCACGACATTCGGAGAAAGCGCTGGATAGCCTCCCGGAGCTCCGGAGTCGCCGGTTGAGGCGACAAATGTCACACCTTGATGTCCGTTGGGGGTTAAAAAGTGATAGTCAAGGTTGGAAATCCCAGGAAATTCACTCCCGCCGAAACTCATTGAAATGACCGAAACACCAGCCAGATTGCGTGCCGTATCGACAGCCGTGTAAAGATCGGAATTGAAGGGTGAGTTTGCTTCATAAAGAATGATGCTGGCGTTGGGGGCCATCACGTGTGCCCATTCGATATCGAGCGATTCTTCGACGGCCCAGCCACCGACAGCGGCATTGGCGGGGAGATTCGTTCCACCGAATTCATCCAGCACCTTGAAACTTGGCGGGTTCGCAAGGCCGAAATAAGCGTCGAATGCGGGCAGATCGGTCAGAGCCGTCGGGTCGTTGTAGGCGTCGACAATCGCGATGGTTTGACCAGTGCCGTCACCCGTGATCCCGCCAAATGTGATCGTATTGATACCGTACGCTTGCCGCATTTGGGCTGGCGTGACACCACCCGATGGTGCGGCGGTCCCGTTGCTTGTGACGCCGTGCGGATGCGCGAGAACGAAGTCGGTGTGTGCCATCGTCAGCGGGTCAGCGGCCGGAGCACCACTCAGCAAACGGCGAGGTTCCAACGCTTGAATCTCGATGCTGACAACCGACCATTGTTGCGATTGTCTGGCACGGCGCGCTGCCCGGTGTCCCCGCGTTCCGTTGATGAGCTGCCGCACGGTCTTTAACCACGAATGACGCACCATGTTCAAGATTCCCCTGCTACGTAGTCTACTGCGAAGAAACGGACAGCCGGCCAATCATTCAGACCGCCAGAATCGGGACGAATACAAAGACCCATTGAATAAAACCGAATTTGCGGATTTTAGGCTGAATACCAAAAGATAATGGGGCCGTGGATGCGCTAGCAAGCAATTTTTCCCCATACGACGCAATTAAGCGAAGTATTTTCCAGCAACTGTCTGTTTTTCGAAGTGGAGGTTTCCAGCCTTCTCGCGACTTTTTCTTGTGCCGCTCCGCGCCGCGTCGACTTGTTGAGCCGCACCATTTTCCTGCAACCATCACCAGCAGACTCGAAGCCACTTGGTCATTGGAGAAACTCCTGTTTTGACCGCGAGAATTCGATTCTCACGATTGTCCCTCGCGATCGGGTCTGATGACGGGACCTCTTCGGGAGACTCGGGTTACGGTTATTGGACCGCCGCGACAGACTCTGTTTTCAGAGTGCATCATCTCGGTTCGTTTTTCCCCGGCGCGCGGCTTTGGTATTGTCGACGGCACCTGAACCGTTTCGCAGGCTCGAAAAAGAAGGCTTACTCATGCGATACCGATTATCATTGCTTGCGAATGTGTTTTTGCTCGCCGCCCCGGCGTTCGTCGCTGCCGTCGAACCTCCTGATTTTAATCGACAGGTCCTGCCCGTCTTCCGGAAATACTGCAACGGCTGTCATAACGCCAAAGACGCCGAAGGGGGCCTCGTCCTGCAGGACTTTGCCCGCACCTTGAAAGGTGGGGACGACGGACAGGTGCTCGTTCCTGGCAAAAGTGCCACTAGCCGACTTTGGCAACGTGTCACTGCCAGCGATGAAACACGGATGCCTCCCAAAGATCAGCCCGTTCCAACAGCACAGGATCTGGAGCTCGTTCGCAACTGGATCGACGCGGGTGCCAAGGCTCCTGCAGGGGGAGCGTCGGAAACGGGTCTCGTCACGCCGAAGATTGTCGCCACCAAGAAGATTGATGAAGCGATTACTTCGGTCGCGTTCTCGCCGAATGGAGAGTGGCACGCCCTTGCGAAACCGCATGGAATCGAGATCGTCGGCGCTGATGGCGTGAAAAGGCTGTTCGGGCACACGGGAGTTATCAACGAGATCCGCGTTTCACGCGACGGACAATGGCTTTATGTCGCGTCAGGTGAAACCGGCCTCGTCGGCGAGGCGACGTTCTGGAGAACGTCGGACTGGTCGCGCGGCAGGGTCATTCAAGGGCATCGTGACACGATCTATTCTGCTCAGCTCAGTCCCGACGGAACAATTCTGGCGACGGCCAGTTATGACCGCGATGCCATCACCTGGAATATTGCTGATGGACAGCCATTGAAGGTTTTCAGCGGACATAATGACCCGATTTATGGACTCAGTTTTTCTCCGAATGGAAAACTGCTCGCGACGGCGAGTGGCGATCGAACGATCAAGTTATGGGACGTCGCGACCGGCCATCGCCTGGATACCTTTTCTCAACCCGCCAAAGATCAGACAACCGTCGTCTTCAGCCCTGATGGTGGTGTCGTCGCTGCGGGTGGAGCTGACGCGAGAATCCGCATCTGGCAGATCAGCGAAACTGGTACAGAAGGGACAAATCCCATTTTGTATGCCCGGTTCGCGCACGAAGGCCCGATTCTCAAGCTGGCCTATTCGCCCGACGGACGACTGCTGGCGTCGTCATCAGAAGACTTGCGCATCAAGCTTTGGGAGACCAGGACGTATACTCAGGTTGCCGTACTTGAACGACAGTCCGACTGGGCATCCGCACTCGCCTTCTCGCCCGACAACCGACGTCTGCTGGTTGGTCGTATGAATGGCGAGCACCAGTTCTATCCAGTTGATCCAGGCTGGCTCGAATCGAAAAATGATTTGCAACGACTGGATGAATCCCCCTCATCGCTGGCGACAGGCAATTCACTCGCCGAGACGATCCTGCAGACGACAGAAAACGAACCCAACGACACGCTGGCCAACGCCACAAAACTTCCCTTTCCCGGTACGGCCAAGGGTGAATTGAAAGCCTTGAACGGCGCCGCGTCTGACGTCGATCTGTATCAATTCGAGGCCAGGAAGGGTGAGACCATCGTCCTGGAAACGAATGCCGCCCGGGCCGGGTCAGACGCGGACACAAAGCTGGATGTTTTGCATGCCGACGGCACACCCGTCCTTCAGGCGTTATTGCAGGCGGTCCGTGATTCATGGATCAATTTCCGACCGATTGATTCGTCATCGCCCGACGTTCGACTCGAATTCTGGGAAGAGATGGACCTTAATCAGTATGTCTACGTGTCGGGCGAAGTCTGCAAAACCTTCCGGGCACCCCAGGGTCCTGATTCCGGCTATTCCCTCTATTCCATCGGTGGGAAGCGGCGAAACTATTTTAATACTAGTGCAACAGGTCACGCGAAAGACGAACCGGCCTATATCGTCGAGGCATTTGCCCCCAATTCAGAAATCGTCGAAAACGGCCTGCCGGTTTTCCCGCTCTATTTTTCCAACGATGATGACGGTGAGCGAAAGTATGGCAAAGACTCGCGCCTGACATTCACTGTACCTGCTGACGGAACTTACTATGTCAAAGTGAGTGACGTGCGGGGTTTCAGCGGCGACAAGTACTTCTACACATTAACCGCCCGTCCCTCGCAGCCTGATTTCTCGGTCGAGATCAACACGTTGAATCCAAAAGTCCCGGCAGGAAGCGGACAACGTCTGAAGTTCACGTTGAACCGTCTCGATCAATTTGACGGAACTGTGCGACTCGATCTTGCCGGACTTCCCAGGGGATTCCAGGCATCGTCACCGGTCATTTTCCAGCGCGGTGCGTATGAGACTCAGAGCGTAATCACCGCCAGCAGTGACGCTGCGGAACCGACAAAGGAGGACTGGGATCGGATCACAATCCTGGCAACGGGCGAGGTCGGCGGTCAGCTTGTCACGAGAACCGTTGGCGGCCTCGGCGAGTTGAAGCTGGAAAAACCCGCTCCGATTCGAGTCACGTTGATCCCCGACGATCCAAAGTATGAAACGGCGGATCACGGACTGGTCATTGAACCAGGAACGACGATTACGGCCAAAATTGTCGTCACAAGGAACGGACATGAAGACGATGTCAAATTTGAAATTGACAATCTTCCCCACGGGATTATTGTCGATAACATCGGCCTGTCGGGGGTGCTGGTCCGAAAACAGGAGACCGAACGTCAAATCTTCCTCACGGCACGCCCCTGGGTCCCGGAAACCGACCGCTTAATCCACGCCGTGGCTCAAGGAGTCGGCAACCAGGCCTCACCCGCAATCCGCCTGCACGTCCGCAAGCGTCCCGGATTGGTCGCAAAATAGTAGGTCGCCACACCCAGACTGAAATACGGATGTACTGCGATGTAAATCGAAGGCACCAACACTGACCATCTTGTTACGACATCACGAATGATTGAATCGATCGCAGTCAACACTTGGCGACGTATAGATTTCGCCTTCTCGCGACCCAACGTGTCAGCAGTTCCAATAGCCATGATTGTAGTCCGCCCCCGATGCCCCCTGTTGAATAAAGGACACTAAACCTGAAGGGTCAACAGCTCCCGGGAGAAATGATGCGTGACCATCGAATGACGCCGATGACAGTAAGTAACCGAACACTCGCCCTGTCAGGTCTCGTAATCATGTCTCTTAACCAATCGCCAGGGTCTCCGGATGTCAAACTTCTCGGTGAACGCGCGCTTGTGATGTACTCTACGCCTTCTCGCATATTCGAATGCTTCGCTCGTTATATGAGGAGCCGGCGGGTTACGAAGACTCTTCTACAAGGCGTTCAAGAATATATGACGATACCGAATTGAAATGACGTTCTTTTGCGTAACAATAAGCTTAGGCTCAAAGACGTATTTTATGAGGCAGCGGCCCCGACGTTGTCGTTGGAATGGTCGCATTTTGCCATTTTTGGAAGACTTAACGATGACTGATCAGTTGCCCTGGTATCACGAAGGACTGCGTTTTCAGTGCAGTCAGTGTGGAAACTGTTGCACGGGTGGACCCGGTGTGGTTTGGGTGACCGACGACGAGATCCGTGAAATTGCTGAGTTTCGTGGCTTGTCGATTGGCGAAATGCGGATCAACCACACAAAACTATATGGCGGCAGGGTCACTTTGCGTGAGTTCGCTAACGGTGACTGCACCTTCTTCGACGGTCAGACACGTCGATGCACGATCTATCCTGTGCGGCCACCTCAATGTCGTACGTGGCCATTCTGGAACTCGAACCTCGAAAGTCCCGAAACGTGGAAACGAGCACAAACCGTCTGTCCCGGCATGGGTGAAGGCGATTTGGTTCAACTCGAGAACATCCACCTTCAGGCTGCTGTCATCGATATCTGAAAATATACCAAGCAGAAAGCAGTTTTAGACGAGGCGAGTTGAACGTTGCCTCAACTATCGCCGCGTGACAAAAAAGCCCGGAAGCAACTGGTCCCAGGGGGGCGAAGGACATCAGTTGCTTCCGGGGCGATCGGACTCAGCAATAGTCACGGGACGGATCACATCCTTGTGAGACGTCCCGTATCCGCTCATCGTTATCTGCATCGCAGCATCCATGCCGCAATAACGGATACCGTTCGTCCAGGGGGCCGAAACGAGTGGATGTGGAGTTCAGTTGTCATGAAACGAATTCATCGATTGAGGGGTCGCATTCGATCAGATTGTTAACGAGATTCGATTCAATGACTGAGGGTTGTACTTATCGACGTGGTGCTTGATTCAGTGATCGTCAAAGCAAGCGGGGGAAACATAGAGGCTTGTTTCCATTGGGTCAACACGACTTTCTCGTGTTTATTCCATTTTGTAAAAATTGGAAAAAGTACTTGTTTTCTAAGGTTCATGGCACGTGAATCGTGACCAGTTTCATGAACGTTACTGTTTCTGCGACTGACGCGTCACCGTACGTTCACTGACCAGATTGGGGACTTTAGTAACAAGCCCCAACTCCACCAACTTCTTGACGAATTCATGTGCGACCGGCCCCGCAGCCGCACCACCTCCTCCGCCATTCTGCAGAACGACGACGAAGGCAATCCGAGGTTGTTCGGCAGGCACATATCCTGCGAACCAGGCGTGATCGATGCCATTTGTTTCCGCCGTTCCCGTCTTACCTGCGATCGTGACCTCTTTCATCCGCACGGTTTTATAGCCGGTCCCGCGAGGGTGATGGACGACCATGGTCAATCCTTCACGGATGCTGTCCAGAGTTTCCTCGTGCAGCCCCTCAATGGAAGTTGGATTGAGATGTGACGGAGACCTTCGTATCGAACTTGACTCGTCCATGAGTCCAGGGTCCGAATCCGCAGCAAGATGCGGAGTCACAAGATTTCCACCGTTGGCGATGGCCGCCATCGCCCGCACGATTTGAAGAGGAGTCACCATCAACTTTGACTGCCCGATCGCAAGGTCAAGAGTATCTCCAAGCCTCCACGCCGGACGCCGTTCGCCAGGCACCGTTGGCAAATCAGGTGCAGGAAGAAATCCGGCAGATTCCGAAGGAAGATCGACCCCTGTCTTACTGCCAATTCCAAATCGCCTTGCCCAATCGACGAGTGTTTGAGGTCCCATTCGCCTCGCGGCAGTGTAGAAATAGACGTTACACGAACGACACAGAGCGTCAGCCAGCGTCACTTCACCATGCCCTACCCCGTAATGCCGAAAAGGGAGACATCGGTGCTTATCCGGTTGATTGAGATACCCCTGACAATAAAACCGTTCATTGGGTGGCATCTTGCCACTCTCAATCGAGGCGACCGCTGAAATGACTTTGAAGACCGAACCGGGAGGTAACGCCATTTGAGTTGCACGTGATAGAAACGGGCTTCTTGGGTCTGACATGACTTCGTCCCATTGAGCCGAATCGGGGGTCACCATCAGGTTCAAATCAAACCGCGGCGCAGCGGCTGCCGCAAGAATGGCCCCTGTATGAACATCGATTGCGACCAGACACCCTCCTTGCGGACATGTCGGATCACGATAACGACCGTGACTCGTTTCCGGGTCCACAGCCCCTTTGAGCGTCACCTTGCTCAACGCCAGGTCAAGGAGCTGTTCTGCCCGAAGCTGAACTTCGCTATCGAGAGTCAGAACGAGATCTCGGCCATGTTGAGGCGGACGGACAATTCGAGTGTCGACAATCTCATCACGCCAATTCTTGATCAAGGCTTGTCGTCCACGAACCCCTTTCAAATGGGAATCGTAACTCAATTCAAGACCGCTGACCCCACAGGGGTCTCCAACGTGGTAGTCCTGCGGATCACCGTCGGGATATGCCTCGCGCCGCTTTTGAAGTTGTTCGTCAGACAACGGTTTTCGAAAGCCGATTAAGTGCGCCGCGAACTCACCTTTGGGGTACGTTCGCTGAGAATGGATGAGAACCTTCGTATACGGATATCGCTCGGGATGCCCTTCAATCTCAGCCTTCATCTCGGCATCGATATGGGAAATGACCGAGTGAAAGCCTTCTTCATCTTCAATGACTCTCAGGCTGTCACTTTGTTCGGGAGGTTCCGAAATGGCTTGCTGCAGACGTTCCCAGAAAGCGCTCCATGAATACTCGGTCATCACTTCAGCAGAAGCATCACCCGACCGGTCTTTCTGATGCCGTTGCCGATATCGACGCTGAACCGATTCCTTGATTCGCTCGACTCGCGTTTGTTGTTTTCGTCGTGATTCCAATAGATCATTTAATGGTCGACCGGCCAGGTCGGCCAGTTTCTGCCACAGGAGCTCTCGCTCGGCGATAACCTTGTTCTTTTCTTCGCTCAGCTTCACCTTGTCCTTGCGATCGGCCTTGCTTAATCGAGATCTGGCCCTGGATGTGACCCAGTCATTGTCAGGCGGGTCCTGAATCTCACGATAATGAACCGCAACATCGTAACGCTCAATGTCGCCGGCCAGCACGCTTCCGTCCGCGGCCAGAATCCGACCGTCCCTGGCAGGAATTTCCTGCAGCGTTTCGGTCGTCCGCGCAAACGCCACGGCGAAGTCGTCTTGCAATTCAAGCTGCAATTGACCAACGCGACCAATCACGACCAGAACAGGCAAGGCCAGAACCAGCCACAACAAAGTCAGTCGAAATTGTGGATCTCGATCCGCATTCCACTCTGTCTGACTAGAGTCATCTCCGCTGCCAAAGACTGGAACTGGACGGTTTAACATGGTTTGCCAGTGAATTCTTCGTGACCAAACGGGTTCAATATTATCGGGCAAGCATCGTCCATCGATTTTTCAAGGCGATTGAAGTCGAAGTTTCGCGGCGACCGAATGCTTGAAACAAAAGGCGTACCAACGTTGCGAAAGCAAGCGTCATCACGGTGGAATAAAAGCCATCGCCCAAAGCGACTGTAAAGGCCGTTTTAAGGTCCAGTTCACGTCCAATAACGATCGAGTCAATCGTCATTGACGCCAGTCTCCAGGTGCACGTCCCCACGAAAACAAAACACGCCAGAGACAAAGTCCCGTTCGATCGAGTGTCCTGCCGAACCATCAACAATCCCACTGCAACAAAAGTCGTCACCACGAGATGAACACCCAGTCGCTCGGCGGCGAGACCATCCACAAACAGCCCGAGAATTCCGGCCCAGATGACGCTGGCAACGTCGTCATGCATCAAGACACACGCCGCGAGAACGATCCCCGGAAACCACGGCCGATAGGAATGAAATGCAAGATCACCCGAAACACACGATTGCAGCACGAGCGACAGGTAAATGAGGCAAGCGGTCACCAGATGGTTCATCATTATTTCACCGCCAATCGGTCAGGATTGACGGCGGTCCTTAAGACATGAACCCGTGTCAGTTGACTTGGAACCGCAGCAGGTTTGACGTGCACGGTCCATTCACGATCGTCAATGCCAAGGACTGCGTCGACAACGTGGCCGTAATACAGTGGAGTCGGCAAGATTCCGTCTCGTTCGGCTGTATAGACCGCGTCGTTGACTCGAACCGATTTCTCCGCAGGAATTCCTTCCAGTTTACAGAGCGAACCACCCTGTCCCTTCAGAATCCCCTGTGCCTCAAATACGAATCCCGATTTCGTTTCGCGGATCAGTTGTGCCCGACCTCGATAACGTGAATCGGTCACCCGCTGAAACGTACTTGTCCAACGGCCAACGTGTTCGATCTTTCCAATCACACAGCGGCCAAGCAACATCAAGTCTTCGGTAGAGAGATCGCCATCCTCACCAAAATCAATTAAAGGCCGCACCGGCTTTCGTGACGACAGGACAAGTTCATTTTCCCGCAAGCCGTTTTTTGAACCTTGATCAAGCAATTTCCCGGATCGCCATTGCTCGGCGACCGTTTCACCAAGCACCGCAACTTCAGTCAGGGAGGGAATAATCAACCGCTTTGTCCGAAGCATCGACTCGGATATCTCCTCTTCGCCCTGGTATTGCTCCGTCAATTGAGCCAGTCGCGTCTGCAGCATCCGGTTCCGCTCTCGCTCGATCGATAGCTCCTCCTCCAGACGTTCGATGACGTCATTGTCGGCGTCCGATACCGCTTTTGACGAATCGCCAAGTATCGATGTCGTCGCCTGTTGAAACAGGATCTGACCTGGTCGAATCGCATCCGTGATCGTTCCACGCACGCGCGAAACGGTTGCGTCTGGAGCGAAATACAACCCCACGCCCGTCAGTGAAACACAACAGATTGTCAACACAAATCGAGGTGTCATGGCCTGAGTGATTTCTCGTTGAAGAGATTCTTTCTTCGGTCAGGTGGGGTCTTTTGCGCTCTCTTGTCCCACTCGACTTCTGGCTTGATTTCAATCGGATTTCGAAGACTCACCACACCCTGCGTTCAGTCTTCTATAAATTGCGGTTATTCGTTTCGAGACTTTCCTTCCACTGCGACAGGTGCTCAATACAAATTGCCGCTCCGCGAACGACGGCGCGAAGTGGATCATCTGCCACCCGGACGGGAATTCCGAGTTGTTCTTCAAAGTACAGCGGCAGTCCCGGCAATAATGCACCTCCACCGGAAAGGACCATCCCCGTATCAGACAGGTCTGCGACCAGTTCCGGATCACACTGCTCAATCACGCTCTTAACGCAATTAAGAATCGCTTCCAGCGGGCCTCGCACGGCTTCACGAATCTGTTCACTGGTCACAATTGCCTTTCTAGGAACGCCACTGACGATGTCCAGACCCCGAACTTCGCTTGTCTGCTCTTGATCCTGAGGATACGCACACCCGATCCTGATCTTCAGTTGTTCCGCCGTTTGATCGCCGATCCGAAGTGCAAAGTGCTGCTTCATGTAATCGATAATCGCTTGATCGATTTCATCACCCGCGACACGTAGCGACTTACTGGCGACAATCTCAGCCAGACTCAACACCGCCACTTCGGTCGTACCACCTCCAATATCACAAATCATGCTCGCCAGCGGTTCTGAGATCGGCAAACCCGCTCCGATACTGGCCGCCTTTGATTCGTTGATCAGATAAACCCTGCCGGCGCCCGCACGTTCAGCACTATTAAAAACAGCCCGCTTTTCCACGTTGGTGATGCCACCGGGAACGGCGATGACGACGTTCGGTTTAAATCCAGGAGTTGTACGAGCTGCCTTCTGGATAAAATAACGGAGCATCGCCTCGCACAGTTCAAAATCGGTAATCACCCCGTCCTGTATTGGTCTGACAGCCGTAATCGAATCGGGAGTCCGGCCCAGCATCTGCTTGGCCAGCTTTCCCACAGCCGTTCCACGTCCGAGAACCTTGCGGCTCCCTTGCTGCAGAGCGACGACAGATGGCTCGTCCAGAACGACGCCCTCGCCTTGAATGGCCACGAGCGTATTCGCCGTGCCCAAATCAATGGCCAGGTCAGGACTTAACCAGCGTCTCAGTCGATTCAGCATCCGTGCATCCGCCTTGTCAATATCAGCCCAACCGGGCGCAGTCGAAATCCGTTCGCCGCGCCCGCGAGAGTCGGGAATGTATTCGAAAATCGGCAATTTCAGCAAGACGGGTACGTTGTCAAAGGCGTCCCGATCCTTGTCTGCAATTGACCGGCAATCACGTCAGCTTGGGCAATGGTCCAACGCTGCAGAAATCAGGATTACCAAATCGATCGATCCGATGACCAAATCCATGCGCTAGCGACATTAAGAACCGATTGTGTGGCACTCGACCAAACTTCAGCGAACGCCCCATCTTGAAGTCCAATCCGTTTCCGACAAGCACAAACGGAATGTTGTCGAGCGTATGCGAGTTACCCTTACCCAGCTCATTCGTCCAGACGATCAATGTGTTATCGAGTAACGATCCGCTGCCGCCTGGTTCAGGAGTCTCAGCAAGTCGTTTTGCCAGATAGGCCACTTGTTCGGCATACCATTTGTTGATTTTTGTCAGCTTTTCTTGCGATTTTTCGTCATCATCCGGATTGTGCGATAACTCGTGATGGCCCTGATCAACCCCCAGAAAACGCATTTTCGCATCGCCTACCGAATTCGTATACTGAAGTGTGGCAATCCGGGTGAAGTCCGACGCAAAGCTGTTCACCATCAGCTCGATCTGCATCTTGCTCAGGCGGGGCATGTTATCGGCCTCTTCTTTGACACCCGGTTCCAGATCCGGTACAGCGTGCCCGATTCCGTCCACGGGCCCGGAACTGAGCTCCCGTTCCATCTCGCGGACAAACGTCGTTTGTTCTTCCAGCAGACGACGGTCTTCCGAATTCACGTTCGATGCGAGCGTCTTTAAATCCCCTTGCAGGTCATCCAGAATGCTTTTCAGATTCTCCTGATCCTTCATCCGACCGTACATTTTGGCAAACATCCGGTACGGATCGTCGATCGGAGTATTCGGCTTATTGGGTCCGGAATACGACATTCGCGTCCAGGTATCAGCTCGATCAGGAACCATCACGCCGAACTCAAGCGATCCGAATCGAGTCCGTGTCGCGGGATCAGACTGCAGAAAATTCTTGATCTCCTGATCAATCGAAAGACCGCTGGACCAACCGGCCGGGGTATCAGATCCACCCTGAATATTCCCCGGAAAGAGTTCAATCCCCGTCAACAGGCAGCCGATTCCGCGCATGTGGCTGTCGCCATCTCCGCGCACCTTGTCACAAACCCCGTGAAGCGTCAGCATCCGATCCTTAAACGGTTCCAGCGGCGTCAGGCTTTCCTTGAGTGTGAATTCGGACCCTTCTTCGTCAGGCCAGAAGTTGGGCTGCACAACTCCGTTCGGACTGAAAATGATCACCAGCCGCTGCTTGCGAGCGGTCTGGTTCGCGAACCCGAGACTCGGCAAATTCAGAATAAACGGCAGCGCCGCGGCGCTCAGGCCGAAATCGCGCAGAAATTCTCGACGGGATAAATGTGTCATTCTGTTTCCTGCTCTCAGCTATGGTTGCGTTGACCCGACAACAGTCTGTGTTTTTTCATCGGCGGGCGTCAATGCCGAAGCCGCAATGATCTCGACCAGCAATTTACGAATGCTGAAATTCTCGCGGACAAATGCTTCTCGCAGCGATTCCTTCGTCTGCGATCCATACGCTCGAATCGGTTGCTTGATCGCCCCGTGAAATAGCTGTTCGACAAACGCTGAATGAGTCTCCGTGCTCTCCGCCAGATATTTCGCCAGATCTCTGACACCGTCAAACTGGACCGTTTCACCACTTCGAGTCCGGTAGGCACCGGTGGCAACCACAGGCTTGCCATTCTCGTCTTTCCGGAAACGACCGACCGCATCAAAGTGCTCTAACGTAAAACCAAGCGGGTTGATCAACGCATGGCACGACTGGCAGACCTCGGGACTTGTCTGCAACGCCACACGATCCCGCGTGGTCAGATCAGGCTGTAACTGCGGAGCCAAAGGTGCGACCGCTTCTGGAGGTGGACGAAGCGTCCTGCCCAGGATACTACGAGCCACAAAAATCCCCCGATGGATCGGCGAACTGGTCGCCGTATACGCGAATCCCGTCATCAGGTAGGGATGTGACAAAACCCCGGCACGCTCATTCGACTCCAGCGAAACTTTCTGAAACGCGGCATCCGCAGGCAATTGAGCACCATAAAACCCGGCCAGACGTCCGTTGAGAAACACCGAATCGGAAAGCAGCAATTGCCGAAAATCCGACGTCTCACTCGCCAGGATTTCGTCAAGAAACAGTTCCAGCGACGTCCGAAGATCGTTCGCCATCTCATGGCTGAAATCTGGGAAACGTTCCGGGTCCTTACTTAAGTCGGGAACCCGATCGACCTTTAACCAGCGAAACAAAAACTCACGCAACTTCGAATGAGTTCGACGATCACCCACCATGCGTTGTGCCTGGGCGATGATCTGTTCGCGAGTCCCCAATTCCCCCTTGGCCGCTTTCTGTAATAACTCTTGGTCAGGCGCCGAATCCCACAGTCCGAACGAAATTCGTGATGCAACGTTGTAAGCATCGTTGGCATTCGCCTGTTGTGATCCCAACTCGCGATACAGGAACCTCGGAGACTTCAATACCAGCAACATCACCCGATTGGCGGCAATCTCGGGATCGCTGGCAGACGCGAAATGACGCTCGATATACCGTTGCTTCAGTTCGTCGCTCAGAGGCCGACGAAATGCCAATTCGGCCAATCGTCCGCAAAACGCTTTCAATTTCTCAGCCCGTTCCGGTGAATCCGGCTTTGAGCCCGAAAGCTGATTGAGATGATTCCCGATATAACCGGCTACTTCAATCGCTGCTTCCGTCGTTGCCTGATCCCATTCCTTCGAGATCGTCGTCGCACGCTCCCAGCCAAAACTTCGATCGTCGGGTGGAAACGATGTCGTTACCACACAGGTTTCCGGCGGCTGACTGGGGCTGAGACATCGAGCCGGTATGACTTCGCCAATAAGATTCGGTCGTTTCCATTCCAGCGAGATCGATGCTTTCGCTGGTGGCTTGTCTTTGGCTTTCTGATCCTTCACCCCTTGTGAAGCCTTCGAAAACTCCAGACGCAAGGGATAGCTTCGCCCACCCAGCAGGAAAATGGTCCCCCGGTGCTCTGTATCCGTCCCCGATTTCACATACGCATCCACCAGCGGACGCCTCTGGTCGTTGACCCATAACCGAGTTGCCTGATCGGTGCGCACGAGAAATTCGTACTCGCCCGTATCAGGCGCGAAAACCGATCCTCGCCATTTAATCGCAAATTCGTACGGTTCGATCTTGGCCCCTTCAGGATGATCCGCATCAGGACTTTTGTCCTGAAAGTCGAAGGAAACAACCGGATCGACCCGCTCAAACACCCGATCATTCCCACCGAAATTTCGCGACTTGAAGTACTCGGCAACAAGCCCGACCCGATCGTCTGAACCTCCAGGTCCACGAAAGCGACCGATCAAGTCTGCGACCGCGTTTCGATATTGCCTGACAGTCAAATGAGACAACTCAACGCGAGCAGCCTTGTTTCGAGCCTGCGCCGTTGGCGAATAGAATGTCTCATGGATGAACTGAGAAACCCTCGCCGCCTCGTCCCCGGTACACGTCCCCGGTTTGTCCTCAGGCATCGACTTACTGATGTACTCTGTCAGTTCGCCAATCGAACGGTCACCGACTAACGGATGAGCATAACTGTCGACCTTTCCTTCCCCCTTCGCTCCGTGGCACGATGCGCATTTCGCCTGATAAATCATCTCCCCCGTCGGAGCTTCTTCAGCAAAGGCCGTCACACTGAACAACCCGATCACCAGGCTGAAAACGAAACGGCTTCGAAGTGATGGCGAGGAAACTACGGTGAGCTGTAATCGTGTGTGCATGGCTCAAATGACCGTCTGCGCATGAACGCATTCTAGGAGTGCAACCGGGCGGGAGATCGGCATGTCTCTTTCGAGGCTGCGGGACAATCGCGATAGAAGGTCTCGACTCTGCAAATTCACAAAGCAAAATCGGGCTGTAGACTTCTTGTCGTCGGTTCTCGGGCAACCGGGTAATGCTACCTCATTCACGGGTCAAAATCCACGAGATTCTCTCCCCCTTCTCGAAGTTGAAAAACGCCCGTCGACTGGACCCAGCCCACTCGCCAGCCCCCCTTCAGATTCGTAATCGTTGTTGATCGACGATCAGCCACCGTCGATTAAACGTCCTTCCCAACCGTCACTAAGGGAATCGTCTCCCGCGTCACCTGACGGTAGAACCACAAAACACCCGCCCCTCGCTCAATCCAACCCTGCCCCTTCGTGACGGGTTAAAACGTTCGGGTTGTGCACCACAGCGTCGAATCCATCTCCGCTATGATGGTTATCCCGCTTTCCAGACTGTGCGGCGTCTACGGGATGATCGAGTCGGTCACCCCGTGGGGCCCGAAAATGGCGAGCGGTTAACGCACGGGCTTACTTGGCTGATTTGCCCTTGGACTTTTCCAGGGAATCGAAATAACTTTTGATGCTTTCATGATAGCCTGGCGGAATCTGTTCGGTGTTCATCGCTTCCATCGCACCCTGCTTGACCGACTGCATCAACTGCTTGTAATCGCGAACGACTTCACCCTTTTCTGCTTCACCTTTGGTCTGCATCGAAAGAAGCATTTTACCGGCGACGACGGCCGACTTGGATTGCTCACTCTTGAAGCCTGTCTCCACGGAATCGTCTTCGGCAGCCTCGCCCCCCTTACCAAACCCGGGGCCTCCATCAGCGAACTCACCATTCTTTTCTTGAACGTCATCGCTGTCGTTCTCACCCGATCCAGCCATCATCTCAGCGTACATCGCCTCGTAGTCGGCCAGCGTCTTGCACTTTTCGCATTTGCCACCATCCAGCTTTTCCTGATCGTTGACCTTCTTCGCCTGCTGAATCGTCTTCAGAGCCTCTTCCAGTTCCTTCATGTCCTTGACCGCCTGCTCGACCTGTTCCAGTTCCTGTTCGCTGAGTTCCAGCGACTGCAGCGCGGCCTGCATCGCCTCCTGTTGCAGATCTTTATTCTCGGCCAGATCCATTTGCTGCATGGCTCGTTCGAGTGCCGTGGCCAGTTGTTCGTTGTTCAATTTGTCATGAGCCAGCTTGTCCAGATTCTGCAGCCGCTCTTTCAACTCCTGCATCAACTCGGCTCGCTTGACCGGGTCTTTCGTCGCTGCAAGTTGCTGCAACTGCTCTTTCAATTCCTTGAGCTCATTCTGGACCCCGCCTGCATCCCCGTCCTGAAGCTCTTTCACCCACTTCTGCAGTTTCTCGTCCTGGTTGGCACCGAACTGCTGATCGCTGGACGCAGACGACTTCATCAGATCTTTCAGCTTCTCACTGCTGATCTGACGCCAAAGCTTGCCGATATCCTTTTGTTCGCTGGATAACATCTTGAGGTTTTCCAGCTTCTGATCCGCTTTCATTTTGTTGAATGTCAGCTTCAACTCTTCAATCGCCGCATCCGTGGCATTGCTTTCTTCATGCTCTTCGTTCTGACGTTTGACCTCTTCCAGGCGAAGTTCTGTCGCCTTCTTCCCTTCCGCCAGTCGTTCGTTGCGTTTTTCATTCAGCTTCGCCGCTGCGACTTTTCCAAACGGATCAAACTGAGGAAGAAACAGCACCCCCAGCGCGACTAACCCGGGAACCCAGACCGCATGCCAGAACCGCTGCTGCCACGTGAACGGCAAAACCCGATCAACGGTCACTCCGGCCGAGCGGGCTTCCGCCGACTGAATCACCAGGGGCTGATAAGCCCCCGCCGACGTCTCCAGTAATGACACTGTCAGGTAAAGATCTTTCGCACCCATTGCCCTGTCGACCAGTCGAGCCGCGTCGGGAAGCGTGGGACGACGATGCACTAAAAACGCAAGCAGTCCGGCAGCGAGCGGAACAGCGCCAAATGCCAGCCAGGTCTCGGGCGCTGCCGGCATCGCAAATAAACCTGTGAACCGCGCCGCGAGTAATACCGCGGCGAACAGACTGCAGAATAAAAGAAAGGTCCAGTAAAAGCTGTGACCAACGGCAATGAACCGCATCCGCTTCAGGACATTCTTCAACAAGCGCGAGGTCAGTGATGCTTCGGACATTTTCGAAACCTTTCCGTAGACGATATGTCTCAAATCGGCATGCGGTAGCTTATCCCGAGAGATTTTCTGAATCAAGCGTAATCATTTCGCCACAGTCATTTTGTCAACATTCTTTCTTCCAGTGCCACTGCTTGCCCGTCTTCGGTCAAGCAGTGCTCTTCGGCCTCAAAAACGACAAGCCGCAGTCTGTCTGATGACACCGAAGCCGTGGCCGTTGAGCCAAATCTCCCTTGGCCGTAGACCAATCCTTCATTTTGTCATGGTCTTTTTCTTCTCTTCCCATTTGGCAATCCATTTCTCGGGATCATCATCAAAAGCCGACTTACACCCCGAACAGCAGACCCAGAATGTCTGCCCCTTGTAACTGACCGAAATCGTCCCCAGCCCCTGGGAAATGATACACGTCTTGTCCCCGTAGTCGGTTTCACTGAGTGCAAACGAGGTCCCTTCGCGCTGAGTATGAACCGTGTCGACCCGGCTGAAAGGCCCACTCCCCCGCTTGCGGTCGATCTCCAGGATATATCGATTATTTTCCTGCTGATTGAATGTGATCCGCCATTGCTCGCCCGACCCGTTCGGTTCCGGCTCCGTCAACTGCAGCTTGTAAGTCCGTTGCAGCTTCTTCTCGTCTGTGGCCACATCCCGAATCGGCTCAATGAATGTCCCTCGAAATGTCCGCTCCACCCCTTCCGCGTCCCTCGCTTTTAACTCGAACTGGTCCGACTCCGGCAAGTACGACAATCGTCCGTTACGAATATAAGGCCCCTTCTCTGAGACGATCTTCAGACCCGGAAACTTGGGATCACTGACCCAGTCATACGCCCATTGAGGCTGATCGGCGATCGCCTTTTGTGATAACCCCTTCCAGCTCCCCAGCAGAATCTGAAACGGCTTCAAAGCCGATCGAACTGATTCGAGTTGTTCTGCTGACGATTTCACGGGTGCACCCCCGACGCTCGAACTGGCACCGATCTCAATCGGAGCCAGCGTCCGGCGCTTGACCGCTGGCTTTTCGCTTGGCTCAATCGGCTTTTCCGGTGTGACGATGGCAGCCGAAGTTGGGGGGGCATTCGATGAAACAGGTTGCGGTGATGTGGCCTTCGTTCCACAGGAGAACCCGGAACAGATCACGCAAACCATCATCAACAACCGAAACCGCAATGGCTTCATCACATTAACTCCGATTAGTTTTCAGCCAGGACTCGTGAAAAAATTATACGCCACTGCCGCCGTTGTTTGTACGTCAGTGACACCAACGGAGTGCAGCGACAAAAAATGAGCAGCGAATTCTTCGTTTCACCCGCAGCCAGCGGCGCAGGCGGATCGGCGTCCAGCCGATCTCTTCAAACGTTGCCCCAGTGCCGACGTCCAGTGCCGAATTTTCGCAACGCCCTAAAGAACAATGACACCCCGGGTTCGTCTCGATCGCCGCCCTACTCGCTTCTCTGCGAGGCGCGGTTAACCGATACAACCCTCTTTTCGTTTAACCCGCAGCCAGCGGCGCAGGCGGATCGGCGTCCAGCCGATCTCTTCAAGCGTTGCCCCAGTGCCGACGTCCAATGCCGACTTTTCGCAAAACCCCAACAAACAATGACACCCCGGTTTTCGTCATGATCGCCGCCCTGCTCGCTTCTCTTCGAGGCGCGGTTAACCGAAGACATAAAAGTCGCCCCCACCCAAAAGTACTAACACCGATCCCGCGTACAAAGGGATCTCAATACCACTGGAACGAGTAATTCCGAAATCGCGATATGACATCCTGTCGAGGTGAAAAATTCGTGCTGCTGAACCACTTATCCGCTGACCATCTGGCTTTCGCCGTACGAAGCTGAGCAACCAATTGATCCGTCGCGATCTGTTTTGCCGTCCAGCTTTGAGCTTGTTTTGACGCCAGTTCGGTTTCCAGCTGAAACAGTTTTTCATCAAGCATTCCACGAATCCCGTCTTTGATCATCGGATCGGGACAGTCGATTAACGGCAATAAACGAAGAAATCCTTCGTCGCTGGTCTCATGCCAGCCGATCTGGACCGACGGGCGAGGATCACCTGCCATAATCCGTCTGACATTGAACTGATTCACGAAGGAATCGACCGGTAAGACGGCGTAGAGAAACACGGCGAAAGCAACCGTCCATAACTGCCGCCGGATCAACCACGTAAACCCGTGATTACAGGCGATCTTTCGCAAAACCAGCAGAAAGCCGACGACAACAGATGCGACCCCAAACAGGCCGACCACTCGCATGCGAGTCATTCCATTAAACCCAACGTAAATCGAAAGGCGATTAAAGACCGCAACCGCCAGCAACAGGTTTTCGATCGACCAGATCCAGGACAAGGTCCTTAAACGGGACAAACGAGCGTCAGCCAGGATTGTGCCGCGAAAAATTAATGACAGCATTAAGGTCGCCAGACCAAGTGCCACGGTCAGCCACGCCGCTCCTTCATGCGCGTACCCCGAATAGTGAAACCCGTCAGGAAATTTCCGGAACCAGAGTGTCTGGAATTCAAAGACCAGATAGACCGCAAATAACCCGATCACAACCGCCAACGTATTGCGATAGGCGTCATAGTACGGTGAATTGACCGATGTTTCTGAAACACCGACAGCGCGCTCAGCCGCCTGATGCTGATTGACAATCGGACGAAGCATCCCCGTCACCAGCCAGCCGCTAAACGCACAGAACAAAATCTCGGTGAATTGGAATTGCTGCAACCAATTGTCGACCACTTCCACGAACCACGCAATATTCTCTCCGAATGACTTCACCAGGTCAGGATTCGCCATCACGAAGATCGTGGCAAACACCAAGAGAGTCACCGCCGGCAGGACAACGGCAAACCACTGATTTTTCAAAACCGCCGGACTGAATCGGACGGCGGTCCGAAAGTAATGATGCAGCCCCCGGTATCCAGCAGCGATCAAGTGTGAAGCGAACAACACCCCCTGCGTCAAATAGGGCTTTATTCCCGCCAGACTCATGGCAAACAAGACCAGCAACCCGAAACCCAGAACAATCGCCAGAAACGATCCGCACCAGAGAAGCCGGGCCGATACCGACACCAGCATCGGAACAAGTACCCAAAGGCTGCTCTCGCATTTCCGGCGCACGGTCCCCAGCCACAACAGCAATGGCGCTAACAGAAACAACACTCCCGGCCCGGCATAACCGGTCGAACGGTAAATCGTCAGATCACAAGCCACGACCAACAGGGCCAGCGCAGCAATTTCACGAAACAGAACGGGCGATGACGACGCTCCACTGATCGGCGGCGCGGCCAGCGGCCCCTGGGGAACACCGTCATCAATAAATTCAAGCACCTCTTCGCCGGTCTCCGACATCCTGAGATTCCTTTCGCACGCGGCGGTCTTTTGTAGTTTCTATTGCAAAGTCTTTTTCGCAACCAGGCCCAAACAGTGGCGATTCAAATACGTCGTACGACAAACTTCGATTTCTTGCTGGAAATGCTCAACATTATTCGGTCGCGATGGACGGCAGAACGACAGCCTCGAATGAGTCCGCCACTCAGGACAATATTTAGTTTGCATTGCAAAGTCAAGTTGATGTGTCCCATCGGCAATCATCCGGTGACTCACACCGCACCTGCTTTTCACGAGAGATTCAATTCCGTCCAAGTGATCGTTGTCTGACACCGCAGGAACCAATGTAACGCATGGTCTCAACGGTCCCATAAGTCGCCCGCTACCCTCAGCCGCCCGCATTAGCGACGAAATCAATCCAACTGTTTTAAACCACGAACCACCGAAAAAAGTAGTCGAAGCGAGCGTCAGCCCCCGGACTCTTCTCTTCTACAAATTCTGCGCGCCGCACAAAGAAACAAAACGTTAGCAGTACGATACACACAAAACAGCAATCAGGAACAAAACAAACATTTCGATTTGCCCAACATTGAAAACGTCGCCCGAAAAACAGGTATCAACCTCCATCTCAGTCTGCATATTTTTTCGTGTATTTCGTGGTTATCCTCTTCTTCTTAAATTCCCGCACCAACAAGCCCTCACCACACTAACCGCATTGAAGCGATTTCCTGTTCAAGCTCAGATTCATAAACAATGCGCAACAATGACCAAGTTTGGGCAACGATGCGAAGGGTTCTCCCGCACCGCGACCCCCCCCGCCCCTGCGGGGGTGGTTAACGGGCCTTTGCCCTACAACCCGTATCAAAACCAAAGAAACAACGATTGCCAAAGGAGTATCCCCAGCGGTTTCGAAGCGACCCGTCCTTCATCTCAGCCCACGATAGTTGTGGGTAGTGCAAAGGCCCGGTGACCACCCCCGCAGGGGGGGTGGGGTTTCGTTGGGTCGCCTGCCGCACCCTAAACCTCAACGCAAATCGCTTCGATGTCATTCCCCTTTGGCCAACAATGCCAAGTTTGGGCAACAATGAGAGGGGTTCTCCCGCATCGCGACCCCCCCCCCCTGCGGGGGTG
>CAIULL010000164.1 GCA_903899985.1 uncultured Schlesneria sp.
AAGTTGGCCGAGTTCCTATTTTCATAGGCTTTCGTGAGGTTCGAAGTTGGCCAACTTCGTCAACTTGACCAAAACCATTCAGGCTCTCACGATCTTCTGAAGAGCGAGACACCACCTCAAGTCACCTTTCCGTCACGTCTGAAATTCGCAGGGTAGCGTCGAGTCTCCGTGCCCCACCAAAACCCGAAAAAAACGAGTTGGCAAAGTTGGTCAAGTTGGCCGAGTTCCTTTTTTCATAGACTTTTGTGAGGTTCGAAGTTGGCCAACTTCGTCAACGTGATCAAAACCATTCAGGTGCTCACGATCTTCTGAAGAGAGTGACTCAACCCAATCCACCTTTACGTCACGTCTGAAATTCGCAGGGTGGCGTCGAGTCTTCGAGCCCCACCAAAACCCCGAAAAAAACAAGTTGGTAAAGTTGGCCGAGTTCCTATTTTCATTGGCTTTTGTGAGGTTCGAAGTTGGCCAACTTCGTCAACGTGATCAGAACCATTCAGGTTCTCACGATCTTCTGAAGAGAGAGACTCAACCCAATCCACCTTTCCGCCACGTCTGAAATTCGCAGGGTGGCGTCGAGTCTTAGAGCCCCACAAAACCCCGACAAAAAAGAGTTGGCAAAGTTGGTCAAGTTGGCCGAGTTCCTATTTTCATAGGCTTTCGTGAGGTTCGAAGTTGGCCAACTTCGTCAACGTGATCCGTGGTGACAGCACCCCGACAGCGATGAAAAGGACTTTCTCAACGATCGCGATTTTCTTCACTTCGTTACCTTTGTGTCCTTTTGTTCACGAATCTTTTCTTCGGATTTGCCATCATCCGGCCGTTGTGATATCTGCTGTCAAAGTTCGATCAAGTTCGACCGACTTCGATCATTCCTCGTAATTCATAGGGTTCTGGCGATTGTTTCCCCGCTTTTTTGGGGTGTTCGAGTTCGATCGAGTTCGACACAGTTCGACCGACTTCGAATCCCTTCATTCCCGGCAAACGAGCCGGGCGGTTACAAACCGCAGATTCTTCGTCGCTTCCATTCACTAATGACGACTCTCAAACTTTTCGCCACTTCAGCACCCAGCCCCCTCAATCCAAACAACGAACCCCACGGACCAGCCCGCTCCGGATTATAGAAGCGGGGGCGGTCCGTTTTCACTTTTTTTCCGAGATGTCAAAGATCAATTCTTATCGTCGTCGGGTTTGGATGCCTGAAAATCCAGGCGAACCGTGGAAGTCATTCTTTGAATTCTTCCTCTTCGTCCCCAGCAGCAAAGGCCGCTGAAAAACAATCCTTCCCAGATGCGCAGAAAACACGATCCCCCGCATTTTCCCGACCAGACCTACGACCTCCCTTCAACACACACAACAATACGTCAAAATATTATGAGATTATTTTCATATAGTCAACAATAACACACGATCCGTTTCTTAACGTTTGGAAGATGCTGATGAAATAAATCTTGAAACTCACAAAATGCTTTGGGGACCCCAATCGGACAGCATTCGGTTCACACCGTCTCAAAAATCGATTTTGGTTTCCTTTGGGCTTGCCCCAATGGGACCAACAACTGCAAGCTACATCATGGCAAACCTTTGAAAGCAGCTCTCCGTCCGGCTTGCCCGGATGGAAGTCGACAGCTAGCCCGCAGGAACCGCACGACATGACACCAATCTGCCTATCCGCAGGAAATGAAGCCTGCCCACCGTTTTGGTGATCATGTTGGGACGTTCGGAACGTACGACTCGAACTCGATTCAATGGCGAGTATCGCCGAAGTAGCTGACCAGTCGTTGCTTCCATTGGGGCAAGCTCAAAGGAGAGCAGGCCAACGCGCTTCGCTCATTGTCGCTGACCAGTTGTGATCCCGCCGAGTCAAGCTCAGCGGAAATCGGAGAGACACAAGGATTCGATTCGTTCATCGGCTAACAACATTATTCAGCACTTCGCAATCGCAGTATCCCCCTCGATTGCGAAGTGCGTCCATAACTGATTTCGGTTTCGCAATACTCAGTGCTTTGAGCCATTCTTGAGTGCAACGAAGAGTATGGTCGCAACCTTCTTCCAAAAGTTTTTGGTTCAAATGATCGCCCAATGCCTGAAGCTGAGCGGGAGTGAGGTTGAGATCCTTCCAATCCGCCTCGTATTCCTTGAGCAAAGCCAGTCTCCTCAGATCTTTCTTGTCACGCTGTCCAGAAAGATTCATCGCCCTTTCCAGACAATCGAGCGCGGCAGAGTAATTAAGCAGGCATTCTTCCGCTTGGGAAAGTGATCGCCACGCTTTAGCATCCTGCCCATTTACTTCGACATACGTTTTCAATCCCGACCGAGCCTCAAGCAAAAACGGTATAGCAGCTTTTGCGGGACTTCGTCGCTGGTATGAACCTTGCATCGATCGGCGTTGACCTTCAACTAAAATGCGTTGAAGTTCTTCAAGGTCTTGGATCATGTTAAGTTCTCACGCTCAGTATATCACCTGAATTTCAGGCTCGTTACCGCAAATCACCAAAAAGAACGACCATCCAAAGGATCATCCCGGAGACCAGCAGAAACAGGAAAAAGAACACAACCAAACCGCATCCGAGATTGCTCAGAAAACCACTTCTGGCAATGCGACGGCCATCCCGGTCAATAGACTCTTCCGTCAGCTTTTCGCTTGGCACACGCCGTATCCAACCGATTCCAACACAGTTTTTCGGGTGAAGCACTTGCGACAGCGGGTCGCCCATGAGATTAACGGGTTTCCCGCCAACGTCATTTGCATGGGTGACTTCGGGTGCAATTGCGGCAGCCAGAAAGTGGCGACCTAAACGAATCAATGCCCCCTTGTTCGCCTCCACGAACACAAATCCTGGCGGATGACCTGGGACAATCCGTGATCGAGGTTCATCCTCTTGAGGAATCCGGTCGATCTCGTCGATGAATCGTTGAATTGTTTCGTCATCCACGCTGGGGCAGTCCTCATCTGCACTGGACTCTTTCATGCGTCTGATATACGCCGTTGGCGGCGACCGAGGGAACACGACTTTTTTGTCGGGTCCACATGTGCCTCATTCAATCCTTTGTCGTTTCAAATCATCCTGGCCGAAGGTTCGAGCGAGACACCTGAAGGGTGTGCTTCCGTCAGGAGCAGCACGGATAGAATCGCGCGCCCCGACTGATCAACATGTTCTTTCACTTCGTTTGCATTCCAAAATGAATCGCTGCTCGATGTCCGATGCGAAACGTGTGTACGAGCCGCTGGGGATATTTGCCTCGGGAAGATCCGATTGCATCGCTCAACGTGTCACCCAAAAAGTACTCGCCAGAAATTGGCTCAATGGCAACAAATTGATTCAGATGCGAGACATCCAGCGTGCTTCGGATCGCATCAAAGATCGGCCTCGCAGGTTCGGCAACGGATTCTCCTTTATTCATCATTCAACTCCTTGGCGATTTGTAACCATGAATTCTACACTCGCAATGAACCCGGTAATAAGTCCAAAAGTCTTTTCGAGTCCAATTGGGGCACAGCTTTTTCGTGGCTGCGGACGGTTGCAACCGTCTCCTTCTCCGCGACAAAACGGTGAGACAGCTAGATGCAGAACAACATTCCCATACTGACGTCTGAAAAAGTCTTCTGAAAACCCTCGGCCCTAATCCGTTGTGCCGTTCTTGAAAAAGTAAGTGTTCCCGTAGTTTCTCGCAAATGAAGGCAGTCATTCCCGAGAACTAATTTGCGCGTACGCATTTTCGCCTAGGGCATCACCTACTCGCTACTACCGATCCGCTGACCACCTTTGCAAGATCAGATTTGCGATGCCTTGAGCGTCTTTTCCGGCAACATCAATGTAGCCGTCTATGGTCAGCATTCCTTCAATAGCAGCATCATCAAGCCGCAGAAACATTACGTCCTCATCTAAACGTTTTTTTGTTTTGATCAGCTCACGGACAGCTCGCCACTCGATACCGCACCATTCTTTCTCATCATATTTACCACAGATAAACACGACAATGAGATCGGACTCGTCGCGGTAAAATCGATGTAATTTCAAATCTAAATTCGGAGCAGCCAGCTCTACTTCATGGAACTTGTCATAAAAGACCCTTTCTTCCCGCAGTACATTTTTGAGGGATTCGGCTACTTTCGAAATCATCTCCCGATGTTCTCCTGGAAACGAGAGTGCCACTTTGAACCTTCGCTGAAGTTGAATCTCTTCCTCATTTCCCGATTCTTCCATCTTTGCTGACGGTTGCTCAACAGGTGCCGCAGCGTTATTGATCGGAAATGAGGGCATGGCCGAGACATTATTTGGCGATAGTTCTCCAAGCAAATAATCAAGCGCGTCGATCGAAGCTACGACAATATCGTCGATTTCACTTGCCCAAGCGTCAGGTAGTCTTTTCAGCCAATTCTCCGGGACTTTTAATTGATTGCCAAAGCCAGAA
The DNA here is from genome assembly GCA_903899985.1 of uncultured Schlesneria sp. Classification (GTDB taxonomy): domain Bacteria; phylum Planctomycetota; class Planctomycetia; order Planctomycetales; family Planctomycetaceae; genus Schlesneria. The sequence goes on from CAIULL010000164.1 coordinate 4,414, forward strand.
GCCACGAGAGCATTTAGTGCCTTAAGGTTATATGGTATATATCCATTCGGTTTCTCAGCCGGCAGCCACAGTCGCTTGTCAGCGCAAAGCAACAGATAATCTTTCGACCAAGCCAATTCGAACACATACGCCCACCACAAATCGCTTGAGGTACTAAACTGCCATGCGGCAAGCCGTTCGCAGGACGGGAGATGAATTGCTGAAATTGCTTTGCCAGCGCGAATCGCAATAGCTGCTAACAGAGCGAAATTCTGATTGTCGCCAGTAAAAATGACCGACCGGAATGCTGGCATCACGACGTCAAGCGACTCGCCAACAACATTGACAATCGGCACTCCTTTAACGTCGAGGATTGGGTCGTCACGAAGTCGTGGTTGCCCATTAGATTCCATTTTTTGCTGGAAGTCTCGATGACCTGCGCCGTGCATAGCAATCATTTGGCCGATAGGCTCAGGCAAGCCAAGCACACCGTCGGCTTCGGCATTTGTTGCTCTATGAATAAGGAAGGCACCGATGGGTTTGGATTGCCAGCGTAACCGATCAAATTCGGAGCGGATTTGAGTGAGAAGTCGAATAACCAGCCCAATCCTTGGGTTTTGCATCGAGTTCCTTTCATTCAATGTGTCTGTCGAATCGAATGACATAATAGCATATAGACTTCACACACATGCGAAAATGGGCTGTCGCCTTTCGTTGTATCCAAAAGAAGCGCCATCGCGAGACCACGCGCGCAGGTTCGCCTCAACCCAGGTCGCGTATTTTCGCGAGGTGCGATCTTCGAATGTAATTGGATCTAACGAGGATTTTCGCGGACGTCTAAATTATGATCCGCGTGGGAAACACAGGGGCACAAAGACTTCCTCCTTTTGTAGACTCCAAGGGCACAACTTTTCCTGCAGGTAGTGCATCAGTACTCAAAACATTTTGGTGGCGGGGACGATCACACGGATGCAGCTCTTTCGTGAGGCCAACAAGGTACGGTCATGGGCGAGGACGCACGCCGTTTGCCTCGCGCTGACGCAGTCAAACGTGTAACTCTTGTTCCATATTGGCGGAAAAATTCTTTTGCAAACTCTCGGCCCGAACCCGTTGTCCGGTTCTTGAAAAGATCAGCATCCCCGACGTTTTGCCAGCAATCGACCAGTGATTCACTCCGACGCAATCACATTTTGAAAGGCGGCAAGAAACACTTCTGCCGCTTGTGCCCCAGACAACGTGATCTCGTTGTTGATGATAAAGAATGGAACGCCATTCACCTGATGCTGTCGTGACAATTTTTCGGCTTGCTTGATGGCTTCCATCCCTTCATCGCTGTTCAACAGCGACTCGGCCTGTTGCCGATCCAGGCCCGCTTCGGTAACCACATCAAGAAGTGTACTACGATTGCTGATGTCCCGGCCCGTGGAAAAATATCCACGGAATAATCCCTCCATGATCGCGTCCTGACAATGATTCTTGTCGGCAAGCCAGATCAGCCGATGAGCGTCCAAAGTGTTTGGTGTCCGTTCCATTCGGTCAAAAGCGAAATGGATCCCTTCTGTTTCGCCCACCGCAATCAGTCTGGCATCAAGTTCCTGCGACCGTTCCCAACTGCCGAACTTTTTGATCCGATATTCCTGACGGCTGACACCTTCCGTGGGCATGTCGGGATTCAATTGGAACGGGTGCCAGTGAACCTGAACTTCGTGCTTGCCATCAAGATCAGAGATAGCCTTTTCAAGCCGCCTTTTGCCGATATAGCACCAGGGACAAATGACATCAGAGATCACATCAACGGTGAGATTCATTTCAACTCCTGTCCGAGAAATGCCCGGGCTCAACTTAACGATAAAAGTCGATCCAGTTGATTGTGATCGATTTCGGATTGTCTTCGAAGAACGCCTTTGGCAATTGTATCTGAAAGTATCCCTTCTTCAGCGGAATGGTCTTCACATGTTTGCCATCATCGCCAATCATACTGATCTCCATCCAGAAGGGACTTTTGATGTCCAGTGGCGCATCTTCCTTTCCGTCCTTCCATATTCGTACCCTTTGCCTGTCGTCGTGACTCGACACGGACGCCTCGATCGTGACCGTGCCATTCGAAACTTGAAAGCTTTCCAGCCCCTTCAGATGAAGTCGGAGCACAATTACATCAGGCCATTTCTCGTTCACTGGCTCGATAACAGCCTGGCTGATTCCAGATGGACTTTGAACCTTGAAAAGTGTCTGGCCCTTCTCGACTTTGACTTCAACTTTATCGTTGTCACGCTTCGTTGAAATCTTGAACGGTGGTGAATCGTTATCGGCAGCTACGACACCGCATACGATGGCGAGCACCACCACAATGAAAGCAACGATGAAAAGTTTCGACATGGTGGCTATCCCTTTTCAATCTTCCTGAAGGTCAAGTTGATACGCTCGCCAACAGGTTCCTTTGTCTTGGGAATTTCGTGTTTCCAAAACTGCTGCATCGTTCCCGCCATGATGATGAGCGTCCCATGACTGACCTTGAACTCCATTTTTTCTTTCGTTTTGTTGTGCTTGATGCGAAATGTCCGAGTTGCTCCGAGCGACAACGAACCGATCACGTCTCCCATCTCAGGTTCGTCGTCGGCGTGCATTCCCATACTGTCCTGGCCGTTTCGATAGAGGTTGAGCAGGCAGTAATTGTAATCCCCTTGAATCGCTTCAACCTTAGCTTTGATCTCCAGCAAAGTCGGGGTCCAAGGCAACGCTACGTTGTCTCGACCGGAATAGCGATAGACGATCCCTGACTCTCCATAAGAGGCGATCAGGCGCGGTTGCATGTGACCAAACACGCCCGGCTTCTGTTCCCAGGCACATTCGTTTCGCAACTTGGCGAAGTATTGGTCGGCAAGGTTTGAAGGGAGGAAGTGAGGGTCGTGAAGCAGGATGCCGCCATCAGTCAGTTCAATGGTTTGCATGAATCACCGATCAGCCGGGCTGTCCCTTTATCTCTTCCGTATGTTCTGGGGTCGGGCGTTCAAATTTCAAAATTGGCCAGACAGGTTCCTCGGCTCTTAATCTTGGTCACAAGGCAATTTTTGAAATTTGAACACCCGACCCCCTCTTCAATCGGCTGCAAAAACACGTCGACCTCCGACGTACGTTTCGCTGACCGACATGTCCCTGAGTTCCTCCAGCGAACATGTCAGAAGGTCTGACTTCAACACGACAAAGTCGGCCAGCTTGCCTCGTTCGAGAGATCCCTTTTGCCGCTCCTCAAACGTCAGCCAGGCGTTGTTGATCGTGTACAGCCTCAACATCTGTTCGCGAGTCAGTGCCTGCTCCAGATGCAGCGGCTGGTCTGTCCGGCGAGGTTGTCGGGTCAGCACCGTCCACATCCCCAGGAAGGGATTGTAGGGATTAACCGACCGCAGGCTGCCGATCCGTTGCATGTGGTCGGAACCTCCGCCGATGATCACTCCGTGATCGAACAGAGTTTTATACGGCTGGAAGTACGCCAGGCGTTCGTCACCAAACTGCTTTCGTAATGTCGCTCCATCCAGCCACAGCCATGCGGGTTGCAGGTCGGCGACGATCCCCAGCTGCTTCATTTGCTGAATCGCTTCAAGACTCATGAAATTGCAATGAGTGATACAGGGCCGACATCGCTTGACCGGAAGCTCTTTATTGATTTCCGCATAGGCATCAATCAACGCCTGAACGGCTCCGTCGCCAACGGAGTGTGCTGTGAACTGAAGGTCTCGTTGAAGAGCGGACTTTGCCATCTGAACCAGGTTTTCCTGCTCGATGAAGCGAATGCCGCGATAGTCGGGATCGGTGATCGAATAGATGCTGCTCACCCCCCACGGAGTTTTCAGATAGGCACTCCCTGTCAGCATCCCTCCGTCGAGAAAGACTTTGATCCCCCTCAGCCACAGCATCGAATTGTATTCATGCAGCGGATGTTTTGAGGCTTTTTCGATTCCCTTCAGTGCTTCTTCCAGCCGACCGCCCCCTTCGACGGAATACGAAAGAAAGACGCGGCAGTTCAGTTCACCCCGTCGCTTCAATTCTGAATAGGCTTCAATCCCCTCATCTTTGGCTGCGCGATCGGCGACACTGGTCAGGCCCACTGCGTTATAGTCGGCAAACAGTTGCTTCAGTCGCTGCATCCGTTCTTCAACGGTCGGCGATTTCTCGTTCGGCTTTGACTTCACGAACCGGGAGGCATTGCGAAGGATGCCGGTTAATTCACCGGTCACCGGATCACGCTCGATCTTTCCCGCCTGACCATCGGTAATCTGAAAATCTTTATCGATTCCGCTGAGTTCTAAAGCGAGCGAATTACAGACGCAGTCGGGACCGGTGCTGAACATCACGGGGTTCTTCGGTGAGACCGCATCGAATTCTTTTCGAGTCGGATAACGCTGATCCCGCAGTCGCGTGATGAAGACTTGCCGGACGACAATCCATTCGCCGTCAGGTAACAATTCCGCCCGCGCTGCCACGTACTTCAGCACATCGGCGACGGTGTCCATTTCAGGAACCGGATGGTCGAACTCATACATCGAAGCGGCCGGAGCATGGACGTGAGAATCGCATAAGCCCGGAATGACCGTGTGACCATGCAGATCAACAATAACCGTCTTAGGCCCGGCCAATTTCAGGATGTCATCATTTGTGCCGACATCCTGTATCCGATCACCTCGTACGGCGATCGCCTGGGCAATCGAGAAGGCGGGATCAACAGTGACGATTTTTCCGTGATGGAAAATCGTGTCCGGCTGTGCGATGGCCTGTGATGATGCGAGCAAGAGGATCAATAACGGGAGGGCGAGGCTCCTGCCGAGCCGCGAAGTAGGTACACGCATCGACTTAACGGCTCGGCGGGAGCCTCGCCCTCCCATTTGGTTTCGGGCAGTGACGACACCCAGGGACCAGTATTCTCTCGAAGACAAATGCTTCATAGCGCAGCCTATACTGGTTCTACGTTCCTTGCACGAGCGATCATTCACGACGCACAATATCCAGGCAAATTCCTAGGGCAAAGGCCCGTTAACCACTGCCGCAGGGGCAGTGGGGTTGGGACTTTGTAAAAGCCTATGACGGCTCCTCGTTTTTCGTCCCTCGAGTCATCAATGACACAACAATCAGAGTGAGAAAACCGAGCGGAATCGTCACCAGCCCCGGTTGGCTGAACGGGACCTGTGCCAGTTTTGCGGCCTGATCTGCAGTATAGCCGTAAACTTTCTGGAACGTATCGGCACTCAGCAGGATCCAGCCTAACGAGCTGAACAGACCCACAAAGATTGCGGCCGTAATCCCCTGCTTGGTTGTCCGTTTCCAGAACAATAGCATTACCAGCGATGGCAGGTTCGCCGACGCCGCCACACTGAAGGCCCACCCGACGAGGAAACCGGCATTCATATCCTTGAACAGAATTCCCAGCAGGATCGCAATGATCCCAACCACCACGGCAGCGATCTTGCCGACCCGTACTTTTTCGTGATCGGGCATATTCCACTGCAGCACGCTGGTCAGCAGGTCGTGAACGACCGCACCACTGGAAGCGACAATCAACCCACTGACTGTTCCCAGGACTGTGGTAAAGGCAATCGCGGAAATCACTGCGAACAGGGTCTCGCCGAAACTTTTCGCCAGCAGCGGTGCTGCCATATTGGAATCAGTGAGATCCAGCGTGCCGCTCGTCATCGCTCCTAATCCCAGAAACAACGTCAGGACATAGAACACGCCGATGGTGCCGATGCCGACGACGGTACTCAAACGAGCTGCCGCCTGATCCTTGACCGTGTAGTATCGAATCAAAATATGAGGCAGCGACGCTGTCCCGCAGAACAACGCCAGCATCAGCGAAATGAAATCAAGCCGGGCAAACAACTGATCCTTTTGCAGACCTTTGAACAGCGGGCTGTTTCCCGGACGCAAGACTTTGGCTCCGGCGGTTGGTTGAGGTGACCAGGTGGTCGTCTTATCCCCATTGTCATCGGTCACTTCTTTTTTCGACCAAAGGACCACTTCGCTGTTCTGCAGAGTCGCAAGATATTCAATGGGCCCCAGTGGACCTGTCTCCGTTTTCCCGCCGGGAAGTTTACTGAGATGCCCAACCGGTCGCAGATCGGCCTGACCCTCGTTCTTCCCGTGCGGCGTTCCGTTGACCAGCTTGGTACCGTCTTTTTTCACAACCATTGTTTGAGGCGAATTCGCCAGCTCGCTGGTATCGACTTTTAAACCTCGGTTCAGAATCATCACGGTCAGGATGCCGCTGAACAGAACAAGCAATGATCCTTTGATGAACTGGACATAAGTGGTGCTGACCATTCCCGCTGTCGCGACGATCAGCACGACGACGATCCCGACCATCACCACACCGACTTCATGGGGAAACCCGAGTAACGGCTTGATCAGCGAACCGGCGCCGACCATTTGGGGAATCAGGTAGAACACACTGACAACCAGCGTGCTGATCCCTGCAGCCAGAGTAATCCCTCGCGACTGGAACTGGCTGTTGAGTGCGTCGGCAAACGTGTATTTCCCCAATCGCTTCAGCGGTTCGGCGACAACGAACAGTGCCACGACCCAGCCGGCCAGGAATCCAATCGAGTACAAAAATCCATCGTACCCGAAAAAGGCGATCGTCCCGCAGATCCCCAGGAACGAGGCAGCGGACAGGTAATCACCGGCGAACGCCACGCCGTTTACGAACCAGTGGATCTGGCCACCGGCAGCGAAATATCCTGCGGCGGATTTGGTTTTCGCAGCAAAATAGAAACTCAATCCCAGTGTGATGGCAACGAAGACACCAAACACGATCACAGACAGGAAGGACGGATTATGAATCATGAACCGGCTTTCGCGGGAAGAAGAGACTCGTCAGAAACGCATGCGGTGGAAAACAATCACCAGACAGGGAAGTTCGGTTGACGACTTCAACCAATCGGCTTTCCTCGGCAAAGCCAGCTATAAACCAGAGCCAGCACCATCGCGATGACAATCAACGCCAAACCGTAAAGGACAGCCAGATTCAGGCCCCAGGCGGGTGTCCATTCCATGACATCGGGCCGGAAGGCATTCAAACCAACGAACCCCGCATAGATCACAAGGTAAATCAAAAAAAGTCGCATCCCATACCGCGCATTGCGAGCGGCGATGACCGGGTCTTCGACTTCCTTGGGATGCATCGACCCATGATCTAAACCTGCCATCAACATGATCCTGTAAGAATAACGTCACCGATTCGATGACAACAAATATCTCTGATGTGAACAGCACAGCAGAAATATCACGCGGCCAATGCCATCGCAACCATTCGGTCGCATGTTTGCGAGACGATGCGCGATTGAAGTTCGATGCTCCGGTAAAAATGCACCGTTTCCGCAGAAAAAGGCGGACAAGAATCAGGTGTTTCAAACCAACTCGAATGCCATCAGTCCGAGACGTCCCATAAGTCGTATAGGTCCTATACGTCCCATTCTTCTCGTTTGATTAACCTTGATAATCACCAACCGGGTCACGCCTTTGAGGCGTCGCCAGTGCATTCAGCACCTTCGGACGATGGCTTTGGAATCAATGCGCCTTGATGGTGCCAATCGCTCAATAACGAGTTGTGAGACTTGCGGGCTCCAAGGCATCGCGGAGTGAATCGCGGGGACAAGTAATTCTTCTGTAATCCAATCCGCAGTCACTTCTGAATGGGAGACGATGCTGTCGTTAATCTCGTCGCCGAACAGGCGTGAGAGTCCAAACAGGGTCCGTGTCCCGACGATGCTGGTGGTTGGTATCGGACTCGGTGGAACATTGTTCATCCGTTCTTCCGAGGCCAGCAACTGGCCGCAATCTTGCGTTGCCAGACGATAGAGCAGATTGTGTCGTAACGCCGTTGCAATCCGCGAGGCGTGAATCGGTGAACCGAGTAGAAAAACCCGTTCGGGCAATTTCGTTCCTGCGGGCAATGATGCCAGAGCTTCCCGAATCAGGACACCCCCCAGCGAATGACCAATCAGAACGTAATCACCCTTCTGGGCAATCGCCACAATTTTCTTTTGCAACCGCTGACTGATCGCTGGGAAGTTTTGGAACGTGACGCTGTAGAAAAACCACGATGGCGAAATGTGTTGTCGCTTCAATCGCCAGAGCAGCGGGATTGCCGAAATGGGAGAGCGGCCCATTCCATGAACAAACAGCGCTTGCATCATCTCCCCTCAGGCATGCACAGTCAGCATATAACCTGCTTCACGTTCGTCATCTTCCATCGACATAATAGCGTCGACGACTTCCAGAGCGTAGTCCGCTAATTCTTGTGCATTTCGTGGTGCAGACCGCAGACGTGGTGATTCAGAATCGATGGCCGGACTGCTTTGAACTCGTAACGAGTCAAAATCATAGACACCGAAAACAACCTTCGGGCCATTCTTGTCATACAAGTCAAGCTCCCTTTGTAACTCGAATGCCGAGACCGCGGCATTCACATACGAGGTGACCCCAACCAGGATCGACCGAAACATGGACTTATTCGCCATCGGCATCCCCAGGTACGTTTCCAATGCGTGTGTTGCTCCTCGCACAGCGATCTGGATCTGGTCGATCAATGATCTCAAGGGAAACGTACACGCAATGTTCGCGTAGGCATCTGGGGACATGTGCGTGTCGACCGCAGCCGTGACCGCTCCGCACTTGGCATGCCCCAGAACCACGACCACCTTCAAACTGTCTTTGAGTTGCCTTAGCGCGTAATGAAGGGAACCCAGGCATTCGGAACCAAGCACGTTGCCCGCAATGCGAAGAACAAACAGATCATTAAACGATTGATCAAAAATGGCTTCCGTCGGGACCCGCGCGTCCGAACAACCAAGCACTGCCGCAAACGGAGCCTGGTTCGGCATCGTGCCCGGAATCAGTGGCAAACCCGATGTGATCGGACTTTTTTGAATCACAATCGGATCACCCGCATCACCCCCCATTGTTCGCTCCTGCATCCGAGTTACGAGCCGCTTAAATTGATCGTTCCCCTGAATCAGCGCGTCGATCGCGGCATTCGCGTTAGGAATCTGTCGGGCAACAACCGGAGCAAAGGGGTCGTAACGATAGATGACGTCCATTGATCAGAATTCCATGAGGTGAGCGGCGAAAACCATGCGGAATACACGATAAAAACTTCATTGTTTCAAGGGGGCCAGGCACATTCAAGAAGGCTGTCGCGACACTTCGGAAAACCCAAGTTTAACACCTGAAAAACCATGCCGACCAGAACAGTAGTATCGTGATTTTGAAACAAGAGCCAGTCAACAGACGTTCCTCACCCTAAGGACGATGACAGATTTGAAATTCCGTTTTTATTTCCCAAAAAACACTTGCGTCACTGTTGTATGTGTTGTACAACAGTGAACACTGTCATCATGCATATTTCACTTAACCATCATTCGGGCGATCCACTCTATCGGCAGGTTGTCGAGGCGATCCGGTTGCGCATTGCCAAAGGGGAGATCGAAGCTGGCGAGCAGTTGCCGAGCATTCGTGACCTGGCGGCGCAACTGCAGATTAACTCACGAACGGTCGTGAAGGCCTATGAAGAACTGGACCGGGCGGGTCTGGTCGTCATGCAACAGGGACGAGGGGTATTTGTCGCATCGAACCGGGCCGCATTGCCTGCCAGCGAGCGGCGTAAGCGGCTGCGTGAACTGGCTGTCAAGCTGCTGGTCGAGGCGACGCAGGTCGGTTCGAATCTTGATGAAGTGATCGACATTATTCACGAGACAGCGAAGGAACTGGAGACGAAACAATGACCGAGTCAAACATCGTCATGAAAACCATCGATCTCACTCGTGACTTCGGGGGAAAGGTTGTTTTAGAGGACGTTTCGCTGACGGTTGGTCCAGGCGAGATTCTCGCGTTACTGGGTCCTAACGGCGTCGGCAAAAGCACTCTCATGAAACTGATTTCAGGGTTGCTGATGCCATCTCGTGGTGAAGCGAGATTATGGGGCGAATCATGCTGGCCCCCGTCACCCGAGATGTATCGTGTCGCCTGCGTTCTCGACGGAATGTCGCCTCCTTCGGGGACGCGAGTGCGCGAAATCATGTCTCTGAAATCATGCGTGTCGCATCGCTTCGACTGGAAACTGGCGACGTCGCTATGTGAACAACATCAGATTTCTACCGCCAGCCGCTGGCGGGCATTAAGCAAAGGTCAGAAGCGCTGGACATTGCTTGTCGCCGCATTGGCCAGCGGTGCGGATCTGCTGGTGCTGGATGAACCGGCTGACGGATTAGACGTGGCAACTCGGCGCGAGTTGTATGGATTGTTACGGGAACAGGCAAACGACCGAGGGGTCACTTCGATTGTTGCGTCACATATTATCGCGGATGTCGAACGAATCGCCGACGACGTGGTGATTCTGGTCGATGGCCGAGTGCGATTGCATTCACCTTTGGAGCAACTTCGCGATGAAGTCTTCGAGGTCGAATTGCCTCTCGAAGCAGATAATTCCGTCGTCACATCTTTGGCCGAAGTGATTTCTTCACGAAAGACAGACGACACACTGATCGCCGTGATCCGGTTCCGCAGTCTGCAACTTACGGAGCAGGAACTCCCCGGAGAAATCAGCCGACGGCGAGTCAGCCTGGAAGATCTTTATCTGGCTTATACCCAGCCATCACAAATTCAAGCACCGGAAGAACGTCACGAACTTGCCAGTGAGAGGAGTCGCTAATGTCCATCCAATGGCCGTTGTTTTTCTGGGTCTTTCGCCCGCTGCGTTTGCTGACGCTGGTCAGTTCGTCACTCGCCACATCATACGTCCTGCTTCATGACAAACCGCTGGAGTTTTTCCTGGACTTGAACGCGGTCGTGTTTGTTATTTCGCATAGCTTTTTGATCAGTCTCTTTCTCGGACGCGTTCGGTCAGAATCGTTCGCGTTCCTGTATTCGCAAGGTTTTTCGCGAGATCTTCTGTGGAGGCATGTCTGGCTGGCGACGCTGGCATCGGTTCTGGCGACGTGGTTGCCCTGCGCCGTGCTGATCCTGACTCCATTACGAAGCCAGTTCCAGGACTGGATGCAGAATCCGTGGTTTCCCTTGATGGCCTCCACGGAATCGCGATTCCTGACAAGGTCTTTACTGTTCTATGGAATGCTGCTTCCGATCTTCCATTATGAATGGATTCGATCATCGATGCCGTTTCGAGACCAGGTCAGCGGTCACCTGCTCGTGATCGCCTATTTCGTGATTGGATTGTTTCTGAATGAGCGACTCTGGTACTTCGGAGCGGATCTCACTCGATCAGCCATGTTTCTTGGATTCATCACCATTTCGGTAATTCTCGGGCTGTTCGGCTATTGGCTGCACAAAAGACTGGAGGTCGGCGCGTCATGATTGAGATATTTTTCCTGGCGGCGATCGTCATATTGCCAATCTACCTCACTCTTAAAGCGTGGCGATGGTCTGCGTCAACTTCGAAGATCAATGGAAAAGCTCCCTGGTCAGTCAACTTGGTTGAAGCATCGACACTGGCGATCCTCACGAGCGTGATGGTGATTCATGTGGCGTCAGGGGGAACGGGATTGGTAACAAGCCCTTTGCAAGAATTCATTATCCGCGAACGAATCCTGGCCTGTGCGATCATGATTGCTGTTGCAGGGTGCTGGATTCTTCTGGGCCTTTGGAAATCGATTTCACTCGCGGCTGTGGGCATGCTCATCTCGATATCGATGGCGATGACCTTTGCCAGCGCAAAGCCCGTGTACGAACGCTTCGAGAAAGAGATCCGGCAGATCCCCGTTCCGATTGAATTTACCATCCGGGAAGAAATCGACGAAATCGACGTCGTGATCAATGGAGTTCAAATGGGGAAGGCACCGCTGCACACAACGATCGACGAGCTTGAGAAGAAAGCCCCACCGATTGAGGTCCCAAAGGACGAATACAGCAAAGGCTGGAAAAACTTTGGAAATTCAACCTATCTGCCACGAGCAAAGACCCGACTCGACCGTGCGGATCGCGTTGGGATTCGTGGAGACCGTGAAAAATCCGAACCAATGGAACTTTATGTTCAATTAGAGCGGCATGGTCAACCAGTCATGATCTCCGGCAGTTTGGGACATTCTGGCCCGTCACGGATGTTCGGGAATATTCAACCAGCAATACTTCCGCTGGGCGTCATGACGGAAGAATGGCATCGCGATACCACAATATTATTGGAAAAAGCCCGACTGATGGATTACAGAGTTGATGCCGACTGGATCAGTGCTGCAGACACACATTTCCATTTTGTCCGCAACGCACTGATTGCGGCAATTCCGAAAGAACCCCAATTTCGGCAGGTGCTGACCGACTGGGCAAAAGCTCGCTATCATCTGGAGCAGGTCACCGACATGGTCAGTGCCTGGAGTGCATTGGAAAGGATTCAGGCACAGGTCAACAAAGCCGGTGCCTATCAGACAAACTCCATTACGGGTGAAGCGGTCGAATACCTGATCGATCACCTCGATTCAGATCGGGTGATTGCGATCGCAAAAACAAAACTGAAAAGCCTACCAACCATCAGTGCTGGCGGGTTCGGTTATGGATGGGGCAGTGAACTGGGCAAACCTTGTTTCTCGACATCGTTCCTGACACCTCAGACAGATCGAAAGCCGAGTGACTTCGTGATGGCGCATGTGATCTGGAAACTCGATCAGAAATGGGACAGTGAGTCGGACGACCAGGATAACCCGGTCGAAAAAGAAATTGTTCCGGAACTGATCAGACTCAGTTACCTCGATCCGCAGGCAATGAAACTGGCAACCGTCCTGGGTGGTTCTACGTTGAATGAGTTTAACCGTCGACAACAACGTCAGGTGTACTCATTCAAAGAGAGCAGCGACCCGATGCAGAATGAGTATATCGAGGGTCAATACGTCTCGCGCGACTTCTGGCAATCACTCAACGCCGTTGGTCCCGCAGGTGCGAAATTCCGCAAAGAACATTCGTACCAGGCATTAGAGCTGGCCGAACAGTTCCTGAACAAATCGTTTTCACTGACGTCATTACCAAACTGGACAGACTTTCTTTTCCTGGAAGTGGAAGGCCGCGAACCGCTGGCTCGCAATTTCTGGAAATCGTTTCGCGATAAGGTTGAGGCCGATAAAACCCACCGGCCTTGGGCGCTGGGTGTGTTGTGGAGCTACCTGGCCCGGATTCGGCCAATGCCGCCAGCGTCCGACTTTGTCGCGGCGTTTCCAAAAAAGTCGCCCTCCTACGGTGATTTTGGAAATCCCGAACAAACTCTTTCACTGCTTCCCGTCGACCTTCGTCTACAAGTCACACAAGATTGCATTGCTGAAGCGGTGAGAGGGAAATCGATCCTTCAGCCCAATTCTGAGCCCTACGGTGCCTTCAATCAGATTGAAAATCAACTCATTCGGTATATTCCATCGATTCCATCTGACGCGGCGGCTGATGTCGCGATGCAATCTCTGGAAAAGACAAACCCGAAATCGACAGAAGTCAGCAGGCTATTGAAAGATCAGGGGACCTATGGCCAACTGACGGGCCACATGCTGGCCCGGCTGGCGACATCGTCCGACCCCGAACATCGCCATTGGGTGATCCCTCAAATCAAAATCCTTCCGAACTCAGAAAACCGCGATACTCTGGCTCGCCTGCTGAACGACGAAGATCCCTCGGTCCGTGAATCCGCCGAAAAAGTCGCTGCAGAATTGGAGGAACTTCGTCGACTTCCGTACCCGAAACTGAAATGATGAAAGGGCGTTATTGAATTACTCGATGTCTGATTTAAAACACGGATAACAGAATGAGCGAACTCGTCCGAAAACCAAGAATCGCACTTGGTCTGATCGCCGCAGCAATCGCGGGATGTGTCGGTTACTTCGCATTCTTCTGGATTACCAGCCAGGGCTTTTACGCGTTGATCCTGCCCCCTGCACTCCTGGGCCTGGCGGCAGGTTATGCTGTCGGAGCCAGATCCCAACCTTTTGCGATCGCATGCGGAGCAGCCGGATTGGCACTCGGCGTATTCACGGAATGGAAATTTGCGCCGTTTAAGGCAGACCCGAGTTTTGTCTACTTCGTCACACACATTCAGGAAACGCGACAATTAACGCAGATTCTGTTAGCAGTCGGAACGGTGATCTGCTATCGGATGGCACTGGGGATGGATCAAAGGCCGACGAACAGTTAGTTCGAATCTGAACACCGACGGGTAACGCCGTAAAGAAGTTTTCTGCGGGAAAACGGGGGGGGGGGGCGAACGGATTTTTGTGCCACTGAATGACCGTCTTCGGTCACTCAGTGTCTTTCAATTGCGTGTTTAGATGGCGAAGACACTGCGTCGGAGAAGACTCCGATGCAGTGGCACAAGACGTCAAAGCAATCAATCCACCAGTTCGGAAATCGGCTTGCCGTTATCAAGCAACTGCATTGGTCGACCGGCGAAATTATTGATCTGCTGGTGATAGTCGATCCCTAACGTGTGATAGATCGTGCCAATCACGTTTTGGGCGCTGACAGCCCGCGTCGTCGGGCGTTCGCCACGGACGTCTGTCTCGCCGATCACCTGACCCGTGTTGACCGCACCCGCGAACAGGGCAAAGCTCGCATCGGGCCAATGGTCACGACCTGCTAACGAAATCTTCGGGGTCCGGCCAAATTCGCCCCAGACGAGAACCAGGACTTCGTTTTCAAGTCCCCGTTCATGCAGATCCGTGACCAGCGCATGAATCGAACGATCCAGAAGGGGCAATGTACTTCTGAGGCTGTGCCAGATACTGATCCCGCCGACCTGCTGGATCACATTTCCGTGGTGATCCCATAACCCCATCCGCAAGGTGACGATCGGGACCCCTGCCTCAACCAGTCGGCGAGCGAGCAAGAACTTCTGGCTGTCCCAGATCGAATCGGGCTCTTTCCCCACGTAGGTAAATTTATCGTCCCGTTTTCCGTATCGCTTTAGCGTCTCGTCAGACTCCTTCGTCAGATCAAACGCATCCCGAGCCTTCGATGAAGTAATGATGTCTAACGCTCTTGCGGTGTAGGGATCGACGTCTTGAACCTCACGTCGTGCATCCACGTTTCGTCGAACGGAATCAAACGTCTCTAAAAGGGAGCGTCGATCGCCCAGCCGATTGAGATTCATCCCATGCTGGATGCCAAGGTTACGAACCCCTTCTCCCCCCGAGACATGCAACGGTGCATGACTCATACCGGCATATTGAGGATGCTCGTAACTCGTGAGGCCGTTGCTGTATTCCAGGCTGACGTACGATGGCACATCACCGCCGCTATGGAAACGACTGATGATCGACCCCAAGGCAGGTCGTTTGGCTGATTTGGGGTAACCGGTGTAGACCTCTTCCAGCTCGTGCTGCATCGGTTCGACGAATTGAACCGTGCGAACAAGAGCCAACTTGTCGGCGATGGTCGCCTGTAACGGCAGATGCTCACAAAGGTCGAAACCGGGAACGTTGCTATGGATCGGTTTGAACTCGCCGCGATACTCCGACGGAGCATCGGGTTTCAGATCGTACATATCCAGATGGCTGGGACCACCTGCCAGACAGACCATGATGACTGACCGAGGTTTTTTCGTCATCGCCGAGGGCGTTTTGGCTTCGGCTCGCAGCCGCAGAATGTCCGCCAGGGAGAGACCAGTCAGACCGAGTGCTCCGACGCGAAGGAATTCGCGTCGTCCGATTTGATCGCAGAATCTGTGTTCGCTGCCCCAACACGTTAGCACGGCCAATGCCTTTTCAACCCGAGGATTTCCAGCAACATGCAAAAGAGTCAGGCAACCATCTGTCCGACAACCATCCTGAAATCACGACCGACTTCCGATCAGCGGCGCAAGGCAATCGGTTCACATCATCAGAGCCAAACTAACAACAAGCAGAAGTGAACTCAAGAACGGAATTCGCTCCTCTGTATCTGTGTGGTTCAGTGTGCATCTGTGGCTAAACTCTTTTTATTAGAAACGAATGTCGACACATCATAAACGGTTGGAATCGAGTCATTGATTTGACATGTTCTGCAGGTTTCACCCGTTAATGCAAGTGGCATTCGATTGCGTCATGAGTTGAATTCGTTGCTGCTTACTTTATGCTGGCGAATGTGACCGCTGCTTCAATCCAGAATCGCTTCCCGGAGATGCCGAATGTCCCGACTGATGTTGCCGTGCCTGTTACTACTCCTGATTCCAGCCGGACTTGTTCAAGGTCAAGCGCCGAAAACGATCCCCGTCGGGAAGAACCCGGAAAGTGTTTGCCGCGGGTTTGGTGGAAAACTCTATCTCACCATGATTAACGACGAGGTCCCCGGCGATGGGACGATCGTGTCGCTGGATGGTGACGCGGTCACGGTCTTTGCCAAAGGTTTCAATTCACCGAAAGGGATTGTCTTTGTTGGAGACTATCTCGTGACGGCCGACGAAACCACGCTGTGGAAAGTTGACAAGAATGGTACAGCCACCAAGCTTGCCGAGGCGAAAGACTTCCCAAAACCGATTGAGTTTCTGAACGATGTGGCTGTGGCCAGAGATGGAAGCAGCGTGTACGTCTCGGAGATGAGCAGTCCTCAGCCGATGTTTGATTCGAGCGGCGAGCGAAAGCTGTGGGATATCGATGGCAAAGAAGCAAAAGCATTGCCGAATAAAGGCTGCATTTACCAAGTGAACCTGAAGGGTCAAGTGACGCTTGCTGTTCCCGCAGGTGACCCATCCGTCCGGTTTCCAAATGGAGTGGCCGTGAGCGAAGTGGCAGACGAAGAGGGAATTTTTATCGGCGATTTCTTCGCTGGCGACATCATCCGCTATCACGATGGAAAGTACGTGAAGCTTGCCAGTGGCATGCGCGGTATCGACGGGCTGACGGTCACCAAAGACACGTTTTATGCATCAAGCTGGACGCAGGGAAAGGTTTGGCAGGTTGATCGCAAAAGTCGCGAAGCCAAGGTGATTCTGGACGGACTGAAAACAGCCGCCGACTTTTACTATGACAGCAAAAACAAGCAACTGATCGTGCCCGACATGGTGGGTGGCACGCTCACATTTCTGCCAATCAAGTAGCGACAATTGACTCTCACCCCACCCCCTCCACGGGGGTGGTTAGCGGTCCTTTGCCCTACAGAAACTTAACGCAACAACAACCATCGGCGTTGGTGCAAAGGCTCTTCAACCCAACGCCGTGACGTATTATTCTTCGAGAAAACACGGGTTTGTCTGAAAACCGTAGCACTGCTTGATGGTCTTCCTTCACGCTGTGCCGAGCGAACGCCGATTTCAAGACACTGCTTCTTCGAGGACCTCCGAAGCTGTGGCATATCAAGATGAAGAAGGATGAAAAATCCTTCTCACCGTTGCCCTTAACTTCCCCGTGATGGGGTAGGGTTTCGGCCCGATTTAAACCGGCGCCCGTTCTCTGGCGGCACGCAAAGCCAGTGAATTTAACGAAGCGGCAAGCGAACAATCTTCGGTTTCATCGACAAGCGTGATACTTCGAAACGGCGAACGGTCCAGTTTGACCATCCGCTTCCGTGCCGAAATGGATCGAATGAATTTTCGTTCTGCAAAGAAGGCACCGGGAGAATCCAGCAATCGATCGGGAAGTGACGTGGGAATTGGTTCTGGTTCCCCTCCCTTGGCTGGATCAAAGACCTGCACCCCGCTTGGCCGACGCAGCCAGTCTAGAAACTTTGGTGATGTGTGATCTCCACGAAACGGCCACCACGCTGGTAGCCGTGTCGACGCGACACCTTCCCAGGCACCGTTCAACCGGCGATGTAACCGGGGGAGAAATAAGACCCCTTCCGTTGTTCCAATCAATTCCCCGAAACTGGGCAATGCCAAACGTTCGACACGTGCGGCACCCAGGAACATCAGGGGCGTACCCATCATCCTGGCGAGAGTATCACGATCCGGATCGGGCTGGTCCAAAACGACGGGACACCCGCATTCGGGACATAATTCCGATTGCGGCTCGATCCATGCGAGACATTGTTGGCAAAAGACGATCAAGTTCTGCATTGCGACCGCCGTGGTACAGAGAAATACTTTCACCAATTATGGAAGATGTCCAAGGAATTATGAAGTGCGAGAACAATCGTTTTTGAATCAACCAGGCAAGCTGCGGTGAACCAGCAATCGAATCGACGGCGAAAACGGATTTGATGTGATGGTCAAGTAGAAACCGGGTTTGACTTGACCCTTGTTCATCCATCAATCATTGTTCGCCGCATGAGTTCCCCAGAGACAATCATTGTTGTTCATCCACGCGAACGTCGCTCCAAGTGCACCGTCCAGCCCTTGCGCCAGCGCCCGGGATTTGTCTTTTACAAACATCCGCGAGCCCCTCAACAGCTTGATGGTTATGTCCGCTTGGGATTAGGGGGTCCGATCCTCAGCGAAGCAGACGAGGAATGTGGCTTGCTTGTGCTTGATGGGACTTGGCGCTGGGTTGAGCCGATGGAACGGTTGGCAGCGACAATTCCCGTTCGCAGCCTGCCGCCGCTATCGACCGCCTATCCACGGTCTTCAAAAGTGAGTGAAAACCCTGACGGAGGCCTGGCCACAATCGAAGCGATCTATGCCGCGTACCGGTTGCTCGGCCGCGATACGACTGGATTGCTCGACCATTACCGTTGGGGAGCCGCGTTCGTCGAACAAAATGCTGCATTCTGGCCGGAAAGCTGAAATTCGCCGACATCGGCATCAGCAATCAAAGCGAGAAAATTGTGCCACTGCATCGGAGTCTTCGGAGACGCAGTGTCTTCTGTTTTTTGAGACAATCAAAAAGCACTGCTTGACGGAAGACCGTCAAGCAGTGGCACAGGACTGCTATTACAACGATGAGCGTACTACGAAAGTTCGCTGCGGACCGTTTCCAGCAGCTTCTTGGTCAACTTGATCCCATCGGCTTCGCTGTGCTTTGAACCTTCGTATTCGACGCCAATCCATCCGCGGTATCCGTAGGCCAGGACGATCGGAATCATCCGGCGATAGTCGGTCTTGGTTTCATTCCCAGCGTCGTCAAACTCATGCGACTTCGCGCTGACACCCTTGGCGAAAGGCATCAGTTCTTCCGTCCCTTTGTAACGGTCGTAATTGACGTTATTTGCAACCCGGAAATTGCCGAAGTCGGGCAACGTTCCGCAGTTGGGGTTGTTCACCGTATGAATGGTTGACGACAGCCACGTTCCATTGGAAGACAGGCCGCCGTGGTTCTCGACGATGACGCCGATATTGTGCGTGGCACCGAATTCACTCAGCCGGCGAAGACCATCGGCGGCGAGTTTCATTTGTTCCCAGTAGCTTCCGCTCGACTGAGCGTTCACGCGAATCGAATGACAACCGAGGAACTTAGCCGCTTCGACCCATTTCTTGTGATTGTCGACCGCAGCAAGCCGTTTCGTTTCGTCGGGGTCACCCAACGCACCTTCGCCATCACACATGATCAGGACACTTGTCACCCCATGATCATCAGCCCGCTTTTTGAGCTCGCTCAGATAGGCCTGGTCCTTGGCTTTGTCTTTAAAGAACTGGTTCACGTATTCGACCGCTTCAATCCCGAATTCGGTCTTGCTGATCTTGGCGAAATCGAGCGGATCGGCCTTCTTGTCAAAAAATGTCCGATGCAAGGACCACTGAGCCAGCGAAATCTTGAACAGCGGAGCTTTACCAGCGGGGGCATCAGCGGCCATCAAGCCCTGTGCCAACGAAGAGACGCTTGCGGAAGCAACTAATCCGGCAGACGCGGATAAAAAATCACGACGAGAGAGTGACATCGGGGAAATCCTCTGTTGATCAATAAAAAGTTAGGAAGCGAGTTAATTCTATATCGAATGCGGCAAGGTTTTGAAACCGTGCATTGGCATGGACAACGTTTGCCGCCCATTTTGACGGAATGATCTCGCCATCACCCAAGTGACGTGTTACGATTCCTCACGAAAATAAGGAACGACGACATGATTCACGCTTACGACGAAATCATCGACTTCATTGCAGCGGGGACGACGCCAGATGCGGTCGCCCATTTCGAACCCTCTCAGCAAACCAAGGATTTGGTCGCAAATCTCATTCACAAAGAAAAAACAACTGGACTAACACCGACTGAATCCAACGAGTTGGAACATTTCATGAATCTTGAACATTTGATGCGCCTGGCAAAAGCGCGTGCTCGAAGGTTCTGCCTGAAATGACGAGTTACGTCAGTGCCGCACTTCGTCGTTTCGTTGGGCAACGAGCAAATTACGTGTGCGAGTATTGTTTGATCCATGAACGTGACACGTATTTCGGATGTCAGGTTGAGCACATTATTTCCGAAAAGCATGGCGGACCAACGAACGAGGATAATCTGGCCTACGCCTGCACCTATTGCAATCGCGCCGAGGGTACTGATATCGGCGCGTTTGCAGCAAGCACCGGTGAAGTGACGCGATTCTTTAATCCACGCGTCGACCGCTGGACTGATCACTTCTCACTGAATGGAGTGATTATTGAATCTCAAACAGCTATTGGTGAGGCAACCGCCAAGATTCTTCGTTTCAACGACGACGATCGACTTTTTGAACGACAAACATTGGAAAGCGTCGGTCGATATCCGCCTGGCGAGGCCATTGAGTTATTGAACTGACATTCCCCACCTTTCACAATTCTTCTAGATTTCCGCTCATCGATTCAAACAAGTTTGAGAATCGATGAAGTGTTGGCAGTGCTTGATCAAAAGAAGCGATCGCTGATTAACATGCTATTCTTCCTGTAAGTAAATCGATGGAGCGATGAACCTTGAAGATCCGAAGTCGCTGGTTGACGAAAGTTGCTGCATTCAGCGCGGTTGCAGTCTGTCGTCTGCTGTTTTGGACCTGCCGTAAGAAATTTGTGGGCGAAACGCTCGAACGTGGCATGCACCCGAGTGTTGACGACGAATACTTTGTCCTGTGCGTCTGGCACGATGCATTGCTGTTGCCGACGTTTGCCGCGCCACGCTGGCTTCGCAAGCGTTGCTGTTGCCTCGTCAGCCAGCATCAGGATGGTTCTTACCTGGCAGATGCGATGGCCTGGATGGATTACACAACCGTGCGGGGTTCCACCAAACGGGGTGGAGTTGAAGCGCTTCGGCAACTGGTCAATGATACAGCCGGCAAACATATTATCGTGACCCCTGATGGCCCTCGCGGACCGAGGCGAAAGTTGAAACACGGCGCCGCGTTCGTCGCCGCTCAAACAGGACGACGACTCCTTCCAGGCGCGTTCGTCGTGAATCGTGGATGGCGAATTCCCGGAAGCTGGACGGATCTGCTGGTCCCCATGCCGTTCACAACCGTCTACATCATGACAGGCGAACCGATCTCGATTCCCGAGGGGATTTCACGGGCCGAACTCGGTGATTACGTCATGGCGGCACAACAGGCCATGGATGTTTTGAACGCAGAGGCTGACCGAATGGTCAACGGCCAACAACCTCCCGAGGTCATCAGACATGCGAAAGCGGCATGAGGCTGGTATCATGCACCATTGATGTTCAGATTCGTGTTGGTATGGTGGACCTCCCAACAGACTTGATGGAGGTTTCTCGCCGATGCGTATTGGTCATGTTTCTGTTGCTCATCCGATCACGCTCGCTCCGATGGAAGAGCACACAAATCCCCCGTTTCGACTGCTGATGAAGCAGCACGGGGCCAGTCTTGTCTGCGGTGAACGAATCGATGCCTGCGATGTGGCCAAGCGGGATCGTCGAGCCATGCGATTGCTGTCGACAACCCCCGGTGAACGCCCCTCCGTCGGTCAAATCAGTGGACGCGATCCCCACGAAATGAGCGAAGCCGCCAAGATTGTTGAGGCCGAGGGGTTTTCGATCGTCGATCTGAATTTCGAGTGTCCGATCCGACGGCTGATTGGGCGAGGTGAAGGTGGGGCCCTGATGGCTGACCCCACAGCAATTGCGAAGATCGTCGAGTCAGTGGTCAAAGCGGTCTCGATCCCTGTGACACTGAAAATTCGCTCGGGGCCGGACGGCGAAAATGAAACGGCACCGGAAATCGCCCGATTGGCAGAAAAAGCAGGGGCTGCTGCCGTCGACGTCCACGCACGAAGTGTCGCACAGTCGTATGTTGGTGGCCCGGACTGGTCAGTGGTGACCCGCGTGAAACAGGCCGTATCGATTCCCGTTCTGGGAAGTGGCGGAATCCGCGAAGCGACGGATACCGTTCGATTTTTGAAAGAGACAGGAGCGGACGGCGTGGCGATCGGGCGTGGTTGCCTCGGTAACCCCTGGATCTTTCAACAGGCACGATCGCTGGTCCTGGGAGGCGCCGCCATCGCACCCCCTTCTCCAACCGAACGAGCCAGAGTGCTGCTCACTCTTGTGGAAGGTGAGTTCGACTACTACGGAAATCATCTTGCGCTGAAGCGATTACCTCGCACGAGTTGCTACTTTGCCAAGTTTCTGACGGATTTTGCGGGTTTTCGCACAGCCGTCCAACAGGTGAAGAACTTCGCAGACTTCCGCCGACTTGTGCGGGATCATTTCAATTCGGCCAGCCCGCAGTCTGTGGTTGATACGACGAACTGACTGCTGTTGCTTCCTGGAAGGAATTGACGAGGGGGTCGGGCGTTCCCATTTCAAAATTGGCCCAATGGATCACATTGTCATTGCAAATCGCGTGACTGGCTAATTTTGAAATTTGAACACCCGACCCCGCAACCTGCCTAACTGGCCTTTGTTGCCAACCGCGTGAGATTTTCGATCGCAACTCGATAGTCCGGCTCGTCGAAAATGGAACTTCCCGCGACAAAAATCTGACAACCCGCCTCCGCCGCTGATGAAATTGTTGAGGCTCCGATCCCCCCATCAATCGACAACAGCGTCTTCGGAGCGACCAGAGATTTCAGCGTTCGAACTTTTTCCAGCACTTCCGGCTTAAACTTTTGCCCGCCAAAACCTGGTTCAACACTCATCACTAATACCAGATCGCATTCCGCCAGAAAGGGTTCGATCCGTGTGACAGCCGTACCGGGATTGATTGCTAACCCGGCTTGTCGCCCCGCCGCTCGAATTCGCTTTAACAACGCGGTTGGCTCCGGGACCGCCTCAATGTGGATTGTAATCGCATCGCAGCCCGCCTTGAGGTAGTCGTCCAGATATTTCTCCGGATCGCTGATCATCAGATGAGCGTCAAAAAAAGCCTTCGTACGCGCCCGGACACTCTGGATCACCATCGCTCCGTAAGAAAGATTCGGTACGAAATGACCGTCCATCACATCCCAATGTAACCAGTTCGATCCCGCACCAGTCAGCCGATCGATCTCGCGGTTCAAATCCCCGAAATCACACTTGAGCATCGAAGGAGCGATGATGGGTGGCTGATATAATTCGGTCGAAATGGTCATTTTAATCTCGCGTCCCCGCTTTCCGTTGAACCGGGATTAACGGGGATGATGGTGTGAAAAAGAACTTAGATCACGCGTAAGTTTAACTGCCAAGCTCAGACACTTGGAGCGACCGACCTGAATTTTCTCGAATATACAGGCAGATTCAGACTCATCGAACCTTGTCCGCCCTGCTGAAATGACAATTGCCGATGAAAGGGGTCCGCAATTTTTTCGGGTCATTCAATCTCAAAACGCGTCACAATCGGCATCAAACGTCTTCTTCCGAGTGCGCGAGTCAAATTCATTATGCACGTTGACATCCGCCGTCGCTGACTCCCGCGTTTCAATGTCGACGACAAAAAACGGACCGAGACGACACCGTCCCGGTCCGCAAGTCATGGTTTTTTCCGGTTCAGGCCCCCGCAACGCGCGGGTGACACACCAACCTCAACCCATCGTCGTCGCGCACAAGCCGCCCGCGGCGGTTACTTGATGAAGAGCATTTCCTGGTAGGTGGGGAGAGGCCAATGGTCGTCGGCGACGATTGACTCAAGTTCGTCTACGACGGCTCGAACGGCTTCCATCGCTGGCTTGACCTGTTTTGCACAACGCTCGGCAGCCTGCTTTGGATTGCTGACACCGTGTCCCCCGTGGCCACCTTCTTCGTTCAAGTGTTCGAGCGCTGCAGTCTTTTCGCTGAGTGATTTAATCAAACTGCTCAGCTTAATCAGCAGCGAGGCATCAAAATCAACGCCCGCAGCCTTGCAGTTGGCTGACGCCGCCGCCAGTTCACTTTGATATCGGACAGCAGCGGGATAAATAATTGTCTTGGCGATTTCATGCGTCTGTCGCGCCTCAACATTGATCGTCAGGACGTATTGCTCGAAATAGATTTCTTCGCGGCTGGCGACTTCGCGTGGAGTCAAGACCTTGTACTTTTCCATCATGGATACGACGGCGGGATCAGTAATTGCGGGCAATGCGTCAATCGTCTGCTTCAGATTAGGAAGGCCTCGCTTGGCCGCCTCAACCTGCCATTCTTCGGAATAACCATCTCCATTGAAGACGACCGAACCATGCTCATTGATAATCGACTTGAGCAGTGTCTGGACCGCGCCCGCGAGTTTTGATGAATCACCACCCGTTGCTTTTTCAAGCTCGGTTGCGATGTAGTCAAGAGATTCGGTCATGATCGTATTCAGTGCGACCAACGGCCCCGACAACGATTGACTGGCCCCGACAGCACGGAATTCGAACTTGTTTCCCGTAAACGCAAACGGGCTTGTTCGATTGCGGTCACCAGCGTCTTTTGGCAAAGCGGGCAGCGTGTCGACGCCAACAGTCATCACGCCCGCTTGCTTACTGGTTGCCGCCGTACCGCTCTTCTTGATCTGTTCAAACACATCGGCCAACTGATCTCCGAGAAAGATCGAGATAATCGCTGGTGGTGCTTCGTTTGCACCGAGACGATGATCATTGCCAGCGTGAGCGACAACGGCTCGCAGCAACTTGCTGTGCTTGTGAACGGAACGGATCACGGCCGCACAGAAGACGAGGAATTGCATGTTTTCGTGGGGTGTCTTACCTGGATCAAGCAAGTTCCCCTGGGCGGAATTCCCCAGCGACCAGTTGCAGTGTTTACCTGAACCATTGACGCCAGCAAACGGCTTTTCGTGCAGCAGGCACTCCATCCCGTACTTTGCCGCCACCTTCTTCAGAGTCAGCATGAGTAATTGCTGATGGTCTGCGGCAACGTTGGCGTTTTCATAGATTGGGGCAACTTCGTACTGGCCAGGCGCCACTTCGTTATGCCGCGTCTTGACTGGTACACCAAGCTTGAACAGATCGCGTTCGCATTCCAGCATGAAGGCGAGGACACGTTCAGGAATGGCACCGAAATACTGGTCGCAGAATTCTTGACCCTTTGGAGGCTTCGCACCGAAGAGAGTTCGACCGGCACTGATCAGGTCTGGCCGAGCAAAAAAGAAGTTCCGGTCAATCAAGAAGTATTCTTGCTCGGGGCCGCATGAAGCGGTAACGAGTGGAATATTCTTATGTCCGAACAATTTCAGGACGCGTTGAGCCTGTGTGTTCAACGCCTTCATCGACCGCAAGAGCGGGGTCTTCTTATCGAGGGCTTCGCCCGTCCATGAGAAAAACGCCGTTGGAATAACAAGTGTCGTTCCGTTCGGATTTTCCAGAATGAATGCGGGGCTGGTGACGTCCCAGGCCGTATATCCCCGGGCTTCAAAGGTCGCTCGAATTCCACCGGAAGGGAAGCTGGACGCATCAGGTTCGCCCTGAGTCAACGCCGATCCGCTAAACTCATTGACCGCCCCACCGGTACCATCGGGGGTCAGAAAGCTATCGTGTTTTTCGGCACTCATCCCCGTCAGGGGATAAAACATGTGAGCGTAGTGTGTCGCTCCCTTTTCAATGGCCCAGTCTTTCATCGCCGCCGCGACAGTATCAGCCACGGTGGAATCGAGCGGTTCACCCAACTCAATCGTTTTCATGACCGACTTGAAAATGCTTTTCGGCAAGCGATCTTTCATCACCTTGACGCTGAAGACATTCGTCCCGAACAGTTCGCTGCTTGGCGTTTCAGCGAAATTGAGGGGAGCCGAAATCGGCGCGTAATTCGTGACTGCCTGGATTGCCTGAAATCGAGCTGTGCTACCACTCATAAAGTGTACTTTCAAACGAGGAAACAAAGGGTGAGCGCGAAAATGCCTTTGCCGTGCGAACTTCGCACGCAATCAGAATGCTAAAACCAAAATGTCGATTCGGAGAAATAGCGTATCTGAAAGGTCAGCAGAGAAAACGACCCAATGGCCGAGCTCTACCGCAAGCCGATTTTTGCATTCTTCTCCTTTGAATACAACGATATGCGTCGCTCGATCCCAACTTCTGCCCGTTATTTCTACATTTCAGTTGTTGAGCGAGAATTCGCAAGCACGTGAAAGGAGAACCTTCCGTCGCGGAAACAGATTCTGGTATGCCTTTTCTTCCCATGAAATCGGGAGATACAAACAACACAAACACCAATGGCTCCGATGGTTTCGCCTACGCCACACTCACAAAAATGACGCTTTTTGCAACACGCAATCCATGCGAAGTGAAGTTGAGAGGCAATTCACGCAAACCATCGAAATGCCCGAATTCGGGCAATAAATCCCAAACATTAGGCATAACTATGATTTTTGGTCATGACAATTTCGATTTCCGAAGAACAGAAACTGCTGTGGCAGAATGATTTCCAACATTCATCCCTCCACCCTAATTCGATGCGCGGAATACGATTTGCTGAATGGTGGTGCCTGATCCCGAACAACTTATGTCGCGGACTGCTTAAGAGAACGAAGGACGAGGAGAATTTGATGGCAAAGTTTAAGTTGGAATACATTTGGCTCGACGGTTACACACCGGTTCCTAACATCCGAGGCAAGACCCTCATCAAGGAATTTGACAAAGAGCCAACGCTGGAACAGCTTCCGAATTGGGGTTTTGACGGAAGTTCCACGAAACAGGCCGAAGGGCATTCTTCGGATTGCGTGCTTAAACCTGTTGCCAGCTTTCACGATGCATCTCGAACAAACGGCGTGATTGTTCTTTGCGAAGTTCTCCTTCCAGATCTCACACCGCACCCCACCAACGCACGTGCGACGATCCTTGACGATCCCGATACATGGTTCGGCTTCGAGCAAGAATACTTCCTCTATAAAGATGGCCAGCCACTTGGCTTCCCTGCAGAAGGTTTCCCCAAAGAAGGCCAGGGACGATACTACTGTGGCGTTGGCTACAGCCAGATGGGTGACATTGCCCGCGAGATCGTCGAAGAACATCTCGACCTTTGCCATGCTGCCGGTATTAACCACGAAGGGATTAACGCCGAAGTGGCCAAAGGGCAGTGGGAATTCCAGGTCTTCGGCAAAGGCTCAAAACGCGCTGCCGATGAAATGTGGGTCGCCCGATATATCCTTGCCCGTCTGTGCGAAAAATACGGAGTGGACGTCAACTTCCACTGTAAGCCGCTTGGTCAAACGGACTGGAACGGCTCAGGTATGCACACCAACTTCTCGACGAAATATCTCCGCGAAGTCGGTGGCAAGGCCTACTTCGAGGCATTGATGGCAGCTTTCGACAAACACAAAGCCGATCATATTGCCGTCTACGGGCCAGACAATCATCTGCGTCTCACCGGCCTCCACGAAACTCAGTCGATTCATAAATTCAGCTGGGGCGTTGCCGATCGCGGTGCTTCGATCCGCGTTCCGAACTCATTCCCGAAGAATGACTGGAAAGGTTACCTGGAAGACCGCCGCCCCAATTCTCAGGGCGACCCATACCAGATCGCCAGCCGGATTCTGGAGACAATCGCGAGTGTACCGCTCCCGAAATAAATCGTCTCCACTCCTTTTCGTCGCGGCATTTTAATGTCGTGATGAGGGAAATGACCTTTAAAAGACATCGCCGCCCCTTGCCGGGCGGCGGTGTTTTTTCGTTTCGAAACATTTGATTTACTTGGACGGCGCGAAGATCCGTATATTGGAACAGAACGCTGTGGGCTGATGAAACGTCCTAAAGAAGGGAGAGATAGGCTGCTGGCGACGAATTGTGTTTGGAAGAAACTCCAGGAAAAGGGGGCACGATTTAACGACTTCGGTTAAGTCGTGCTCTTCGACTACGCCGCCTATCGCGAGGAAGTCACGGCCTTGTCGAAGACTCCAGCGAGGATCTTGCTCAAACCAACGTAGCCGTCCGCCTCCGCCGAGACGATAGCCGAATTGCAGCAGACCTCGACTGACACTTGAAAGCTCCGAAAAATTACGAGGTTGTTGGCAATTCGGCTTTCTTCTTGCAGAGCTAGAAGGCGACTTTTGCGGAGACGCAGAAACTTGGCTCATCGAGTCAAGTTTCGGACCCGAAGGAGTCCAAAACCGTGGCACCCCGAGTTTTCGACCGGTAATAGCGCTCGTAAAACGAGTGATGCCAGATTTCATGACTGGCGTCGTTGGACTGCCGATCCAAATGCTTTCCAGATGCGTAAATTCCCAGCAGGTTCTTCTGGCATCCGTTCAGGATGAAACTGAAGCCCGACAATAAAATCGCATTTTGGATCGTAGTAACCCTCAATCAACCCGTCGTCTGCCCGAGCCATCGGAATGAATCGGGGCGCCAATTCCCGCACTCCCTGATGATGGTAGCTATTCACAGGCAGTTCGGTTCGACCGTACCACTTGTGTAGCGGCGTACCCGGAATGATCTCGACCCCATGACGATAGGTATCGTAATGGTCGTTATCGATGTGCTTCAGCCGGGATTTCTTTTCCTTCTGCACGTCGCCGAACAGGGTCCCTCCGCAAACGACATTCAGCAATTGCGAACCGCGACAAATCCCGAAAATCGGAAGCTTCTTTCGCAGCGCGGTACGGATGAGCCGAATTTCGATTTCATCCTTGAGCGGATGGATTTGCTCGACGTACCGATGATTGGCGTCCGTCGCCTCATAATGGATTGGCTCGACGTCCTCCCCTTCGACAATCAACAGCCCGCTCATATTGGCCATATAATCGGAGAGGCAAGCGAGCGTCCCTTCGACGACAGGAACCATTACTGGCAGAAGCTTCAATTGAATCAGAAGCCGGAGATGCGCTTCGGACACGTAATCAATATACTTTTCCTTGCGGAGCGTCCTGCGAGTCACCACGACGACAGAAGGGCGATTCATCCGAGCAACTCCTTCAGGGCTTCGACCAGCTGACTATCTTTTTCATGACCTTGCGATGCAACACGGATGTGGTACCTGTCCATGCCGATCTTGTTCGAGCAATCGCGGACGTACATTCGATGTTCTTTCAAAAGTCGCGTCTGAAGTTCCAGGGCTGTCATCCCCCCGTTGACCTTGAACAGGATAAAATTCGCGCCTGTCGGGTAAACGGAGATCCCCTTAAGCTCGATCAGGCGATCGTAAAGCCAGCGAACGTCGTTAATGAGTCGTATCCGTCCCTCGTGGTAAGCCGCATCTGTCGACGCCAGCAACGAAAGGAAATACTGGGCAAAGGAATTGACGTTCCAGGTCGGAATGAACCGGCGCATGCGGTTAAGGACATAAAGGTTTTCGCTATAGCAATAACCCAGTCGCAGGCCGGGGACTCCACAATGTTTGCTCATACTGCGGACCAGCAGCAGGTTGGAAAAATGCTTTGCCACCGGAAGCAGACTGGGCACCGACTCACCGGCAAAATCGATGAACGATTCATCGACAACGATGAGTTCCATATCTTTGGCTCGTTTAAGAAATTCGAACATGGAATCCAGCGAGTGGAGCTGGCCAGTCGGATTTCCGGGATTGATGATCAGCAACGAGGTGAGTCCGCGTGAGCGCACCCAACTAATGTAGTCGTCCAGATCCAGCCGATAATTATCTTCCGCTTTTAAAAAATAGAGTTCCGCATCGCGTTGTTGCCTCAGCTTTTCGATATATTCGCCAAAGGTCGGGACCGGCACAGCGATTCTTTCGATGAGCGTTGCGTTCATCGCGACAATCAGTTCGGTGGCTCCGTTTCCCACGATCAGGTTTTCGGGTTTCAGCTGGAACAATTCCGCCAGATACTTCTGGCCCAGAATCGGATTGCTTGAAGGATAAGACTTAAGAAGATTGACGAAGTTCTCCTTGATCAGATCCAGCATTTCCGGTGTCGGATAATAGGGATTAGAAATGAAACAGAAATCGATAATGTCTTTTGATTTTTCATATCCAACCAGGTCGGTCAGTGATGGCGAATGTGAGGTCTCATTAAAAAGATGCTTGCTCGAATCGAGCGTCGCAGCATCGGGATTTGCGCCTTCCACGATCACTCCTTGACAACATGAAACAGTCGATCGCAACAACTTGGCGAAGGTCTGGCGGAAGTTGCCCCACCGCAAAACGGCCGTCCCCGGATCGACCTCCAGACCAACACGTGAAATTATAGAGCCTGAAGGTGAGATCCAATAGCCGACCATCGGAACGACGGCTCATTCGACGCGATTTCAATGCGAAACTCAATTCACCTTACAGAACGCCACGAGCGAGTTGTTGCCGGTCATCAACGTCGTTGCTACAACTCAGTAAAACATCGACTTCGAGTTTTTTAGTTCCAGAAAAAACCAGGTCAAAGCCTGGACACCAACGAAACGAGAAATGGAAATGCTGACAGAAACTGAGTTGCTGCAACGAATCCGCGTCCTGAAAGACCCTGAAATTGGCCGGACTCTGCAAGAACTCGATATGCTGAAAGGGGTTCGTCTCAGCGGCAACGTCCTGAAGGTCAGTATCGAACTTCCAACTCATGCTTATCCCCGGCGAGAACGAATCACCGAGGCCATCCGGTCTGCTGCACAACAAGGAAATTCAGAACTCGGAACGGTTGACGTCGAATTCAGTGCCGTTGTTCGAGGCAGTATGTCGGGTGGTGCGATCGGCCTGAGAGCCAAGAATGTGATCGCTGTCGGAAGTGGCAAAGGGGGCGTGGGTAAAAGTACCGTGGCAGCGTCACTTGCTTACGGTCTGAAGACCCTTGGCTCCAAGGTTGGACTGATGGATGCCGACGTCTATGGACCAAGCATCCCACACATGGTTGGTTCGATCGATCGCCCCACTGCCATGAAAGTGACCACGGAATCTGGCGAGGAAATCGAGCGAATCCAGCCCGCTATGGTTGACGGTATCAAAGTGATCTCGATGGGTTACTTCCTGAAGCCCGATCAGGCGGTCATCTGGCGCGGCCCCCTGCTCCATCGCGCAATCACACAATTCCTGAAAGATACCGATTGGGGTGAACTGGATTACCTGATCATCGATCTGCCCCCCGGTACGGGCGATGTTTCGTTGACGTTGTCTCAACTGCTCGGACTGGCTGGCGCTGTCGTCGTCTGCACGCCACAACAGGTTGCCTTGCTCGACGCCATCAAGGCCATCAGCATGTTCAACCAAGTGAAGATTCCGCTGCTCGGCATTGTGGAAAACATGACGGGCGAAATCTTTGGGCGAGGTGGAGCCAAGTCGAAAGCGGAAGAGCTTGGCGTCCCGTTCCTGGGTGAATTGCCAATTGAAGTTGGCATCCGCATGCGAGGCGATGCCGGACGTATTGCAACGCTCTTTTCCGAAGAGAATCCTTCACGGGCGCCACTCATCAACATCTGTGAGCAAGTCGCGATGCAGGTGGCGAAGCAATTACTGATTGCGCCAAAAATGCCCACGCTCGAGATTCTTTGACCCATGCGTCAATGTGGCGATGACGGTGTATGAAAGACTTGGGAGGGCGAGGCTCCCGCTGAGCCGCGAAGTGAGTTCGTGTACCCGCTTCGGGGCTCAGCAGGAGCTTCGCCCTCCCAGCATTAAAGCAATCGTATCAACGATTTTTTACAGGTCTAAACCCAACTGATCCGTGGGCAATTCCCGAAGTATTTCTTCGGTACTGGTCACGCCCATCGCCACCTTGACCATTGCCGAACGTCGGAATTCGAGCATCCCTTGCTGAATCGCGAATGTTTGCAGTTCTTCACTACTGCAGCCTTTGGCAACCAGTTGTCTGAGTGCCTTGTTAAACACCATCAGCTCAACAATCGCGGTACGCCCCGAATAACCCTGCTGCAAGCAGGCTTCACAGGCACCCGGGCCGAAAATGTATGTCCCGAATCCAGGCTCAAGGAATGATTGAATATCGCTAAACGTGTCGGGTGACTCACTGATATCATACGCGACACGGCATTTCTGGCAGAGAGTCCGCACCAACCGCTGGGCAACAACACCAAGTAAACAGTTTGAGAGGAAATAACGATTGACGCCTAAAGCGGCCATGCTTTGTACTGCACCTGCGGCGACTGGCGAATGCAATGTCGAGAGGACGACAGTTCCGCTGTTCGCTGCACGCACTGCCGTTGCAGCGGTCTCTTCGTCTCGAATTTCACCGATCATAATCACATCGGCTGATTGCCTGAGAACATTGCGCAGCAGTTCGGGGAAATCGAGCCCGACCTTGGTATTCGCCTGAGATTGGCGCAACCCCGGCACGGCATATTCGACAGGATCTTCCAGCGTGTTAATTTTTCGAGTGCCGTCATTCAAGTACTGAACAGCAGCATAAAGCGTCGTCGTCTTCCCGGTCCCTGTTGGCCCAGTCACGAGAATCAGTCCGCTTGGATTATTGAGCATTGCCTGCATTTTGTTTAACTCGATCCGAGTTAAACCGATTTGTTCCAGCGTCCTCAGACCAAATTTACGGTCAAGCAACCGCGCGGTGACGTCTTCCCCGTAAAGCGTCGGAATGATGTTAATGCGGAGATCGATGACACGGTCACCAACGGTCTGAATCCGGCGTCCTTCGTGCGGCCTTCGACGGTCACCCAAATCAATTCCGGCTTCTGCCTTCAGCAAGGTGACGACCGAACGTCCAGTTTCCAGCGGCAGCGCCGCCACAGTTTCGATCCCACCCATCCGCCGGAAGGCGACACGAAGTCCTGCTTCTTCCGCTAAGAGGAAAAGGTCACTCACGTGCAGGTCTGCCGCCCGTTCGATAATGGCAGACAGAACCTCGCCGGGAGCCATGTTTGTAAAAAAATCACCCGAGAAGCGACCGTCATAACCCATTTAGGCAACCTCTCCTTGAACCAGTTGCAACGCCTGACTCGCATCGGCTGCAATTTGCAGAATACCATTCAGTTTGAGCAGTGAAATCACATTCGATGCCACAGGTTGCAAGGAATGAATCACCAGCTTGCCACCCTGTTCACGAAAACGCTTGTGAGAACCAAGAAGCCAGCCAATGCACATCGAGTCGAGATAGTTCGAATCCTGCATGTCTAACAGAACCGTTTTCTGATAGGCATTGGCCCCCAGAATCGCTCGAAAAGGATCCAGTGGAGGCGCAATGTCCGCTTGTACCAAGCATCCATTAATTGCGACCTGCACGACCTGTCCCTGGTCTTCCTTAATAGAAAACTTCATAAAGGATGAGTCCGAGAAAATGAAAAAATTGCGGTGGAATTGAATTGATCAATCTACAGGCGACAGATCCCTCCTTCAAGACATCAAGCGAATCACTCTTCCAATCTTCATAAAACAACCAAGGCCCGAATTGCTGCAACAATCTGGTGCGATCATTGATGATCTCGCCCAAGTCCTTTTCGAAATCCAACCACCAGATCTTTCGCGTGATTCATTTCGGCAAAATCGATCACCAGGTCCCGCTCACGATCGTCCGGATGCGATCACGAATGCCTCGTTCGCAGAACGATACAACAGTGGCTGAAAGCGAAATCACGCGCGGTCGTTCTTGCCTCGCTCACATGCGACGAAGTCGTTCGCGATGGACAGCTTCGGCTTCGGGATAAGTGTCGATCAACATCAAATGACCTTCCGGAGATCCAACACCTCGTTCGAATTTCGCTGTGTCTGGAGAGTGAACGCCAACGATCAGAAGACCACGGCGAGCGGCATCATTGGCCGAGTAGCACTTCGACCGCCTCGTTTACCCATCCACTATGCCAGTCGTGCTTGCGTTCAGGACCGTCCCGATATTCGTGAGCGATTTTCCGTTCGTCCATGAAGGCATGGGCCTGCACATGTTCGGCTCGGAAATTCCCGTAGCCGATGAGGACCAAACGTTTCTCGTTCTCGTTTGAGAACTTTTTCGCGTTTTCCTCCAGGAGCTTGCTCACCCGATAGTGTTCGAAGTTGTCGACGGTGCCGAAGATTTCGCCGCTGCCGTACATCCCCGGCTTGTCCATCATCAATGGAGCGTCCCAAGCAATCGCTTTTCCGAACAGGTCCGGATGACGCAGAAGCAACGACCACGCCCCCCAGCCAGACTTGCTGAAACCGAGTAACAACCGCCCCCCGGCCTCGCCCCGCACCGGGTAGTGCTGATCAATGAACGGAACGACGATTTTAATAAAGTAACTCTCCTGGCGGATCAATTGATTCGTCGGATGGTTGGCGTACCACGGCAAATGTGAAAACGTTGGTGCCACAAATACGGCACCAAACTTGTTGTGAAGATCAAGCTTCTTGACCTCACTCAGCCCGTCCCCGTACCGACTCTCGGTTCTGGCTTCGACCGGCAGAACGTAAATCACCGGGTATTTTTTGCCGTTTAAGAGCGTATCCGGCTGCAGTACGCGAATCAGCGTAGTCCCGGCCTGATACGGCGATTGAACCTCGTGGACAAGAATGCCGGTGACATCCGGCTTCACTTCGGAAATCGTTAACGCCTCGTCAGCCAGCAGATTGGAAACCACTAGAACGCCAACGATCAACGGCAATGTGATTGCGCGGCTCATCACTCTTCCTACTCAACCGATCTCGAAGTTGACTGAACGACAGGTTCACAACGCACGTCCGATTTGACTGAATTTGCGATAAAGCACTCTTGATGTGCCTCGTCGTGCATTTGGAGGATTTCTTCGTTCGAAGGAATCCTGTTCCCGCCGAACAAGGCTGTTGGACGAAGAGTCACAACCGTGATCGCCACTTTACCGTCAACGTTTCTTCCCATGATCGCTTCCGGATTATCTCGGTAACGCTCAACCAGGAACCTTTGCTTTGCAGCAATGGAAAGAAACCACAGCATGTGGCAACTCGATAGACTGGCAACGAACGCTTCTTCCGGGTCTACGCTTGAAGCATCTGACATGGGGACCGGCACAACGTGCGGCGAAGACGATGCGGGAACGACCGCTCCACCATCAAAACACCACTCATGCCTTCTGCTGTATTTGTTATCAGTAAAGACTTCCCCTCGCCGCTCCCAGCTTATCGACAGCGTGAATTTCGTCATGATCCTACTTCTAATACGTCATAGATGATGGACAGCAAGGGAGCCATTTCACGATCAAAAGCTTGCTTCGCCAACGTCACGACCACCATCAGGGGAATTGCGACCAGCAAGACTTTAATTGATCCGACGAGCCATGGCTTTCGATGCTTCAGAAAGGGCATTTCTGAGACCCAGAGTAAGAGGGGTGCCAGCAGCAGCGTCAGCGCACAGGCGGTTGAAAGGCGGCCAAAAAATCGGCCGATGAACAGGATGCCGAATAAACCGACCACTCCGATTCCAATCGCCCCTGACAGACTGATCCTGTTCCTCATCAGGTACGTTGCGACCGTCGTTCCCACGAGCGCAGCCGCTAACGGGATTGTCGCAGCCCCCCCTTTGATGTAACCCGCCATCATGATCGTCAGCCCCGCGGATTGGGTCGTCATGGCGAGAGCCATGGGAATCGAAATCCCCGGTGAACGCGCGGATAACAACGTCAGTAGTCGCCACGTTCCTATCAACAAACTGCTCCATAACACCAGTTCAGCCCCGGACAACCACAGATCCCGGTCGCTACCAGGGCTGCTCAAGTAAACGGAACCGCGTAGAAGAATTCGCGGAGCTGCGACAGCCAGGCAGGTTCGCATCAGCCAGGCAACCGATCGCGGGATGCACGGGAACCCGGCAATCAGCTCAATCCCAATCGTTGCCGGAACAATGATCAGTAACAACCGGTCGAGACCCTTCACGGGAGGCCAAGCCAATCTCAACGCCAGGACATTGTAACCGACTGCGAGACCCAAACCGATCCCCAGGATGGAAGCAACATTCCGCCGCGTCGTACTGGTGGGACGTACCACCGCAGTGGCTGCCAGTACGAACAACAGGCTGGCGATGGCGGAAGCCGCCATCGCCAGCAGATAGAGCTTTGGATCAGGCATCTGTTACTTACGCATACCTTCGCAATCAATCAGAATGATTGCCTCGTCGCCAATCGGCCCGATCGCATTCTTATCAAAACCGAAGTCGCTGCGTTTGAGTGTCAGTTCGGTCGAGAAGGCGACTCGCTTGATGTCCTTGAATTGGTGCTCCTTACCACCTTTCAGCACGAAGGTAATTTTCTTGGTCGTGCCGTGCATTGTGAAGTCGCCGGTGACTTCATATCCCCCCTCAACGGGCTTTGTGCTCGTGCTCTTGAATTCGATGGTGGGGAACTGCTTCGTATCGAAGTAGTCGGGTTGACGCAGATGTTCGTCTCGGGCCTTATTGGCCGTATCAACACTGTCGGTTTTGATGACCAGGTGGAATGTTGATTTGGAAGGGTTTTCACGGTCGATCGAAAATTTTCCGTCGACGTCATTGAATCGCCCATGAATCCAGCTGATATCGAGGTGCCGTGCTTTAAACGTCACGGATGAATGAACGAGGTCATAGGCATATTCGTCAGCCGCAAATCCAGACTGCCCCGCAGTCCAGACCGCCGCTCCGATGATAAATGCTCGAACCAGTCCAAAGAAACAATTTCGCATGCGCATGATCTTGTGCCTTCACTCACGAGTAATGGTATCATTTTGTATTACGCCACCGAATGGCGACACGACATCGTATGACCCCAGGAATCGTGAGTAAAGCGGCTCGTGATCCAGTCACTCCCCATCTCCACCGTCTCGCGCAGGAATCAATCATGAGTCTCTCCTCATCGTTTCAACTCGATACTGAGACATTGGTCGCTGATTCAGAATCCACTTTTCGAGACCGCTGGGCGTCGACGGCGGCGGCGTTCGTGATCGCCGTCCATTTTATTGTGTTTGTCGTTGTGGGTGGATGGTGGTACTTCATCGCTCCCCGGTTGAAACAAGCGCTTGATCAACCCGGCCAGATCGTCACAAGCAGCCAGATTTTTTTGATTATGCAGAGCGATTTTATCGTCAACTACTGGTACGTATTTGCCGTTGCTGTGCCTCTTCTGCTCGTGTTTGACTTTCAGCTTATTCGATACATCGGGAAAGAGTATCGACTGAGTGCGGCGATCGCCTCAGGCGTCGCCATCGCGATGCTCTACCTCGCATATCCGCTGGCGGGATCTTATATTTTGAGTCATTGATCTTGCGGCTGACCGCACGCACACCAAGTGGCTTTCGGTTTTTGTCGAGTCGGTGTCACGCCTGCACAGATCGTTTTTGCACGGGCTGAAGCCCATGCAACGGACGTTTGCCATTTTCAATTTCGTGATTGGTCACACCATGCTTTCTCGTCGCGATCTTCTGTGGCAATACGGTGGAGGTTTGGGCGGTCTGGCGTTGGCCAGCTTGCTCGGACGCGATGAATCTCTGACCAGAGCAGAATCGTCGGCAACTACACATCAAATTCACGACGGCGTGCTGGAAGTTCTGCACGTTCCGCCGAAAGCGACTCGCGTGGTGCAGCTTTTTATGGCGGGTGCTGCCAGCCATATTGATCTTTACGACCACAAGCCGGAACTCACGAAGCGGGACGGGCAACCTTGGGACCCTGGTGAGAAAGTGGAGCTGTTCCAGAATGGCCACGGTGCGACGTTCGCCTCACCCTGGAAATGGCAATCGTACGGTCAGTGTGGAAAACCCCTTTCGGAAATAAGTGCTCCGTTAGGAGCCGTGGTCGACGAAATGGCCTTCATTCACAATCTTGTTGGCAAAACAGGAGTTCACAGTTCGGCCACGTTGCTGCAAGCCACCGGCTTTCAAATGCCTGGCTTCCCCGGTATGGGAGCGTGGGTCAGTTATGGTCTGGGAAGCATGAATGACAACCTTCCGACATTCATCGTAATGCCTGACCATCGAGGCTTCCCCTCGAACGGCCAGAAGAATTGGGATTCGGCATTCCTGCCGGCTCGTCACCAGGGGACACTCATTCGCCCCGGTGCCGCCAACCCGATTGAGGACCTGTTCCCATCTCGCGAAGGGATCGTGACAAAGGGATCAGACGCCGCCGGGCTGGATGTGATGAATCGGTTGAATCGTCGGCATGCGGAAACCCGGCCGGGGGACAGCAGGCTCGAGGCACGAATCAAATCTTACGAACTCGCTGCACGAATGCAGTTGGCTGCACCTGAGGCGATGGACATTTCTGGTGAACCAAAACACATACTCAAGATGTACGGGCTCGATCATGGCTCGGGCGAATTTCCCAAGGAGATCAACGCGGAAGAAGAGACCGACATTTTCGGACGGAAATGCCTGATCGCTCGACGAATGCTGGAACGGGGAGTGCGATTCGTGCAAATCTGGTCGGGCTGCGACAACGGATTCCCTCGACGTAACTGGGACTCACACGAAGACGTCCCACGCGATCATGGTCCTCTCGCCCTGGGCATGTCACACGGAGCGGCCGCACTGATCGCCGACCTGAAACAACGTGGGATGCTCGAAGATACAATTATCCATTGGACGACCGAGTTTGGTCGTATGCCGTGTGCTCAAGGGGGGAAAGGGCGTGACCACAATCCGTTCGTGTTCACGAACTGGTTGGCAGGAGGTGGAATTCGTGGAGGAACAACTTACGGCCCCAGCGACGAATGGGGCTATAAACCGCTGGACCGAGCCAATCCGACGCAAGTCTATGACATCCACGCGACGATGCTTCATCTGCTTGGCATTGACCATACGAAACTGACGTTCCGTCACAACGGGATTGACCGACGATTGACCGACGTGCATGGTCACGTCATCCGCGACATCATCGTGTGACAATTCGTTGACATTTGATTACTCCTGACCAACCGCCTCCCAGAATGCACTATCGTCGTCCGGCTCTGACGGAGATGAATTCAACGGCTTTCCTGGGATCAGCTTGACCTGCGCAGCGCCGCCGGAAGGGATCGGCGGAGGCTTGATTTTTGCTTTGGCTGGAGGTGTTGTAGAAGGAGTGGCTTGCTTCAACTGCGATTTTTCAGGGCCTTCAGGCCCATCCAGCAATTCAACGATCGAATCTTCGTCGTACAAAAGAACTTCCGATTTTGAAGGCTTTTTCGGGACTGCTGGCAACGGTACTGATTTACTCGATTGATTCGATGAAACCTTAGCCATTCCCGTTGTGGTCCGACCGGGAGCACCCGGTTTTGCTGCAGGCTTTTCGGGACTGAACTTGGCATCACAGCTGACACAATTTCCCGTTGTATCGATCGGCTCGCCACACTGATTGCAAAGCGGTATCGGCTGAAACGAACTCTCAATTTTCGACAAGCTTGGATTAAATGGCTTTGCTGCCGAAAGGGAAGTCGTGGGAACACTTGGCTTGACATTGGCCTTAGGCGGAACGACTGCGGCAGACGACAAAGCAGGGGCAACGGATGGAACCTGCTGCACTTCAGGCTCCGACTTCACGACGACAGAGGCGGCTTCCACTTCTTCGTTCAGAGCACTGACAACAAGGTTTTCGGGGCGGATAATTTCCGTTTGAGTCTCTTGCCCTGTCGCCAGCACTTTTGCCCCGACATGAATCCGGGCCTGCTCATCATAAGTAATTGTCACTTCGATCTCGGTACTTTGCGGCAAGTTCTCGGGTAATGGCTCAATCAGGCATGTTCCGAGTTCGACATACGTGGCATCTGCAGCAGTACCGCTTTCTACAATTCGCAGATGGACACGTCGCTGATCATCCTTGACAGTGCCGTAAATCTGCGAGACTGACGTCGGAAGCTGCGTGTGGGCAGGAAGTATGTAGTGAGGGATACGCGTCCCCGTATCCTGATCACGAATCAGAATACCGAATGCGCGGGCATTCGTACTTTTTTGTTTGAATTGTGCCAGACGCGCCGCTGCAGTCGGATTGAGAATCGACTTGGCAAACGCACTGTTGGTCAGCAGCATCCCTGCATAATAGGTCGCCCCGTGAGCGATCGATTGATCAGGCGAGAGTGACGTATTGAGTGTTCGTCCGCTCAATCGCTTGAGCATCGAGCGGACCATCGGCATTCTCGAAGAACCACCCGTGGTTAACACGACGTCGACCTTGGCCCAGCCCATCTTCCGTTCTTCCAAAAGGCCGACGGTCAGCTTTTCCATGCGATCGACGAGATCTTTCGTCAGTCGTTCGAATTGTTCCACTTCGACCTGATATGTTTTGCGTTGGCCTCCTGCGGCGACCGTCAACGCGGCTTTCGGACGTACTGACAAGCTTCGTTTCGTCTGTTCGGCTTCGAGCGAGAGCGCCTGGGCACTCTCGCGATCCTTCATCGGATCGATACCAAACTCTTTATGAAACTGTTTCCCGATGGCGACTTCGAGAGCCTTATTCCAGTCGAGACCGCCCAGGTGAAGATCACCACCGCTTGCCAGCACGCTGACTTCGTTCTTCTGATATTTGACGAGAGAAAGATCGAACGT
Organism: uncultured Schlesneria sp.; assembly: GCA_903899985.1. Classification (GTDB taxonomy): domain Bacteria; phylum Planctomycetota; class Planctomycetia; order Planctomycetales; family Planctomycetaceae; genus Schlesneria. The sequence goes on from CAIULL010000164.1 coordinate 44,898, forward strand.
ACCACCACCAAGGTCAACGACCATGACTGTCTGAGTTGTCGCAAGTTCGGTGAACCAGATTCCTTCGGTTCCCAGCACGAAACATAAGGCTGCAGCAACAGGTTCATTGATAATATCGACATTCGTCAGACCGGCTCGTTTACCCGCTTCGGCTGTTGCCTGACGCTGAATATCGCTGAACTGAGCGGGCACGGTAATGACGGCACTCGTAACCGGACCAATCTTTTCCCGGGCCGAATCGAGCATCGATTTCAGAATGTACGTACTGATGTCGATCGGAGAATAGCTTTTGCCAGCGATCTTCCAACGATGAGAAGGGCTGCCCATATAGCGTTTGGCATGGACAACAACTCGATCGGAATGCCGGATGGAATTTCGCATCGCCTCGGTACCAACGATGACATCGTTACCGTCGAACAACACAGCCGACGGGGTCGAGAGTTCACCATCTTTGTTTGGAATCGAAATCGGCTCGCCATGCTCATTCAAGTAGGCAATGCAGGAATAAGTCGTTCCCAAGTCGATGCCGACGGCGTGTGTCGGAAGCATGATGTGGCGGCTCTTCTTTTCAAGGGTAAATTCGTCAAACTTTTTCAGTAATTCGCGACGCTAAACAACCGGTTGTTTTATTGGTTGCAAAACCGTTGATTCATCCGTGATCAGATGCCACAAATCCTAACGTGACGCAATTTCAAGACTTCGATTTTGATGAACAGACAGAGAATTCATGCATGATCATGATAACATTGGATTTTAGCATTCGCCACGCGGGATTTTGACCGAACGGAAATGACGGAGATTTGGACGTGTTTGTTCCTTTTACCATATTGCTGGTTGTTGCGTCGCTTAACCAGATTGAACCCCCGTCGAAAGAAACAGGACCAACAAATTGGTTGACCGGCGCAAATTTTCGCCAGGAATTGGAACGCCCGTTCTCTGGAAGCTGGTCGAGCATTGAATTTCGTCAACTTTTAAAAGAAGTCATGGCAGATCGGCATATCTCGATCATACTCGATCGACGGCTGGACCCGTCTGTCGAGGTCCCAATCGATGTGAGTAATGTCTCGTTGAGAACGGGCCTGACGGTAATTGCTCGGCAAGTCAACGGCGACGCGACGGTCCCCGACAACATCGTTTTTCTGGGCCCCAAACCCGCAACGAAACGCTTGCGAACTCTGATTGAGCTTCGAGAACTCGATTTACAGTCGAAAGAATTCTCCGTATCCAAGCCGCGTCGATCCGAATTAATGCAACGGCAATCGTTCGAATCTGAAGACCTGGCTTCACCGCGAGAGATTCTGGAGGCGTTCGCTCGCCAGGGTCTGTTAAAGATTTCGAATGAGCAAATCATACCACACGATTTATGGGCCGGTATGACCTTGCCAGACGTCACAATCGTTGAAGCATTATCTGTGATCCTGATTCAATTCGACCTGACATTCCGCTGGATCGATAAAGGGACGGCCATCGAGCTGATTCCGATCCCCGATCTTGTCGTTCTGGAACGAAAGCATCATTCGAAACAAAAACCGGCGGAAGCAATCGTTCAGATTCGTGAACGCTTTCCTCAAATTGAGGCCGAAGTCTGGAAAACCGAGATTTCCGTTAAAGGGTTGCTGGAAGAACACGAAGCGTTGGCCGCCTTCCTTCTGGGCGACGGAGCAAAAAGTCCCATCAAAATCGACCCACCACAACCGTTGCAAAAACAATTATTCACATTGAAAGCCGAACGAGTCCCGCTAATCACGTTGATCAAGAAACTCGAAGAATCGGCGATCAACTTTGAATACGACCCTGACGAACTGGCAGAGGCAGGGGTGAATCTCGATCAAAGGGTCCAGATCGACGTAAAAAAAGCATCTGCAAAAGAGTTCTTTAAACTCCTGTTTGATCCCGTTGGTCTGGAGTTTCAGATTGACCACCTGACAGTAAAACTGAAACCAAAGAAGCAGTGCTAGTTAGTCATTTTTCGCCGACAAAACAAAAACAAATGCGTATCGGTGAAGTGAAAGCTTCCTCGCTTCTGTTCGACAAGCTATTGTCGAAGGGTCGTCGAACCTTGTTTGAAACAATCATGTCAGCAACAATACTTCTGCGGCATAATGCTTGACCGTTCCTACGAAAGAATTCAATTAAAATGATCAATGTCGGCATCCTGGGAGCAACAGGTTATACGGCTCTTGAACTGATTCGGATCATCGTAAATCACCCCAAAGTCAAGCTCACGGCCCTGACCTCCCGACAAGAGGGGTCTCCACACGTTTCTGATGTTCATCCGAGTCTGACGGGGCGAATTGATATTCGCTGTGAAGACTTGAAACCGTCGGAAGTTGCCAAAAGGGCTCAGTACGTCTTCTGTGCGTTGCCGCATGTTGCAAGTATGGCGGTTGTCCCGGAGTATCTGGCCGCTGGTTGCCGAGTGATCGACTTGAGTGCCGACTATCGACTGACTGATCCCGACGTCTACGCCCAGTGGTACGGACACGTTCATACAGACCCGACGCGACTGGCCACAACGCCATACGGACTTCCAGAATTGTTCGCCGACCGGATTAAGACAGCGAACCTCGTGGCAAACCCGGGATGCTATACGAGCACTTCAATCCTCGCCTTGGCTCCAGCAATTTGTGGTGGATTTGTTGAGCCGACAGGGATCATCGTTGACGCCAAAAGTGGTGTCAGTGGTGCGGGGCGAACACCGAAATTGAATACTTTGTTCGCTGAATGCAACGAGAATTTCTCGGCTTATAGTGTGGGAACCCATCGTCACATGCCCGAGATCGAGCAAGTTCTGACAACCGCTTCCGGAAAAAGCGTAGAAGTTCTGTTCACGCCTCATCTGGTTCCCATGGACCGCGGTATCCTGGCAACGATCTATGCCAAGCCAACGCGAACGGTCACTCAGGAGGAATTGCTGGCGGAATATCGCCGATTCTATGAGGGCAAGCCCTTTATCCGCATCGTTGATCATTTGCCTGCAACGAAGGACTGTACCTACACGAACTTTTGCGATATCACAGTTCGGGTCGTCAAAGGGCGAATTGTCATCATCGCTTGCCTCGACAACCTTATTAAAGGGGCATCAGGGGTCGCCATTCAGAATCTCAACCTGATGGCAGGCTTCCCAGAGACGATGGGTTTGCTGCCGTGTGGCAAATGAAGCTCGCCGGTCGCTCATTCGCCTTGACGAGCATAAAATCGAGTGCATTGTCACACAAAAGTTTGCATTGTGGCTCACTAACGTTCGTCGTCGCTCGCCACGCCTGATTCAAACGCAAAGTGCTCGTGAATTAATGAACACGACACCTGAATGTGCTTGATCCCGTAAATGGATCAAGCTGCTTCGGCGTCCGAGTCCGGCTGCTCGATGGCTTTTTTACGCGACGCAAATGGAATGATCTGCTCATCACAGGGATAGAGATTATAAGACATCACATAAGCGTCTTCGTCCGTGTCTTCATAGTGGCCTCGAAGAACCGAACTGGCACATAGTCCTTGCTGCTTGAAGAAGAGCTGAGCGGCGAGGTTCGTTTCACGAACTTCAAGCGTGATTTCTTCGCGTCGCTGCTGTGACAGTTTGTTAACAAGTTTTTCGACCATCTGGCGGCCGACGCCTTGACGACGCGACCAGGGAGCGACGGCGAAATTCAAAACGTGAAGTTGAGACTTCAACAATTCATAGATCATGAAGCCAACGATGCGTTCCTGACGCTCGGCGACCATTCCGATGCAGTTGCGCTGGCGCAAGCAGCAAAGAAAATCCTCTTCGGTCCACGCGAACTCAAAACTGAGCCGCTCGATATCCAGGACCTCGGGCATGTCCCTGCGGATCATCCAGCGGATTTGAACGTCACATTGAGATCGGCGCAAGCCGGATCTGGAAGTATTCCCTGAGCTCATGCGGACCTCCTTGTCCTTCTGATTGCTGGGGCCAAGCATTTCTCATGTACAGGAATGCAATGGTCAATGGAAAATAGCTTATGTTAGTTTTCGATGCTAGTCGAATACGCCAGGAAAATTCACAAAAAATTCTTCGTCATGGCCTCGGTGACAAATTTGGACGGACTGACTCGACCCGATTCACTCGATTCTGAAGCTCTTCTGATCCGGTTATTCACCCTGTCAAACCGCAAGTTATTGGTGGTAAATCGGGCTTTGCGTGAATACGATCCCCGCAGACAAAAGGTGCGTCCTCATTGAAATCAATCCTGGATTATTTGGATACGACATGTTGACGTTGGCGACAAAATTTAAACCCGATCGACCAGCGTTTGAGACGGCTCTGGCGGCCGGTTTTCAGGCCGTCGAATTCTGGCTTGATGCCGAGTTACTCACACATGCCGATGCGATTGCAGACCTCGCCAGCAATTATCCTTTCCGATACGCACTGCATTTCCCAAATGGCGGTTCGATCTCTGATGATGCGTTGAAATCGGCTGTAACGCTTTACCATCGACTGAACTGTACCGCGATGGTCATTCACCAACCGATGTTTGATCGATACAACACCGCGCTGTTGAAGCTGGATCAAAAACTCGATCTGGCGATTGAAAATCACATTCTCGAACTGGACCGATTCGAACAGTGGGCTGAACGAAGCCCAGGGCTGACTCTGGATGTCGAACATCTATGGAAATTCACATTACATAACGTACCCTTCGCGACGTTGATGGACCACGTCGAACGCTTCTTAGCCAAGCACGCCAGCAAGCTTCAACATGTTCATCTTCCCGGTTATCAAGCGGGCGGCGAAGAACATCAGCCCGTTCATTTTAACGAGGAACTGGCGACTGAAGTCATGACACGACTGACAGACCATGGTTTCACAAAACTGGTCGTCAGCGAGCTGGATTCATCATTCCAGTCTCTTGAATATTTGAAAAAGGACGTAGAGATGTTCGACCGTTGGAAAACGTCCCCTAAGACGACTCCCGTTTAAGAAGTTGGTCCCGATCACTTTCGCAGCGACCATCCGAGTCTTATCGTATCGAACCCTCATGGATTTATTACTCTTACTGGAGTCTTCGCCGTGCGTTTGCTCACCGCCAGCCTGCTGTTCCTTACGCTGATGATCGTATCGACGTTGTCTGCACAGTCGGAAAAGCCGCTTGAACCTCAAAAATACGAACTCGGCCCGGACTCAAACCCCATCGCGGGTGTCCCTGAAGGGAAAGTGACCAAGTATTCCTGGACCAGCCAGGTCTTTGAGGGAACTGTTCGAGACTATTACGTCTATGTTCCCGCACAGTATGACGCCGCGAAGCCGACTGCTGTCATGGTTTTTCAGGACGGTCATGCTTATGTCAACAAAACTGGTGAATACCGTGCCCCCGTTGTGTTCGACAACCTGATCCACGGGAAGGAAATTCCCCCGATCATTGGGATCTTCATCGACCCAGGACATAGGGGCGAGAAGCTTCCAGAATCGCGTTGGCAAGCCAATAACCGCAGCTTCGAATACGACACACTCAGCGATCAGTACTCGAAACTGATCATCGATGAAATCCTTCCTGAAGTCGCGAAAAGTTACAATCTGACAAAAGACCCTGTGCAACGAGCCATCTGTGGTGCGTCGTCAGGCGGCATCTGTGCCTGGACAGTGGCCTGGGAACGACCTGATGTCTTCCGTAAAGTTCTCAGCCATATCGGAAGCTTTACCAATATCCGTGGTGGTCACAATTACCAGGCCTTAATCCGCAAAACACCACGCAAGCCAATTCGAGTCTTCCTGCAGGACGGCGATCGCGATCTGAACAACGAACACGGAAACTGGTGGCTTGCCAACCTCGAAATGGAATCCTCACTCCAGTTCGCGAAATACGACGTCAAGACGGTCTGGGGACACGGCGGACACAGTGGAAACCATGGCGGTGCAACGCTGCCTGACGCACTGCGATGGCTCTGGCGTCCGATGGATGGCCCCTACAAATTTGATAACGAAATTCTCGCCTTTCTTGCCGCTGACAAAATCAAACCTCCTCCATCAGGCGCAATCCTTTTCGCCGGCGCATCAAGCATCCGATTGTGGAAAACCCTCGCTCAAGATTTTCCACAGCACACTGTCTTTAACCGAGGCTTCGGTGGTTCAACACTTGCAGACAATATCTTTTTCGCCGATCAGATCGCACTTCCCTACAAACCCAAATTGATCCTGATCCAGGCCGGCGGCAACGACATTAATAATGGCAAGTCCCCCGAACAAGTGTTTGCCGACTTCAAGACCTACGTTGCCAAAGTTCGTTCGAAACTTCCCGAGACGCGGATCGTCTACCTGGGAATCAACGCCAGCCCCGCAAGATGGTCACAGGCCGAGAAACAGAAAGAAGCGAATCGATTGATCAAGGATTACTGCAGCTCAGGCCCGAACCTCGGCTTCGTCGACTTATTTGACGCAATGCTCGGCCCCGACGGCTTGCCACGTACCGACATCTTTGTCGAAGACAAACTCCATCCGAATGAGGCGGGCTATAAAATCCGCACACAACTCATCCTCCCTCATCTCAACTGAATCCATCGAACCCGATTCTCTTATCGAACAAAATCGCGGAAACTGTTGAACGGGCCAGGAAAATGTTTCGGTTTTCGAAATCGAAGGAGTAGACTAAGACGTAGTGCTAGGGAGTGAATTCATCCTTCAACACAAGGAAGACTCGGATGACACAGCGCTCTGAAACTTTGTCTGACGTCAGCTCGGTCGACGCTTCGAAGGCCCCTGCGACTCTGCCGATGCGCCATGATGGGCCGCATGACCTGGAATGCCTGATTCAGCGAACCTTGCAGGCACAACCAGGCCTCCGGTTTGCCAGGCTGACGGTACACAAATGCCCTCAAGGTGTTTGTCTGGAAGGCTTGCTCGAGGCCAACGAAGATGGCATCGACCTTGTCGAATTGGTCAATGAAATCGCTGGCGTTCAAGCCATCAACCATGTGGTAAACCGACCTAAAACGCCGAAGTAAGCGCTACTTTTCACGCTTGAAGTATGTTCCGCAATTGAATTAATTCCGTGATCAGCCTGTCAGGCCGAGTTTCAGGGTTTTTCAGGTCGGCACCCGTCGCCTGCAGGCTGATTCTGTCGCCAGCAAACAGCACCGTTCGGAATCCATATGACTTGGCCACAGCCAGATCATCATTCATGCGCGTGCCCACGTGCAGGATCTGGCTTGGCTCAATCCCGATTTCCTTAAAGCGAAGTATCGCCTGCGCATACAGCGACGGCGACGGCTTACGAACGCCCCATTCGTACGAAAGTGTATTCAAGTTCTCAGGCAACAGGGCTTCCATGTCGGGGAGACTTCCCTGAGTCCGCAATGCTCGAGTCAATTGCACCAGCGTGAAGCATTGTGCATCCGCCAGTGCGGCCTGCCGATACCCCGCCTCGCTCAGCATCGACATCGTCGTCAGTGCGCCTGGTGCGGCTTCCGTTCCCTGTAGCGAACTATGAAAGAAGTACGCGACTTTCTGAGCAAGCTCGTTCAGGTCACCATAAAGAGATTCGTCGTATCGATACTCTTTCTTGTCGAGCAACCCAAGCATGGTCCTCCATGTCGAAGCCGAATCGATCTCGGGGATGTCCCCCTTCCGATTATTTGACCTCAGTCGCGCGTCTTCGAGAATATTCACGTACTTGGGCAACAACAGATCCGCGGGCTTTCCGGGTCGCCGCGTCATGCTGTTCCACATGTTAAATTCGTGGATTGTCTTTTCAATCGCCACTTCCATCCGGATCGCTTGAGGATGTCGAAATAAAAGTTCGCCGTCTGTGATCCGTAATAACGTGCCATAGATCGACCAGGTCACCGCTCGAATACCCTCCATCGGCTTCATCGACGGCGCAGCACTCACGACCTCAATTTTTGGCGGCGCAGGCCAAAGGAGTTTCCTTTCGTCCAGTAAATCAGCGTATTCAAGGAGTGATTTAGGCATAATTCGGTAGATAAGCGATTGTAAACGTCGTCAGGAGATGTTCGTATAAATACAGGATCAGCAGCATCATATTGTCGCAACACCGCTTGTCGCTGCAACCCAAGTACCGCTGTCTCGTCCAAATCGAGCAGAAGCGTGCATGAAACAGACCGTTTTCATGCATCAAAAATCGACCGTGTCGAGTCACTGTTTCCGGCACGGTCCTTCGACAAGGTTTGAATGCCGATTCGTTCCCCTGTATATTTCCCTAAATCAAGAGCGGTCAATGAGATCATGTTGAAAACGACAGTCATTTGTTTTCTGGCAAGCTATGGACTGGCGTTCGCATGCGAACTGAGCCAGTTAAAGCGTCGGCACGCACTGGCCCGAATTGTTTCGTTACTTCTCGCCGTCGCCGGCCTCGTCGCTCACACGTTCTATCTCCTGCGACGGTCGAATCAGTCAGATCTTCCTCCCCTGCTGAGCTCCGCTCATGACTGGCTGCTGGTCGTCGCCTGGCTCGCCGTACTCGTCTATTTATTTGTCACCATGGCGGACGGCGAACTGGCAACAGGCCTGGTGATGTGGCCAGTGATTCTGACGCTGGTCATCACCTCCCGTTTTGTCACCGACTCACCAAGCCATCGGCTTGATTATCACCGTGGCTGGAAGATGCTGCACGCTTCGATGCTCGGACTGGGAACGACATTTGTCTTACTTGGATTTGTTTCAAGCCTTCTCTATTTGTGGCAGCATCGACGTCTTAAAAAGAGATCGATGAAGACGGGCGCCGTGAAATTGCCGAACCTTGAACTGATCGAACGTTTGAATCGATGGGCCATTTTGACTGCGGTCCCCTTCCAGGCGTTTGGAATTGCGACGGGATTTGGTCTGTCAATTTTCGCCAAAGGGGGCGAATTGCCCATGACCTGGACTGATCCAGTCGTCATCGGCGGAGCGATCACGGGCCTGTTGATGGGAGTTCTGTTTGTTTGGCTGCTTACACAAAAACGATCTCCTGGACGGCAGGTGGCCCTTCTGACGGCATGGGCCTGCGGCTTTCTGCTTGTGACAATGATTGGGTTACAGATGCTGACCGCTGCTGTTGGCATGCGGTCCATCCACGGTTCAGCACCTGTCGCAGCTGAAACAGCTGCAGAAGGACGGGCACCGTGAACTTGCTCGCTCTTTACTGCACCCATCAAACGACCCCTCTGGCCATTCGTGAGCGGTTGGCGTTTGCCACACCCGAACGACTGGCGGCCGCATACACACGGCTGAAAGAACGTTTCCCGGAAACCGAATCGGTCGTCCTTTCGACGTGCAACCGAGTCGAATTGTACGTCGCTCGACCCTCCGACGCCGAACCGCTGACGCCACCCCTTCTCGCGCAGTTCCTTTCGGAGTTTCACGATGTTCCGCTGGACGAGTTTGTCGGGGAGCTGCGAGCCGCAACCGGGTCAGAAGCGGTCAGACACCTGTTCGAAGTGATCTCGTCGCTCGATAGCATGGTCCTGGGTGAACCTCAAATCGTGAATCAGGTCCGTGAAGCCTACCGCGTCGCGGAAGCTCAAGGTTCGTGTGGGTCCGTCGCTCATGCTTTGTTCCAGGGTGCCATCCGAACATCCGGTCGAGTCCGTTCGGAAACGCGACTGGCGGAAGGAAAGGTTTCGATCGCCAGCGTTGCCGTTGGCGACTTCGCAAAAAGTATTTTCGATCATTTCGCTGACAAACTCGTTCTGGTCATCGGTGCCGGAGAAATGGCGGAAGAAACCCTGCGGTATCTGAAAGACGAAGGGGTTCGCGACATCGTCGTCATCAATCGAAGCCCGGAACGTGCAGAACGAGTCGCTGCTGAATGGGGTGGACGAACTGCTCCCTGGTCCGATCTCAACAAGTGGCTCGGCCAGGCCGATGTCATCGTCAGTACGACCGGTGCAGACAAGCCGATCGTCGATGCAAAACTCTTCAAACAAGTCCGCTCCGCCAACCCCGGCCGCACCGCATTCATCCTCGACCTGGGCGCGCCCCGCGATTTCGACACGAATGTCGGCGACCTGGATAACGTCTTCCTGTACGACATCGACAGCCTCAGAAACACCTGTGAAGAAAACCGAAAAGCTCGTGTCCGCGAGATCGATAAGGCACGAGAAGTCATCGACGAAGAAACCGCCAAGTTCATGGCGGAGTACTACCATCGGGCAAGCGGCGAAGTCGTCTCCCGACTGATGCAGGACTGGCATGGAGTCAGTCGAGAAGAACTCGATCGCCTGTTCAATAAACTCCCCCATCTGAACGAAAAAGACCGCGAACAGATCGAACGAACCGTCGAACGAATCGTCAACAAGCTGCTGCATCCCCCGCTGGAAGCTCTGAAGGACGAAGCTCGTGAAGGAACCCCGCATGGGTTAATCAACGCGTTGAAGAAGCTGTTCGGTTTATAAGATCGAAATCTTTCATCGACAAAAAACCAAGACTGACTCACGCGAAGGCGCGAAGCCTCGAAGGGAAGAATTCAATTGCGTTGTCTTCTTCGCGACTCCGCGCCTTCGCGTGAAACATCTTTTCTTAGAATCTCGCCCAAATTCTCTCTTACGTCAAAATGTCGTGCAAAACATGCCCGTGAACGTCGGTCAGCCGACGTTCAATCCCGTTGTGATAAACCGACAGCCGTTCATGGTCCAGACCCAGCAGATGCAGGATCGTGGCGTGCAGGTCGTAGATCGTCGTCGGTTGAGTCACCGCAGTGTGACCAAAATCATCGGTCGCACCGTAACTGAAGGCGCGCTTCACTCCCGCCCCGGCCAGCCAGCAGGTGAACCCTTTCGGGTTATGATCGCGGCCACTGGCCCCTTTCTGAAACGTCGGCATCCGGCCGAATTCGGTCACCCACACGACGAGAGTATCCTCAAGCAATCCCGTGCGCTTCAGATCCTTCAGCAGCGCGGCCGCAGGCTGATCGAGAATCGGTGCATGAACTTCATACTGTGATTTCAATGTCTTGTGCCCGTCCCAGTTCCCGACCCCTTCCCCCATCGCATAAGAACCGTTGAACAGCTGCACAAACCGAACCCCTCGTTCAAGCAGCCGCCGTGCGAGCAGGCAATTACGCCCGAAACCCGCCTTCAGCGGGCTGGCGTCCAGCATGCCGTATAACGACTGGGTCTCTTGACTCTCCTGCGCTAATTCCGAAACCTCAGCCGCTCGAAGCTGCAGTCGACCAGCCAGTTCATAACTGGCAATTCGAGCCGCCAGGTTTGAATCTCCCTGATGCCGCTCCAGATGACGAGCGTTCATCCGCTTGAGAAAACTCAGCGTGGCCGCCTCCGTCGCTTCCGAAATCTCCGGTGGACGAGAAAGATTGGCGATCGGCTTGTCCGCGTTAAACGCAGTCCCCTGAAACACCGCCGGAAGGAACGCACTGTTCCAGTTGTTCGAAGCTGCTTGAGGAACTCCGCGAGGATCGGGAATCGCCACGAAGCTGGGAAGATCAGCTGACTCACTTCCCAGAGCGTAACTGACCCAGGCACCGATACTCGGGAAACCGTCCAGGGTATACCCGGTACTCATCTGATTTTCGGCAGGACCATGAGTATTACTCTTGGCCGTCATCGAATGAATAAAGCACATCTCGTCGGCCATTTCGGCCAGATTCGGCAAAAGATCAGAAATCATCTTGCCCGACTCGCCGCGCGGTTTGAACGGCCATTGCGGCGCGACAAGACTCCCCTGCTCTCCCTGAAACGTGACAAGCTTATCGGCCCCCGGCAACGGCTGACCATCACGCTTAATCAGCTCCGGCTTGTAATCAAAACTGTCGACATGACTGAGTGCTCCCGAACAGAAAATCATCAGGACGCGAGAGGCACGAGGAGTAAAATGAGCCAATCGCTGAGCCAGCGGAGCCTCAGGCCGGATCAAAGGACGAATCGGTCCGTTCGATTCATCGCTCGCCTGAATCCGTCCCTCGCCAGCCAGCAACGAAGCAAGCGCCAGAGAACCCAGTCCAGACGCCGCATCAAACAGGAACTCGCGACGCCCCAGCGGATGTACTCGTTGTCTGGAAAAATCAGATCTCATCGGAAGTGAACCCTGCAACAAATCGAAAGCCCAATTCGTCACCCGGAGCGGCGACTTCCAGCCGCTGATGGGTGCGATGATCCGCAAAAGCCAATCTCTGTCCGCCCGGCGATCAATCATTCAATGTAACGTAACGGGAAATTGAGATCTCGCTGAAGTCCGAAAAAAGTTGGCCATTTTCGCCACGATTAACCAACGTCAGTCTTTATCGTAATATTTGTCCATTGGACGTTGGCCAACCTGTCCAACGACATTCATTTCTTACCGTCGTTCCCGACGCGGCCTGATACATGAGATTAATGTGACTCGTGGTAAAAAACTCTTTTGCCCTGCTTTGTTCTTTGCATCAATCCGCATGCATCAGGTTGATCAGTGGCAAAATATCTGCGCTTTCGCATTGCCATCGGCTTGAGTAAACCCATCTCGCCGCATTTCTCAAATAGATTCGACTTACCTGGAGTCGAATCGGTATTGGCCGGACCGTCTGTCTTGATAGACTCATACTGTGAGTCACGCCGACAAACTGAATAGAAGCATGTCCACGAAGCACATCGTCAAATCCAAAAGGAGCGAAGACATGAAATGGCAAGATCGAATTAGCATTAAACCGGACGTCTGCCACGGAAAAGCCTGCATCAAAAATACGCGGGTTATGGTCAGCGTGATCCTTGCAAACTTAAGCGAAGGCGAGACCTACGAATCGATCATGTCGAATTACCACGTGGAGCGGGAAGATATTGAAGCGGCAATCGCGTTCGCGGCGGAGATGGCGGAGGACCGTTTTTTGCCGTTGGGTGAGGAGGCGGCATGATCTCGTTCAAACTCGACGAGAATCTGCCACCCGTCATCGGCGATTTCCTTCGGGCTTCGGGCCATGATATCATGACCGGTTATGAGCAAGGTCTTCGAAGCTGTTCGGACCCCGTTGTCCTGCAGGCTTGTCAAGCTGAAGGCCGGGCACTGATGTCACTCGACCTCGACTTCTCAAATATCCTGCAGTTTCCACCAGAAAACTATTCCGGATTAATTGTGCTGCGGCTTCATCAATCCGGGCCACGCTCAATCTTGTCGTTACTTCGTAGATTACTTCCGCATTTTAGCGTCGTGCCTGTCGCGGGGCGTCTGTGGATCGTTGATGAACATGGCATTCGCATACACCGTGTAGGCGATATTGACCTCGGTCCCGATGCCAACGAAGTGCCTTTATCGTGACACTTTTCAACTCGTTCCTCGCGTTGGCGGCGCGACATCCGGTTGTTCCGTTTTTCCAGCCCGCGCCTTTCGTGCATCGGATCGACGACGCTTCGCTTCAGCCCCGAAAACGTTTTTTGAATCCATGATTGCCTCTGCCAAACAGTCGACCTCGCCTTTGGTATTATAAAACGCGAGGCTCGCGCGGGTTGAAGATGTCAAACCCAACAAACGATGGAGGGGCATTGTGCAATGGTGGCCAACACGAACCGCTACTCCTTTTCGTTCGTAAAACGCCGAAAGGTCATGCGAATGCACATCATCGGGATTAATTTCATCGACGACAAAGCTTAGGATCGCCCCCTTGTACTCAACCTTCGGCCCAAGGACTCGCACGCTGGGAATTTCACCAATTTTTTTATGGGCATAGGCTGACAATTCGTGTTCGTAAGCACTGATTCGATCAACACCTAACATCCCCACATAGTCAATCGCGGTCCCAAGTGCGACGGCCTCGACAAACGGAATGGTCCCGGCTTCAAACTTCGCAGGTGCCGGTTTCCACGTTGACGTTTGCTCAAATACCTCGTTAACCATGTTGCCCCCGGTCAAAAGTGGGTCCATAGATTCGAGCAATTCTTTTCGGGCCCAAAGAACCCCGATTCCTGTTGGACCGTAAAGCTTGTGCCCCGAGAAGGCTAAGAAGTCGATATTCAATGCCCGCACGTTCGTCGAACCGTGTGGGACACTTTGGGCTCCGTCCACGCAGATCAAGGCTCCGACATCGTGCGCACGTTGAGCCAGTTCCGAAATTGGGTTGATGGTCCCGAGAACATTCGACATGGCGGTGACGGCAACCATCTTCGTACGCGCCGTCAGCAATTGATCGAGGTGGCTGAGATCAAGCCGACCGTCGTCTGTCAGCGGAATGTACTTGAGAACCGCTCCCGTTGCCTTCGCGGCTAACTGCCAGGGGACGAGATTTGCGTGATGCTCCATCGGGTTGACGAGAACTTCGTCGCCTGGCTTCAGAAATTTTCTTGCCCAGCCATGTGCAACCGTGTTGAGCGACATCGTGGTTCCCGAGGTGAAGACGATTTCGTCGACTTCCTTCGCCCCGATAAATCGCTGGACGGTCGCGCGTGCGTTTTCCAACTCCGTCGTCATCCGATCAGTGAACTCGTGAAATCCACGATGCACGTTAGCATTATATTGTTCGTAACATTCGACAACTTTGTCGATCACGACACGTGGTTTTTGCGAGCTCGCTGCAGTATCCAAATACGCAAGGGGCGCGCCGTTTGATAGTCGTCGTGCGAGGATCGGAAAGTCACGTCGAACGGATTCGACATCGAACGGCAGTTCGCCAGAAGTGGTCATAAGTCAATCTGTTTCTTAGCGTCAAATTCTTGGCCGTGAACTAAAGACCCAGTGCATCATTCATCGTGTAAAGTCCCGCCGATTGCGTGACCAGGAACTTGGCTGCGGTGAGTGCCCCCAACGCGTAACTGTCACGTGACTGGCCACGCACCGCCACTTCGAGAGTTTCACCCAACATGCCGAACACGATGGTATGCTCGCCCACGTTGTCACCGACGCGTAATGCATGGTAACCGATTTCCTGTCGCGGCCGCTGGCCGGTTCGGCCCTCGCGACCGTGAACGTGATTCGTCTGTCCCATTTCCCGGGCAACAATTTCACCGAACTTGAGCGCCGTTCCGCTCGGTGCATCCTCTTTATAGCGATGATGTCGCTCGATGATCTCCACATCGACGCCACTGGAATGGTCTTTCAGTGCCCGGCCGGCGTCCGCGACGAGTTTCATTGCGATGTTGACGGCCAGACTCATGCTCGGCGCCATCAGGATCGGGGTCGTCTGAGCGGCAGAGGCCACCGCAGCCTTCTGATGTTCGGTCAGACCTGTCGTTGCGATGACCAGCGGAATTTGCCTTGACTCACACAGCGAGAGGATGTGCATCGCCCCTTCCGGGGTCGAGAAATCGATAATGACATCCACGGGATGCTCGATCGCCGATGTCACGGGGACATGCAGCTTGCCGACACCCGCCAGTTCGCCGGCGTCCTGACCAAGTCGAGGCGAGGCTGCTGATTCGTAGGCGGCAGTGACTTTCAGCGCATTATCCTGAGTCGCCAGAGCAACCACGCGCTGGCCCATTCGCCCTGCAGCACCGTTCACACCCAGCTTTAACGCGTTCGACATTCCACAAACCCTTGCTCAACGAATATCTGATTTGATTGTCTCGTTAAGGCATTGTAGGAAAATCGGCGCGTTTCGAAGAGGGGGTCGGGTGTTCAAATTTTAAAATTGGTGATTGTCCGATCCTCATTTTGAAAATCGGTCGATTCGCAGATTTTGAATTTTGAACGCCCGACCTCGCCAGAGGGTACCTCGATCGCGAAAACTGCCGCCAGAGGCACACCGTCACGACCCTTAATGCTTAGGGCTTTTGCACCTCAAATGAAGAAGGCTTCGATCCCTTTTTACGTTTTACTCCGAAGTCGAGCGACGACAAATCGCGACCTGATCAGGAAAATCGTGAGGTTTTGAAGAGGGGTTCGGGTGTTCAAATTTCAAAATTGGCCAAATTAGCGATTCTCAAAATTGCGTCCAGACGACGGCGAATTTTGAAATTTGAACGCCCGACCCCAGAGCCGCCTAGATCAACGGTTCAACGTCATCCGCCTTAAGACTGGCCATTAAGTGGTAGAGCTGTTGGGACTCACATTTTTCGAGGTAGACTTTGGGCATGGCGGCCAATGTCGGACCGTCCCACTCGACAATAACATTCTGTGCCGGGGCTTTGCCCGAGGTCTCAACGACTGAGCCGGTCCATCCTGCCATGGAAATTTCGGGAAACTCGGGCGAATTGACGCCTGGCTTGACACGGATGCGAGAACCTTCAAGCCCTCCCGTGGCTTTCTTTTTTGCCATTAAGTACCTCGTCAATCTGAGCGATCGAATGCTGGCTCGCAGAGTCACTTGGGCGAACCATTTCAGGTGGACAATATCGGACGCACCTGATGAAAATCAAGTAGCGGCAACCGCTTCCGCTCATCTTCGCCATTTACACAGGCTGTGCCACGAATCTTGCCGTGCCAACGAACAGTCGTCGATACCTTCCGACAACTCACCTTCGACGATGACAGGAGTCTCATTTTCAAGGGTTTTCTGCCTGAAATTTGCAATGCTCCCGGCCACAGAATGACAAGATCGTCACCTGCGAAAGTCTTCCCATTCGTGGGAATGGCGTCGAAAGAAGGGCGGCTCGCTTGAATCGTTAATACCCATCTGGCATAGTTGCCCCGCCTCGGGCCAATCTGGCACTTGTGGGCTTGTATTCGAATGGACACACCCATGCACGGCTTGTTTGCCGCTCTCACATTAGAAGACTTTATTGCCAGGACAATCTCGTCGCTGACGAAGATCCCTGCCGACTCGGATACGTTGCTGCTAATCGCCTTTTTAGCCGCAGCGTTCACTCACGCAGGACTGTTACTTGGCCTGTTCGGTGGCTTGCCAGTCTTCTATATCTGGCTTGAACGTAAGGTTGCAGGTCGAATTCAGGACCGCCTCGGCCCGACACGTGTCGGTGGCAGCTTCGGCTGGCTGCAGACCATCGCCGACGGGATCAAGCTGATCCAGAAAGAGGACCTTGTTCCCAAGGACGCCGACGCTCTGGTTTTCCGCATGGCCCCATATCTGGCAACGATTGCCTCGTTTGCGGCCTTCATGGTGCTGCCGATTTCTGATGGCTGGATTGCTGTCACGGCCGAATGTGGAGCCTTCCTGATTCTGGCGCTGATGTCACTGGAAGTGCTGGGGATCATTCTCGCGGGCTATTCCAGCGGTTCGAAATGGGCCTTGTTCGGTGCGATGCGAGAAGCCGCCCAGATGGTCAGCTACGAAATCCCGATGGCCATTTGTGCCTTGATCCCGCTGATGATTGCCGGATCACTGAATTTTCAGGTAATCGGCCGCATGCAGTCAGGTGGCTTCTGGAACTGGTTCATCCTGCATGACCCATTCACGTTCCTCGCCTTCTTCTGCTATTTCACCGTCGCCACAGCGAGCGTGAAGCGAGCTCCTTTCGACCTGGCGGAAGCCGAGAGCGAACTGGTGGCCGGTTTCCATA
Organism: uncultured Schlesneria sp.; assembly: GCA_903899985.1. GTDB lineage: Bacteria > Planctomycetota > Planctomycetia > Planctomycetales > Planctomycetaceae > Schlesneria. The sequence continues at coordinate 62,226 of CAIULL010000164.1, forward strand.
CAGAATACAGCGGTTTTCGCTGGTCGATTTTCTTCCTGGCCGAATACTCCAGCATGTTTGCCGTCAGTGCTGTCGCCGCGATTCTGTTCCTGGGTGGCTGGCACGATGGACTGGGAATCGACTCGGTGATTGACAGCCTGTTTCGCGGGACGGGAACCGGGATTATCGAAGGTTTCTCGCTGGGATCATACGTGGCCAATGTATTTGGTGCCGTCGTCCTGATCACCAAAGCGTGTCTGCTGGTTTTTGTGCAAATCTGGGTACGCTGGACGCTGCCTCGCCTGCGTATCGATCAGGTGATGACCACCTGTTTGAAATATCTGGTCCCCATCAGTTGTTTCCTGTTCCTGGCAGCTGTCCTGTGGCCTTTGACCTTGGTAACCATGTTCTCACGTCCCGTCATCGCAGGCCCGGCTTTAGGCGAAAGAGCGTTGTCGCAACAAAAGGGGTCATCGATTGATGCGTCAGAACGATTGGGGGCAGCACGATGATTGAACAGCTGCTGTTCTATACGTTTGCGATTCTGACCTGTGGCGGAGCAGTCGCCGTCGTGGCCACGCAAAATGTGGTGCGAATGGCCTTCTGGCTCGTGGTTTCCCTCGGTTCTGTCGCAGCACTGTTTTTCCTGCTGCATGCCGACTTCCTGGGTGCGGCCCAATTACTGATTTATGTCGGTGGTACGGTAGTTTTGCTGGTGTTCGGCGTGATGCTGACAGCCAGTGGCCCCTATACCACGATCAAGACGTCCCCTGCTGAAGGGATTATCGGCGCAGCCGTCGGGATCATGCTGCTGTTGGTGCTGCTCTCTTCAATCGGTGGCGTCGACTGGGTTTCCGTTTCAGGTCGGTTGCCCTCGACTCCGCAATCGCCGTTCACCGCGGACTCGGTTCGCGAAGCACATGCAGAAGAATCACTGGTCAATTCTGGCTCGACGAAAGCCAAAACGGATCTCGCGGCAGTGCAGCAGCAAGGCCGGACGGTACGTCAACTTGGCTTAAGCTTCCTCGGATTACGGCCGGATCGAAACTTAAAAGAAGGTGGGGCAAACGGACTGGCACCAGCCTACTTCCTTCCGTTTGAAATTGTCTCGGTCCATCTATTGGTGGTCCTGATCGGGGCGGCCTATCTGGCACGAGCGAAACGGCGAGCCGTTTCCGAAGACCGGGTAAGCCTCGATTGATGTGATTTTGGTCAGCAGTAAGAATCTCGGCGTACGAGAGAAAGAAATTCGATCATGGGTGAAGTTGGCCTCAACGCCTATTTAACGGTTGGTGCTGTGCTGTTTGTCTGCGGCGTCGTCTGCATGGCAACCAAGCGCAACGGCATCGGCGTCTTGATGGGTGTCGAGTTGGTTTTGAATGGTGCGAATGTCAATTTCGTTGCCTTCTCCCGATTCACTTCACTTGGCTTGGACGGACAGACAATCGCGCTGTTTGTCATTGTGCTCGCTGCGGCAGAAGCAGCGGTCGCATTGGCAATTGCACTCAACTTCTACAACAATCACCTGACGATTGATGTGGATCGCGGAAACGAATTGCAGGGATAGATCAGAACTTTTCACGGACGAGACCGTACGTGTTTCGGAAATAATTGGCGAACGGTTCTCTGACGCACACATTCAGTGACGGAATTATGCCTGAGACTGGCGATATCTTGATGTTCCTGTTGACGGTGGCCTGGTTACTGCCACTCGCAGGGTTCGTCGTTGAAGTTTACTGGCTGTGCTATTCGCATCGGCTGAATAAAGGTGCGGCGTATGTCGCCGTTGCGTGCATTGGAATAGGTTTCCTTTGCAGTCTGACAGCCTTGCTGTACTGGGGTAATGCCACAAAATGGGCAGCGTTATCCGAACCAGAACATCATGCTCATTCGGCATCGCATGATGCCGGACACGGCGAAGCGGGGCATAGCGCGGAAGGGCACGGCGAAGCCAGGCACGAGCACGATGCCCATGCAGAGAACGCCGATGATCACAGCCATTCTCCAACACCCGCACCGGCGAAAAAGTATTATACGGGAACGTATTATGAACTCGCTCGATTCAGTGGGCTGAGGGTTTCCCTCGACTGGTATATCGACAGCTTGACGCTGGTGATGTTCACCATGGTGACATTTATCGCCACCTGTATTCATATCTTCGCGATCGGTTACATGCATGACGAGTTAACCGAAGAATACGAAGACCACGAAGTTCATCTGCATAACGGTGGACACTTCAGCCGCCCAGGTCGGTTCCATCGGTTCTTTGCTTATCTCTCGCTGTTCTCGTTCTCGATGCTCGGCATCGTGTTGTCCGGCAATATTTTCCAGGTCTTCATCTTCTGGGAACTGGTCGGTCTGAGCAGTTACCTGCTGATCGGCTTCTACATCGAACGCAAATCCGCCAGTACCGCAGCGAACAAAGCGTTCATCATGAACCGAGTCGGGGACTTTGGCTTCTTGATCGGGATGATGATTCTCTGGACGTCGTTTGGTACGTTCCAGTTCGGTGACCGCACGGAAGGTGATCACACTCACGCCGGCTTGTTCACAATGGTTCGCGGGCAAGAGGGCAAACTTGACGTTTCGGAAGACGGCAAAGAAGTCTACCTGCAGGACGCCTACGGCCACCGGGCCGAGAAAAACGGAAAACCACTCTCAATCAGCTACATGCTGCTGGTGGCCGCTGGTCTCGGCGTGTTTGCGGGAAGTATCGGCAAAAGTGCCCAGTTCCCATTGCAGACCTGGTTGCCAGACGCGATGGAAGGCCCGACACCTGTTTCCGCACTGGTCCACTCGGCAACCATGGTCGCCGCAGGTGTTTATCTGGCGGCACGGTTTTATCCCGTGTTCACGCCGGAAGTCCTGCTGGGAATTGCCTACATTGGCTGTATCACGCTGTTTATTGCCGCCACCATTGCCCTGGTCGTGACGGATATCAAACGAGTTCTCGCGTATTCCACGATCAGTCAGCTGGGCTACATGATGCTGGCAATCGGCGTTGCGGGCTGGGGAGCGGCTTTGTTCCACCTGGTCACCCACGCGTTCTTCAAGTCGTTGATGTTCTTGTGTTCGGGAAGTGTGATCGCCGGCTGTCATCACGTGCAGGACATGAGTCGCATGGGTGGCTTGCGGCATAAGATGAACATCACCGCCTATACGATGCTGGTCGGTGTGATTGCGATTGCTGGCCTGGCGATCCCGGGGACTTCGATCGGACTGTCAGGCTTCTACTCCAAAGATGCGATTGTCGCTTCGGCGTTAGCCTACAGTGAATTGAATCCCGGTCATATCCTGCTGTTCATCGCTCCACTTGTCACCGCAGGAATCACCTCGTTCTACATGTTCCGCCTTTGGTTCCTGACCTTTGCAGGGACGCCCCGCGATAAACATGTGTACGAACACTGCCATGAAAACCCCAGCATCATGACGACCCCTTTGCTGGTGCTGGCAGTTCTGGCTGCGGGTTGTGCCTGGGGTGGTGAAGGTGGACCGCTTTACCGCTTGATCGTTGATAGCGAAACAGTACCTGCGGCCGCGCGGGTCGCCTCGGTCGGTGCTGCGAAAGTGATTCTGCCAAGCCATGACGGACATGAAAGCGACGTGCATCACGTCCATTCGACGGCAGGAACGCTGGCCTTAATTTCCGCCATCATCGGAATGAGTCTGGCCTATCTGCTTTATGTCAAGAAAACGATTGACCCGAACCAGATTCGGCAACAGTTTTCGGGGGTCTACGATTTTCTGGTTGATAAATGGCGATTCGATTCGCTGTATGAAACGATGTTCGTCGCACCGGTTCACATTGTGTCAGCATGGTGCGTGAGCTTCGATAAAGGGGTGCTCGACCCGATTCTTCACAGTGCAGCAAGTTTGACGGTGCTCACTTCGAAATGGGATCGCGCATTCGACGAGACCTTCGTTGACGGCCTGGTCAATCTGGTAGGGACCGTGACCTACAACGTCGGTAATTCGCTGAAGGTGATTCAAACAGGTCGACTGAGACAATATGTGATGTGGATTGCCGTTGGTGTGATCGTGTTATTCGGGGCACTGTTTACGACGATTCCGAAATAGTTTGATTTGACGACCACCCACGTGGTTGAAGCTCGATTGAGGAAATAGAGTTCATCATGAGTCCGGAAACACTCCTGACATGTATCGTGTTCCTGCCCGCTGTCTGGGCGATTCCGCTGGTGTTGTTCGACGCCAAAGCGAAAGACGCTATGCGCTATTGGGGCGTGCTGGGAACCGCACTGACATTCGCACTGACACTGCAATTGCTAATGCAATTCGACTCAAACAAGTCGGGCATGCAATTCAAGTTCGACACCCCCTGGATCTCGAACTGGAACGTCTTCTTCAGCCTGGGTGTTGATGGAATCAGTCTGCCGCTGGTGGTCTTAACGGGATTCGTCTGCCTGTTGTCGATGCTCGCCTCATGGAGTATCGAAAAGAATTTCAAAGGCTATTTGATGCTGTTTCTGATTCTGGAAACAGGCATGATGGGTGTGTTCCTGTCACTCGACTTCTTCCTGTTCTACGTCTTCTGGGAAGTCATGCTGCTGCCGATGTACTTCCTGATCGGAATCTGGGGTGGTCCACGACGTGAATACGCCGCCATCAAGTTTTTCCTCTACACATTGGCTGGTTCGGTCTTGATGCTGATCGCCATGTTGATGTTCTACTTCAACAGTGATCGCAGTTTCGACTTGCTGGAACTGGCAAAGATTGCCGGTGGAACGTCAGCGGGAAGGTCACATGTTTATGGGATGTCGATGCAGGTCGCGGCATTCATCATGTTGTTCATCGGTTTTGCGATCAAGCTGCCATCGTTTCCGTTCCATACATGGTTGCCCGACGCGCACGTCGAAGCTCCGACGCCCATCTCGATGATTCTGGCCGGTGTGCTGCTCAAGATGGGTGGCTACGGCATCATCCGCATCGCGTTTCCACTTTGCCCATATGGTGCTCAGTACGCCGCTTACTTTCTGGCGGCGCTGGGTGTCTTCAGCATCATCTACGGTGCATTCGCCGCTATGGCTCAGACCGACTTCAAGCGACTGGTCGCTTACAGCTCGGTCAGTCACATGGGTTATGTTCTGCTGGGGATTGCCGTCTGGAAGATTGTCGACGGAAAAACCGTTGGCCGCGAATACTGGGAAATGGGACTGAACGCCGCGATGTTCCAGATGATTGCTCACGGCATCTCTTCAACGGGCATGTTCTTTATGGTCGGTGTGCTGTACGACCGAGTTCACCATCGTGATATCAACAAGTTTGGTGGGATCGCCCAGGTCATGCCTCACTACGCCGGATTGGCTGCGGTGATCTTCTTCGCCGGCTTGGGATTGCCCGGTCTGTGTGGTTTCGTGGGCGAAGTCTTTTCGGTCCTGGCCTGTTGGAACTTCAGTCCCCTGCTCGCGATTGTTGCCGCCAGTGGTGTGATTCTGACTGCCGGTTACATCCTGTGGACAATGCAGCGAGTTTACCTCGGTCCCGAATACAAAGGGCCACATCCTGAAGCCCTGGTGGAAATGAATTCTCGCGAACTCGCGATTGGTTATACGCTGGTGGTGACGGCGATTCTGTTCGGTGTGCTGCCGCACTTGCTTTTCGACCCGATGCACGGATCGATTCAGGCGCTGACACAAAGCCTGGCTTCGTCGTATGAGACCCTTTACGGTGCGATTCAGACATCGCAGTTGCCGTAGTAGTTACTGGCGTTCGTTGTACTAATTCCGCAAGCCGTTTTCCTGATCGCCAAACCGATGGACTTTGAAGCTCTTTTTAAGCAGTTCTTGAGCGGAGACGTGGCTCAGCAAGCCTCGATCCTTCGTTCATTGGTCATCTTTTTGCCGGAACTGGTGCTCTCGGGCTCCATCGTCCTGATGCTGGCGGCACGGCTGGTCAGCCTCGACCGCATCATCCCCACGCACTGGTTTGCGTTGCTGGGTGCCATGGCTTCATTCGTCATTGTCCTGTTTCAGTTCTGGCAGTTTGGCCAAGCACAAACGGCTCCGGTTGAGGTCTTCACCGGCTTGGCCATCCATGATGAATTCTCGATCTTCTTCCGGGGATTTCTCACGTTCTTCCTGGTTTTTGTGATCGCACTGACCGTATTGACCGGAATCCCGGACGATGAAGATGCCCCTGACTTCTACTCGCTGCTTTCAGGCGCGGTCGTCGGCATGATGTTGATGTCGAGTGCCAACCATCTGTTGATGCTCTTCATCGGTATCGAAATGGCCAGCGTTCCCAGCTACGCCATGACCGGCTTCCTGAAAGGAAAACGGCGCAGCAGCGAGGCTGCTTTGAAGTTCGTTGTTTACGGTGCCGGTGCAGCAGGGGTGATGTTGTTCGGTATCAGCTTGCTGACAGGCATTCTTGGGACAGCCCAATTCTCGGAGTTGGCCCCTCGGTTTCAAGCGGTCTTCGCGAATCATGCCGGCATGCAAGATCCCGCCACGCGTTGTGTCGTGCTGGCCTTGCTGATGATCACCGTTGGTTTCGCTTTCAAGTTGTCACTCGTTCCATTCCATTTCTGGTGTCCGGACGCATTCCAGGGGGCTCCTGCTGAAGTTGGTGGCTTCCTGTCGGTTGGTTCGAAGGCTGCGGCTTTTGCTCTACTGGTTCGGCTGACGACCAGTCTTGCCGGTGACGGGACGGGTGCGTTGAGCCAACTTTCGCTGTCCAGCGGATTGGCGCTGGGTCTGATCGCCATCGTGACCACCACGTTCGGTAATCTGGCCGCTTATTCACAAAAGAACATCAAACGCATGCTGGCCTATTCCACAATCGCACATGCCGGCTACATGCTGATGGCGGTCTCGGCACTGCTGGTCCTGCAAAGCGTTCAATCAGATCTGGTGTTCCAGGGGAACCATCAGCAGAATGGTCCGCGAGCGATGGAAGGCCTCTTGTATTACCTGTGTGTTTATCTCTTCATGAACCTGGGTGCCTTTGCGATCGTGGCCTTGATTCGCAATCAAACCTTTTCGGAAGAAATCGATGACTACAAGGGACTGGCTCAGCAGGTACCGGTGCTGGCGATCTGCATGGCCATCTGTATGTTCAGCCTGGTCGGGATTCCTCCGCTGGGTGGTTTCTACGGAAAAGCCTTCATCTTCGCTTCGGTGTATGAGGCAACCAACGTCCATTGGTTCATGTGGGTCGTTCTGGCAACAGGGGGTTTGAATACGGTCATCAGCCTGTTCTATTACCTGCGAGTCGCCAAGACGATGTGCATTGATGCTCGTCCGGCCGATGCCGCTCCGGTCACGCTGGCGGCCAGCTCATCACCGGCGCTGTATGTGATGCTGGTTTCCGGAATGGTCGTGTTTCTGGGGATCATTATTGATCCGTTGTCAAAGGTCGCGTTGCACGCCGCTCACGCGTTATTTTAATCGTTTTGATTATCGTTTTCGCAATCAGGTGTGAGAGTTCAAACGCCTGAAACCGTTAAGTCGCCTCAATTCACAGACTGCTAGTTGAGCCATGCCGAACGTTCACCACAACGCGAAACTGAATCAGTTGCTGATCGACGTCGGGCGCAGCCTGCTTCAATACGTCGGCCACTGTTCCTCATGGACCAGCAAAGCCCAGGCGAATCTGGAGCAGGAATTTCCCAAGCTGGTCGCCACCCAGCAGGAACACGTGGAAAAATTGTCGGCATTACTGACGGACCGCCGGTGGACAATCGACTTTGGCGGCTTCCCAGCAACCTACACCGATCTTCATTTTCTGTCACTGAAGTATCTCTCGAAGCTGATCCTCACCAATCAAAAGGGTGTGATCGCCGAGCTCGAAGAAGCGTCGCATACGTGTGCTGACGACCCCGAAGCAGCCACGCTGATCAACGAGATCCTGGCTTCTGAAAAGCAACTGACCGAACGCCTGCGTGAGCTGACGACGGCTGGAGCCGGCGCTGCGGCTTAATCTCGAAGTAAGTTCACGAGCGGGTCTTTAAGCGCCTCGAACAAGCAGCGTAATGCCAACGAAGCCCAGCCTCCCCTGTGGCGGTGGTAAACGGGTCATTCCACCAGTACAAACGATCATTCAGCGAGGCATTAACACGAGAATTCCTAGGGCAAAGGCCCGTTAACCACCGCCGCAGGGGCGGTGGGGTGAGTTCTAAATCACTCGCCTTGCTGCTGGTTGCTAAAAAAGGAATGTTTCGTGGAATGGATCGACACTCATTGCCATCTTGATGAAGATGCTTTTACTCAAGACTGCGCAGAGACCATTGCCCGGGCGGTTGATGCGGGTGTCGTGGCAATGGTCGCGATCGGGATCACTCTGGATAGTTGTCGCCGAGTCATCGAGCTGAGCGAACGATACCCGCAAGTTTATGCCACCGTCGGTCTTCACCCCAATTATGTTTCAGCCGCTCAGCCGGATGACTGGAAGCAGATTGTCGAGCTGGCAAAGTCACCCAAGGTTGTCGGGCTGGGCGAAACGGGACTCGACAAATATTGGGACCATTCCCCATTGGACCTGCAGGCGGAATACTTCGATCGACACCTGGAATTATCACAGCAACTGAATCTTCCGTTTGTCGTCCATTGCCGTGAAGCTGAACCGGAGACAGTAGCTCAGCTGCGCAAGCACTCCGCCAAGTCACCGCTGAATGGTGTGATGCACGCCTTTTGTGGATCAGCCGAAACCGCAGCCGCCTGCCTGGAAATGGGGATGTATTTATCACTCGGTGGCATGGTGACGTTCAAGAAGAACGAAAGCCTGCGTCAACAGGCTGCTACGATCCCATTGGATCGACTGCTGATTGAGACCGATTCACCTTACCTGGCCCCGACTCCATTTCGAGGCAAGCGGAACGAACCGGCTCACGTCCGGCTGACCGCCGCCTGCCTCGCCGAGATTCGCGGAGTCTCGAAAGAGGAAATCGCCGGTGCGACAACGGCAAATGCTCGGCGTTTATTTCGTTTGCCAGTTAGCTGAATCCGCACGCTGACCACGAGAGCAGCGGTAGCGATTGTAGAGCGCTTGATGCCACTCGCCAAAAACAGACCGCATTCTTTCAGGCCCAACGGGGCCGGTAATTCGAATAGCCAGGGTCGCAGGTCTTCCGGAGGCCCTGGTGAGTGGTCAACAAAATGAAAAGAGGCCTGAAGGGCCGGCCGTTCGGTTGCACTCTGTCACCGGCACGCTTCAATAATCGTGCCTGATGTCTCGAGGAAACTGTCGGCCCTACAGGCCTTTTATCTTGACCATTGTTCGGTACCAGGGCCTCCGGAAGACCTCCGACCCTGGCTATGGGAACTTCTGGCCCCTTGGGCCGCAAGATCTAGAACATGTCGCTTCACCAAGGGTTGACGACAGTCGCTGATCAGAACGCCGTGATGTTGGACCAGAATCAATGCCGCTGACCGCTCGCAACCAACTCCGCATCGATCAAAGAATCCAATTCTTCCTGGTCAGACGGTAACAACGGCTGACACGTATCACGCGCCTCGCGCCAGAGATGCATCAACTCCTGCAACCGTTGCTGTTGCGCAGCGGAAAAGAATTGGTCCGGGCGAAAACGCTGGACGACGATCATTGGCTCATCCGCCAGTTCCGGGAACCGAAGCGAAAGCGCGTCCAACGCAGCTCCGGCTGTTGTTCCCTCAGCACAGCCGTTGCCCGGAAAATGCCTGGTAGGATCGAGTTCCCTGCGTTGTCTCAACTGGAAGGATAGCTACCGTGGTCATCCAAGATTACCTCTTGTGCGCAACGTTTACCCGACGATCGTCCCATTCTACTACCACTGGAAGGATTGTCTAATTCCTTATCGAAAATTACGGTCACTCTCGGCGAAAGCGACCGTATTTTCAGAACGCCTTAGTCTGACCATCGCGCAATCCGCTGCTATTTTTCGTTTTCACCGCCAAACGTGGAGAACACCGTAAGATCCCTCGCTTGCGCGTCGGGCTAACGAAGAAAACGAAGAATCCATTTCTATTCCTCGCTCTTGCCACCGAACGTAAAATCTCCGTTCTGCACGTCGATGGTGATTCGATCTCCGTCGGCGAACTGGCCGCTGAGGATCGCGTTGGCCAGTTCGTTCTGCAGGCGTTGCTGGATCACTCTCTTCAGCGGACGAGCTCCGTAAACCGGATCGTAACCCTCTTCGGCAAGTTGCTTTCGAGCCGCATCGGTGACATTCAGTGTAAAGCCGTTGTCCTCGATACGTTTTTCCAACCGAACGAGTTGCAGGTCAACGATCTGTCGGATTTCGTTTCGCGTCAGCGGATGGAACACGATGACTTCGTCAACACGATTGAGGAACTCGGGCAGGAATTCTTTTCTCAATGCCTGAAGGACTCGACGCTCAATCTCTTTATCGTCTTCTTTACCCGCCAGATCCATGATCGTCTGGCTGCCGATATTCGACGTCATCACAACGATCGTATTCGTGAAGTCGACGGTGCGGCCATGGCTGTCCGTCAGCCGTCCGTCGTCGAGCAGTTGCAGCAGGACGTTGAACACGTCTCGATGCGCCTTCTCGATTTCATCCAGTAACAGCACCGAATAGGGACGACGGCGAACCGCTTCGGTCAGCTTGCCCCCCTCCTCGTAGCCGACGTATCCAGGAGGTGCACCGATCAGCCGGGCCACCGAATGCTTCTCCATAAATTCGCTCATGTCGATCCGGACCATGGCCCGTTCATCGTCGAACAGGAATTCGGCGAGTGCTTTACAGAGTTCCGTTTTGCCAACGCCAGTGGGTCCGAGGAAGATGAACGAACCGATCGGTCGATTGGGGTCCTGTAAACCCGAACGGGACCGACGGACCGCATTCGCCACCGCTGTGACCGCCTCTTGCTGGTTGATCATCCGATGATGGATGTGATCTTCCATTTCAAGCAGTTTGGTCTTTTCGGTCTGCAACAAGCGCGACACGGGGATACCGGTCCACGTGCCGACAACCTTGGCGATGTCTTCCTGCGTCACTTCTTCGCGCAACAGCCGTTGACCTGGATCACCAAGCTGAGCGGCACGTTGCTCGGCCTTGGCCAGCTTCTTTTTGGCTTCATCCAGCTGTTTCTGGACTTCCAGTGCCTTGATGTACTCTTCGTTGGAATTCGTCCGCTGTGCCTGGGTGAAGGCATGGTCGTACGCTGTGTTCAACCTTTCGATCTCTTCCTTCAGCGGACGGATTGAGACCAGCGCATCCTTTTCCGTCTGCCAGCGTGCCTTGAGTGAGTTCACACTCTCTTCGCGATCAGCGATTTGCCGACGCAGATCATGTAGTCGAGTCTTGCTGTCGGCACTGGACTCTTGCGCAAGGGCTGCGGCTTCGATTTGCAGACGCGTTAACTGGCGAGTCGCCTCGTCAATCTCGGTCGGCATCGAATCCATTTCCATCCGCAGCCGGCTTGCCGCCTCGTCGACCAGGTCAATCGCTTTGTCGGGCAGGAACCGATCGTTGATATAGCGATCGGATAACGTCGCCGCGCCGATCAAGGCGTCGTCGGTGATCCGGACACCGTGATGTGACTCATACCGCGACTTCAGACCACGCAGGATCGAGATCGTGTCTTCCACGCTGGGCTCGTTGACCAGCACCGGCTGGAATCGTCGTTCCAGCGCCGGGTCCTTTTCAATCGATTTACGATATTCATCCAGCGTCGTGGCACCGACGCAGTGTAGTTCGCCGCGAGCCAAAGCCGGCTTCAGCAGATTGGCCGCATCCATGGCTCCTTCCGAGGCACCCGCACCGACGACGGTGTGTAATTCGTCGATGAAGAGAATGACCCGGCCCTGGGCTTCCTGGACTTCTTTCAGCACCGCCTTCAGTCGATCTTCGAACTCACCACGATATTTCGCCCCGGCGATCAGTGCCCCCATGTCGAGCGCAATCACGGTCTTGTCTTTCAGGTTTTGTGGAACATCACCCATCACGATCCGATGAGCAAGACCTTCGACGATGGCTGTCTTTCCAACCCCTGCGTCGCCGATCAGGACAGGGTTGTTCTTACGCCTGCGAGACAGAACCTGGATCACGCGACGGATTTCCTGATCGCGGCCGATCACAGGATCGATCTTGCCGAGACGGGCCAGTGCAACCAGATCCTTACCGTATTTTTCGAGAGCCTGATATTTGTCTTCGGGATTCTGATCCGTGACGGTCTGTGAGCCGCGTACCGCTTTCAACGCACTCATGACGTCCGCTTCAGTGACGCCGTTCAGCTTCAACACTCGTTGAGCCTGATCGTCAACTTGAGTCAACGCCATCAGCAGGTGCTCTGTGGAAACGAAGGCGTCCTTCATTCCGTCCGCCAGTTCGGTCGCTTTGTCAAGTACCTGACGAATCGCCGTACTGGCACCGACCTGGCCACCACCGCCCGAGCTTCGCGGAAGCTTGTTCAGATCGGCTTCGATGATCGTTCGCAACTGGGGGACACGGATCCCGATCTTCTCCATCAATGGCCGGACAATCCCTTCCTTTTCGTCGAGCAGGGCCTTCAGCAGATGCAGCGGTACAAGTTGAGCGTTCCCCTGCGATTCCGCCAGTTGCTGTGCGGACTGAAGAGCCTCTTGCGCCTTCACTGTCAGTTTGTCGGGACGAAATGCCATGATGCGTCTCTCCAAAAAAAGGCGAGCCGAACGGCGTCGGCCATCGGATTCTTGATGTGCGTTAGAATCCGAGGGCTGACGCCGCTCGGCTCGCCAGGTACTTCGATCGTTTGCGTACTAAGACTTTACAATGGGAGAGCGAGGTTCCAGCCGAGCCAAGTCGATGCGTATTGCCGCTTCGCGGCTCGGCGGGAGCCTCGCCCTCCCATTAGTCGTCGAATTCAAAATTCAGAGGGAGGAACAGCATATGCCGTTCCCCTTCGTCTGAATCTCTCTTGAAACGGATCAACTCTTCTTTTCGAATTCGGCGTCGATCACTTCTTCATCGGCCTTGGCACCGTTTGCCGATGCCTGAGGACCAGCATCGCCGTCTGCAGCGGCCCCACCCGCAGCAGACTGCATGTGCTGGCTGAGTGCAAAGCTGGCCTGTTGCAATCCGTCGACTGCCGAATTGATCGCAGCAATATCTTCTCCCTTTTCGGCAGCTTTCACCTTTTCGATGCTCGCTTCGACAGCCCCCTTCGAGGCCGCGTCGAGTTTCGCACCGTGCTCTTTCAGGATTTTTTCCACTTCGTAAACAGAGGTCGAGGCCTTGTTCTTGGCCTCAGCCAGTTCACGACGATGTTTGTCCTCAGCCGCATGGGCTTCGGCATCTTTTTTCATCTTCTCAATCTCGGCGGAATCGAGCCCGCTGGAGTTTTCGATTTTCACCGAATGCTCTTTGCCCGTGGCCTGATCCTTGGCTTTGACGTTGAGGATCCCGTTAACATCGATGTCAAAGGTCACTTCGATTTTCGGAGTCCCACGCGGAGCGGGCAAAATCCCTTCGAGGTTGAACTGATTCAACAGCCGATTGTCCCGAGCCATCGGACGTTCACCCTGGTAGACGCTGATCGTCACCGCTGTCTGGCCGTCTGCCGCCGTCGAGAATGTCTGAGTCGCCGTCTTGGGAATCGTGGTATTACGTTCGATCAAGACGGTCAGCACGCCCCCTTCGGTTTCCAGACCCAGCGACAGTGGTGTCACGTCGAGCAACACCATGTCTTTGACGTCGCCCGAGATGATGCCCCCTTGAATCGCAGCACCGACGGACACGACTTCATCAGGATTCACACCCCGGTGAGGCTCTTTCCCGCCGAACATCTTCTTGACGAATTCCTGAACTTTCGGCACGCGAGTCGAACCACCGACCAGCACCACTTCGTCGATCTGGCTGGGTGACAGCTTGGCGTCGCGAAGCGCGTTTTCAACCGGCTTACGGCAGCGTTCGATCAGATGATCGACCATCCGCTCGAATTCCGCTCGGGTCACGGTCATCTGCAAGTGCTTCGCACCCGTCGCGTCCGCCGTAATGAACGGCAGGTTCACGTCGGTCGACTGTTGACCTGAGAGCTCCTTCTTGGCCTTTTCAGCGGCTTCACGCAATCGCTGCAGCGCCATCGCGTCCTTACGCAGGTCGATTCCATGCTCGGCCTGGAACTTGTCGGCAATGTGCTTGATCAACACTTCGTCAAAGTCGTCACCACCGAGGTGCGTATCACCGTTGGTGCTGAGAACTTCAACCAGTTCGTTATCGACTTCGAGCACAGATACGTCGAACGTTCCACCCCCGAGGTCGAAAACCGCAATCTTTTCGTTCTTTTTGTTCTGCAATCCGTAAGCCAGAGCCGCAGCGGTTGGCTCGTTGATAATTCGTTCCACCTTCAAACCGGCGATCTCACCAGCGTCCTTGGTGGCCTGGCGTTGAGCATCGTTGAAATAGGCAGGAACGGTGATCACGGCGCGGCTGACCGTATGACCGAGATAGGCTTCAGCAGCCTCTTTCAGCTTACGAAGAACCTGAGCCGACACTTCCGGAGGAGTGTAAGTCTTGCCGTGAACTTCAACCTTCACGTATTCAGCAGGCCCGCCGACGATTTTGTAGGGGACCATCTTTTCTTCGGATTCGACTTCGCTGTGTCGTCGTCCCATGAACCGCTTGATCGAGTAGATCGTGTTCTTGGGATTGGTGACCGCTTGCCGCTTGGCGGGGTCACCGACCAGACGATCTCCCTTTTCGGTGTATGCCACGACCGACGGAGTGATTCGATTGCCATCCTGATTGGCGATGACCTTGACTTCGCCCCCTTCCATGACGGAGACGACGGAGTTCGTCGTACCAAGGTCGATACCGATGATTTTTTCTTGAATAGCCATAGTTGCCGTCTCCATTGGTAAAAGGAGGATTGTTGACAGGAAAGTACGGTGTTCCTGTCCTCAAATGCAAAGACCGCGCCAACCGCATTCCGGTAGTAGAATTGGCTTGAAAATAAAGGATTTACGGCAAAAACAAAGGATTTCGAAGAAACCACAGCGCCGCGAACTGCCGTTTTTGCAGCCAACCTCAACTAACACCGAAAACCCAATGGTGCCATTTTGGCGGAAGAATTTCTACCGAAGTAAAAGCAAATCACCGGGGACAAAACGTTGAATGCGACGACTTCGTTTGACCGCGCCTCGCAGAGAAGCGGGAACGGAGCGGCAGATTTGATGTCAACCGAGGCGTCATTTCCTCGTTGGAGCGTTGCGAAAACTCAGCGGTGCGGCAACGTTCCAAGAGATCGGCTGGACGCCGATCCACCTGCGCCGATGGCTACGGGTTAAACGAGGCAGAGTCATCTTCGTTTAACCGCGCCTCGCAGAGAAGCGGGAACGGAGCGGCAGATTTGACGTCAACCGAAGTGTCATTTCCTCGTTGGAGCGTTGCGAAAACTCAGCATTGCGGCAACGTTCCAAGCGATCGGCTGGACGCCGATCCACCTGCGCCAATGGCTACGGGTTAAACGAGGAAATTCCCACGTTCCTTGAAGTCGTGGGACGGCCCCATTTAAGACGGTCTACGAAATCGTCTTTATTTCAGCTCGGTGATCCGGATGTTCTTAAATTCTGCCCACATTGGTTTTCCGGCGTGCAACTGCAACGCCATGATCCCGTCGGAGAAGGCGTTCTGGGGGTCTTCGTCCGTAAAATCGAGAATCAGCGTGTTATTCAGAAAATGCTGAATTCGGTTCCCTTTCCCGATGATCACCACATCGTTCCAGTCGTCGAGTTTGAATAGTGCCTGGAACTTCGCCTGGTCGATCAGATCGGATTTGATGACGTGCTTTCCATCTTTATCCCATTTGGCCTGCTCGCCAGCCAGGCAGATCCGTCCCCGCTTTCCCCCTTCGTCATAAATGAAGCCAGAAATATTGGGCAGGGTGACCTCATTGCGAAGTTCATGCTGATAACCGCGAACAACCCAGTTGTTTTTCACGTTTGCATCAGTGATGTGCTTTGATCGGTATTGAATTCCGGAATTGTTGGTGGCATTACATCGGAACGAAAGACGCAGATCGAAATCCTTTGTCCGGGCGTCTTTGCTGATCAGAAACGTGTTTCCGTTGGCCATCGCTTCGGGTGTCGTCTCGCCGTGGATCACTCCGTCTTTGACGCTCCAAAGTCTCGGGTCACCGTCCCAGCCCGTCAGATCTTTTCCATTGAACAGGGTTTTCATCCCGACAGGTTCTGGCGGAGGTGATTCGGCATTGACCACCTGGAAAGAAATCAGACAGGCAAGGATGGGAACAAGAATCAAGCGGTGGATCATCATATTTTCCCGAAGAGGTTGTCAGTTCTCGTCGCAAAGGCGTCCAGCCTCGACGACATTTTCCGTATCGGAGGCTTCCAGCCTCCAAGTTTTATTAGTGGTAGAGGCTGAACGCTTCCACCACAGATCGAGGTCGGTGGCTGAAAGCCCCTTCGACGACATGTGAAATGGTCGTTTCCGTTGCGTACGCTTCATCACTATTTCGTTGGTGGAAACGTCAGTTCTAACTGAAAGTGATAGAAATCGACAACCAACTTCCGGTCATCAATCGAAGGAACGAATTGCACACCTCGGCCACCCGGATCGAGTGCTTCCTGCTTTTCGTAAATCCTGGCCCCCGTCCGTTTGTCGAGAATCAGTGACGAGAGTTTTGGCGACAGCGGAAAACCATTTCGCGCATCGATGTCAACGAACCACGACGCTAACACCAGTACGGGAACACTCGCAGGCTGCGCCGTATCGAAGGCCAACTCGGCGACTGGCACCGACCACAGCACCTTCCCCTCTTTTTTGTCGATCGAGCAAACAATTCCATCGATCGTAAACGCCACATTCGACGGCGCACCTAATTCCCGGGGTGATTGAAAGTCTTTTGGTGATCCGAAATTCAGCGGAATGACTCGACGCTGATCCGGTGGCTTTGACTGGACCCCCGCCACGATGATGTACCGATCATCCCAGCGCTGTGCCGCCATGACGACGACCCCTCGAAGTGGCCGTTTGACAGGGACGTCGGTTGTCAGTCGTACTTCTCCCGTAGCCAGTTTCAGTACCGTCAGTTTTCCACTCGGTTCCAGGATCGCGAGATCTTCGTCATCAATCACGCTTGGTACACTGGTCGACTGATGCTGCGATTGCCAGATCACACGATCGCCGTCGAAATCTCGCATTTCGAAGATTCTCTGGTCGGCACCTTGATTGTGCAAACTTAATCGACGCGTCCCGCGAAACCAGATCGGTGTCTCGTTCGCGTTTCCCCGATGCTGTTGTTGAATCTTTCCGTCAATTGTTCGTAACAGGTAAGCACCATTGTCGGGCGCATTGACGACAAGCGATTTGTCAGCTGTTGCGTCCGCCTTGGCAAATTGTGAACCCGTTCGCGACCACAGAATCTGACCGGTTTCGGGATCGGCGGCGAAAAGGCGATTATCTAATTGATAAAAGACGGCGTCATCGGCCAGTCCGATCAGAAAGCCCGCCGAGCCTCGAGTGTCGTACATCAATTGAAATCGTCGTCCGTTCGGAAGCAGACGGCGTTCGACCGTCGTATTGTTCGGACGGGTCGCCATAAATGCACTTGGCCGCAGCGACTTTTCAAAGAGAAGACGCGGTTCGCTTTGGGAGTCTGCAACTTCCATGACAGCCAGCCACATCCCTGACGAGAACGCCAGTCGTCGTCCCCGAATATGCAACTGACTGGGGTGGATCCGCTGTTCGTTTGCCGTATTCACCAGCGGGAACCGCCAGACGACTTTGAAATTCGGATCTCGCGCCGTCAACATCGTGACCAAGGCGTCCGTCTCGAACGTCCAGCCTTTAAAGTACTGGCCGACATGCGTGACTACATCAACAGGCCATGTTGCCTGTGTCAAATGATGTTCGGTCCGATTGACTTCGACTTCACCAAGAGGCCAACTTAACCGGTTCACCGTCGACTGACGAATATCGTTTCTCACCATCCATTCGTCACTCAACTGCCGACCGGTTTTTCCGTCGCGTAAAGTCTCTGTGGGAAAACGCTGACCGAGTTCCTCGATCCAGAGCCTGGCTTCTTTCGGGGCGCTCGACGCCAGAAATCGAGAGGCCAGTCCGGCCACCGCCGCCGCAGCAACTGATTTATTTTCGGAACCCGCAATTCGCTCCAAAAGCTTTGTTCGCGACATCTCGACGGGCAACGCCTCATTTGACTCAGCCAGCCGCAGTAACAATCCGTCGGCAGCGGGGTGCCCGATCGTGAATCGCACAAACTTGACCAGACGGTGATTTCGATCTGGGGTCGCCAGAATCGCGTCGAGTTCCCGGCCAAACACTTTCGCAATTTCCGTTCGCTCACTGGAACTGGCCGCTTCGTAGATCGCGAACAATTGTGAGCGAAGACTTTGCTCGAGTGAAACAAAATGATCAGGCCCGCTGGCAACCATTTCGTCGGGGAGCTGCATCGTAAGTGCCAGCCGAAAAAGCTGCGCAACGGCACCGACGCGATCACCAGTTTCATTCAGTGCCGACACCAGAAGTTGCGTGACTTCGATCTGTTGTCGAGGATCTTCTGAAAGTGACTGCAGCTCGGCAGAAGACTGCAGCAATTGACGTGGATCATTGCGAAAACGATCAACCAAGGTTTCCACCAGAATCCGCTTCACTCGCAGTTGAGGCTGTTGCTTCAAGGACCGACGGAGATCGTCGATCGCGTCACCCTCATTTCCACGATGCAGTCGCAATTCGCCTCGCAGCGCGAGCGCTTCCGCATTTGCGGGATCGACGTCTAACTGACGCTCGATCTGCTGGTCAATCTCGGCAAGTGACCGAAAACCAACGACGTCATTAATTCCACACGAAACGAGAGCCCCCTCTCCAACAGCCAGGTTGCCCGGGATGCGATTTCCGGGAAGCTTCGACCGTCCGAGAATCTGGCCTGTCTTCAAATTGAGGGTCGCGATGTGCCCGCTTGATAGCGGCAGCAGATACTGCGAACCGATACGGACACCGCGTCCACTCGGTTCAGGAATTTCCGTCGGTTGATTCCAGACGTCAGTACCGTCTGCCAATGAGTACGCCACGACTTGCGAGCGTCCCACGACAATGACCTGGTCACCATTCACACAAGCGACGTATAGCCCCTGTTGTCGCTGCCGCTTCCAGATTAAGGTGCCATCGATCAGATTCAGACAGTGGATTTCACTGGAATCGCGAGGCGTTAAAACCATGCGACCACCTGCCAGAACGGGACCACTATCAAGCCAACGACCGGTTTCTTCGTCACCGACGACTTCGCCACCCCCCTGCAAGCTTTTTCGCGACGGCGAATCGTACGAATAACCCCATTTCAATTGTCGCTGGACGACATCAAAAGCTACGACCGAACCATTTGCGGTGGGACAGATCATCAGTCCCTCATTGACTGCGGGAATCAGTCCCGCCGACCGGAAAGGTGCTCCGAATAAGGCTCGGTCAGTGGTAATTAATGCCTGCGACCACTGCAGTCTTGCCGTCTTTTCTTCAGAAGTGAGACAGACCAGCCGCATTTCATTTTTCGATTCGGCAAGGCAGTACAAACGTCCTGCATATGGAAGGGGCGGACCCACAAAGAAGAACCCGGAAAATTCGATGGGTGGGGTTCCATTCTGTCCGCCAATCTCCCAGACAAGTCGTCCCCCTTTCAGGTCGTAGGCGACCAGCTTGTTCACGGGATCGGAAATCGTCTGTGCCCCGAACTGCAGGCTTCTGCGGGGAAGATACGCGCTGAATTGAGATTCTGTTTCCTCAATCGCAAAAAGGTTCTGACCATCGCTGGTCAGCGAACCGGAAAGCTGATCTCGAAACAGCTTGATGCGAAGGTATCCTCGAAACGTTACTGGCGATGCGGCGGAAATCATGTCGGAACTGGCCAGTGGACTTTGGAAAAGCCATCCCAGCATTCCATCAGTCGTTGCCGAACGCCATAACAGTCGACCTGTTTTCAAGCTGACCGCCGTGACGTCGTTCAACGTGCGATAGACAACAACGTCGCCCACAATCACCGGGATCGCGGCGGGTTGAGTCAGCCGGTTATTGTCACGCATCATTCTTTCGAGCTGGTTGGTTAGCTGGTCGAATCCTTCAATCCGCTGCTGATTGACCACGTCGTCCGAGTGAAACCGCAAATATTGTCGCGGGGAGATTGCCCACAAACCTCCGCCGACGGGGCTTGTCGGACTGGCCGATTCATTGCCGGTCAAACCGCCGCGAGGCAATTCCCATTCGTTCACGGTCCGGGCATTCGATCTCAGTACCGGACCGAAATGAGTCGCCAGCCATTCAGGAGCCTCCTGCAAGTTTTTAAAAGGGGTGATTGGACGCCCGCCGACCTGCCAGGCAACATCGTCATTCACTTCATTTAATGCGGCGAGCGCCGCCAAACTTCGATCAGACTCGCCGGCCAGATACCACGCAAACGCGGACCGCAATAACAAGGAAGCTTTGAGAGGTCCTGTTGACTTCGGGTGCCGCAACATCGTTTCGCACAGCGACCCCGCTTCGATCAGGCGGTCATGGTCAAAAGCCAGACTGGTCAACTGCTGCAGCGCCTCAAGTCCGGCCAATGTCGTTTGATAGCTGGAGGCGACGTCAGACAGCTTTTCAATGTCATTGGTGAGCTGAGCCTCTTTGAAAAGATCGCGAGCGATACCACCCACGTGCAGCTCATAAGCAGCCTGCCCCTGCGCCGGAAGGTCAGCTAACATCTGCAGGGCCTGGGCTCGAGCTCCAACGGGTTTCCTGAACCGGAAATCCTTCTCCAGAAAATAGTCTTCGGGATGATCCAGGACCATCTGCAAACGCATCACCGCAGGAGCAAATTGCTTTTGCTCGATGAAAACTTGAGCTTCATCGAGTGCCTGTTGCAGACCGCGATCGATTTCGGCGGTGACTCGGTTATCGATGGGAAATAACAGCCGGCCGCGAACGCCTTGTGCGCTCGACGAATCGCCGAGACAAACAATTCCCCCGATGACAAGGCCGATCCAAACCACAAACCGCATCTTCGTTCTCCTCGAACGATTGGCGCATTCAATGACTGCCGAATTCAGATTTCAGCGTGAACCCTCAATGATTAACACCGCTCTGCTTGCCTCAATCCGTCTGAGACATTGCTTCATCCGCCAGCCTTAATCCATCTTCGAGATCATAGTCGATTAATCAATTGATTGCTGCATAGGACGGATCGCTGCCCCTCAAAACCCAGCGACAATTCATTTGAACTCATACGGGTACATATTCAGCCGCAGCGGATCACACAATCCAACTCGGTTAAACGGTTTGATTGCCTCACTGATTCTCGCCGTAAAATCGCCTGACGAGACTGTCGGATCGCCAATATCATTCACAGCCCGATTCAAAGCGGCACGTAGTTCCGGTCGATCGGCACTGAGAAATGCCGCTCCTTTCGCCACCCGACCCGCTCGACGCTCTTCCTCAGAAAAGATTGACGTGGCAAAGTAAAACATCGACATCGCAATCATCCGCTCAAACTGCCGGAACCCGACAAAACTGCCACTGACGATCAGGTCAATGAATTCCACTTCCTTCTGAACCAGAGCATCGTATTTCCGAAGTTCGTCGGCCAGTTCGGGTCGACCCCAGCATCGTTCGAACATGTCCATCAATCGTTCGATCCCGATCAGCGTAAAGGTGTTTCCAGTACTGTGCAGCGGATCATGAAACGCAGCGGTGTTGGGAAGCATCACCCAGTTCGGCCCCGCAGACCGACTCAGTCGGCGCTGCATCCGCCCGGTCTGACGCCACGGGACGATCGGCCTGGCGCTTGCGAACTGTTCTGCCACGGCCGGCAAACGAGCCATCATCGCAGCCCATTCAGCCTCAGGGCTGCCGGTTGTTTCGCGAGGGAACCGGTCGGGATCGAGTGCGAACCCGGCACTGGTCACTCCATTATCGAACGGCAACACCCACATCCAACCCCCATCGAACACATGATGCAAGGCCGCATCGTCGCAGGGGTAAGGATGCCCGCTGATGTCTCCTCCTCGATCAGCATAAAGATCGCCCCATCGAGCCACATCGGTGAAATGCGAAAACAGCCCGCGTGATCGCGTCTTCATGTCATCGCGATGCGGCTCGACCCCAAGCATTTTCGCTAAAAAGCCCCCTTCTCCGGAGGCGTCAATCAAAAAATCCGCTCGAAGATGGATTGCTTCTTGTGTGGATTCAGATCGTCCCTTGAGTTCCCAGCCGGCACCTCGCGGGGTCAATTGATCGATGACAGTCTGATCAAAGTAAGGAATCCCCATCCGAACCGCTTCGGCAGCCAGAAAACTATCAAAGTCGGATCTCAGCCAGTGAGTATCGGCGTCTTCATTGGTGAGACTCGCCGCGACGAGCAGTTCATTCGCTCGATCAGATCGAGGTTGGAAGTCTTGACCGAATACATGATGAAAATAGCTGAAGCCTCGTTTCAGTCCGCAAACGATCTCAGGATAGGTCCGCTTCCAGCTCGCGTAATTGGCCAGCGGAGCGATCCGGGGCAAATCATAACGACGTGCCAGCCCTTCCAGGATCAGGTTCGCCACGGGCGTCGACGATTCCCCAACGGCAAACCGGGGATGAGTCCCCCGGTCAATCAGCACGGGCCGCAAGCCCATGCGTTGCAGCAGCATGGCGATCAGGCTACCACTAAAGCCCGCTCCCACAACAGCGATGTCCGCATCGATTTCGATCACAGGTTGTCCATTTTCTACACCGTTCGTTTCAACGAAACACAAACGTATATGGCCGCAAACCAATTCGCAAATGCAAAGCGCAACGGAACCCCAACGCCAATTAAAGAATTCAAAACTCCTTGACTGGAGGAACCCCTTCGCGAACTCTGCGTACTTGTGTCTCGAAATCCGCTCATAAGTCCCATACGTCATATCATCCCGATAAGACCAACGTCTTTGTCAGTATTCATCAGTTCGTCATTTCATTCATCGGTCAGACTTGGACCGCATACAAACGGCTAACATCACACGAGACCATGCCGAAAAGGGAGCAACCGGTACTTGGATTTCCCAACTCATCACCGTTTCGCGTAAAATTGGAATTCGCAGGGGAAATCGAATAAGGATCATAATGCAGTACTCCAACATTGTTCAGCGGGTTCTTGAGTTAGCGCAACAGGCCAGCGAGGCACGGGATCGCGCGGCGCGGCAATTGATCGAACAGGATCTGCGGGTATTTCTAAAACCTCTTAAAGCGGCTGAGATTTACATGCTGGCCACACTCATGTATCTCGGCCTTGAGGGGGGCAGTGTCGCTGGACTGATGGACCGCTACCAGCAAATGAGCGATACGTTCGGGACTCCTGAACGTGCAATCGATCAGATGCTCACAAAGGACAGCCTGCATAAACACCTGAGAAAAAGTTTGGCGATTCTGGAGTCTGCCGGGGTTGAAGTTGACGCGCTACTGACAACACATATTGATTCGCCGCTGGCGCTTCTGAACAGCAGCGATGATGTGGAGCTGAGCCTCGGTCCGTGGCGTTGCGATCAATGCGGCCAGGCCATTGCAAAGCCTGAACACGGATTACTGCAATGGCTGATTCGCTCGAAAGATGGTCATGGCACAGGGCGGGATTTGCGAATTGTCCATGTCAACCATGCGAGTCCGCTCGGACTGCCGAACGGTTGCGGTCCGGACGAAAGGGAGGAGTTCTCCAGGGACGGAGCGGGCCTTTCAGATGTCCCTTTACATTGGATGCTCGAACCCGATGGATTGGTACGATTACTTTCATTCGTTGAAGAGGGGGAATTCTCGGCAAACGAAGTGAACCGGATCATTATGCGGTTGCTGGTCCCGGGCTACGAAACGGCAAGACCGTATTTTCAAAAAGCGATTGACGCCGGAATTGTCGAACTTGAACTTCCGGACGATTACTTTTACCAGTCGCAACTAGGAGACATCGTGGCGAATATTCCAAAGCTTGAGAAATGATTCTGATTCGCTGTTGGTCGGGATCGTTTTGACGTCCATGCCTCGTTCCGGCTCGCATTATTCAAGGATCGGCTCGATTTAATGCTCATCCTTCCTTTGCAGAAATTGATTAGATTTTTGCCTATTTGCGTTTACCCTGGCTCGCTGAACGTCGAAATATTCGCTGGTTTTATTGTTGGGTGAAAGAAAATGTATTGTCCTTACTGCGGCTCAGAACTGATGGATGACACCGGTGGAGAACTTCGCTGCCGCAGTTCTGATGCCCTTTTCAGCCGCCATCTTAGCGATCGGTTTCGAAAGTTTGTCGAGCAGGGTCCAAACGAGAACGCACAGCCGGCAACAATGTCAATCAGCGATTTCCATTGCGTGAGATGCGGTTCGTGGACCATCAATGGCGTGTGCGATAATTGCGGCGTTGTGATCACCACTTCGATGGCCCACGAGCTTATTGAATTTAATCCGCATCCTTGAGATGAAAAGTGGCCACGGCTTGTAAAAGGCATTCGTGATCGAATTTGTCTCACTTTTGCGATTCGTGTACCGTGATTGAATAAACAATCGATGGGGTCGGCTGGAGTAAAATCGGCTGACCGATAACGTTCGCCGGCAAGAAAGACACACACTTGGTGTCAGACGTGAGAAGCTTCGTGCTGTTTAAAACCGACTTGTTCGTGTTTCGTCAGCGGGACGAAGATATCGATAATTGGAGCGTTGGCGGCGACTGCGCCGGATGGTTTTATATTCGGCTTCTGCTGATGGACCGAATTCAGCACCAACGCGACCCCTTGATGGAAGATTGGGGATGGGCTTTTGACGTTTTGGTTGACGGCGTTACGGTCACGGTCAATGTTTGGGCGTTCCCAATCGAGAACTGTTGGTTGTTCGAAGTGAAACCGATAAGCCGCTTCTTTGGACGACAATCAGAGGAAAGACTGCTCGCAGCGAAAGGGATCGTTACGTATGCAATTGAGATGATCATGGAGGCCGACGCCAGAATTCTTAATCGCACTTGGTATGCCAATGACCCGTTCAAGTTAGGACTAACAGACTTCTGACGGTTACATCGAACTCGTATGGGTCAGGGGAACGGAACCACCGGGACAGGTCCAGTTCGGCCGCTCTGATTGCTCCAATGCCAATATGTTCCTGTTTCCTGTCGGCCAATCCTATTTTCTCAATGCTGACTTAATTGCTGATCCCCTGATTCAAACAGGACTTCAACTTCGTGGACAACGTTTCTCACAAACTATCGATTACGAGGTGGTTCCGTCGGTCATATTTTGCACGAATCATCATCGCGCTGGTGCTTATCGCCGTCATTCAGTTGACGGTATTCTGGTTGAACTTCGTGCTTCCGGTTCAACGGGAGCATTGGGTTGCCAGCAAGGTGGAAGACCTCGGCGGCAGAGTTGAATGGCAACGCCGTGGCCCGCGTTGGGTCTATCGAATTCCCTACGCTGACAACTTGCAGCGTATTACGGGAATCACACTGGGAGGAGACGAAGTTGCTGCGAAAGTATTTCAGCCCGTTCCTGCGGAATTAGTCTCAGAAATCGCAGCGTTAAACTGGCTCGAATTCGTCTTCCTGACTGGCCCAATGATCACCGATAAGCAGATCGTGCGACTCAAGGGATTAAAACGAACTCTCGACGACATTCCACAAACTCTTGATCTACAAGGAACTCAACTGACTGACGCAGGGTTAGAACATTTGAAAGGCCTGACGAACGTGGGTAGCCTCAACCTGAGCGGTACCCAAGTCAGTGACGCCGGACTTTGTCATTTAAAAGGACTTTCGTCCCTTATGGATCTTGATCTCGCCAACACACAAATCACCGATGAAGGGCTTAAGCATCTTATCGGAATGTCGAACCTCATCGGGATTAATCTCGATGGTACTCAAACCACTCCAGAAGGACGAGCACTGCTTCGTCAGGCTTTACCCCATTGTCAGGTCACCAGGGAACCGTGATTTTTCATTTCCTGACGCCCCACGGACGTGGTCAACTTCGGGGACGCTGCTTTTTCGCAGATGGCAAGACGATTCGGATCGTTATGGGCGTGTGCCAAGAGCTTTCTGCATCCATTTGGCAACCACGTCACGAACTGAGAACGGAAGACTGAAATGGTCGTCCTGCGGAAACTCTTGAGTTTCGATCGTGGCTCCTAATTCTTTGACCGACTTCGCGTATGCGTGCTGCCATGGGACCGGAATCACCGTACCACCCTGGAATGCGTCGACACACATTAACAGCGGACAGCGGGGTTTGACCCGGCCCGCTGAACCTTGCTTGATCGCCTCTTTCCAGGCATCGAAGTTTTCAGGGGGCGATTTTAAGATCGCCCCTTTCAACCGAAACATTCGAGCGATCATGTCGTTCAGGTGATGGACAGGTTGCACTTTCCACGAGTCCTGCATCAGTTGCATCCCGAACGGCGTGAAAACATCTGCCGCATTCAGTTTGGGAAACGCTGCGGCATAACCCCAAAGTGTCATCAACAGGTGCGAGTCGGGTGGGGTCTTGGCATCCGCGAGAGCTGCTCCAATCCCTGTGGGATTTTCGATCCCGACGTACGCCACTCCGGGCGACAACAGTACGCTTCCCTTCAGCTCAAGAATACCGAAGTCGCTATCACCGAGCTCTGCCACCGAGGCCGCGGTTCCCCCTCCTTGCGACCAGCCATAGGCAAGCAGTTGGGTTCCCGCTCCCGTCTCAAACTCCCTCGCCGCATGAGCGATAAAGACCGCGTCGCGCGCGTTCGTCGGGCTCACCATGTACTGATGAATTTCCGAGTTACCCAGGCCCTGATAATCCGTTGCACAGACAACGTAGCCGGCATCAATGAAACCCTGGACACCCGGAATGCCATAATCGATCTGTTGAGTGGCCCCCGGGCTGAAGTAGACCGTCAACTCCCGCGCCGGATCGGGCTGCGCTGATGGACAGGCGACATCCCCCAGTCCGGTTGTTCCGTGGCACCACGTAACGATCGGACGATCTTTACCCTTTTTCGCGGGGGCAATCACCATCCCTGTTACTTCATGGGCGACGTCGTGGATATCCTTTGACATGTAGCGAACCCGCCAGGCGACAGCTCCGTTTAATCGGGTTTCAATCGGTTTGGCGGACAGCAACTTGCCCGCAGAGTTTGTTTGACCGGGAACCTGGCCAGCCAATGATTTGCCGAGCAAACTGATGCCTGAACCTAAAACGACTGCATGAAAAGTTCGTCTTTGCATAGCGAGCGGCTCTCATTGATGGAATTGTGGAGCAATGCGCGATCAAGTGAAGGAGAACAGTCATCAAGTCAACCCGGCGAATGCCTGTACGTCTCATTCACAACATCAGCCTACCGATCGAACGATACTTTTTCGCTGATGAAGCTGATGAATTTGTACCGGGACTAAAAGTCGTGATTCCACGATCTTAATCGACAGCGATGCCAACGTTCTGGTACTTCGATATGTGACCTGCAGCCAGATTACCTCACTTGCGGGCCACGTCGTCCACCCCAAGTTTGCTGTTCTCGACGACGGCTGCCAGTCTTCATTGATTGATCCTGCGCGGAATACCTTCGGACTGTCCGTCCCAATACGTTGGGAAAGTTATCTCCATGAAATCGCACACTCGTTTTCCGAGGCTGGCAGTGTCGGGCACTTCGCTGATGCTGTTCGCCGTGTGAGCCGCTGGATTTCCCGCTTGTGGAAACGATCCCAACGCGACCGAATCAGAAAACTCTTGATTCTCTGAACGCGTCAATTCGTTACGAAACTGAACACTTGCAAAGACAACTGTCTTTAATTAGATTTCGCCGCCATTTCAAAACGTTGATGAAACAAAAGCACAATTTCTAATGGGCTATTAGATAGAATTCCAGCCCTTACGTTTGCGGCTTTCGATACTTTGCCTCTCAATCGATTTCGATCAGACCGTTTCAATTAGCGACAAAAACCGATCGCAGCGTTGCATTCGGCGTCGCTTGTTTTGTTTCCTTCAAAGGAAGAAATAGTTGATGAAGTTCAACGCGTTGAAGTCTTTCGTTTCGATCGCTCTGATTGGTGGCGCATTTGCCCCCGCAACCGCTCGTGCAGGTAACGTACCTGCACCAGCCTGGCCGCTTTACGTCGGTGACCGCAGCACGTACAGCGTCACGAATGCCAGCATTCAGGGCGATGTGCCGGTGTTCGACAGCAGTGGCACCCAAATTCGGAATCTTAATGACACGTCGTCCTCTACCGGACTCGGATCGGCGGAGGGGATGGCCGTAGATGCCAATTACCTGTATGCCGCAGGCGCCTTCGGTACGATCAACGTTGTTGACAAGGTGACCGGCGCTTCGCATCTGGAAATCCAGACTCAGATTTCCGGTGAATCACAAGCTCAGTGTATCGGCCTGACCTTGGCGAATGGCAACATTTATGTCGTAACCTACGGGGCAACAACCGGTTACTCGATCGAACGTTATGATGCAGCGACAGGCGCATTCCTTAACTCCGTCGTTGGCGGCACAACCACGACGTTCTTCGGCCTGGCCGCAACCGCCGACGGCCACATTATCGCCGACTTCGGCAAAACCACGGGTACTGACGGGGTTTATCAGTACAACTCTGATCTTTCAGCGAAAACCACGCTTGTCGCACCCGGGGCTGGTACAAGTGGCGGCCGTTTCGCCGGCGTTTCAACCGACGTGAATACCGGTAATTTCTTCGTCAGCGAAACCTTAGGGGCCGGCACCGGTCCGTCCGTCATCCATGAGTACGATGCCTCCGGAAACAACATCGGCAACTTCAATTTCACAAAAAATCAGTGGTTTACGGCAGTCGGACCTGACGGCAACCTTTACGCTGCCTTCATCGACGTCAATAAAATTGACAAGATTACGCTGAACAATGGCGTTCTTGACAATACCAGCACCGACACCACCTTCATCAGCCCCGCCGGAACGTATCCGAAGTCGCTGGTCTTCGACATCAGCAGCAACGTAACTCCGCCGCCAAGCCCCGTGCCTGAACCGTCCACAATGATCACGCTCTTCACAGGCATCGTTGGACTGGTCGGCTATCGCCGATTCCTTGGCAAAAAGTAAACGCAAGTCGATGTTGTGAAACAGACGACGATAAAACTCAGAGAGGCCGTTTCTTACGATTAAGAAGCGGCCTCTTCTGTTTTTTGGTGGGTCGACTTGTTGGCCGATTTTGCGTGTGCCCTTTCCCAGCCTGACGCTTGCGGTGTTGGCCACGCCACCGGTCGAGGCAGCGTCGGAATCAATTGGCACGCCATGGAACTGGTTCTAATTTTCTTGTTGAGAAACAAAAGACTGCTGCACGTTTCAAACAACGAATGCTAAACCTGTCCATTATAGCCCATTTACGGGTTGGAGGATCATGGTTGTTTCAACAGACGATTCGAAATACCGATTGTCACTCAAGCAAAGCAACGCTCGCCTTGAAGTACGGCACAAAACGCCTACGATTTATTTCAATAAACATTCACATCGCCGCCGTTCTGAGCTTCGGTTTTTCATCGAAACCGCCGGTCCAGGTTTCTGCGTTGATCGTACTTATCGGGAAAGCAGGACGACCAGCATGGTCATGACTTCGGCGCAATTTCTGCAAAATACACTCGACGCTCTGACGGCTCACATCGCGATTCTGGACGAATCAGGTGGGATTGTCGAAGTCAACGATGCGTGGAAACGATTTGCCCGCTGCAACTCACAGAACACGGCTGGCCTTGATGTCGGGGCGAATTACTTAAGTGTTTGTGAACGGAGTCGGGGCAGGAATTCCGAGGAAGCAGCGGCTGTTGCTGGCGGGATCCGAGCCGTGATGGCAGGAGAGACCAATGAGTTTCGCCTCGAATATCCCTGCCACAGTCCGAAGGAAGAGAGATGGTTCATTGTTCGAGTCACCGGTTTCGGAGTTAACGGCGATCGACGGGTTGTTGTCGTCCACGAAAACATTACCGAACGGAGAAAGGCTGAGGAAAGCCTGAAAGTGAGTGACCTGGCTTTAAAATCTATTTCTCAGGGGGTGATTATCACGGATGCAAACCGGCTGATTCTGTCTTCCAATGAAGCGTTCTCGTCCATTACTGGTTACAGCATCCCTGAAATCCTCGGCAGGAATTGCAAATTTCTGCAAGGGCCGCTCACCGAGCAGCAAACGGTGAATCAGATCCGACTGGCACTCAAAAACGCGAATCATTTTTCTGGTGAGATTCTCAACTACCGCAAAGATGGAAACACGTTCTGGAACGAGCTGACAATCTCTCCGCTGTGGAACGAACAGGGGAAACTGAGTCACTTCGTGGGAGTGACTCGCGACATCACCGATCGCAAATGGGCCGAGCAAGTCGTCAGACAGGCTCAGGCGAGTGCGGAAGCGTCAAGTCGTGCAAAAAGTGAGTTTCTTGCGAATATGAGCCACGAAATCCGGACGCCCATGAACGGGATCATCGGCATGACTGAGTTGGCTCTCGATACGGAGCTGACGGCAAATCAGCGGGAATACCTGGAATCAGTGAAGGTTTCAGCAGACACATTATTAACCGTGATTAACGACATCCTCGATTTTTCCAAGATCGAAGCGGGGAAGCTCGATCTCGACCCCGTCGAATTCGACTTGCGTGAAACGCTCGACAATACACTCAAGCCCCTGGCCTTGCGAGCTCATCAAAAAGGTCTGGAACTCACCTGCGAGATTGCCAGCGAGATCCCTGATATCCTGGTTGCCGACTCCGTCAGGCTTCGTCAAATCTGGGTCAATCTCGTCGGTAACGCCTTAAAGTTTACGACAACGGGCGAAATTGGAATTCAAGTCTCGATCGAATCAATCAAGGGCAACAACGCCGCGCTGCACTTCAAAGTCATTGATACCGGGATTGGAATTCCCGAAGAGAAACTTGAGACAATTTTTGATCAGTTCTCTCAAGCGGATGGTTCAACCAATCGCCAGTATGGCGGGACGGGACTGGGACTGACGATTTCAGCACAACTCGTCAAGCTGATGGGGGGGAGGATCTGGGTTGAGAGTGAAGTCGGACATGGAAGCACGTTCCACTTTACCGTCAGTCTTGGCATTTCCGCTACACAACCAAAACACCACGACCGATTGCACTTGGACCATCTGAAAGACTTGTCCGTGCTGGTGGTCGACGACAACGCCACGAATCGACGCATTCTTGATGAAATGCTGAAACGGTGGGGCATGAAACCGACACTGGCAGCCAGCGGAAAGGGGGCGCTTGCTGCCCTGCGCCAAACCACCGAGACAAAGTCGTATTTCCAACTGATTATTGTCGATTGCGTCATGCCGGAAATGGACGGCTTTTCCCTGATTGAACAGATCCATCGAGACGATTCCTTTTCAAAGCCTGTCGTGATGATGCTGACCTCAGACAAATTGACCGGCGAAACGGCTCGCTGTCGCGAACTGGGAATTGCATGCCATCTGGTCAAACCGGTAATGCAAGCCAGACTTTTGAATTCGATCCTTAATGCTCTTGGAGTCGCTCGTTTGTCGGAAAATCTGTCCAGTCCAATTTCACCGATCGTTTCAGCCCCCGTTCCAGGTGATCGGAAAAACCTGAGAATCCTGCTGGCCGAAGATAATGTGGTCAACCAGAAAGTTGCCGTTCGAATCCTCGAGCGACAAGGCCACAACGTTGAAGTGGCGGAGAATGGAAAAAAGGCACTGACACTTCTCGAATCAAGAAAATTCGATGTCGTCCTGATGGATGTCCAGATGCCTGAGATGAACGGCTTCGAAACGACGGCCTGCATTCGATCCCTTGAAAAAACCACGGGCGCGCATTTGCCGATCATTGCCATGACTGCCAATGCAATGAAGGGAGATCGGGAACGGTGTCTGGCCGAAGGAATGGACGGCTATATCTCCAAGCCGATCAAAATCCCGGAACTGCTGGAAGCATTACAGACAGTGACCGCTCCGCCGCCGAGCCTGGAAAGCCATGATTTCATCGTCGATCCCAGGACCTTTTCATTTGATTCGGACGAAGTGTTGGCAAGCGTCGATTATGATCTTGAGGAATTGAAGGAACTGGTAAGACTATTCGGATCGGTGATTCCCAGTTCTCTCAAAGCGGTCCAGGATGCGATCGCGAAAAACGATGCTCGAGCGTTAAACCGGTCGAGTCACGATATCAAAGGGACCCTGGTCAACTTTTACGCTCCCGCCGCCGTCAATGCAGCATTCAAACTCGAAAAGATGGGCCACGATGGACAACTGGTTGATGCAGAAGCAACGTTTTTGGCCCTCGAGGCGGCCGTGAAAAAGCTGGAAGCCGAGTTGGTTTCATTCGTGAATCAACCGCGAACTCAAGCCTGAGGGGGGGGCCGATCAGTGTTCACGCGAATTTCCGAGCGTTACCAGAATCAAACTGCCGTTGTGATCGGGGCGGGTGGGATCGGTGGGGCCATCGTCCGACTGCTGAAAGGCGAGGTGTTAAATCTGGTTGTCGCGGATCAGAATCAGACACTGCTTGACGCGATCCCGGAAACATCGAGAACAACGACATTGTGGAAACGAAAGCTTGATGTTCGCGACACATCCGCCGTGTCTGATCTGTTCACGGAAATTGAAACGAAAATCGGCGGACTGGATTATCTATTTTATGCCGCAGGCATTCTCAACATCGAGCCTCTCGCGGAGACAACGCCAGACCTGTGGAACCGAGCATTGGATATCAATCTGAACGGGGCGTTCTACTGCGTTCAGGCGGCGGCAGAACGAATGCGATCGAAGCGGCGCGGCAGTATCGTTGTACTGGGGTCGATTGCCGGAACAAAGGCTCGATCAGGCTCAAGAGTGAATCCTGTCTATAACGCAACTAAGGCAGGACTGGCGGCATTTGTCAATGCGGCGGCGATGCAACTTCGCAGCCATCAGGTGCGAATCAACTGTATCTCTCCGGGTCCGACCGAAACGGTCATGATGGATCTCCAGCCGAAACAGGTTCACGCCGCTGTCAATGAAATTGCGTTGGATGGCCGAATGAACGATCCTGTGGAGGTCGCTGAGTTAGCGTTATTTATTGCTGCGCATGGACGGTTTACGGGTGAAGAGATTTGCATGGGTGGCGGAGCCGGGTTGGGTGGTTGATAACGTGGAGCATACGCTTGCCGATTGAACTTCGATTGAAACGTGTCTACGACGAGCCCGCTGACGACGACGGTGACCGATTGCTCGTTGATCGCTTGTGGCCGCGAGGGGTGTCCAAAGAGGTTGCCCGGATTGATCTCTGGCCCAAAGATTTCACTCCGTCGAACGAATTGCGGAAATGGTTCCATGCCGATCCGAGTCGAATCGAAGAATTCGCAATTCGTTATCTTCAAGAACTCGAGCAGCAAAAAACCGTGATTGAACAGATTTTGTTTTCGTTTCAGCAATCGACGATCACGCTTGTGACAGCAACGACAGATCTTGAGACTGGTCACGCCGCGATTTTGAAACGGTTTTTACAACAGCTGCTCCTGAAAAAGGGGCTAGAAAGCGCTTAAGCTGTTGCTAATATTTCTTCAGCGGTGCCGGAACGCCTGAAAGAGACGTCAGACGTCATCTGGATTTCGCCGATGAATCCTGGTTGCCTATTCCGATTGACCAGCAGTGAAGATTCTGTTAACCCGTAGGAAGCTGGAACGCTGGGAAACTGAATTGTGATCCTTCAATTTTGCGGTGAAAGCCCATGATTGTCGAACAGTACCAACTGTTAATCGCCGACGACGACGACGCCTTTCGAAGTACACTTTGTGAAATCTTCGAACCGTTTTTTCGTTTGATCGAAGCCGAGTCGGGCGAAGAAGCCCTTGAACGAGCGGCACATGAAGACGTGCATCTGGCGTTATTCGATATGCATATGCAGCGACTGACAGGACTAGAAGCACTACGGCAGCTGAAAGAAATTCATATTATCGCGCCCTGCATTTTGATCACGGCCGATTACACGACCGAACTTTGTGACGATGCCGCTGAAGCACAAGCCTTCACGGTCTTGAAGAAACCGGTCACCAAGCGGGAGCTTGTGACGGCGGTTGCGACGGCCGTGGCAACCGCTTACCACGACAACGAATTGACACATCGAATGCTCAGCACCTGATGGTCGAATCGCTGTGGCAGGAATAAGGATGCATGATCGAGGCTTCCGATCAGAATTCAAAAATGAATTCTCGGTGTGATTTCCCCGAACTGAGGTCGTCACTTTCGCTGAACAAAAACCTGCACGGACCGAAGCCCATGCTACGAAAGCGAACAGCTTGACCGCTTGTCATAATCGGAATCAAAGCGAACCCAGATTTCACTTGATTAATGTATTCGCGCTGTCCATTCTGTTATGTGTCATCCAGATTCGAGTAAACTATTCGGGTGGCCAACCCTGATTGATCTTCTGCGTGGATTTTGTTTTTTCGCTCGCCTTTAACGCGGTGCCGCTATGCCAACATTGACTCCACTACGAACCGGGTATCGATTCGGATCTTCTGAACAGCCTCAGGAATATGCCCACCCGCCACTCATCGAAGTCTGGCTGGGAGTGGAGTTCGCACCTCCCACAAGTTTTAATGAAATCCCGGCGTCCGATTGGCGCGAGCGACTCGGGCCCGAATGGCCAGCTGAATGGCGATCAATAGGCTCCGCCGAACGTCATTCGTCAGAACCCGTTCAAGCCGAGCGGCAGCTGCGCAATGGCATCGGAGATCGCGCGATCCGGTTCAGTCGCAACGGATTTCGGTTTGGCTGGCTTGGGTATGATGGAAGCATGTACCCGCGTTACGAGGCGATCCGGGATGGTTTTGTCGCCACGCTGGATGCGGTCCGCGATGTCATGCCGAAACTTGGTTTGCCGACGAAGTGGTCCATCAGTTACGTCAATCGGATTCCACAAGGGACCGTCTGGTCCTCACCCGCCGACTGGACATTTTTTCGACTGTGGCAACCCAACCCATTGAACAAATTGAAAATCGAATCGGATGGTTTTGTCGGTCGCTGGCAGTTTCCACTGGAAGTGGAACGGGGAACGATCACGATCGAACTGAGCCATGAAGTCCCCTTGCTGGACGAGACCGATCCTGAATTCCTCTGGCTTGGAATTACCACGTCTGGTCCGACAGATACACACGAATCGTCTCTGTTTGACGGCCTCGATTACGGACGTGAAACAATCGTCCGTGCATTCGGCGAACTGGTCACACCCGACTCCAAGCAGTTCTGGGGCGCCCTTCAGGCAAGAAAGTAGACTGTCGACCCCAGAAACATCGTTTAACCGCGCCTCGCAGAGAAGCGGGGACAAACCGGCAAATCTGACGTCAACCGAGGCGTCATTTCTTGCTCGGGCTTTGCGAAAAGTCGACGCCACGGCAACTTCCGAAGAGATCGGCTGAACGCCGATTCTCCTGCGCCGCTGGCTACGGGTTAAACGAAGCGTCTGTTGCGTGGGCTAGCAACCCGCACGCTTGTCTGACTCGCTTAAGGACTTCCTGGCCCTTTTTTCTGGCCTTCCTGGCACCTTCCTGTAAGACCCCTTCGACATATGCGGGGTCTGCGACCAGTTCCGTTCGTCTGGTTCTGGCAGCGTTGAAATAGGACATGGACGCGTCGAAGACTGCCTGTTTGGCCTCGCCGTAACCCATTCCCCCCGCTCGATACCGTTCGGCCAGTGTTCCCTGCTGCTCTGGTGAGGCAAAGAGCTGGTAAAGGGCGAAGACCGAGCACGTTTCTGGATCTTTCGGTGCTTCCATCGGCAACGAATCGGTCTTGATCGACATGATCCGTTTTCTCAGTGACTTTTCCGGCTCAAAGATCTCGATCGTGTTGCCGTAACTTTTCGACATCTTTTCACCATCGGTCCCCGGCACCTTGGCTCCTTCTTTAAGAACGCGAGCTGTGGGCAAATGCAGAAATTCGCCGCCGTACGTACTGTTAAATCGCTGAGCGATATCGCGAGTCACTTCCAGGTGCTGGATCTGGTCGGCTCCGACAGGCACTACGTCACTGTCGTACAGCAGGATGTCTGCGGCCATCAGCACGGGATACGTGAACAACCCCGCATCCGGGGCGATTCCCTTAGCAACCTTGTCCTTATACGAAGTGCATTTCTCCAGCAGACTGAACTGAGTGACCGTCAGCAATAGCCACATCAGTTCTGTCACTTCAGGAACATCCGATTGCCGAAACAGTGTCGCGCGAGCGGGGTCCAGGCCGAGTGCAAGCAAATCCAGCGCGGCATCCGTCACGTTCTGTTTCAAAGCCTTGGCATCACGGACGGTCGTCAGTGCATGAAGGTCTGCGATGAAATAAAACGATTGCTCGTTCCCTTGCAAGGCGATGTATTGCTGAATCGCGCCGAAGTAATTGCCCCAATGAAATCGCCCCGTGGGCTGAATACCGGAAAGAACTCGCATGCATCACCAGAAGTTAGAACTACACACCGATCATCAGGATACGTTCACTCGATCGACCAACCAAGAAGATATCAAAAGTCGAATAAAAAGTGGCTACTGTCAGTGTTCGTCGTGGTCCATTGTCGCGAACTCCAGAATGACCGATGATATTTCTTAACACGATTGAGGCTTCGCAAAAATAGAAATCCCACTGCATCTGCGGCGTTTATTAACTGGCCTTTGCCTTGGCATTTTCATTTGATTGTATCGATCAATGATTGCTCGTGCTGGTGCAAACGCCTGTTAATCACTGCCGCGGGGGCAGTGGGGTTTCGTTGGGTTGTCTCGCGCTGGGGTCAGATTACTTTTTTTGTGAACACCAGACATGGACAAAGCGCCTGTGATCAATAAAGACATGACACTCTTGTTACGCCACCAGGCGATTCTGGGCGTTGTGGCGATACTGATCTTCTTCACCAACCTCGGCAATTACGCCTTGTTTAATGACGACGAGGCCAAGAACGCAACCTGCGGTGCCGAAATGTTTCGTCGAGGTGACTGGATCAAACCGACGTTTAACGAAGAACTGCGAACCGATAAACCGATTCTGACGTATTGGTTCATGTTGACCGCATTCAAAATGTACGGAGTGTCTGAATTTTCCGCTCGACTGGCCTCATCTCTGCTTGCGCTCGGAACGATCCTTTTGACGTATCATCTCGGCCGCAAACTTTATTCGGCAGAAATCGGTTTTTTAGCGGGATTGATTCTGGCAAGTTGCCTCTTGTTTTC
Organism: uncultured Schlesneria sp.; assembly: GCA_903899985.1. Lineage (GTDB taxonomy): Bacteria > Planctomycetota > Planctomycetia > Planctomycetales > Planctomycetaceae > Schlesneria. Next base: position 99,286 of record CAIULL010000164.1, read on the forward strand.
GGTTGTCGGACGGGCAGCGACTCCGGATTCGTCACTGGTGTTTTTCGTCACACTTTGCTTTGCCAGTTACGTCTGGGTCGTGGCAAGACGACGAGGGGGCAATTTCAGCGAAGGTGATTTTTTGCCGGTCGAGTCCACGCCGACAGAACCTGCGCCTGCTGACGCACTGCCGGAAAAAACCACCGAGGATGCTGCCGCGACTCCCAGTGTTGAATCAAATCTCCCGCTGTCGGGGATGCTTGTTCCAGCGAACTGGAAATTTGCCGCTCCAACATTTGTAGCGATGGGACTGGCGGTCCTCGCAAAAGGTCCGGTGGGATTTGTCCTTCCCTGTGTCATCATCCTGCTGTTCCTCTTAATCACGCGGCGTGAGCGTGACCTTGAAAGCGAAACGATCAAGCCTGCAGAAGGTCGATGGTGGCGACGCTGGTTCTTGACGATCGCTCAAATTTTCCGCCCGCGTTCAATCGTTGATGCGATTCGAGGAATGCATTTATTCATCGGACTGGGCATTGTGGCAGCGATCGCCCTCCCCTGGTATCTCGCCGTAGGAATCAAGACGAACGGAGAATGGTTACGGGGCTTCTTTCTTGAACACAATGTGCAACGCGCGTTATTTGCCAGGGAAAACCATACCGGTTTTCCGTTCTATCAACTCTACCAACTCGTGGCGATTCATCTTGGCTGCTTTCCCTGGTCGGTCTTTCTGCCTCTGGCCGTGTACCAAATGAAGGACCGGTTTGAAGGTGGCGCCCGATGGCGTGACAGCGACCGTCTGGTGGCCTGTTGGTCGATTGTCTGGTTCATCGTCTTTTCGCTGGTCAGCACCAGGCTGCCAAACTATTTGCTCCCAATTTACCCTGCCGTCGCACTGATTCTGGCTCGTTATTTCTACGACTGGGAACGAGAAGATGTGGATGTCGGCGTCTACGAGTTCAATCTCTGTTGCCGAGCGTTATGGATCGGTGGCACGGTCATGGTCGTGGGTGCCTACATCACGGCATTTCTGTACGCTGCTGACGATCAATGGTTTGGATTGATCGGTTTGATTCCGGTCGTGGGTGCATTCGTCGCCGCCAAGTTCCTTGATCAGGAAAAACGAGCTCGCGTCATGCAGACACTACTGGTCACGTCCGTTTTGCTCGCATTCGTGATTGTTGCAATCGCCCCCGCACGGATCATTCGTTACCAGGATTCGCCACAATTCATCGCTGACGCGAAACGGTTTTCTAAAGGGGAAGATTTTATTATCGGAACCTATGGTTACTTCCGACCTTCCGTGGCCTTTTACGCTGGAAAGAAGGTGACTGTTTTACAGACTTCCCCTCAGGTGGCTGACTTCCTCGCCAGCCACCCTCATGCCTTCGTGATCACGCCACTTAACAAACATAACGAACTGCGCGAAAATCTCCGAGGCGACGTTTCCGAACTGTCGCGGCACCGCGATTTTCTGCACCGCGACGAACTGATTCTGTTGGGACGAAACTGGTAACCCGCCGCCGGACGTTCGGCAGGAACTCGTGCTTCATGAACGCCGGGGATTTGCTGCATCGATTCTACGGAAATCGATCATCTCAATGGACGACCTTCGATTGGTTTTCCATTCGTATCCAGAATCTGAAAGTGATGAATTCCGGCGCCGCGCTGGTCGGTATAGGTCCAGACGATTTTTTTATCGCGCGTCACTTCAAACAACTTGATCTGCCCTGGCTTGGCATGGTACGCCGTAATCACAGTGTTCCCATTGGGCAACCGCTGAGCGCCACACGCATCGTCAAAAGGCTTTGAGGGAAAGTCGTCATTTGAGACTTGCCAGACCGTTTTTGCATCCTTATCCACTTCGATCGTCAGGTTGCCAATCGTGCAGTTGATTAACGTATTGCCGTTGTCGAGCCGAATCGCTGTAAAGGGCCAGTTCGGCGTCGCCACTTCCCAGACGATCTTTCCATCCGGCTGGTATTCCCGCACCACTTTATCGAGCAACTGTGGTACCAGATAATTTCCATTCGCCAGCTTACGAGCCATGCGGGATTGCAGGTGATGATCTTTGGTCTGGGCCTGAAGCGGGACCTCGACGGCGATCTTTCCTTCCCGAGTCACTTCCAGTAACCGAGGCTTATCTCCCGCTTCGGTCAGTAGAATGTTTCCGTTTTCCAACGCCTGCACGGTATTGACCTCAGACTGAGTCCCCTTGAACTCGAAAACCGTTTTCCCTTCGCGAGTCACCTCAACAACCGATCCTCCATCGTTCGACCTGGAAACGGCAAGCAGCAGATTTCCATTGGGCAACACCCAGCCATCGCGTGTTGATTTCGGAAACGACCAGATGACTTTGCCATCCCCATCCTGAAGATAGGTTTCACCACCGGTGGTCAGGAACGAATGAGTCATCTTCGCATTTTCCTCGGCATTCACAGTGGAAAACGCAAAACAGATTGCCATCAAGAGTAATGGGAGACGAATCTTCATCGAAGGGACCTTTGAGCGAGAGGGTAAATGAGAATTCCCTCGAAGCCTGACGATTTTCACTTAGATTCGTCAAGCGAGAAGGGTTTGCCGTAGCAAAAATTCCGGGTCTCGTGCCACTGCTTTGGAGCCCTCGGAAAAGCCGTGGCTTCGCTCTCTTCCAAGCTGAGAGCACTGCTTGATCGAAACGACCAAGCAGTGGCACAAGAACGTTGACTTCAATGTCGTGATCGCTTGCCGACGGGATCATGGCGTCTTATTCTCGACCTCGACTTGCGAAGGCTGTTCCATCGTCGCTCTGGAGACTCGCCATGCACTTGATGCCGCTACTTGCCCAAATGCCGATGTTCCGCATGGAACCGGAACATGTGATCGCCTATATCTCCTTCACTCTGTTTTTTTTGTTTATGGTCTGGCTGGTCGATACAGGTCGACAGGACGGACGAACCTATGTGCTGTGGGGAATCTTGCTATTAATGCTTTCCTGCGGTTATGGATTGATTGGGATACCCACAACAGCGATCGCGACAGCTGCAATACAGAAGGTCAGCTTTCTGCTGGTGCTGGGCGGCATGGCGATCAGCTTGTTGCCAGCACCAGCAACGATCTCAACGAAGAAAGAGGACGATCATGTCTGACAACACTCGAAAGATCGTGATCCTCACCGGGACCGCTGTCACCTATTTCGTCGCTTTTCCGTCCGATGCCGAAGCCATCCTGGGAATTTCCAATGCCATTTCCCCGTGGTTTTGCGGTTTTGCGGCCATTGGACTGATTGCCTGGAGTATCGTAAAAGTGTGGGGAAACCAACCAGTCAACGCACGTTCTCAATCGACCACTTGATACAGAATGCCCCGTACCTCAATGGAATACTTACTTGCCGACATCATCTGGCGACCCTTTATCGGCGCCCGCTGGATCTGGGTGATCTCCGCAGCTCATTTACTGGCCTCGTGGCTTTGCCTTCAGGCGGGACGTCAACCACGGTTCACGAAAAACGGCAAGCGTGATTTCATCGCACCAAAGATCTGGTTCGCGCTTTCGGCATTCATGTTCGCCTTGTTTTTGAATAAGTTCCTCGACCTGCAATCCCTGGCGACGCTTTACATGCGGAGCAACGCAAAAACGAGCGGGTGGTACGCGAACCGCCAGGCACTTCAGTATGCCTTTGTTGTCGCGTCAGCCATAGTGGGGGCGATCTGTCTGGCGGCCAGCTTTTTTTTGCTGCGTGGTCGCTGGCGGCAATGTGGACTGGCCTCGGTCGCGGCGGTCTACCTGCTGACACTTATTGCCATTCGCGCGGCATCTTATCATCCGATCGATAATATCATCTATCACAACCCGGTCGTTGGTAATCGAGTGAACGCCGGGCTGGAACTGGCTGGTGCGCTGCTGGTTTGTCTCGGTGCACGACTCGCTTCAGGTCAAAGTCTATTCCCACGATTAAAGAATCGTTAAGACCACTTCGCCAGCCCCGAATTTAGCGGTGATCAAAGAGATCGGGCGTTTCAGAGGTCTTTAAATCGAATGAATGGAGACCACAAACGACCTGCCACCCATTCAAGCAAAAAGCCTTGCCCACATGGATTGTGAACAAGGCTAATTTCAGCGAGGTCGACGGGGCTCGAACCCGCAACCACCGGATCGACAGTCCGGTACTCTAACCAATTGAGCTACGACCCCTCGCACTGTGATGCACACCGTCTGCCGGAGCAGAAGGGAGGGCGATTCTATCACGCCGCGTGCTGTCGTCAAGTTTCCGACCCTTCCAAAATCGACCGTAAACGGTTCTGCTATCACAATATTTTGACTTCAACCGTTACATTCAGACTCTACTGGAAGGTTTTTGCATGGACACTCTACTCGACCGCTTCCTTCGTTATGTTCGGATCGACACTCAAGCGGACGAAACCAGCACCACTTCGCCCAGTACTGCGAAACAACTTACGCTCAGTCGCCTGCTCGCCGATGAGTGCCGTTCCATCGGGCTTTCTGACGTCACCTGTGACGAATTCGGGATTGTCATGGCATCAGTCCCGGCCACAGTCCCTCAGCCGGTCCCCGTGATTGCCTACGTGGCACACGTTGACACCTCGCCAGAATACTCATCAACGAACATCAATCCGATTGTTCATCAGAACTACCAGGGGGGCGATCTCGTATTACCCGGCGATCCGTCCAAAGTGATCCGCGTTTCGGAAAATCCGGATCTCAACAAATGTCTCGGGAATACATTGGTCACGTCCGATGGGACGACGTTGCTCGGTGCGGACGACAAGTCCGGAGTAGCGGCAATCATGTCGGCGGCGGCAGAATTGATACGACGTGGCAAAGAACTGAAACACGGTGTCGTCAGGCTCTGTTTCACTTGCGATGAAGAGATTGGTCGCGGAACAGATAAGCTTGATCTGGCGAAACTGGGTGCCCACGTCGCCTACACTCTGGATGGGGCCGGACGCGACGAAGTCGATTCGGAAACGTTTTCGGCCGACGGAGCCAAGGTAACCGTTAAAGGGATCAATACACATCCCTCGGTGGGGAAAGGGGCGATGGTGAATTCCATTCGCATTCTCAGCACGTTTCTGTCGCGATTGCCAACCGCTCGACTGAGTCCAGAAACAACAGACGGTCGGGATGGATTCATTCACCCATATCACATCGAAGGGGGCGTTGCTGAAGCATCGGCCCGGCTGATTCTTCGTGATTTCGAGACGACGGAACTTGCCGCTCAAGCAGCATTGCTCGAGTCAATCGCGGCGACTCTTCGAGCCGAACATCCGCGAGCCCAGATCATCGTCGAAGTCCGACCACAATATCGCAACATGCGGGAAGGTCTCGTTAAGGAACCACGGGCAATCACCAAAGCGGTCGATGCCTATAAGTCGCTCGGTCGTGAACCGAAAATGACCATCATTCGGGGCGGAACGGACGGTTCGTTGCTGACAGCAAAAGGACTGCCAACCCCGAACCTTTCAACAGGCGAACACAATCCGCATTCACCACTGGAATGGACCAGCGTTGAAGAGATGCAGGCGGCATGTGATGTTCTGATACAACTGGCGGTGGAATGGGCGAAGTAAGGCTGGCCGTCGATTTCAATGGGACTTATGGGACGAATGGGACTTATGCGACAAATTCGCCGCAGGAAACAAATTCATCTCCCATAGGTCCCATTCGTCCCATAAGTCCCATGACGAACCGGCCTCTCAGAAAAAACAAACCCAGCCCAAAGGTGGCCACTTCGTGGCCACCACTAAGAAAAGCTGGCGGACAGGCTTTGGCGCAGCTTTTCCCGAGCGCGGGACAGCATAGGGCCGATTGAATTTGCGGGGATTCCCGTGCTTTCGCTGATCTCGCCGTAGGTCCGGCCTTCAAGGTGAAACTGGCGGATCACAGTGGCATCAACCTCTGAAAGACCTTCCAGCATTCGTTCAACAAGTTCCTGATTTTCGATGCGAGTAATCTCGCTGATATCGGCATGTGCCATTTCCAGATTCGCGTTGTGCGATTTGACGTGTCCGAGTGCTTCCGCCATTCGGCGTGAGATGATTTCCTTGACGACGATACGACGGGAAATCACAGCCAGATAGGTGGCCAGAGAACTTTCCCCTTTGAACCGTCTGAGCACACCGAAATCATCCGCAAGAATCGCCAGGAATATCTCGGCACAAAGGTCATCGACGTCGCTTGGTCCTAACTCGACACTACGTGCATGAGCCGTATGGTTAATCACATGGATGAATAGACCAGCGAATCGATCGACGAACTCGCGCCATGCACTGCCATCACGGCTGAGGCAGCGTTCGAGAAGACTGCGGTCACGGTCAGTCAGGGCCACGTTGCACCTGTCGTGGAAACCGATTCAAATGAAATCGATGACAATCTGTCTGTACTCTACAGCGGCGCGAACATGGGCCGCAAGACAATTATCAAGGCACGGGGGACTGTCCTGCAAGACCGAGCTTGGAATTCAGCCAATCTTAAGAGATTTAAAGCCGTGATCGATGACAAACTCAAAGTAACTGAAAAACTTGAACACCGCCGTTTTTTCATCTTCTTTGCCACAAATTCTTCGTTTTGAGAAGACTCGACGGGGCGGAAAGGATTTTCACCAAAGCGAATTAACGAAAATTGAAACTCATTGCGGACTTTTCCGGTTGGTATAGAATACGGGGAAGTCACCTCCCCTCTGTTCCGACCATAATTGAGAGCCCGAATGGCCGACGAACTCAGTTTTGCCGATTATGAAAGTCGCCTTGATCGATCAATCAAGGTTAAAGCTCCCGATTTTTCTTCGGGTGATCGTCTGAAGCACCTGATTTTCTCGGGACAGTTCACTCGACCTTTGCTTGATAAACTTTGTCGCCTGGCGGACAAGATCCGCTTGCTGGCCAAATCGAAAGAGGGACACCGGTATCTCAATACGCTGCTTTCGCACAAACGTGCGATGCTTTATTTCACTCAGCCATCAACCCGGACCTTCATGTCGTTCGCCGCAGCCTGCCAGATCCTGGGGATGACCTGCAACGAAGTGCGTGATCTGTCCGTCTCATCGGAAGCCAAGGGAGAATCGCCATTCGATTCCATTCGCATGTTCAGCAGTTATTTTGATCTGGTGATCATGCGCAGTCACATTCCGAAATTTGCGGAATGTTGTGGTTATATGATGAATACGTTGGCAAACAGCCAGCGCCGAAGCGTCCCAATTATGAATGCCGGTGCGGGGTCCGACGAACATCCGACGCAGGCGCTGCTTGACATATACACGATCCAGCGGGCGTTCAGCTTCACGCACCCGAAAGATTCTCGCCAATGGACTCGCTATGACGAATTACGCGAGCAATTCCCGGGACTGCGCAAGGGAATCGCAGGAAAGACCATCGGTTTTTGCGGTGATATTCGGCGTGGTCGAACTGTTCGTTCGCTGGCTCAATTGCTGGCACTTCACGAACAAGTTCGACTGGTCTTTATCTCTCCGCCCCATCAGACGCTCGCCCTTCCTCGCGATTTGAAGGACAAGTTAATCGACGCCAAAGTGGACGTTCGAGAGTTCCACTCGCTGGAAGAACCGCTGGACGGAAAACCGGTTATCGAACAACTCGACGCCCTGTATATGACCCGCATCCAGCGCGAGCATAATTCCGGTGCCGAGGAAGCCGAACTGAATGAAATCGATTTCTCGCACTTCAAGCTGAACAAGCCCCGTGTGGCCCGGATGAAACCGTATGCAGCGATTCTGCATCCGTTTCCGCGTGACAAAGAGTTCGGTGAAATTCCGCCAGCAATTGACGATGACGAACGTGCGTTTTACTTCCGCCAGGCCCGTAACGGAATGTGGGCTCGAGCCGCCCTGGTGGCACACATCTTCGACGTCGACGGCGAAATCAACGATTTCTACGAACAATACAACAGCGAAATGCAGATTTCGCCACAGTAGGTCGATACGGCGATCACGGTGTGCCACTCACGGCAGCTTCGGGCCTCCAGTGTCTTCATCGCCTTCGATCTCAAAATTGAAGAGCAATGGCGAGCGAAGTCGCGCTCCCGTTCCACAGTTCCGCTAACTGCTCCAGCTATTTCGCTGTCACAATCAATTGCCGCATTTCTCGGACAGCCTCGGTAAAGCCAACCATGATGGCTCGTCCAACGATGCTGTGTCCGATGTTCAGTTCTTCGGCCCCGAGAATCGCGGCGACGGGCTGGACGTTTCGATAAGTCAGTCCGTGGCCGAAATGGAGATGCAGGCCGCATTCCCGGGCAAACCGACCCGCGCGTCGCAAGTGATCCAATTCCTCACCCTGCTTGAGCGGATTCGGCGCATCGGCATACCGGCCGGTATGCAATTCAACTGCCGCACAACCAAGCGACTTCGTCGCTTCAATCTGCTTGTCGTCCGGATCAATGAACAGGCTGACAATGATTCCAGCCCCGTGTAATTGATCGACACAGCGACGCACGCGATCGAGATTACCGACAACGTCCAGTCCCCCTTCCGTCGTCACCTCTTGCCGCTTTTCAGGAACTAACGTTACCTGTTGAGGCAGGACGTCCAGCGCAAAATCAGTGATGCTTTGTTCGGCGGCCATTTCGAGATTCAGCTTGACCTGCACGGTCTGCTTCAGAACCCGGACGTCACGATCCTGAATGTGCCGCCGATCTTCCCGCAAATGAACGGTAATCACATCGGCACCGCCGAGTTCTGCCAGGGCCGCAGCCCAGACCGGATCAGGTTCGATCGTTTTTCGAGCTTGTCTCACGGTTGCAACGTGGTCGATGTTGACGCCAAGTGTGGCCATATTGATTTCTTAATTAATCAGGAACTTATTCAATCCATCCGGTGACATTGAAGCACAACCATTCAAAGGCAATGCAGCGGGACAGACCCATTTTTCATGAGCAAATCATGAATCGGTCTTTTGCGACCCAATCGAGCCTGGTGTTTTTCACCCTGAAAATGTGTCAGTACCCGGCTGGTGGCAGGTTACCTTTCAAGCTGATCGTCCTCAATCATACACGATTATCGGTTCAATCAATGGAGGGGCGAGGCTCGTCGATTTCGCCCGCATCATTGTCGATAATTCCCAGCACTTCCATCCGTCGGTAAAGCCTGGGCCGGGTAATTCCTAGTAACTCAGCGGCCTTCGCCTTATTGTGACGTGCTTCCATCAGCGCCAATTCAATTTGCTCCCGTTCGACTCGCAGCAAGAGCGGATCAAGAGGCTCTGATCGCTTACGGGTGGACGGGCCGATTGTCTGTCCGCTGACCCCTGAGCGGAACCTAAACGGAAGATGGATCGGCTCGATTTCTGACCCCGTGCACGCACTTCGAGCTTCGGTCACAACCGCCTTCAATTCACCAACATTTCCGGGCCAGTTGTACCGACGAAACTGCTGCCAGACTTCGTCGTGAAATCCTGTGATCTGATACGGCTGGCCCCGGTTCAATTCTTCCAGAAAACATTGAGCTAACGGCTCAATGTCTTCAGGACGACTTCTCAGCGAGGGAATTGAAATAACGATTGTGGTCAATGCAAAGTGTAATTCGGCAAGAAATTCGTCTGATTCAATTAATCGATCGACCGGATTTAGTGCAGCAGCCATGATTCGTGGAGTTGTCGGACTTTTCAATTCGATTGCGCCCAGAACAAGGCGCTGCAGATCGCGCGGCAGAGCGTCAATGTGATTGAGAAAAACAGTTCCAGGCTGGAAGTCATTGGACTGGCTGGATTCCAGAATTCTTTTGAGAGTCGATTCCAGATGCTGTGCTGTTAAACGGCGGCAATCGAGCGGCACAAATGCGGTTCGCCCTCGATCACCGGCAGCGTGAATCAGCCGCCCCATGTGTTCGCGCCCGGTCCCGACTTCACCGAGAAAAAGGACCGGAACCGAAGATTGTTGAGCCAGTCGCAATTGTCCAATCACCCGCTGCATCCCGGGGCTGCGACCGATCAATAAACCTTCGCCAATCTGCTGCCGCACTGCGGCTCGCAGAGCCGCAAGTTCGACATGCAGTCGCTGAGAAACCGGGACTCCAGCGGACTGTTGTACTGCCGACGAAGGTTGAATCACGCCGAGCGTCGCCTGAACCTTACGCTCCCCATCAGTCAACGGAAAGAAGTGAATATGACTGTTCACAGGCGCGTGCTCGCGATGCGAAACACTCGCGGGAACGTCGACGGTCTCGCCCTGCCAGACATTCGAGGGAGGGGTTAAAGACGCCAGAATCGCTGCCGATGAATGGGAATCCGATTCCGTAACAAATTCGCAAACCTGACCCAGAAGGTCGGATGCGTTCCACCCGGTCAATTGCTGACAACCCTCGTTGAAGAACACCAGCCGTCGATTGGCGTTAAGCACAAACAACGCCACGGAAGTGTCTTTCAGCCAGACTTCCAGTCGGCGGGTCGTCCGAACACGTTTGGCCATTTTTTTTCACGAAGCGATGACGTTCGAGTCAGCGTTGATGCAACTTTTCCAGCACGACCCGATTTCCCTTGGGACTGAACTCGATCCGCGTCATGAATTCACGCATCAGCATCAGTCCGCGGCCGTTAGGAGATTCAAGATTCTCATCTTTTGTGCAATCGGGGACATCTTCCGGGCGAAAACCCGCTCCTTGATCCTCGATCTCAATCCGAACTCCGGCGTCAGTTCGCAGAAAATCGATCCGAACTGTTTTATCGGGACTCAGTTTATTTCCATGCTTGATGGCGTTTGTCACCGCCTCATCGACGGAAAGACGAATCCCGAACTCGTCTCGCGAGGAAAATCCGGCCTGTCCGACCTCGGCCATGATCCGCTCAACGACCGCCTGCCCGGATTCGTAATCGCTTGGAATCACAACCTCGAACTGATCGTTGAGTGGCTTCACGTCTTAAAAACCTTCGAGAGCGTCGTCTTGTGTCGCCTTAATATCGAAGATTTTGTTCAATCGAGTGATCTCAAAAACTTCGTAGATTTCAGGGCGAATACAGCACAGACGCAGTTTTGATTTGGCCGCTTTTGCCTTCTTATCCAGCGTAATCAGTTTGCCAAGAGCGGCACTGGACAGGTATTCGACAAGACTGAAATCAAGAACAATTTTTTTACGTCCGTCCTCGTCGATCAGCGCGAAAAGATTAGCGCCGATTGCCTGGATGTTCGCCTCGTCCAAAATTTTCTTGTCGACAAATTTGGCAACTGTCACATCGCCGACTTCATCAATATCCAAACGTTGACTCGGTGCCATAGTCAGTTTCCTGTCCGATATCCATCTATCGCTATAAAAACTCTCGCGGGGCGTAACCACGCAATCACAGTGAATTCAAAGTTAATTGATCATGTGAGTTGCACGATGCGAAGTCAAGTGTCGAAAATTCATCAAAAATTTTTATACCCTTCTTCCTTTCCCGGCAAAAAGACGAGAGCAACCCCGTTTCCAGCGACGATTTCATCGTTTTTTCCTGAGGATAACTTTGTAAAGCAGCACACTTGTGATTCCCACAGGCTTATCGCAACTTCCGTAAGACAGGAAAGGCCCGGTCAATAAACCCGCGAGATCGAAAACAGCCACATCGCAATGACATGGTCGGTATTTCTCGGGATGGCACTGAATCAGCAGATCCACACGATTTGTGAATGCGGATTGAGGCTGATAGAAATCTGATCATTGCGGTGGGAATAAGGATCACGATGCTGACAACAATATTGGCGCAAAACGGAATGCTCGAGTTCGCATGGTTCGCCGGATTAATTGATCCGACCGAATCCGCGCGTGCGCCGTATCTGGCTTATAATACCCGGATCGTTCTACTGGGAACGCTGCTGCTGGGAATGTGCAGTGGGATCGTCGGAGCGTTTATGCTTTTGCGAAAAAAAGCGCTCGTCGGCGACGTCGCCAGCCACGCGGCGCTGCCAGGGATTGGCCTTGCCTACCTGGCCGTGGAAGCCGTTTCACCTGGTGCCGGAAAATCGCTCCCCTGGTTACTGGCAGGAGCATCGCTTTCGGCGGCATGCGGCGTCATCGTGACGAATTTAATTCAACGGACGCGCTTGATCAAAGAGGATGCGGCACTTGGAATTGTCCTGAGCCTTTTCTTCGGAGCCGGGATCGTGTTGCTGACGATCATCCAGGGAATGAAAACGGGAAGCGCTGCAGGGCTGAGCGATTTTATTTTCGGAAAAGCTGCGGCGATGACTGCAGTCGATGTGACCTTGATCGCGGCCGCCAGCGCGGTCGTTCTGGTCGTCTGTTTTGTGTTATTCAAAGAATTTGCCGTACTTTGTTTCGACGAAGAATACGCTGCTGCGCTCGGTTGGCCAGTTAAGCGACTGGACCTGCTGCTCACCGGACTGGTGGTGGGGGTGACCGTGATCGGCATGCAAAGCGTTGGCCTTTTGCTTGTGGTGGCATTGCTGATCATCCCGCCGACGGCAGCGAGATTCTGGAGTAATCGACTTGGACCCATGGTGCTGATTGCCGGAATGATCGGTGGTGCCAGCTCGTCGATCGGCGTGCTGCTGAGTGCAACGATCTCTCAACTAGCGGCCGGTCCGATTATTGTCCTGATCGGATCGATTGCTTTCGGGTTCAGTCTGTTGTTTGGAACCGTTCGCGGGACGTTCTGGCAACTGTGGCGTCAACGAACAGCCATTCGACGAAAAGGCCAACTTGACCTTTTGCGGGCCTGTTACGAACAGTTGGAAGGGAGCTTGACTCCGGACGAATTTGATCGCGATGTTTCCAAGCATGAAATCCCTGACCTGACTGTGTACCCGATCAAACAAGAGGCCATCATCGCAGCCCGGACGTGGTCACCGGGGCGAGTTGCCGAACTGTTGCGTTCGGCAATACTCGAAGGATGGCTCAGGCAAGACTCCAACGGACAATTGCGGTTGACGCATGCCGGAACGCGACTTGCCGCTCGAGCGGTGCGGAATCATCGCTTATGGGAATTGTATCTGATTCACTATGCAGAAGTGGCCCCCAGTCGCGTTGATCGCGAAGCGGACCTGATCGAACACGTGCTCGAACCAGGACTCGTCGATCAATTAGAAAAACTTCTTGCACAAGATCGGCGTGGTTCCGTACCCGCCAGCCCGCATTAGCCCGAATTATTCACGCATTCCCTGGGATTCGGCCCACGATCCTTATCAAGCGAAACTCGAATCATCCTCACAAAAAACAACCTGAAATGTCGGATTACTCCGGGGACAGAGTCAACCGCTTGATCAGAATCGTTGCATAGGAACCGCGCGGCAGGACGAATTCCAGGGCCATCCGATGACGACCGGGGTTTAAATCATCGTCACCGGTTCGGGTCATCTTCAGACTGCGAGGTTTAATAATCGCCTGCCGTTCTCCTTTCGAGAAAAAGCTGTCGCGAGGGTATTTGACTCGTAGCTCTCGCAAAGACAGTCCCTGTTCGCCGAGAACTTTTTCGTAGAGCTCCAGAATCGGCCCGTCGTCCAGGTGCAGTCGAGCGGAAGGAAGTGGCAAATTCAGTTCGCTCAGATCCGCAGCCTCGGCGTCGTTCAGTTCTGTGATAAAGGGAACCCGTGCCGTGGCCAGCTGAACGGCAAAAAGACGGCTTGCGTCGACGGATTCATTTAATTTCGCCGCCAGACAACGATTCCAAAGATCGCTTTGATAAGCCGCCAGCCACAGGCTTCGCATGTCTTGACGCTGCAAGGCGAATGCCTCGCGAAATCGTTCGGGATGATCGACGAGATACGTGATAATACTGCGGCTGGAGGATTTTCTTAGAGAATTCTTGCAGGTCAACCAATCACCCCACAGCCGCCGAATGATCTCTTTTTCATCCCGGTCATTCGGCCGATCATGCGAATTCGGTTCCGCGATGGCCAGCCACAAGGCCCGTTCGTAATTGCCAAGGCACCAGGGACGACCGATGAATTCACCCGATTCGCCCAGCGAGCCGAACCGCTGATCATCGTAGTAATTCGGAATTCCAAATGTGGCCAGGGATTCCCGGACACTCAGGATTTGCCGGACAGCTTCTTCCGTCAGATTTCGTAAGACGATGTGAAACCGGTTGGCGACGATGTCTTGGGGGCCAAACGGCCGATTCGCTTGCCCCTGATACGTGAGCGACAGACTTTCTTCACGGAAATCACGTCTCGGTCCCCGCTGAATCGTCACCCATTGGCGAGTGATCGCGTGCTTATCCTTCAGACCGCCATAACCGATGACGCGACGTGGAAAATTCCATCGACTGGAAATTGCGGTGATCGCCTCGGGAGTCCCCAGCGAACGCTTGGTCAACAGGTAGACGGCGAACGGACCGCCGTCCATCGGGAAATCACTCAGTTCCTCAACTTCAAAATCTTCCGGCAAACTCTTGAGCTTCATGAACGATCCAACACACAGTGCAAGGGCGCGGGCAATTCTTCAGGAGACCCGCGCCGCCATTGATATACGAATCTCGAAATTGAACATCAGGCGTTCTCGCGAACGCCGCAGAAGCATACCCGACCAGCCAACGCTGTGAAGCAACTCGCTCTCGCGTTCATCTCATTGTGCCACTGGTTTGGAGAAGCAGTATCTTGAAATCATCGTTCGTTGTGTCGCTCGGCACTGCTTGACGGAAGACCGTCATCCAGTGGCACCCGCATATTGAGATTGAACTATGAACTACGGGGTGACTGTCACATTGCGTGTGACGGCAAGACTCGACATCGAAGTTGGAACAAAATCGTCGGTCGCGATCACGGTGAATGTCCGCGTCGCCGTACTGACCGCTGATCCTGACGTGCTGAATGTCACCAGTCGCAGCACTTCGCGGTAGTAACCGACGTAGCTTGCCCCCGTGAACGTCAGCGTCCCCGTGGTTGCGTTGAACGAACCAACGATCCCGTAGGCATTGGTGAACGAAAGCAGATCGTGGCCGCCGGAATTGTTCTGATAGCCAGACGTGATCTGCACGGTCAGACTTGTCAGGTTATTACTATCCGGGTCACTGACAAGAGCATTCCCAAAAATCGCGATCGCGGGATTATTCGTCTTGTAGGTCAATGCAGTTGAATCATTCACCTGCACCAGCGGCGGCGCATCAATACCACTGACAGAGACATTCTGGGTTCCCGTTCCACTGTTTGCGTAAATGTCGTTAACAGTGATCGTTGCCACGCGAGTGACTGGATTCACGGTGCCGGCGACAGCGTAAAACACGATTGATCGCAGGACCGTCTGGTAGTGGGCCGCCGTATCAAAGCCTGTCAGAGTCAAAAGCGCAGTGTGACCGACCGGATCTTCCACAAACGTATGCTGAAACGCGTAGCTGTTGTAGAAATCAAGCCGATCGCCGTCCTGCCAGTTTGTAAACGCGACCGTGGCACTGTAGATGTTCAACCCTGTGGGCTGTGTCACCACCACGTTCGGGGCGACCGTCAGCGGTGCAGCATTTTGAAAGTACGTCACCGTGCTGCCAACCCCAGTGACCACGGGTGGCGCACTGTTCGCGACAGGATTAATACGAATACTTTGAGTTCCCGATGCGCTGTGTGACAGAATATCGGTCACCGTAAACGTCGCGACTTGTGGCAACCAGGTCACGGGATTTCCCGCCAGACACCAGAAGATGACCGAACGAAGTTCCGTCTGATAGTGTGCTGCGGTGTCTGCACCCGTCAAAGTTAAAACAGCGGTACCCGCCACAAGATCCTCAGTGAAGGTATGCTGCAAGGCAAAAGTATTCGAGAAATCCAGGCGATCACCCCCCTGCCAGTTCACAAACGTGACCGTCGCACTGGCAATATTCAGGCTATCAGGATGAGTCACAACCAGACTCGGAGCGATCGTGACCGCAGCGGCTTTTTCCACGTACGTCAGGGGTGAAGTGAACCCCGAAACGGTCGGCGACACACCGGTCCGGTCCGTCAGGCTGCGAGTCACGATATTGGAAAGCTGCTGGCCATTGTTGGCCTGAAAACTGATTATCCGCGTCACGGTCATATTCGCTGAGGCACTTGTGTTGTGGTACATGACATTGCGTAACGCGACCCGATAATTTGAAACCGTATCGGTTCCAGTCAGCGTCAATGTTCCCGTCGTCGAATTCCATGAACCTGAGATAGTTGGCGTGTTCGCGAAGGTCAGAACATCCTGGTTGCTTTGATAGTTGCCCGTGATTGAAATTGTGGCTGACGTCCAGTTGTTCAAGTTCTTGTCGTAGACGGCAAGTGTCGATGTCACGGGTGTCGATAAGGCACCGATCGCGCTGAGCGTTGTCGATTCGATCGAATATAAAACGGGAGGGACGTTGGTTCGAGTATTGGCGTCGACCTCGACGTTCTGTGATCCGATCGTGAAATTCTTGGTGATCGGCGAACTGATTCCCGTCCCTGAAAACGTGACGGTATAAGTTCCAGCAGGTAGAGCAATCTGGTAACCGCCAGCGGAATTGGCGGTCGTGTGGTAGGTTCCGGCACCGGTAATGTCGATCGAAACTCCACCAATCCCTTCACCGACATCATAGAAATCGTTGGCACTCACGGAATCAGTGAAAATAAGTCCGGTCAGAAATGAATTACCAGGTCGCACGCCAAAATCGTTGCCCGTGTCGACAGCATTGCTACCGCTGTAGAGACCCGATTGAACTGCCGACCCTACCTCGGCAAAGTTGCCATCGACCATATTCACGCGATGGCCTCGGCCCGCTTCGCTCGTATCCGTAAAAAGATTCTGGTACTCGTCGGTGACGAACTGAAGCAGGTTGATGGATCCCGTCGTGTATTCAAGAGCGAGATTCTCGCCCACTTCTGTCCAACCGGTATACCCCGACGCGTTGATTCGCTGGACCGGCGTGGAACCGTCTGAGCCTGTGTGTGAGAAATAGTTATGGGCCAGTTCGTCAGCGATGTGACCTTCTATCGATGCTTGCAGATTGTCATTCAGGGCTAATGGCTGACGTGCACCTGGAGCCAGTGTTCCTGCTGGCAGACCTTCGTTCAGCGTCGTCCCCAGCCGAGTCGCTTCGGCCACGGGGTCTTGACGTGCTCGATTAATCAAAGCCAGAAAATACTCTTCGTAGGCAGTCACATTCGTCAGAGCGATCCGCTTTTCCAATCGCTCAATGGAAACAGCACACGGTTCGTTCGCGATGAATGAACGAACCCTTCGCCCGCGCGTCCCAATTCTGGAACGGAATAACCAGCGACTCAGTTTTGCCAGGAAGTTCACTTTTCGAGCCTTTCACCAAATTCGGCCCGCTGTTTTGGTCGGCTGAACAGCCATCGTTTCGATTGTCTGCCAAGTATATCAGAAAATGTCGAGAAACAACGAAACCCCGAATTTCAACGTCGCTCCGGCCAATCCTGTCGCGACGGAAACTCGCCAGAAACCGTTCAACAACAGTCACTTGCAACTGGTCTTGGCTCATTTTCGGTCGGATTCTATACTCCTCGCCCCGTCGATCATTTCTTAAGGAGTCTCCTTTGCGTCAGCTCATCACGAGTTACGTTCAATCACGGCGAATCAGTCGGGTCTCGCTTCAACATGGCCTTCTGGCTGTGCTGGCAGTCCTGTCGTTTTCGTCTGTCGGTTGCGTGAGTCGTCGGATGACGATCGTTTCCAATCCGCCTGGCGCGATGACATTACTGGACGGACGCGAAATCGGTTACACCCCCGCTTCGGCGGACTTCATCTGGTACGGCACGCGCCAGGTCACCCTGATTAAGGATGGTTTCGAAACCAAAACGGATCTCGTCACGATTCCCGCGCCGTGGTATCAGTGGCCGGTCATTGAATTCTTCGCCGATAACTTTTCGCCGAAGCGAATCACGGATCGCCGAGTCTTCAACTTCGACCTGCAGCCCAAGCAAATCATCCCCGACGAAGAACTTCGTGCCCGCGCACGACAACTTCGCAGCGAAGCCCAAATCAGCCAATAGCGGCCGGCACGGCCGGTTTGTGCGCGTCGGATGATGGGTTTAGAATAGGATAATCGCTTGCGCGTTGATTGGGATTTCAGAGGGGGTCGGGTGTTCAAATTTCAAAATTTCAAAATTGGCCGGGTAGGCGGTCATCATTGAGAGTTTGACGTGCACGGCCAATTTTGAAATTTGAACGCCCGACCCCAGAACACGACGCCTCCGACACGCACATAACTCAATTCCGTTTTCCCGCACGGAACCGGCAGCATTCGAAAATGGTGGCCCAAAGCCGCATCGGCCTTCCGATCAACGCTCGAACGATGATGCTATTCTGGTCCCGTCGTCCGAGGCGCATTAACCGGCTGTGCCGGGCAATGTGACGCAATCACTTTTTCCAGACACTCACGGCAGAGACATTTCGCGTCTGCGCTGACCGACAACACTGCTGGCAAACTCATACACCAGCAACTGGAACAGCCATTGGAAATGTCGCAAATGAAGGAACGCATGCAGCTTGGACACGTACTTGACGCTTCTTTCTTAGTTTCACATTCAGGATTCTGCATCGTCACCCACCTTTGATAGTCCGCTTGAACCGAATGCCACGTCAAGCGGTTGTTCATCGTGGGAATTCGTCACGGGTCGCAGCAAACCATAAAGCAGTCCCACAGCAGTCAACAGCATGAGGCCAAGTATGACTGGCTGGTACCGTAGCGTGCTGTCTTCGTAGCGAAAGAAATAGCTCCAGGCCTGATCGGTTGGAATATCTTTACCAAATCGATCGTGAAGCACTCCAAGCGAATTATGGATGAAGTGGTAAACAACGCCTGGAAGCAGACTGCCGGTACGAACACACATCGCACCAAGAACGATCCCCAGCAGCATCGCATTGAAGACTTGCTGTGGTATCACGTGGATGATCCCAAATGTAAAACTCGATAACAGTACTGCTAATGTCACTCGCCCTGACTGACGAAACCCCGATAACAAAAAACCTCGAAATGCGATCTCTTCACAGATGGCCGGTGTCACAGCGAAGGCCAGGATGACCAGCCAAAGGTTACTCGTTTTCAATTGCTGCATCAGTCCAGCCACACCCTGAGGTGCAGGCGGAAAAAACCATTGCAGGCGCACTAACAATTCGAACGCGAGAGGCTGCAGTACAAACGGCAATAAGATCGCCAACAGAAGTCGCGGCAGACCGGGCCAGCGCAACGAGAATGTTCGTCGCAGGCTGGTCGTCAGAAATATTCCCATCAACAACGCCGGCGCTGCCATCAGCAGGAATTGTTGAATCATCAATAGCTTGATCTGGAGCACCCCCTGCTCCGCGGCAGGAGTCTGCTGAATCGCTGTCTGGAATGGCTTCCAGGATGCGAACTGCAACAGAATCATCAGCAGAAAACAGAGCAGCCCTTCGGCAAATGTGGGTAATGGCCCCTTATCTCGAAACAGGTGCTTGACCCAAAGCCGCAGATCCGCTTGTTCGGCCTCGCAGAATAAAACCTCTTCACTGCCGAATTGCTCGATCGCCCACCAGAGCGCCAGCAGGCTGTAACCGACCGATGTCATCAAAACCGGAATCACGTAAGCATACATGGCGGCATCGGGACCATTTGCCTTCAACAACCCCTTCAGCAGCAGGCCGGGCCCGATGACAGGTAACACCGCATAGAAGGGCTGCATTTCCGTGCCGGGTGACAGGCAAAACATCATCAGGCCAAGCGATGCAATCAGAAGAGGTGACAAGTAATACTGACCTTCTTTACTGCTGCGAGCAAAAGTTGCCAGAGCCAGGCACAACGCGCTGAATAACGTCGAAAGTGGCACGAGAATGACGATCACCCAGACCAGGGAGATTAACGGCGGCATCGTCAAGTCCCCCAGCCGCGACGAGGCCCGCCCCAGCGCCAACGATGCCATGTATTTACCTGTCATCCCGACACTCAGCAGATTCAACAGCGCCGTCGTCATGCTGAACACCAGGACCGTGAAGAATTTGCCGAGCACAATTTCGGTTCGAGTCGCCGGGCAGATGAGCAAGGTTTCCATCGTTCCCCGCTCTTTCTCTCCGGCGCACAAATCCACGGCGGGATAAAAGGCACCGGTCAGCGTCATGATCACCAGCAATGCGGGAAAGACTTTGGACCAGAGATTTGCCGAAACGTTTTCGCTTTCGGCCAGGTCCAGTTCTTCGGCATTGATCGGCGACATCAGAGTTTTGGGAAGCTGACTTTCTTGAAGTTGTTCCTTCAAAATTGATTGTTCCCATGCCTGGATGATCTCGTTGACGCGGTGATAGGCAATGGAAGACTTTTCATCGGCACTGTTTTGTACGATCAGCGGACGAGGAATGTTTTCGCTGACTTCACTGTCCGGTCTCCGCTTAGCCAGATCCGCTTGTCGCCTGGCAACATCCCGGCTGAAGTCCGGCGGAATAATCACCAGCACTTGAATCCCGCTCTGCTCGAACTGCGTCAGTAACTTTGCGTTCGAACTCGCAAGCCGAGTGGCCGCCTCACTTGTCGAGCCACTGACGTTCTCTGAAACAATCTCGGCTTTCAGTTTTTTACGTTCCAGCACAAGATCGCGAAGCTGCCTTGCGATCTCGAGACGTTGCTTTTCAATTGCGGCATGACGATTCGAAAGATCAGGCAATGCTGGATCTTTCGCTTCCGTCAGATCCGCGAGAACAATCAGCTTTTCGACGTCTGCTGGTGAACGGAACCATTTCGCCGCAAATCGGTCTCCGTCCAGCAGTGACGGCGGGGGTAAATCCGCCGCACCCAGGATGACGACTGTTCGTGGCTGTTCGGTAAACATCGCGGTCATTTGTGCCGTGCCGATACCCATCAGTGGATACAACAGCATCGGTAACACGGCGACCATGAACAATGTCCGCCGGTCTCGCAATTGATCAAGAACTTCACGTCGAAAAATCAGAATAACGTTTCGCCAGTTCATATGCCACTTTTTTTATCACAGTGAAATCGAGGACAAAACGACCTGTTCGCACACTGTCCAATTCCAATAACCGAAGTCTGCTGATTGAAAGAGTAGCTACTTTGCGAACATTGGTCTTGCCGGAACGGGTCCGGCTGTGATAATTCCTTATGTTCGTCAAGCGGGAATCCGACATCAAATCCGAAACGAGGAATTGGTTGGACACGAAAGACGGGTCGAACTTCGAACGGATGGTGACGGCGTGAGGAACTGATTGACCTGAGAAGTCAAAGGTTCTTGAAGAGATCGCCAAGGCGCTTCGGGTGCCTGCGGCGACATGAATTGGCTGTTCTTTACCACTTTCTGAATCGTAAGGACTGGGCGGTCATCTGACGGCTCGCACGGGGAGGACGCCAAGAGAGCGTTTTGCGAAACGTGCCAAAGATTGCCATCCAGTCGCGAGCGTGAATCTCAACCATGTGTCAATGGCATGGGGCATTTCACGATCGACATTTGACACAAGGATCGGTCACATGGCTACTGGGCAAAGTTTACTGCAACAGTTTTCTTCGCGTCAGAACGCGGATGCCTATCGGCAGGAACACTGGCAAGGGACGTTCGACGAGTATCTCGATCTGGTGAAAAAGACACCCGAGGTGACCCGATCGGCTCATCAGCGGATGTACGATATGATCATGACCTACGGCACCTATCCGGTGGACGAAGGTCGACGTGACGGCTTACTGAGATACAAGTTCTTCGACGATCCGGACACCGGCGGTGAAGACGCCATCTTCGGCCTGACCGAACCGCTGACGCAGCTTGTCCACGTCTTCCGGTCGGCAGCCCTCAAGTACGGCAGCGAACGCCGCGTCTTGCTGCTGCACGGACCCGTGGGAAGTTCCAAAAGTACCATTGCCAGACTGCTGAAAAAAGGACTGCAGCGTTACAGCCGAAAACCCGAAGGGGCACTCTACACGTTTGGCTGGAAAGAAGATGACGGATCGATCACCTGGGACCCGATGAACAGCGAACCGTTGCAACTGATCCCGCACGCCTATCGAGACGAAGTCTGTGCGTCTCTTAACGAAGGACGCGATCGAAACAAGCAATTTACGGTCGAGATCACTGGCGACGTCTGTCCGCTCAGCCGCTTTGTTTTCAAGGAACGACTCGAGAAATGCGACGGAGACTGGACCAAGGTCCTGCAAAGCGTCGTCGTCAAGCGGTTCTTCCTCTCGGAACAGGACCGCATCGGGATCGGGACGTTCCAACCCAAAGATGAAAAGAACCAGGACAGTACCGAACTGACTGGGGACATCAACTACCGCAAGATCGCCGAGTACGGTTCGGAATCCGATCCTCGTGCCTTCAACTTCGATGGTGAGTTCAACGTGTCAAACCGAGGCATGATCGAATTCATCGAAGTATTAAAGCTGGACGTTGCGTTCCTTTACGACCTGCTGGGTGCCTCGCAAGAGCACAAGATCAAGCCAAAGAAATTTGCTCAAACGGATATCGACACGGTCATCATCGGCCACACGAACGAACCAGAATTCCGCAAACTGCAATCAAACGAATTCATGGAGGCGTTACGTGACCGAACGGTGAAGATTGATATTCCGTATGTGACCAAGCTCGGACACGAACTGCGAATTTATGAAAAGGACTACAACGACCGTCGCGTGCGCGGAAAGCACATTGCCCCGCACACGCTGGAAGTTGCCGCGACATGGGCTGTGTTAACCCGACTCGAAGAACCAAAGCACCACGGGCTGACCGTGTTGCAGAAATTGAAACTGTATAACGGCAAAACACTGCCAGGTTTCACCACGGAAAATATCGAACAGCTCAGAAAAGAAGCCAAGCACGAAGGCCTGCAGGGGATTTCTCCCCGGTACGTTCAAGACAAGATCTCGAACGCACTGGTGAACAATACCGATGCCACGTGTATTAACCCGTTCATGGTCCTGAATGAACTGGAATACGGCCTGCAGCATCACTCGCTGATTCCGAATGAAGAAACGCGCGAAGGTTATCGTCGTCTGATCTCGGTCGTGAAGGACGAATACACCGACGTCGTCAAAAACGAAGTCCAGCGAGCGATCGCGGCAGACGAAGAAGCGTTGATGAGACTTTGCTCGAACTACATCGACAACGTCAAAGCTTATACTCAGCGTGAAAAGGTGAGAAACAAGTTTACCGGTCAGGATGAACAACCGGACGAACGCCTGATGCGGTCGATCGAAGAACGAATCGATATCCCGGAAACTCGCAAAGATGATTTCCGCCGCGAGATCATGAATTACATCGGGGCCTTGTCGCTGGACGGCAAGAAGTTCGATTACAAAACGAACGAGCGCCTGCATAAGGCACTGGAAATGAAACTGTTCGAAGATCAGAAAGATACGATCAAGCTGACCAGCCTGGTCTCGAACGTCGTCGATAAGGATACGCAGGAAAAGATCGACGTCGTCAAAGGCCGCCTGATCAAGAACTTTGGTTATAATGACGAATCAGCGACCGACGTCTTACAGTACGTCGCCAGCATTTTCGCCCGAGGAGACGCAAAGCGAGACTAGTCGTTTATCCACAACGAAAGTTCAGGTCCTGTGCCACTGCATCGGAGTCTTCTCCGACGCAGTGTCTTCGCGTGTAACACAGCAACCGAAGAGCACTGGGTGACTGAAGACGGTCATCCATCGGCACACGACTTTTAGAGTATGACGATGCGGTAGCGACGTATTGGAAAGAACACAGCCATGACACGCTCCATTGACCGGGACAACCAGCGATTCAAAGAAATCGTCCGGGGAAAGGTCCGACAGGGCCTGAAAAAGTACATCACGCACGGAGAAATTCTCGGCCGTAAAGGACGCGAGACGGTCAGCATCCCCGTTCCAAATATCGAGATTCCTCACTTTCGACATGGTCAAAAAGGGTCTGGTGGCGTCGGTCAAGGTGAAGGTGACCCAGGTCAGCCAATCGGTAAGGGAGAAGACGACGGCGACGGACAGGGCCAGCCGGGCGATCAAAAGGGCCAGCATATCCGCGAAGCGGAATTGACGATTGAAGAGCTGGCTCAAATGCTGGGTGATGAATTGCAGCTTCCTGCCATCAAACCCAAGGGGCAGGATACGATCAAAGCCGTTAAGACCAAGTACAACAGTATCCGTCAAACCGGACCTGATTCGTTAAGGCACTTCAAACGGACCTACAAACGTGCGTTGCGTCGGCTGATCTCGTCCAGCGAATACGACCCCAGCCGACCGATCGTCGTCCCAACTCGTGAAGACGAACGGTTCCGATCATGGACCGAAGTTCCGTTGCCTCACGCCAACGCAGCGGTGATCTATATCATGGACGTGTCAGGTTCGATGACTGACGACCAGAAAGAGATTGTCCGAACTGAATCGTTCTGGATCGACACCTGGTTAAAAAGCCAATACGACGGCCTTCAGCGTCGATATATCGTTCACGATGCCGTCGCTCATGAGGTCGATGAAGACACGTTCTATCGCGTTCGTGAGAGTGGTGGTACGCGGATTTCGTCTGC
Source organism: uncultured Schlesneria sp. (assembly GCA_903899985.1). GTDB lineage: Bacteria > Planctomycetota > Planctomycetia > Planctomycetales > Planctomycetaceae > Schlesneria. The sequence continues at coordinate 123,623 of CAIULL010000164.1, forward strand.
GTATGTCGAATGCAAAAAGATCATCGAACGAGATTTTCCGCCAGCCGACTGGAATATCTACATCTTCCAGTTCTCGGACGGTGACAACTGGGGTGAAGATAATAACAGTTGCCTGAAGATCCTTCAGGACGATTTCCTGACGATCTGCAACCTCTTCTGCTACGGACAGGTGGAAAGCCCCTATGGCTCAGGCGACTACATCCGTGAACTGAGAAAATTCGTCGACAACTACGAAAACCTGATCCTCTCACACATCAAGGACAAAGACGGGATCTACGAATCGATCAGGACATTCCTTGGTAAAGGAAAGTAGGTAATATCGATAGAATCGCCCTTGGACAGGCCCGGTTTCCTGTTGGTGCATAAACTAACACCAGAATCGCAAGCCATGCCTTACTCTTTTATTTCCTCTGAATTGAGTTCAACTAAGAACGCCTCGCTGGAAATCGTGTGGCCCCTGCGGAATTCCCATCAATTGTTTGACTCGGTTTCATACTGTTCAGGCAGTCCGATGCGCGAATAGGTTATTGCGAAGTGTTGTGCGAGATGCTCGCGATATGGAGTCGCGATTTGGCAGATTCGGTTCCCTTGAGTGATCAATCGTTCGAGTAGTGATCGAGGTACCGTATGTAAATCGCGAAGATCAACGATGGATTCAGGAACTGGTCCGGTGGGCAAAAAGTACTATCCATAAACGCGATGAGAACGAATTTGATCGGTAATCGCCTTACCCTTCAAAACACCTTGATCCACAAGAGTCTGTGCCGAATGAACAACGGCGACGACGACTCGAGTGACCCGGGATTGGGCGAGGTCACATGCTTGCGTCACGACGATCACTCGTAGCTTCAGTTCAACCGGATCAAGTGCTGTACTTTCGGTTGAGAGATCCTCCCAAACCAAAATGGGGCAGCAGTCAATAATATCGCCTTGTGAAAGAGGCGAATCCGGCGTCACGTGCAGGTAGATCATTCTTCGAAACTTTTTTCGCCGATGACGAAATCGGGAAGTCGACGCGTACCAGCACGTGTGCGGACAGGCCGCGATTCTCCCAGTCGCGTTAAGTCAAATGGCGTCGGAATGTTCTCGTCCGACCACGGGCCGTCAGGCAGGCGAATTTCTTCTGTGGATAATCTTATTGGAATTCTTCGCAGCGTGATTTTTACGGGACCAGGTGGCAAGTTTGATGGATGATTCAACTCGATCGAACCATCCGGTTTGATGGTGCCATCGATCGTAATTTCCAGAGTTGCCAACGTCATCATTGCCTCCAATCGAGTTTCAGCGACTCCTCATTATACCTTACTCAAATAGTTTTGTGGATACTCATTCATGAACGGGAATTCGACGACCGAATTACTGACTGTCGTGATAATAAAACTGGTGAGTCCTTGAAGAATAACTTGCTCCAATATTTTATATGAAACCTTCTTGTTTCACGGCGTTCCCTCGCGCGGGGCGACCTGGACTGATCCGGTCAGGTATGCGAAGAGATCTCTGACTTCATCCGGTTTCAGACGTTGCAACAAGCCTTCCGGCATCATGGAAACACCCGAGGCAACTCGGTGTTCAATTTCTTTCAGAGGCACAGCAACCTTTTCGTTCGCGGTCTGAATTGTGATCGCGTTTTCACTTTCTGCGATGACCAGTCCGGTAATGATTCGTCCGTCCGTTTTTTCGATCACCTGCATCTGAAAATCTTTGGAAATCGAAGCACTCGGATCGATCAGATTGAGCAGCAAATAATCGATGTTCGTTCGTTGCGCTCCGGTCAGATCGGGACCAATCGGCGTTCCCGCATCGAATAGCCGATGACAATTGGAACATGTTTTCGCAAAAATCGTTCGACCGTTGTGTCGGTCTCCGGTCTTTATTGTGTCAGCGGTCAACCGCTGCTTCAGACCGGCAATCAATCTCGCTTTGTCCTTGGAAGTTTCACGAATCTGGCCCCACAGCTTTTCGACCCGGGCCGAAAGCTGTTTATCCCCCAGACTGTTGATTTGCCGGGCCGTGAATGCCGTCAATTCGGTTCGGGGAATTCGCTCCGCTTCGACCGCATCGAGCAGCGATTTGGCCCAGGAAGGACGAGCCGCCAGGGTCTGAATCGCATCCTGGCGTGAGGACGCATCGGCTTTGGGAAACAGATCCAGAATCGCAGCGACCGTTTGAGGATGATTGTATTCCGCCAGCCCCTTCAGAGCCGTACTTTGTGTCGCGGGATCGCGAATCAGACTGATCAACTGCGAGTCGAATCCGTCAACATGTTTCGCCACCAGCGCGGAAATCGCTCGTTGCCGATCCGTCGCTTTGGCTTTGTTGTCTGTCGACAGTTCAACCAGCGATTTAATGGCCACTGGATCATTGAAAATCAAAGACAGCCGAACGGCCTGTTCACGGACCGATTCATCTGTCGACTCCCGCAGTCGGGTTGAGACCGTTGACCACAAGTCAGGCATCGGCAGGCTTCGTGTCCCCTCGAGTCCTTGTAAGATTCCTTCCAGGAATTTTCGTTGTCGATCGGTCGATTCTTCTTTTGCTAACGCGTCAACCAACAGCTTCATTCCCTCGCGGTTTTCAGACATCGCGGCGACCCGTCGGCTGACCAGTTTACGTACAGAGGGAATCTCGGTCTGAATTGCGAACTCAACAAAGCGAGCTAAATTCTCGTGCGCCAGGGGTTCGATCCCGTACCAGATCATCAGCGGAAGGTTTGCATCGTCCTGAAATACTGCTTGCGAAGACAACCCCGCAGCCAGCGACCATCGGTTTTGAAGTGGCAACCGCTGTAAGGCACTCGCCAGATGCAGACTGACAAACGCCGATGAATCGCTGCGAGCCATTTCATTCAATCGATCCTGCACCAGCAGAAAATCTTCTGTCTTGTCACTCAGTAACCGAATCGACCACGCTCGAACATACTCCGAAGGATCGTCGAAAAGGCTCACCAACAACTTGGCGTCTGCGGATCCGATTGCGTTCAAAGCCCAGATCCATCGGAGTCGTCTGGCAACCGACTGTTCCGTCGGATTGCTCACTAGCAACCGTTTCAATTCGGTGGCCGTCTCGGTCATGTCCTGACCGAGTGTCGCCCGTTCGTGAAGCAGTCGACGAGCATGGCGCACAAACCAGTCGTTGCGGTGCGACTGCAACTCGACCAGCTTTTGATTCGACAGTTGTTTCAGGTCGACCTTCTGAGCCTTCGTTTCCCCATACGAAATCTTGAATATCCGACCGGTCCCCCGCTGAGTATTCACCATGCTGTGGCATTCACCCGTATCGTTCCAGTCGCTGGAAAAGACTGATCCATCCGGGCCATATTGCAAGGTGACACCCATGTACCACGTGTCTTTGGCTCGCAGCAGATCATGACCATGCGATGCGGTATATCCCGAGCCGACGCGTCGTAAAATGTCGTTGTTAATCCGATGCCCATGCAGATTGTGCATGAAGACGGTGTTGCGATACTTCTCGGGCCACAAATCACCCAGATAGATCATCGTGCCGCAGTGAGCATGACCACCCCCCGCTTCGTCTTCTTCGTGAGTTTTCGTGCCGCCCATAACGCTCTTCGTCCCGGCAAAATGAAAATGGTCGGCGATCGTGGCGATGCGTTCGTAAGCAAATCGGCTCGACTCGCGATTCCGCCAGGGTTCGTAGTGTGCCCCTTGAATCACGTGAAACAGATGTGGGTCAACACAGTTACAGACGAAGCCCTGGCCATAATCGTCCCAGTCAATCCCCCACGGGTTCGTCGTTCCATCGGCGAACGGTTCCCATACATGTCGCACGGGATGATACCGGTAGACTCCGCCATCGAATCGAGTTCGCTCGGACTCGGGTGTCCCAGGCTTGCCGATCATCGACCAGTTCGTCCGGCCGTGAGTTCCATACAGCCATCCGTCGGGACCCCAGGCAAACCCATTGGCCAGGTTATGAGAATTGGCATGAATGCCAAACCCGTCGAGCAGCACAACGGGTTCAGCGTCCGGCTTGTCGTCGCCATTCTGATCGGGGATGAAATAGAAATTTGGTGGCGACATCACCCAGACACCACCAAACCCGACTTCGATCCCGGTGACGTATGTCAGTCCCTCGCAAAACACCGTGCGGTTATCAAACTTTCCGTCACCGTCGGTATCTTCGAGGATGATAATCCGATCGGCTGGCGGACGGTTTTTGAACGGATAGTTATAGGCTTCCGCCACCCACAGTCGGCCACGATCATCGATACAAAATCCGATCGGCTGCTGCACATCAGGTTCACCGGCAAACAGCGTCACACGGAATCCATCAGGAACGACCATCGTGCGAGCCGCTTCCGCAGGCGGCGTTGGCGCCAAAGAATTCTCAACCGGGGCTTGAGCCTGAACGTTGAGATCATGTGAGCAGGTCAACAGGCAAACGCTGACGAGCAGCAAGACAATTGTTACACGAGAAATCATGCGGAGAATCTTTTTGAGTATCCGAGTTCAGTAACGCCACGATAAGCCGTGGTCTAAGCGTAAAGCGACGCCAACGGATTCGCCAGAGTCGGGAAATTGGAGTGGGTTTCGAAAGTATTATACTCTGTTAAAGGGAGGCAAAATCCGCCCAGGGGAAGCTCGTCTTCGTTGGCAAGCTCAACGCAACCCCACCCCCTCCACGGGGGTGGTTAACGGGCCTTTGCCCTAGTATTTTTTGCATTGCATCCTTCCGGCGCATGATGGATGGTGCTGGTGCAAAGGCCCGTTAACCACTGCCACAGGGGCAGTGGGGTTTCGTCAAAATCAAGGTCACTTATGATTCACGGAATGCCCAGATGCGACTAAAACGATGGCTGGTCATTTCCGGACTTACGATGCTGTTCCTCGTATTGGCGGGAAAGTTCGTGGTGGCAGTCAGGGATGCCCGGGAAGCTACTCGACAAACCGCTTGCCGAGGTCACTTTTGTCAGTTGAATCTGGCTCTGTCCAACTATCAGGAAGTCTATGGCTCGTTGCCACCCGCTTATGTGGCTGATGCCGATGGAAAACCGATGCATAGCTGGCGAGTCTTAATCCTGCCGTTTATGGATGGTCACGACCTCTACAAGAAATACCGGTTCGACGAACCCTGGAACAGTCCGCACAATTCTCAGTTGCAACACGACCACCCTCGGCGTCAGTACTGCTGTCCCGATTGCCCGGCCCCCGATCGCTCTCTCTTCACCAATTATGTGGTGATCGTCGGTCCTGACACGGCATTTCCCGGTGCAACTTCAACACGAACCAGGGATTTCGAAGATGGCGAGGCCAACACAATCCTGATCGCGGAAATCAACAATTCAGATATTCATTGGATGGAGCCGCGTGATCTGTCTTTCGAGACGATGAGCTTCCAACTCAACGACCCGAAACGGAAAAGTATTTCCAGCCCTCATCCCAAAGGCCCCGCAGTCTGCTTTCACGACGTTTGCAGTGGAATTCGCCTGCATTCATCGATCAGCCCGAACACGCTACGCGCCCTCGCGACAATTTCGGGACACGAATCTGTCGTGAGAGATCGGCTGATCCGAAACGATTCGCACCTCCTTGAGGAATGAATTGAAGCACCGTGAAATTTGAGGGTGAATCTCAAGTCGCGAAGCGACGCAGGAATGATAGCCAGGGGTTTCAACCCCTGGAAAAACGCCCCGTCTTCTGTCACGAAGTCCCAACGGGACGCAGGTGGACGACTCACACCAGGCTAATGTTCTATTCCTCGGACCGTCGAATCACCTGCGCCCTTCTCAGAGCTGAAATCGAATTACGCGGGATCACGGCCCCGGGGCTGAAGCCGCCGGGCTGCACGCCTGCGTCGCTTTGCGACTGACATCCATCCCCCGTCCCTTGATGAACTAGCGGGTTCCGATCATGGGTCGTGAGCTTGACCAGTCGCCACGAGTGCATCAAAGTCTTGACGGTCGGTCATCAGCGAAGTCTCGAGGACCACCGCTTTACATCGAGATTCCCTTCGGCAACAAATCTTTCCATGAAACCTAAGTACGTTACCCACGACTTCGCATGTCTGGTGTCACCGTGACACCCCGGTCTTGTTTAATAAGCAGATAATTGACATCTGAGGAGATCAAATCGTGCCGACATTCAGACGACCGGTCGATTCCGAATTGATCGATGAATTCATTTTTGACACCGATGATTCCACCCCGGACTTCATTGTGGAGGAATTCATTGATTGGCTCTCTGGCTACATCAGCGAAGGTGCCAGATTCGTTGACGGTCAAATGCTTCAGTATGGTTACACATTTCTGAATTGCTCTGTGCAGTCACGGGTACTTCGCTTGCTTGCCCCCGATTTTCAAGGGATGCCGATTGAGTGGAGCAATAACCTTGGCCCGGCGTTTCGAATCATTGCCGCCCATAAATACATTCCAGAAACGTTTGGGTGGGTGCCCGACATTCCATCCTTAGGCAACACGGTAATCGTCGGCAGAAAGTTCGATGAAATCCCAATGTTCGCCAACCGACTGCCTCCTGTGGAGTCAAACCCGAATGATTCTGGCTGGTTCATCGGCAGCACTCGTGACGATATCGACAACAACGATCCTGCCGGACTGGAAGTCATGTCGCTTTATGAAGCGATGCTCGCTGTCCCGCATGTCTTACATTTCCTGTCACTCCCCGTCAGCTGCCATGTTGTTTTTCTCGGTGAGAAACCAATCGTTCTCAAGGAGGGCCAACAATTGGAAATCCCCAACGGGTCTTTCTTAGACCGCTTTCTTGAAGCACAATAACTGATTCTCAACGCACAACAGTTGGCATTTCCTTACGACCCCAGATTGTCCTTGGTCATAATAACGCGACGCGTCAAAGGAGAATTGCCTTCCCTGACACAGAGACATCAAAGGCGGATTCGCTCGAACAAAAGATATCTGCTGTGTTATGGCAATGGCGATTTGCCGATCCTGTGGCGCAGGCTCAGGTGATCGTTGATTCTCAGCGTGAGACATACAAGATCACGAAAGACACAAGTGCCGTTTTAGGAAATTGTCCCGTTAACTTTGGAGAAATGGGCTGCTGCCGTACCGTTGACGCCACAAACTTAAAAAAACGGCACAAGTAGACGTCGGCGTTTTTCATGCTTGGGACATAGAAAATGAGTTTATCGTCATTATTAATCCAAGCGCCTAAAGACTGGGCGAAAGTAACCAATGCAGTCATCGCACTCACACGAAACTGTGCCGCCGATGTTCGATATATTGGCAGTGAAGAGGATCTTTCTGATGACATGTCAATCGTTGAAATCGTCGTGATACGATTTCAGGGCAAAGCGGATTTCTGGCTCCAGATCTAATGGAAGGGTATGGCAGAATTAGCGGATGACGCTGTTGGCATGTATCTCGCAAATGCACTGGGTTCACCCGTAATCATTTCAGATGAGAGTCCATCGCCGTACTCATGGTTACTACTAACGCCCAGCGGTACAATCGAGAAGATCAATCTGGATATCGAAAAACTCGACGAAGAATCAATTGTCGATTACAAACTCGCGTAACTGTCGATGATTTTATTGTCATGCGCTTGGAACCGCTAAGGATATCGAAATCCGCCCGGTTTAATCCGAACAAATTTGAGCCCAGCTTAAACCAAAGCGCGTGAGATATTTTCTCAATCGATCGGCGTCGTTCGGTTGAGCCTTATTCGCTCGTGATGATGCAAACAAGGTTCGACCCGCTGCTGAAAGGTTGGCAGACTGACGACAGACTCGGACGACTTCAGCGAGTTGAACTTGGTCGAACAAATCGAGCGATGCCAGTTGTTCCGCGTTAAGGACCTCTGACAACACATCCGGCTGTCGGTCGGACTGTCGTTGCCAGGACGCGTTCAGTCTTGCAATTTCCTCCTCAACATCGGCAACGGTGATTCGACCACCGGATGCCATGGTGGCCATGCGAGTCACCGCCGCGCCGAGATCTCGAAAGTTTGCGAACCAGGGAGTGGTCGGCAATTCGGCGAATTTCAAGAAAGCTTCCCGCGCCTGTTGGTTCATCGTCACTTTGCGACCGGTGGATGAAACGTGGCGTTCGAGCTCGTAATCCAAGTTCGGAGCAATGTCTTCGCGGCGTTCCGCCAGGCCGGGGAGTCGGAATGTCCAAAGATTGATTCGTGCCAGAAGGTCTTCGCGAAATTTGCCCGAGGCCACGCCTGATTGCAGATCACGATTCGTCCCGGCGATCAACTGAAAATTGCTTTCGACTTCGTGGTCAGCTCCGACGGGAAGAAACCGCTGTTCTTCAATGGCGCGCAACAGCATGGCCTGTTCGTCGAGACCCAGTTCTCCAATTTCGTCCAGGAACAACAGGCCGCCGTCTGCGGTTTTTAACAGGCCGGGCCGCGCACCAGTGGCACCGGTGAATGCTCCTTTGATATGCCCAAACAAAGCCGACATCGCCTGATCGCCACGAAGGGTAGCGCAATTGACCTCCACAAAACCGCCGCCGACTTGTTCCCGTCGTCGTTTGAGATCGTAGATTCGACGAGCCAGATGCGATTTTCCGGCTCCCGTTGGTCCTGTCAGCAGCAGCGGAGCCGTACTCGCAATCGCCACTCGTTCGATCCGTTCGATCAACGCGTTAAAGGCCGCGTTGCGGGTGGCAATCCCTGACTTGAGAAAGACGAGTCCTTCCTGCCGTTCCGTGAAAAAGCGTTTGGCCAATGCGTCGTAACGGGAAAGATCCAGATCGATAATCTTGTAGCCGCCAGGATCGACATTGTGTCGCAGTGGCGGAGATGACTGTAAAAGTCGCCCGGGAAGATGCCGCGATTCAGCCAGCAGGAACAGGCAGATCTGTTCCACGTGAGTCCCTGTCGTGATGTGGATCAAATAGTCTTCGTCATCTGTGGCGAATGGGTACTTTCCTGAGAAGTCGTGGAACGACCCAAACACTTCTTCAAAGTCCCAGGGATCTCTCAAATGCAGTTCGTGTAATCGAACGTCCGTCTCGGGCGAAATTGATTGGATATCCGCGATCACCGACTGGGCGAGTGGAAGCTCTTTCGGTTCGTGAAATAGCTCGAACCGCGTAATCAGCAGATCTTCATGCTGACAAATGGCGACACTCGGTCTCCATTTCTGCCAACGATCTTCCCCCGCTTTGCCTCGATCGAGCAAAGTTCCCAAGATTCCAAACACGACGATCGGGCGATGCTCAGGCATTATACTGCAGTATAAATCACGATATTGTGATATCGCAATTCTGTTTTTAGGGATGACGGTCAGATTTTCTGAAAATCATAGAAATCCCCTGTTTTTTAAGACTCTGTGAACATTTTTTGACGGCGAATGTCCATTTGGCACGGCCAATGCCTTAAGTGATTCCATCGAAGACGCAACCCCACCCCCCCCTGCGGGGGTGGTTAACGGGCCTTTGCACCAGCACGCGCCAATGTCCACCGACACGATGGAATTTAAATAACTAGGGCAAAGGCCCGATGACCACCCCCGCAGGGGGGGTGGGGTTTCGACGGATCGTGTTGCTTAAAAAAGAGAGAAACATCATGGCGAACAAGAATCTGTTCTCGACGATTGCTGGCCGGTTTCTGCCACACGCCAATGCGGTGAATGAAGCGGGCGGAAAGGCTTATCAGCGGTCGGCTGAGCAGGCTTTGGCTCAGTACGCCAGCACGGGTTGTTTTAACCAGACGTTTTATGCGAACGCCGAAGAACAGCTTGGCCAGGTCCTCGCGCTCTGCTCCAAAGTTTCGCCCGAATTTATCGCTCGCACGGCCCTTTATGTTCGCCAGAAAGGGCACATGAAAGACATGCCCGCACTCTTGTGTGCCGTGCTTTCGGTGAAGAGTCCTGGCTTGATGGCCGAGATTTTCGACCGAGTAATCGATAACCCGAAAATGCTTCGCAATTTCGTGCAGATGATTCGTTCAGGAGTCGTTGGTCGAAAGAGCCTGGGAACGTTGCCAAAGCGACTGGTTTGCCAATGGTTGGAAGGTCGATCGGATGCGCAGTTATTCACCGGCTCGGTTGGAAATTCGCCATCACTGGCTGACGTGATCAAGATGGTTCACCCCAAGCCAGCCGATGCGTCACGAGCCGCGTTGCTCGGTTATTTGATCGGTCGCGAACATGACAAAACGTTGTTACCGCCGATCGTTCAGGCTTATGAAAAATTCAAGCGGAACACGAATGCAGGTGCGGTTCCCGTGCCGGACGTTCCGTTCCAGATGTTGACAGCCCTGCCATTGACGAAGAGCGACTGGTGTGCGATTGCTGGAAACGCTTCGTGGCAAACGACTCGCATGAATTTGAATACGTTTCAGCGACACGGTGTGTTCGAGCAGCCAGAGATGGTTCAAGTCGTGGCGAATCGGTTACGTGATCGTGATCAGATATTGCGGGCCCGGGTATTCCCTTATCAACTACTCGTTGCTTATCGGAATATCGGTTCGACATCGCCGGTCCCGATCCGGGAAGGATTACAGGATGCGATGGAGATTGCGATTGAAAATGTTCCTGTCGTCGAAGGACCGATTTTTGTTTGCCCTGATGTCTCAGGTTCGATGCGTTCTCCGATTACAGGAGAAACGAAAGGTTCCACGTCGAAGGTTCGGTGCATCGATATTGCGGCACTCGTTGCTGCGGCCATGTTACGGAAAAATCCACAGGCGGAAGTGATGCCGTTCGAGAACAACGTGGTGCAATGCCAACTCAATCCTCGGGATTCCGTGATGACGAATGCTCAGAAATTGTCGGAACTTCCTGCGGGAGGAACGAATTGCAGTGCCCCGCTTTGTGAACTTAACCGTCGCCAGGCCAAAGGAGATTTGATCGTGTACGTGTCGGATAACGAATCCTGGGTCGATTCGCCGATCCACGGACGATTCGGTGGAAGTGCGACCGAGACGATGAAGCAGTGGGAATTGTTCAAGCAACGGAATCCCAACGCCAGACTCGTTTGTATCGACATTCAACCGTATGGAACGACCCAGGCGGCAGAACGGAGTGACATTGTGAATGTCGGGGGTTTCAGCGATCAGGTCTTTACGCTGATCTCAGACGTAGCGAGTAATCGCTTTACCGAGAATCACTGGGTTCAAGAGATTGAAAAGATCTCAATTTGAAACGGCGGAAAAACAACGAAACCTCACCGGCCTGCCCCGGTGGACTACGGGCCTTTGCCCTGGTCGTTGCTTCGAATTCCACAAACAAGACGCTAGTGCAAAGGCCCGTTAACCACCGGGGCAGGCCCGGTGGGGTGATGTTTCTTCGATGTCGCATCGCGATAGACGCTGCTTTAAGACCAACAAACGAAACTCTTTTTGAATCGAAGAAACAACGAGATCGAATGCCAATGGGACTACATGGAATCATTCTACGCGGGTTCGAATCCCGCCGTGTTCTTCCAGGAACGCGTAGCTCAGCGGTAGAGCAAATGAAATGTCTCAAACCTCCTTGTCGATCTCGTCTTTTAACGAACCAGCAAGACTTTTACCGTGAGATCCAAAAGAAAAAACGAGATCGAATGCTAATGGGACTACATCCACATTTGGTCGTGGGTTCAACTCCCGCCGCGTTCTTTCAAGAACGCGTAGCTCAACGGTAGAGCAAATGAAATGTCTCATGCCTCCTTGTCGATCTCGTCTTAACACAATCCAGCACGACGAATGCCGATAGAACTACATGCTTATGGAGCACGAGGTCGTGGGTTCGATTCCCACTAGCCCTATTGCGGCAAACTGCCGCGCGGTCTGGTTAACTCCAGCCACAAACCTGGGGCTGTAGCTCAGTGGATAGAGCGCGTTATACGTTTTGTCATTCTTGTCGTCGTGCTGGATTTTCCATCGATTTAAAACTTTTCCCGATTGGACATGATAAAAATGGCGTACGAAATCATTCCGACCAACGAAGCGACAGCGATCTTGCCAACCGGTGCCGACACTAAGCCGGTGACGGTCATCGGGACCGCTGCCATTCGAGAAACCTTTGACGAAGTCTGCTTGAAGCAAGCGGTTAATTCCCGGTTGGCACCTGGAGTCACGGATATGATCCTCAATCCTGATGGTCACTGTGGATACGGTGCGCCGGTTGGCTGTGTCATGGTTTCACCGACGCATATCTACCCCGGTCCAGTTGGAGTCGATATCAAGTGTTCGATGAGTCTGCTTCAACTCGATTTACCGGCCGACGCAGTCGTCGAAAAAGAGGTCCGCCGGGCACTCATTAAGGCGATCTGTGAACGGACACCGACTGGACCCGGTAAAGGCCAGCGGTCCGTGAAAAAGTCTCGCCCGGTGAATGCGGAACTGGGACATCAAGTCGTCGTAGAAGGTGCTTCGGCCGAAGTCTGCGAAGCGCTCGGGATTCCTGTTGAATGGGCCAGTCATTGCGAAGACGCGGTTCATCGTGGGCATGACGGCACGATTGATACGCTTGAGATTCGTTTGCAGCGACATCTGAAACACGAATTATCTCCGATCTTTGCCGGCAAGGTGCGTCAGCTCGGTTCTTATGGAGGTGGAAATCACTTTGGGGAATGCGAAGTCGTCCATGTTGAAGACAACGACCGGGCACACCAGGTCGCCGATGTCTTCGGGCTGCGGGATAACCACGTTGCGTTTTTGTCGCACTGTGGATCTCGCGGACTGGGTCACTTCCTGGCTGAGCATCAATTCAAGTCGCTTCAGAAGAAATTCTCGACCTGGGATATTCCGTTGCCAGGCGGCGACCGTGAACTGGTTTATGCACCGCTGGGAACGGCTGAGGCGAATGCCTACATTGACGATATGTCTCTGGGAGCCAATTTTGCGACCGTGAACCATCTGCTGATCAACGCTCTGGTATTGGAAGCATTTCAGGAAGTGATTCCGGGAACCACGGGAAACCTCGTGTACTTTATCAGTCACAACATTGCCCGGAAGGAAATTGTGGATAACCGCGAGGCATGGGTTCACCGAAAAGGGGCGACACGCGCCTTTCCGGCAGGACATCACGCCTTGAAAGGGACCCGCTATGCCGAAACCGGACATCCGATTCTGTTGCCAGGAAACCCGCAGGCGGGATCGAGTGTGATGGTGGCGGACCCCGGTGCGGCGATCAGTTGCTACAGTGTGAACCACGGCGCAGGCCGGTCATTGGGTCGCAAGCGGGCCATACGGGAACTGGACCAGGTATCGATCGATCAGTCATTTGATCAGGCCGATATCCTTACCAATTGCCGAACCTATCCCAAGGATGAAGCTCCGGCTGCCTATAAAGATTTCGAAGAAGTTCTTCGAAGTGTGAAGACAGCGGGTCTGGCAACAGAAGTTGCTCGATTGAAAGCTCGGTTTGTGATTAAGGATGGTGATTCGGCCGATGACTGAATCGTCGATCGCGTACCCGTTCACGGGCAATGCAGGGAGACAGACCCGTTTTCATGGGCAAACGATGAATCTGATTTGCGTTACGTAAATGGGTTCGTTGTTTTTCGCCATGAAACTGCGTCAGTCCCCGGCCCGTGAATGATTACGCCGATGGTTCTGAACAGTCCGATCAAAAAGGGCCAATAGCGATGTCTGACATGATTGCGATTGATGGTTCACAGGGAGAAGGGGGCGGCCAGATCGTGCGGTCATCGCTGGCGCTGGCGATGATCACTGGTCAGGGCATTTCCATTGAGAAACTGCGAGCCGGTCGAACGAAGCCCGGATTAATGCGGCAACACCTGACTGCCGTTCGAGCGGCAGCGGAAATCAGCGGGGCTGAGTTGACCGGCGATTCGATCGGTTCCATGTCCTTATCGTTTCGTCCATGCCAGGTGACTTCTGGGGAATACACATTCAGTGTCGGCACAGCGGGCAGTGCAACACTGGTTCTGCAAACGGTCCTTCCTGCGCTACTGGTCGCCGATGGTCCATCACGCCTGATCCTGGAAGGAGGGACCCATAATCCCTGGGCACCTCCTTTCGATTTTCTGTCGAAAGCCTATCTCCCGATCGTCAATCGGATAGGTCCAAAAGTGACATCATTCCTGGAACGACCCGGATTCTATCCTGCGGGGGGTGGTCGGTTTGTTGTCGAGATTGAACCCACACGACACCTGCGATGCTTGTCCCTGTTACAGCGGGGATCTCTTTGTCAGCGAACGGGCCGGATTCTTTTGTCGAATCTTCCGGAACAAATCGCCGATCGTGAGGCCGAAGAGTTACTGCGGCTGACAGGTTGGGAAAATGATCGGATTTCGAAGGAACTCGTGGCAGCGCAAGGTCCTGGCAACATAGTCGTCCTTGAACTTGAATATGAAGCTGTGACCGAAGTCTTTACAGGGGTCGGCGAACACGGAGTGAAGGCAGAAACCGTCTCACGCCGCGCGGTCGACGCCATGCGAAAGTACCTCGCGTCAGACGTCCCCGTCGGAGAGTATCTCGCCGATCAGCTGCTATTACTTATGGGAATCAGCGCGTGGCAGACGGGAGAAGAAAGTACGATTCGTACGACCGCGTTGACTCGACACTCCTCAACGCAGGTTGATGTGCTACGTCAATGCCTCGGCGTGACAACGTCAGTCGCTCGATCAGGGGAACACAACACAGTTGAGGTTTCCGTGAAACGCCAGCCATGAAATCCAGAGTTTTTCAACATGCATCGTGATGAGGAAGCAACAATCCGGGCATTTTTCAGTCCTTTGCGTCGCTCACGATGGCTGGAATCGCTTGCGTCCTCCAAGCGTCGCAGCAAAGCCCTGGACAAGCTGAACCACTGTCGAGATCTGGATCATCGGTTCGCGACGCCGTTGTGCTCAAAAAGTGACATCGTGAGCGTTCTCAAATCTTATGGGGCACCAAAGACGTGTTATGTGTTTTCGTCCACATTGGTTTTGGACGGCTGTGAATTGGAATTGTCGGAAGCGATTTCACAGACCGAACTGTCAGGATGGGGAACAATCATCAGCTGCATTCCAGGACAATTGGCTTACTACTACGACGAATGCGGCGAACGTCGAATTTTGTTCGCTCGTAAGATCTAATTCTCATGAGCACCTTCCAAACGTTAAGAACGTGTACAACCCACGCCTTGACATGCGACGTGAGTAATTGTATTTTTATGTCGTTATTTTTATTTGGGAACAATTCCAGATGTGTCGGTCAGATCCGGGGCGGGATTGATCAATTTCATTAATTGATCCGGTCTGCGTTCAACGAGCACTTTCCATCACATTTTGTTGAATGACGACCGGCTTTTGAATTTTGGCAATTTGGAATCGATTAAGAATGGATCGAGCCGAAGAGGCGAGGGAGTTGTCTTAAGAAAGTGGCGCGGAGAAAGTTCGAGGAATCCAATTGTTTTCTTTATCTGGTTTACTTGCCACTGACATCAGATCAACTCGATTGGCGTTTCGGCTGACCTCGCTGTCGTTTTAAACGGCACGCGCGTTTTTTGCCTGCAGGGTCCATTCGAACCTTTGCGGGATCGTGAGACATTTGCACAACATTGTTGGAGGTTTTCATATTGGTTGAGGTTCGCGATTTTTGATTCGTGATCGAAGACGACACGCCACCTCGCGATCGCGTGATGGGTGTTCCGACTTGCGAAGTTACCCAAGGAAGAATACGGCCGATAAGACCTATGCGAGTTATGGACGAGGTCCGAAGCCGGAGATTTTCCACGCTTGTCCCACCCCAAAAGAAACCAGCCCGAACGAAGTTGGCCAACTTCAAAGCCGCAAAAAGCCTACAAAACAGGGAACTCGACCAACTTTGCCAACTTTTTTCGATGTTTGCGACGACGCTTTTGGAAGGATTTGATGGGACTCGAAGACTTGAGCAACCCCACGTGAGAGCGAACCCGGATGAACTCGACCAAGCTGGCCAACTTCAAAGTCAGCAAAAGCCTACAAAACAGGGAACTCGACCAACTTCGCCAACTTCTTTTGATGTTTGCGATGACGCCTTTGGGAGGATTTGGTGAGACTCGAAGACCTGAACCACCCTACGTGACAGCGAACCCGGATGAACTCGACCATGCTGGCCAACTTCAAAGTCAGCAAAAGTCTACAAAACAGGGAACTCGACCAACTTCGCCAACTTTTTTCGATGTTTGCGACGACGCTTTTGAAAAGATTTGATGGGACTCGAAGACTTGAGCGACCCCACGTGAGAGCGAACCCGGATGAACTCGACCAAGCTGGCCAACTTCAAAGCCACAAAAAGCCTACAAAACAGGGAACTCGGCCAACTTTGCCAACTTTTTTTCGATGTTTGCGATGACGCTGTTGAAAGGATTTGATGGGACTCGAAGACCTGAACCATCCTACGTGATAGCGAACCCGGATGAACTTAACCAAGTTGGCCAACTTCAAAGTCACTAAAAGCCTACAAAACAGGGAACTCGACCAACTTCGCCAACTTTTTTCGATGTTTGCGATGAGGCCTTTGGGAGGATCTGGTGAGACTCGAAGGCCTGAACCACCCCACGTGATCGCGAACCCGGATGAACTTAACCAAGTTGGCCAACTTCAAAGTCGCAACAAGCCTTCAAAACAGGGAACTCGGCCAACTTTGCCAACTTTTTTTCGATGTTTGCGATGACGCTGTTGAAAGGATTTGATGGGACT
>CAIULL010000165.1 GCA_903899985.1 uncultured Schlesneria sp.
GAAGGGAACGTGACTGCCTGGGACAGTCGTCACTGGGGATCGAACGGTTTGCAGGGTTCGATCGTCGGTCTCGATGTGACCCCTTATGTTTTTCAGCCGAAGAATCGTCAAAGTGCAGCGACGGGAATTGCGACGAATTGCAGTCCTGAGCGTCCCTGGCGAGCCCCTCATCATCCACAGGCCTGTGCCTACACGCTGACGGCATTGGATGACCTGGCTGCCAAGGCGGGAATCGACTCACTTCAGTTCTTTAAAAAGAATTTGAATCTGACCCCCCTGCCCCATGTCTACGGTCCGGAACTTGAAATTGCGGCCAAGCTGATGGATTGGAAAGGGAAATGGCATCCACGCGGCGCAGGGGCTGGCAACGGGCCCGTCAAACGCGGTGTCGGTGTTGCTTTGCATACATGGAATGGTGCTGCAAACCAGTCGAACGTGACGCTGAAAGTTCATTCCGACGGTTCGCTGGAAGTCCTCACCGGAAGTCAGGATGTCGGGACGGGAACGCGAACGTGTATTGCTCAGGTTGCTGCCGATACGTTCGGTGTTTCGATGTCAGCAGTGAAAGTGTCGCTCGGTTCGAATCAGTTTCCCAAAGCGGGGCCATCGGAAGGAAGCTCGACGATTGGCGGTGTCACCGGACCGGTCAGGCGAACGGCTCAGCAAGCGCTTTGGAAAATTCTGGATCTTGTTGCAACCAAATACGCCGTCGATGGAACGACGTTAACCGCTCGCGATGGAAAAGTCTGGTCGGGCTCTCAAGAGGTTTGTACCTGGAAGCAGGCCGCGAGCTTGATTGGACCGATCGGTCTGGAACTGTACGGGGCACCTGTCACTGAGGATGAGGGTTTGACGAATCATCAGGTTGGTGGTGTTCAAATGGCCGAAGTCGCGGTTGATACAGAAACCGGGGTGATACGTGTCGTGAAGATGGTGGCCGTGCAGGACGCCGGGATGATCGTGAATCGTCTGCTCGCCCGCAGTCAGGTCTACAGCGGACTGATCATGGGGATCGCATATTCGTTAAGTGAAGAACGGATCATGGACAAGAAAACGGGGCGATTTATCAATGCGAATCTGAACGACTATAAGCTTCCGCGGATTGGCGATATCGGTGATCTGGTGGTCGAGTTTTACGAAACGGAAAGCGAATACAAACGGGGAGTCATCGGGCTGAGTGAGCCGCCCGTGATTTCCACCGGTGCGGCGATCTCGAATGCTGTGGCCAACGCGATTGGAGTGCGCGTCCGTGAACTTCCTTTGACACCCAAGCGGGTTCTTGACGCATTGAAGGAAGCCAAACGATGAAACCTTTTGAATACGCTCGACCCACAACAGAAGCAGAGGCGGTCGAATTCCTGGGCGAGGAAGGCGTGCAAGCGGTCATCCTGGCGGGTGGAACCGATCTGACCAGCCTTCTGCGAGCGGAGCTTGTCGGTCCCTCGCGCGTGGTGGATCTCAAGCAGATTCCTTCGCTGCATGAGGTGACTCGTCTTGAAGGCGGGGTTCAGATCGGCTCGCTCGTCACGCTGGCAGATCTCGCGAAAAATCGATTGCTGGACGGATATCGTTCGCTGTTCGATGTCGTCGACGGTGTGCGTTCGATCCAAGTTCAGGGGAGTGGCACGATTGGTGGCGATCTGTGTCACCTGCCAAACTGCTGGTATTTTCGAAATGGATATGGATTACTCGGCCAGGAGAACGGTGTGTCGTTGCCAGAGACAGGCGATAACCGCTATCACGCGATTTTCGGCAACGAAGGGGCGGCGAAATTCGTCAACGCGTCGCGCTTTGCGCCGGCACTGATGGCATGGGGTGCCAAAGTCCGCATTGTTGGCCCCTCAGACAAAGCAGGCTTCTTTGGCCGATCCAGCGGCTCAACGGTCGATGCCGAATGGATTCCGCTGGAATATTTTTACGTGACTCCTAAGACGGAGCGACAGGGAAATACGATCTTAAAGCCGGGTCAGTTTGTGTCTCACATCTGGTTGCCAGATGCGAAACTGATATCGAGCGCAACGTATGAAGTCTTGCAGATGGAGGGACTCGACTGGCCACTCGCTGCCGCGAGCGTCTGTTTGGATGTCGACGGTGGGCTCGTGCGTGACGCGAGCATTGTGATGGGGCACGTGGCTCCGATTCCCTGGGTTACCGGTGACTCAAGTCGCTGGCTGATTGGACGACAGATCAACGAGGAGACCGCAGGAATGGCCGCTGACGTCGCGGTTTCAAGTGCAACACCACTGTCGATGAACGAGTACAAAGTGCAGATTGCTCGTACGGCGGTCAAGCGAGCGTTGTTGAAGGCGACAGGTCAACTCGACACGTAGCATGGGCTTCAGCCCGTGCTCTACAACATCCAGTGCGGGCTATCGTCCACACGACAACAATTGAAATGGTATGTCGCCGACACAAGAGTGCTTCTTTTGACACGTCGAACTCTGAAAGCCGAAATACAAAGTGAGCCGAGAGGCTGAGTCTCTCGGCTCACTTCGCTCAACAATTCCTATTCAGATTCAATGAGAGCCTCCGACGGCCGACGCCGCCTGCAACCATTTGTTTCGCTTGTCGCGGATGACAGTACCGATCAGCAGAACCGCAAGCCCGAGCAGGGCGCTGGCACCTGAACCTGGCTCAGGCACGGACTGGGCTGATGAATCGGAATAAACCACGATGGTGTCGTTGCCGGCCTCGGCGACAAGAAGATTTCCATTCTGGTCGAATGCCAGATTATAGGGTTTGCTCCCTGACTCCGTGTAAATGCTCTGAATATAGTCACCCGAGGAGCTGAACTCTGCGACACTATTGCCGTTATAGTTAGCCGCGAAAATATTTCCATTCTTGTCCATCGCGATACCGTAAGGGCCATTTAAGTAACTACTGCTGATTTCACGAACTTCGTTTCCATTCTTGTCGAACTCACGAATCAGGTTTGCGTTGCGTATGGGACTGAAGAGATTGCCGCTCTGATCCACGACCATAAAGGCACCGAAGGGGTTGCCGAAGTTCTGCAGTGGAGCCCCGCTATTGGTAAACTCCTGAATATGCTCACTTCCACTCGGACCATTCTCGGCATAAATGTGGTCATTGCTGGCGATCACAACGCCGAAAGGATACCCGCCGGTAGGAATCGTGCGGAGATAGTCACCGGCCTGGTTGTACTCCTGCACTCCGCCGCTAAAGTAGTTCGAGACATAAATATTATTGCTGCTATCCAGGGCAACGCCGATCGGCTCATTATAATTTCCGAATCCTATGGTTCGGATAAAAGTACCCGAACTCGTGAATTCCTGGAGCCGTGTGTCGTCGGTGACGTAAATGTTACCTGAACTGTCGACGGCAATCGCGGTAGGAAATTGGAACTGCCCATCTCCGGTGCCGTTGCTGCCAAAACTGCTGACGACGCTAAATGATCCTGCCTGAGCAACCGTCACGGAGAGTAGACTCAAACCGAGTGCAATCGAGCCGAGGGCCGAAAAGAATGAACGAGGTTTTCGCATAATGTGGAGACTCCTTGGGCAAAAAGTGTTGTGAGTTTTGGCACTCAAAAATTACTGAGGCCATTCATGAAAGGTCGCAGTGATTCTACGAAGACCTGCTTCAGGCAATCCGATTTGCTCGTGATCAGCTCGCCGGTGCTTCGCGCCGTCTTCTGCTGAAATAGGCGTAATCGGCGTCAGGAGCGCCTCACGTTTTTTGTGATTCTCTCTCAAAATGCATCGGATGCCCTGAATTGGCTCCGTTCGGTGTTGATGTCACAACGACGAACGCAAAGCCGTAGCATGGGCTTTAGCCCGTGCGGAACAACAGACAGCGGGCGCTTGTGCCGACACGACGAAACCGCACAACCTCGTTGTGGCATTTGAACAATCTGATATTCACTGTTCCTGTATCGGTCCGTCAGGTGAGGCGAGTTTCCCATCCGCCGATTTACTGACGGGAACTCGGGCTAGCCGCAAACCGCAATAATAGTTCCGGTTCGACGGCTGAAGTACGCGATACGCTGCCGCGCAGCCCACGGAAGGGTCGCCCCAGCAACCACCTCGTTGCACGCGCATTCTGACCTCGCTGGCTTCTTTCCATTCGTCGTCACAGTGCTCCAAAACGTTGCCGTGCATGTCGTACAGCCCCAAACGGTTCGGTTGGTAACTGCCGACCTGACAAGTCCGTTTCAAGGAGGTCTCAGCAAAATCGAAATTCGCCTGGTTTGGCAGCAGCACGTTTGTCGGATCGTCGAAGAAGAAGTTGTATGCGGAATCAAACTTGTTGGAATTCGGTCCCCCTCGACACGCGTACTCCCATTCTTCCTCCGTCGGCAAACGATACAACCAGCCTTCGACTTGCTCCCGCTGATTCAATTCTTTTACGAAATTTTGAGCATCATCCCACGACACGGTCTCTACCGGGAATTGCTTCAGAACCTCATCACTGACATCCAACACAAACTTGTGGCCATGTCCGTTGCGTTTGAAAACGCTCGGGTTAGAGCCAGTAACCGCTTCCCATTCCTCGTGCGTCACCTCGTATTTTCCCAGGTAGAAGTCATCCTTAAAGTCGACTTCCTTTTCCCCCATCAGACCTGCGACGCCGCCACCCAGCCAGGACTTGCCCTTAGGCACCAGGACAAACTCCATCCCCAGGCCATTTTTGTGAGTGCGTGGCAGCTTTTCCGGCTGAGGGGCTGATTGTGATTTAGAAACGTCCGCGATCGGAGGAATGTCTGATTTACGTGGCTGACGCTCTCGGTTCGATAACGGTCTACCAGCGAGCACCAGCGCTGCGACCACGATCGCCCCGCCTGCAAGCCAGAGCAACGGCGATCGCCAATTCAACGACCGGCTCGTCATCGTCCGGGATTTCGTGATCTCGATTGGTTGCGAGACGATTGGCCCGGCTTGAAGTGTCGCCAGATGCTTCTGCAGCAAATCAGCCACTTCCGCTGCTGTCTGAAAACGGTCAGCAGGAGATTTTGCCAGCAGCCGGTCAATGATTTCGGACAGCCAGTCGGGGATTTCCGGATTGACTCGTCCAACGGGTCGAGGAGTCTCTTCGCAGATTCGCTTTAACGTTACTAAGGGGTTGTCCGCTGTGAATGGCGGCTTCCCTGTGCACATGGTGTAGAGGATCGCGCCCAGACTGAAGAGATCCGTCCGGTGGTCGACCGTCTCGCCCGAAGCCTGTTCCGGTGACATGAACTGCGGTGTTCCTGAGAAAACGCCTGTTCGCGTCATCACGGTATCATTGGTCATCCTGGCTAAACCGAAATCCGCCACTTTGGCTCGTTCGACTCCGTTTTCCAGCAGGACATTGGCCGGCTTCATATCCCGATGAATCAAACCCTGCTTGTGTGCCGCCGCAAGTCCATCGGCGATCTGTCCCCCGATACGAAGGATCTCTTTAACCGATAACGTTCCCTGCGTCGCAATCTTTTGCGCCAGGGTCTTTCCCTCGATGTACTCCATGACGATGTAAGGGGGGTGATGGTTCTCGTCCACCGCATAAATGACCACACAATGCGGATGACTGACGGCGGCGGCTGAGCGGGCTTCTCGTTCAAAACGTTGACGCGAAATCGGATCGATCGCAATCTCTGGTGCGAGGACCTTGATTGCCACGACCCGCTGCAATTTGGGATCAAGTCCCCGAAAGACGATTCCCATTCCGCCGCGGCCCACGGAATTCAAGATTCGATAAGGCCCCAGCGACCCCAGGTCACCAGGAACGATCGGCGCTTCAAGGAATGGAAACTCTGCGGCGGCAGGTTTCGCATGAGAATTGTCCGTTGGCAGGCCAGACTCCTTCACTTCGCCGCGCCGCCACGCCGGTAATTCAAGGAAACTGGCAGCCTCTTCGGCCGCACTGAGGAGCGAAAAGACCTGTCGTGCGAGTTCGGCATTTCCAGCACAAGCCTGATGAACGTACTGGCGGCGTTGTTCTGGCTCGCGAAGCTTCAGAGCCTCTGAAAAGATCTCTTCCAGCCGAGTCGACTCATTCATTGTCCGTCTCCGATGCCGAAGTCACCGCCTGCACTTCTTATCATGAGCGTAAATTTGATGGCGAGCGCCTCATTGTTTTTTTGCACTGTCATCGTGCGACGGATAATCAGTCGCCCCCTGCTTGAGCCAGTTGAACAGCCAGGCTTTCGCATAAGTCCAGTTTCGGGATGCGGTTGCGCGAGAAATTCCCAGAGTTTCGGCGGCTTGCATTTCCGAGAGTCCGACAAAGTAACGGAGTTTGACAAGTTCGGCCTTGCCGGGCTCGATTTGAGAAAACGTTTGCAGAGCGACATCGAGGTCGAGCAGTTCTTCATCGGGCAGGATCGCCGTGTCGACCAGGTCTTCCGTCATCTGTTGTACGGCAGCGCCGCCACGTTTGATTGCCAGACGTTGCCGCGCCTGATCGACAAGAATCCGCCGCATGGTCTCCGAAACCGCTGCAAAGAAATGGCGTCGATTAGCCCATTCGATGGGGACCTTTCCACCGACGAGTCTCAGGTAAGCTTCATTGACAAGCGCCGTCGGCCCCATCAGCGGATTGTGCTTTTCACCCCGAAGTCGGTCGGCAGCAAGACTGCGTAATTCCCGATAGACCTGTTCAATGAGCGAATGGAGTGCCTGCTGATCACCCTGGGCATATGCCTGAAGCAAGATTGTGAGGTCACCTTCACTGCTTTCGGCAACTGCCGCTGCAAGATCATCAGACACAATAAACAACTCCACGAGGTCACCTCGTCGCCCCTGTCATTATGGAAATCCATTCTGACGGGTGACGCAGTGCAAGTGAAGGATGGCTTGTTCCCGAGCGGCCATCGCCAGGGTCGTTTTCACCAAATGCTTGTCAAGAAGGTCCTTCGACGGGAATACGCCACAGCGTTACCTTTAGCGTCAGGGGGCGGAGTTTGTCAGAACAACACCACGAAGGACGCGAAGATCAGGAAGGTGAAGTCTGAAGAAATGCCAATCGCGCGGGCTTTATGAAATTCTCGAGGGCGAAGAGTGGGCTATCAATCAAGTCTAACACCACCAGGCTGAAGGATGGGGTCAAGCGTTTCGTCCTCTGATCCCTTCATGCTCTTGGTCGTACTAAGTGTTTTGGTTTCTTCGCGTGCCACGAAGATTTTCCGCGGGAGGGCGAGGTCCCGCCGAGCCGCGAAGTAGGTACACGCATCGACTCAGCGGCTCGGCAGGAGCCTCGCCCTCCCATTGGGTTGCGGGCGATGCCC
>CAIULL010000166.1 GCA_903899985.1 uncultured Schlesneria sp.
CGGCTGGGAGGACACCAAAACAGGAAAAGTGATCATCACCCGGGGTGGATCGTCCTCTGGAGGGGATGGGCACATCTACAAGATATGATGGACGGAGCAAATGCTCTCAAAAAACTAAAAAGATCTGCCTAAACCAAAGGCTAACGCACCCCGGCTCGCCTTGACTGGTTTTTTTCGTGTTTTTTGTGTCCTTCGTGGTGGACTGATGGTTGGCATTTTGGCAATCGGTCAGGAAGTCGCGGACGAATCGAGTGGGATTCCTGAAGACCCGAATGTGTCGGTTAACTTGCCCTTATGCCGGGGATATCTTTTGAATTTCCCGAATTGCGGCTACTTTTGTATTGATGAACGACAAATCATTTGTTAATTTCTTGTCGCACTGTGTGTTTCAGGCTGATTTTGGTCGTGATGGTGACTGGCGGGTTCGAATGTCTCCGTCGATTGGAATTCACGACGCGCCTGGAATGGAATTGGCGGGGTTTCGGCTGTGATCTTGCGTTTTGGCGCACGGGCTGAAGCCCATGCTACGGAATTGAATTGACGTTGGATCGGCTGGCGGAAAAACGTCACGACCCTTCGTTTTATTCAGAACGGTTACAACGGTTGATCTTTGACAATTCGGAATGATTGACATACAGATCGCCCGACCGTTGGCGGCGGCGGGCGATCCGTGCGGGTTCGTTATTTGATTGGATGCCGTTACCTGTGACGGTGTTCGACGAAAATTGTATTCATCGGGATGAATGGGAGTGAAGAATGGGACTAATGGGACACATGGGACTGATGAATGAGGGAACCATGTGTGCCAAATTTTCTGACATGTGTGCCAACTTGGCTTGCGCTAATGGCAAGCCGCTAGATCGATGTTTGTACCTTCTTCGCAGCTCGCCTGGTTGTTTAAAGGGGTGTGGCGAATTGCAAAACTGGTAGGGAATTCACATGATGAAAACGTCTGCCGGACGGTTCATCTGGCCCGCGGACATTCTTCCTTTCATCATTGTTTACGTTCTGATTTTGCGGAATTATTCGTTCCGGCAAAACAAAATTCATTGACCGGAGTCATCCGATGGCGACCGTGACACCTGCCGAACTGCAACACTTTGAACTGCTGGCCGGGTTCCAACCGGATGAACTGGAAAAGTTCGCCTCGTGCCTCACGGTTCTCGATTATGCCGAAGGGGTTGTCGTCTTTACGGTCGGCGATTCGTTACGGTCGCTCTACATGGTGTTAAGCGGTCGAGTCCAGATCGATCTGATCGGAACGACGGTCGAGGAGACCAAGCTGGTCGAACTGGGGCCTAACGAAGTTTTCGGTGAAACAACCTTCTTTCATCCTGCTGAACACAACAATAAGGCCTGGTGCCAGGAACCGACCCGGCTGGCGGAATTGCCCTATGCGACCTACGAACAACTGCTGAAAAGCAATTGTTCCATCGCGTACCACCTGGGCGCGAACGCGGCTCATATCCTGGCCGCTCGGCTGCAGGCGACCGATGTCTGGATTCGAGAGTTACTCGATCACGACGAACAGATTCACCGCCGCGACCTGCGTGAACAGTATCACAACGTGTTTCACCCCTCGTTCTCGACGCCGGGTGGTTATGTCGGGCTGGGTGGGAACTGGTGATTGTTTTCAACGACACCCCACCTCCCCCACGGCGGTGGTCATCGGAGCTTTGCCCGAACAATGGGTCTGACCCCCTACCTGTCGTTTGCCCAGAGAAACCTAACACCAACCATGTGGGGTCTGACCCCTTTTTCGGGCAAAGCCGGTCATCGGGCCTTTGCACCAGCGAGTCATGATCTCATCGCGCGCCGTCATTCGCCAAAGCGCAGAATCAAGAGAGGCTTCTCCTCAGGCCCAAGTCATCCTCTTGCTCCGCGAGAGGATCGCCGAATTGAAGCAAATCTCGACGGGCCGTTGAAAGCTCCGAAAAATCACGAGGTTACTGGCAATTCGGATTTCTTTTCGCGGAGCGAGAAGGCGATTTTTTTGGAAATCCTGAGAATTGGCCTGATGAGTCTGGTTTCGGCCACGAAGACGGCTAGCCCGGATTATTCACGCATTGTCTGCGATTCGACACAAGATACTTGTTGATCGAAAATTAAGCCATCATCATAAAAAACACCCTGTAACGTTAGCCCGACGCGCAAGCGA
>CAIULL010000167.1 GCA_903899985.1 uncultured Schlesneria sp.
AATGCTCATCACGCGGAGCGATGATGGCTACTTTGGTCGAGTTGCAGTCCGATTCGCACACCGTAGCAGCGGCTTCCAGCCGCTGATGCACAAACCGCGTCCAGACTGGAAACCTACGCCACGAGTCTGCGGCCTCGAAGCGGAGCTTCGAAGAGGGCGTTCCCAAGCTGGAGCTTGGGAACGAGAAAAACGAGAAAATTAAGAGTCCACTAGACATCCAAATCATCAACCAGATTCGCGTCGCTCATGATGATGCGATAACGCTCACTCGCGTCTTTTCCGAGTAGCTGCGAAAACGTCTGATCTGCTTCCACAAGGCTGTCGATGTCGACGGCCAGTAGCGTGCGTGTTTTCGGGTCGAGTGTTGTTTCTTTCAGCTGCGTCGCGGTCATCTCGCCCAGACCTTTAAACCGACCAATCTCAGGCTTTCGATTGGCCGGAAGTCCAGCCAGGATTTCTTCCTTGTGAGCGTCATCCTGAGCATACAGGATCTGTGTCCCAACCTGAATCCGGTACAGCGGCGGTTGAGCCAGATACAGCTTTCTGTTGGTGATCAGATCCCGCATGTGTCGGAAGAAGAAGGTCAGCAGCAAGGTACTAATATGATATCCGTCGCTGTCGGCATCCATCATCAGGATCACCTTATCGTAGCGCAACAGATGAATGTCGAACTTGGGACCGAGTCCCGTTCCCAGTGTTTCCACCAGATCTTTAATTTCCTGGCTTTCAAGAATCTTGCTGGTCGCCAGCGATTCGGTGTTGAGGATCTTGCCTCGTAAGGGAAGGATGGCTTGCGTTCGGCTGTCACGACCCATCCCGGCAGTTCCACCTGCGGACTGACCTTCCACGATAAACAGTTCCGCCTCAGCAGGGTTGGTTGCCCGGCAATCGAGCAGTTTGCCGGGAAGGCTTGTTCGGCGTGATGTTGGTGATTTACGGCGAACTTCAGTTGCCGCTTCGCGACTTGCCTGGCGAGCTCGTGCGGCAAGCACGATTCGTCCAACAACCGCATCAGCAATCGTGGGATTATTATTCAGCCAGGTTTCGAGCGCCGGACGGATCATTCCTTCGACCGCCGCGTTCATTTCAGGATTATTCAGTTTCTCTTTCGTTTGCCCTTGAAACATGGGGTCCGAGAGAAACACAGACAGAATTGCCAGCACTCCTTCACGAATGTCGGAGTTTTCGATCACGACCCCTTTGATCTTGATGTCGTGAACTTCCATGTAGTTTCGCACCGCCTTCGCAACGGCGGAACGAAAACCCGATTCGTGAGTTCCCCCGGCATGAGTACGGATTCCGTTCACGTAACTGCGAACCTGTTCGTCGGTCGCCTCGGTCCAGCGCAGGACCACTTCGATTTTGACCCCGCCGTCGTCGCGCGAGGCCGAAAAGACCTGCTCGTGAATCGCTTTTTTTTGTCCTTCGAGCAGAATCTTATCGAGGTAGGCAACAATCCCGTTTGGATACAGGAATTCGTGTTTTTCCTTTTTTGCTTCATCATTGAAGACAAGTTTTAGTCCCGCATGAATGTAAGCAATATCTTCTAAATGCTGTCGGATGATGTCCGCGTTGAAGGTTGTCTTGGAAAAGATCTCTTCATCGGGCCGAAAGAAGATCGTGGTACCCCGGCCTCGAAACGGTTTGACCTGTTTGACGGGAGTCGTCGGCTTGCCTCGCTTATAGCGTTGTGACCACTCGAAGCCGTCACGATACACGGTGGCGACCATTTCGCTTGAAAGTGCGTTCGTGACGGACGACCCGACACCATGCAATCCACCGCTGCGGGCATAGGCCTGACTGTTGAATTTGCCGCCGGCGTTGAGCGTCGTTAACACCGTTTCAAGAGTCGATTTTTTGGTCTTCGGATGAGTGTCGACGGGAATCCCGCGCCCGTTATCCTCGACAGTACACGACGAACCGTCTTTATGCAGAGTCACCGTGATTTCCGTGCAATGACCTGCCAGGTGTTCATCGACGCTGTTGTCGAGGATTTCCCACAACAAATGGTGCAGTCCGCGGGAATCCGTCCCCCCAATGTACATGGAGGGTCGCATGCGAACGTGTTCGAGACCTTCCAGGACTTCGATATCTTTTGATGTGTATTCGGCGTTGGACATAAAAGTCTTCCGTGGTACTGACGTTTTGTTTCTTCGCACTCCGCGAAGATTTTCGCTGTGAGAGCGAGGCTCCCGCTGAGCTGCGAAGTCGGGACACGCATCGACTCAGCGGCTCGGCGGGAGCCTCGCCCTCCCATTTGTTGAAGACAAGAATCCGGGGGGCTTACGCCCCACGGCTCGCCTGTTTTCTCACTCTAACTGCTCCCCTTCTCGGCTTCGATTGTGGCCCAGTCGATCAAGACGATGTCCGGGCGAACGATTTCTGTGAACGTACTTCGTTGGGCCGCGCGAATTCCCTTTCCGCCGCGAGCGGTGAGCTCGTATTTCATCTGTCCAAAAACCAGCAATTTTTCAGCCGACGTCTGAACTCGAAGGCAGTCACTGGGGCGAGCCATTTGAGCCGCACCAAGGACTTCATCTTTGGGGTCAGACAGCTTGATCCCTCGCACCCCCTTGCCGGCCCCGGACAAAATGGGGACTTCGTCGATCGAGAAATGAATCACGCGAGCTTGCTTTGTTGCAACGAACATCGACGTCGCATCCCGAATGAGTTCGACCCAGACAACGCGGTCCCCCTCCATCGGGCGGCAATATTTTCGACCCGCCTTGGTCGAAGGTGTCCGAAACGGAGAAAGAGGGAGCCGCATCACCTGCCCCTGCGCGGTCAACGCTAAAAAGTAGGGGGCGGATGGCAATCCTTCACCCATGTCTTGATCTGACGGAGTGAAACGCGCGTCGGTGGTCATGGCCGCGACGATTGTTACGCCGTCTCCCATTTTCACATGCTTGGAAATCGGCTCTCCGTAACCGGATGAGACGGGAATTAACTCGATCGGCAGCGTAAAGGCGATTCCGTCGCTCGTGAAATAGATAATGTTATCGACCGTGCTGCCGGGGAGGACGTCCAGCACGACGTCCCCTTCCCTGACCCGGGTGGTCTCCACACTTTGCAGTCGTCCAACACGTTTGACCCAGCCTTCACGCGTGAGCACGACATTTGTGTTCTCACGCACGATATAAACACTGGCGTCGAATTCAACGATTTCTTCGCTGCTGCCGATCGTGGTCCGCCGCTTGTCGGCAAATTTGGTCGAAAGTTCCTCGAGTTCGGCTTTAACGACGCCCCAAAGTCGTTTCTCAGACGCAAGCAATTTGCGAAGCTTCTCGGCGGCCGCTCGTTTTTCGTTGAGCTCACCCACGATCGAATCGATTTCGAGCTGCGAGATTTTGTAAAGCTGCATTTCCAGGATCGACATGGTCTGCTCTTCATCGAGCAGCGGAAAAGCTTTCAGCAGCTTGTCGCAGGCGTCTCGTTTACCGGAGCTGTTACGAATGATCTTGAGTGCCCGATCGAGGTCATTGAAAATGATCTCGAAGCCTTCCAGGATGTGAATTCGCTGCTCAAGTTGCCGAAGGTCGAATTCGAATCGCTTCCGCAATGTTGCCAGCCGGAACTTGAGGAAATGTCGCAGGATTTCCACAAGACTTAACCGAGCCGGGACCATCGAGCCCGTTTCGTCGGGGATCAGACAGGTGGCGTTGTAGCCAAAATTCTGCTCAAGCGACGTGTGTTTAAACAAGTAAGTCATGACCGGTTCTGGATCGGAACCCGGTTTCAGATCCAGCACGATTCGCAAGTCATGCTTGTTATCCGTTTCGTCATTGGAATCGAGCAACTGAGGAAGTTTGCGCGAATTGACGATCGTTCCGATTTCTGCCGCAAGTGGACCCGATTCCACTCCGTAAGGAATCGAGTAAATGATGACCCGGTTTTCACTTCCCGCCTTTTTGCTTTTGTCCATCATCCATTCGCCGCGAACCTTGATCGAGCCTCGTCCTTCTTCGTAAATGGCTCGTAAGTCCTTGCGGTCGGTCACGATTCGACCGCCGAGTGGAAAATCGGGTCCTTTGATCTGCTTGAGCAGATCTTTCGTTTCGGCTTCCGGATTTTCAATTAAATGGATGCATGCCGCGATCACTTCACCCAGATTGTGTGGAGGCATATTTGTTGCCATACCAACAGCAATGCCGGATGCCCCATTCACCAGAAGGTTTGGAAACCGAGCGGGAAGGACAACCGGTTCATTCACACGACCATCGTAATTCGGTCGCATATCGACCGTTTGGAACTTCAATTCCTGGATCAGATGTTCGGCAAGCTGGGTCAACTTTGCTTCGGTATAACGGGAAGCAGCAGCGGGCAACCCCATGATCGAACCGAAGTTTCCCTGACCGTGAACCAGCGTATATCTCAGCATGAAGTTCTGAGCCATGCGGACGAGCGCATCATAGATCGCCCCTTCACCATGCGGATGGTAGTCACCCATCGTGGTTCCGGAGATCTTCGCACATTTCAAGGTTTTACTATCTGCCGTCAGACGAAGATCTTCGTACATCGCATACAGAATTCGACGCTGGACAGGCTTTAGTCCGTCGCGCACGTCGGGAAGCGCTCGCGACATGATGACCGACATCGCGTAGTTCAAGTATCGTTTACGTGTCTCCTGGCTGAGAAGCACGTATTCAATCCGATCCGTTGCTTCCTGGCCCTTTTCACCGTTTTCGTTGTCGGATGTGCGTTTCGCCAATTTCAACTCCATTTGTCTGTTCAATGGCACAAGCCGGGTTGACTTTTCCGTCTGAGCCAAGTCTTCGGGAACTATCAATTACACGGACTGCGAAGAATCTGCAACTGATCTTAAGCCGTTAAATCGCAATCCTTTGCAAATATCTTCGCAGTCGCGACCAGACACAGGAAATGACTCATTACAACGATTGGTCCGAACCGAAATTGAGTAGGGTTCGATCGTCCGAACAGGTCGGATGAACAGGGAGTCTTGCCGGGCACACGCTGCCGATGGCAACCCAAGGAGGGGATTCGATGTTTTCTCGTAAATTGGCCGCCGTTTGGCCGGTGCTTTTATCCGCCCTAATGATGCCCTCGATCCACGCTCAGGATCAAGACTCAGATCCGTTTGCCACGGTTCCAGAGCCGGCTCCAGCTCACGCTGTGAATCGTCCTGGAAACTTTGATCGGCAACGCGAACTGGCTCAACCCGCTTCGTATCTCAGCGGCCCGGATACCGGGGTTTCGTGCCAGCAGCAACCGATGCCAATCGATGCGAATCTCGCCGGTGGATCAGGTGGCGGCTTCGGCGGCGGATTTGGAGGCGGTGGCGGCGGTGCAGCCGGCCCCATGCAACAACAAGGATACGTCCGGTTGGGTGCACCGATGTATCCAACACCACGGCCCAATATCCCTATCTGGACCGGGGCGACGATGATCACCAATCAAGCGCTGGCTCCTCAGGAAATGCTTTATCCGCACACTTACCGTGCGATTTATCCTCCCTTCTACCACCGAGTCAAAGGGGGATGGATCCTGACGCCGCTTGGTGTTCGCTCACATGAAAAGTGGGAACTTCAAGGGACCATGGTCCAGGTGAAATATCGATCAAGTTACCCAGGCATGTTGAGTGGTGCCGGCTGGCACCCACCCGCAACGTCCTACTGGCACGGCGCGTGGAAATAATTGATCCGAACGCCTCTGGTGAAAGGAGCTCAATATGCACCTGCAATTGAAATTCGGATCGGCACTGGTTGTCACGATCGTCAGCGTTGCTGTTACGACCGTCGGATGGTCTGCCGAGCCAACCGTCACGAATGCAGCCGTTCGAAACCGTCAGAAAATACAAACCGAAACAGCGAAGCCGAGTTCCGCTTCGAAAGTTGTCCCGGCAGGTTACTCATCAATGGCAGAATTTCAGGATTCTGTCGTCGATGGAAGTGAAGCGGTGCAACTTCGTGCCAGAAACAAGGCATCACGACTGTACCGTGAATCGTTGATCGCCAGGGCACATCGACAGAAACAAGAACACTGTCGTGTGGAGCATGAAAACCTGCGCGACTGGACCAATTACATTAGAGGTTACGGACCAGCCGTCTGGGTTCGAAACGGTCCTGAATGTGGCATTCATCCACCTTCAATTCCGTTTGCGAAACGGGTCGGCGGGTACAACGCTCCGGCGTGGCAAGGTGTCACCGGGATTCCGAGACAACCTGGAATATCCCCGCTGGCCGTTAATGCGCCCGAGAATGAAATGCACTATTGAGACTGGGACATTTTGCGAGATCCACCTCGTGGATCTCATCGATGAATGTTGAGCTTTGCCCATCCGATGTGAACGGAAGGATTTTTGAAATGAAATCGTTGTGGAAAAACCTCGTTCAGAGCGCACTCGTCGTTGGCCTGGCGGCCAGCTTGACGGGAACACTCATTGCTCAGGATGCGGGGCAAGCCGGCATCGTGCGGATTTCACGGCCGAAAATGAGTGACGGCGTCAACCGTCAGGTGACGCCAACCAGCGCCATGATGATGAACGAGAGCTGTAACACAGCGACCGGTTCACCATCATCGGCCGGTTGTGACCCCTCATCATCCGGGATGGGGTCAGGTCTCAATAACGGTCAGGGAGCGCAATATTGCGAGTATCCCGCAGACAGCTCCTGGGGATCGGGGCTGCATCGTCATACACGTGGCCATAGCGCAGCCTTCAACAGAATGTGTTTTGGCAACTCATGTCCTCCCGGTGGTATGTACTATCACGACCCATCCGGCCAGGCGATGTGCGATTATTTCAAGTGCAAATTTGGTTACTTCATCCCGACGGGTGGTGGAGGTGCAGGACTGCCATGGGTAGGTCACTACTCCAGAGTCTACCCTGTCACCCCTTATCACAGCGATGCGCGTGATGGCCAGGTGTGGGCTGCTCAGGGATACGGAATTCCGATTTCTGTGCCGCTGGCCCCTGTCGTCGGCCATACGTACGAATATGGCTGGGGAGTTCCTTCCAGTCGTCTGGTGCCTGTATCGAATCCTGCTTATTAGTCTTGGTTTTACAACAATGGTTTTGAGGGGCCGCAGACAGCGGCATTCATGAACTGCGACCGCCGTGGATTGCTCCGACTGGCGACCTAAAGGAAACTGCGATGCGTTTCACAAAATCGAACGGATTGATAGCAGCCTCCCTGATGCTGATCCTGGGTTCGGCGACCAGTGGATTCGCACAACAGGGGTCTGGCTCTGCTGGCATCGTGAGAATCAGCGACGGTCGAGTCCGATCAAACGGTCAGACAGCGACCGCCCAGTCTGTCGAACAGGTCGGCGGACATCGGTTTGCCCCGATGGCTGGTGACTGCCAGAATGGAAGCTGTCCGACCGGCGGTTGCCCAACGGGAAATTGTCCGACGGGCTTCGGTCAGGATTGCCAATCCGGGTATTGCCCAACCTGTCGTGGTGGATGTCTTCACGGCAAATTTGGCGAACACTACTGCAAACACTCGCCAGATTATGGCTATGCTCCACCGACAAAGTACCCGCTTCACCGTCGCGGTGTTGAATACACCAACTACTTTCCTCAAAAGTGGTACGGTGCAGGTGCTGACTACAGCGGGTCACCCGCTCCGATGGTTTACCAGCCAACGGACACGACTCAGCTTGGTTACTACTATCAGCATGTTCCGTTCTGGCAGCCAATGCCAAATCGTTTGCCACCCCGACCGATCCCGTCACAATGGCACACAACTCCCCCAGCCGTGTCAGCTTCCCGTTATTGCAACGGATTCTTTCCTGGCCAGATGGGACCATACAGCGGGGTTTCAGGTTTCCACGGGGGACACAACGGCGGTTCATACGTGACGGTTGATGGCACGAACGGATCGTGTCCTCCAAATATGAACGCGGCTCCAATGACAAGCCCCCAGCCATTGCCTCATAGCGGCGAGACCGTCCCACCGATTCAATCGGTGCCAGGTCCGATCGACACAGCACCTCAGCCATTGCAGGAACAGGTGATCGACAGCCAACCAGTTTCGGCGGACGCCGGTGGATTGCCACCGTCACCCAGCTCGGCTTCAAGCGGAAACAGCAATCCATTCTGAGTTAAAACTCAAAACAGCCTGGTTCTAATTTGAACCTGAGATCGAATCGAAAAGCAGGCCGGGAACTCCTCAAAGAGTTCCCGGCCTTTTCGTTTTACACGTGACCTCGATCATTTCATCCATCCTGAAGCCGAAGGGTCGCTCGGCATCCGGTTAAAGGAATGAAGTGAACATCGGGCCAGAACCGTACCTCCGGGCATCATTTCGACGTTGTCTTCCCTGGAATTCCGCTACGCTGAAACGTTGATCAATTTGACGACCCCAACAGACAGCCCCTACACTACGTAGAAGAGTATCGTGTGTCCGCTGTTTGTGCGGAAACTTGTGATCATGAGCGTCGAACTGCGAGTCCCTTTGTCCCGATGTCCCGGATTCCTCCGCTGGGCTGTGGGATTGTGTGCGTTCGTCTCGGTTCTTGTCACGTCACAAAACGCAGATGCATCCTGCGGTGATTATCTTCACGGGTCCCATCAGTCTTCAATTGCGACGGAACACCTGAACGAAGAACCGTTGCCTGCTCAGGATGTCCCCGCAAAAAGCCCGACTTGTCATGGTCCGTTTTGTCAGCAGGTGCCATTTGCTCCGGCGGATCGTCCGCAGCCTGAAACGCAAACGTCTGCGGAGCAGGAGCTTCAACCATGCGAAAAGACGAGCCTCGTGATCACGGACGACTGGTCTCGACTGGAGCATGTTCGGGACTTGTTGCCCAATCCTCCTGACTCTGACCGTGTTGATCGCCCGCCTCGGCCTTGATGAGTGCTGATTTTCCGGCGAGGGTTTATTTTGATCCTCGCGTTCAGGGATTCTTTTGTTATGCGGTCGGTGGAAGCTGTTGTCGACCGACCCGATGCTTGCTGTTCATGTCCCGACGCATTCGTTGACACTTCAGCAAGAGACATCGAATTCCTCATTCAACAGGCGAGATCTCTCGTCTGCCTCATTTCATTCATCGGCGATCATCCGCGGAGTTTTCTGATATGTCCATTCCGAGCTCACCCCCATCAGACCGACCGGTTCGTGCGACGGTCATTCCGGCCGTTGGACCTCGACTGCGAATTCTGATGTGGTTTGTCTACTCATTAATCGCCCTGCTGGGGGCGAATTCGGTTTATCTCGCCAGCGTGACATTTCTGAGCTGGCAATCAGGCAGGACTTACGAAAATTGGTTTTACATGCTGATGTTCGGCGGACATTTGATCCTCGGCATCGTCATGCTCGTCCCCTTCGTGCTGTTCGTATTGATTCATATTTCCAACACGCGGTTTCGAAAAAACAAACGTGCAATCCGGGTCGGCTACGCCCTGTCGATTGGCTCTCTGGTCTTGCTGATCAGTGGCTTGCTGCTCATGCGAATTGATTTTGGCGGGCCAGGTTCGGTTTTTGTCATCAAACACCCGACGACTCGATCGATGGTTTACTGGGCTCACGTGGCGTCGCCGCTGTTCTGCCTGTGGTTGTATTGGCTGCATCGATTGGCAGGGCCGAAGATTCGATGGAAACTTGGAATCGGTTACCTGGCGGCTGTGGCCGCAACAGGGGTCGGCATGATCGCGCTGCATAACCAGGACCCTCGCCAATGGAATCAGGCCGGCCCCAAAGAGGGGGCTGACAAGTATTTCTTCCCATCACAGGCTCGCACAGCCACGGGAAACTTCATTCCCGCCTCGTCATTGATGAATGATGCTTATTGCCTGAAATGCCACCAGGATGCCTATCAGGGGTGGTTCCACAGCTCGCACCATTTCAGCTCGTTCAACAATCCAGCTTACCTGGCCAGCGTCCGCGAAACCCGTGAAGTGTCGCTGAAACGAGACGGAAATGTCCGCGGGTCGCGGTTCTGTGCCGGTTGTCACGACCCAGTCCCGTTCTTTAGCGGTGCCTTCGACGATCCAGAATTTGACGATGTCAATCATCCCACCTCACAAGCGGGGATCACCTGTACGGTCTGCCATGCGATTACCCATATCAACAGCACTCGCGGAAACGCTGACTTTACGATCGAAGAACCCGAACAGTACCCGTTTGCCTTCAGTGATAATGTCGCCCTGCAGTGGATCAATAATCAGCTTGTGAAGGCCAAGCCTGCCCTGCACAAGAAGACGTTTCTCAAAGACTTTCATTCGTCGGCAGACTTCTGCTCCACCTGCCACAAGGTCCACATTCCATTCGCAGTGAACCACTACAAAGAATTCCTTCGCGGACAGAATCACCATGACACCTACCTGTTAAGTGGTGTCTCGGGACATGGGGCACGCAGTTTCTACTACCCCGAAAAGGCGGTCCAGAACTGTAATGGATGCCACATGCCAGCCCAGGAATCACAGGACTTCGGCGCGAAACTGTTCGCCCAGGTCAAACAACCAAGTATCCACAACCATTTTTTCCCCGGTGCCAATACAGGACTGGCATGGTTAAAAGAGGATCAGGCTGCCATCACAGGTCACCAGGAGTTTCTGAAAGAGAAATTGCGTGTTGATATTTTTGGAATTAAAGAGGGGGGCGAGATCGACGGAAGCCTGATTGCGCCGCTGCGCCCCGAAGTTCCCAGGCTGAAGCCTGGCCAGACCTATCTGCTGGAAGCGGTCGTTCGCACGCTGAAAGTCGGGCATCCCTTCACGCAAGGGACGGCCGATTCCAACGAAGTCTGGCTGGATGTCACGGTGACCAGCGGTGGAAAAGTCATCGGCCGCAGTGGGGGAATGGACGACAACAAGGAAGTCGATCCCTGGTCTCATTTCATCAACATTTTCATGCTGGATAAGGACGGAAATCGTATTGATCGTCGTAATCCGCAAGACATTTTTACGCCGCTCTACAATAACCAGATCCCTCCCGGTGCTGCGGGGACCGTGCACTACAGCTTGCCCGTTCCGGAAGACATTCGCGAGCCGATCACGGTGGAAGTCAAAGTGCAATATCGTAAGTTCGACAAGATCTATACCGACTTCTTCACAAAACAGGCGAAGCCGGGCGATGCACCGATTCGTGGCCATCAGCCACAAGAACCCTACTCCAATGACCTTCCCATCACGACACTTGCGACGGACACGATCACGTTTCCTATCGAAGGGAGCGACACCGTTGTCGAAAACGCCAAAGTCGAAATTCCCGTATGGCAACGCTGGAATGACTATGGGATCGGGCTGTTTTTGAAAGGCCGAGCCGAGCTGAAGCAGGCGGACGAAGCGTTTACGCGGCTTGAGCAATTGAAAGACAACAAGCGTTACGACGGTGCATTGAATATCGCCCGGGCCTATTTTGAGGAAGGATTGCTCGACGAAGCGACGGCGGCTGTGGCTCGGGCCTCGGAATTCAAAGATCCCCCTGCCCCACCCTGGACTATCTCGTGGTTGACCGGAGTGATCAACCTGCAGCAAGGTCGACTCGCGGAAGCCGAAACGGCCTTCCGTTCGGTACTGGAAGATAAGACTCCAGAACGAACCGCACGAGGGTTCGATTTCAGTATGGATTATGAGGTCATCAATCGACTCGGTGACACCCTGTTCGAACAGGCGAAACAGATTCGTCAACCGTCAGAAACGGCCGCGCGTCAGAAGCTGCTGGAAGAGGCGGCGGCGCAGTATGACAAGACGCTCAAGATTGATTCGGAAAACGTGGCGGCTCATTATGGGTTACGGCAGATTCACACCGAACTGAAGTCGATTGCCGAGAAGGCCAATGATCGGACGGCTGCCGACAAACATGATCAACTGGCAAAAGAGCATGGGCGACTTCACGAACGATATAAACCCGACGACAATGCGCGTGATCTGGCTCAACAAAAGGCCAAAGTCAAATATCCGTGGGCTGCAAAAGCATCCGAGCCGATTGTGATTTATTCACTGAATCGACCAGGTGCCCCAGGGCTCGCTGAAGTCGGGCAAGTGCCGGAAGGTGAAGCGGTGACCGATCGGAAATGAAAAGACAAAATCAGGCGAAACCGGCAACGCAACCCCACCCCCTCCACGGGGGTGGTGATAGGGCCTTTGCACCAGGGGCATCGGAAGTTGATAAGACTAATTTCAGAGTGTTTTTATGAGATATTGGTTTAAATCGTGATTTTTTGACGAATCGCAGAGAAGGCGTGAATAAACCGGGGGATCGACCAGGTGCCCCAGGGCTCGCTGAAGTCGGCAGAGTGACGGAAGGTGAAGCAGTGACCGATCGAAAATGAAGGTCGTTACGTCATTGTGGTCGATTAACAACGCCCGGAGTTTAGCCACAGATGCACACGGAACCACACAGATAAAAAAGGAAAAAATTCCATAAAAACAGTTGAAACCACTTTTGGCCGTAATTTCCAGTTTTGCATTTTTCAGTGTGATTCTGTGTGCATCCGTGGCAAAAACTCTTCGCTTTCGCATTCCCTTCGGGGGCATCGGAAGTTGATAAGACTAATTTCAGAGTATTGTTATAAGATGATGGTTTAAATCTTGATTTTTTGACGAATCGCAGAATATGCGTGAACAAACCGGCGTAGGGCAAAGGCCCGTTAACCACCCCCGTGGAGGGGGTGGGGTTGCGTTCGCGTCATGTATTAAATAATCGCGCACGGCGTTGGCATAGACGACTAAGAAAGAAGCTTAATGAATCAGCCGCAACAGGAAGAAGAACGCGACGACGCTGTCGTGGGACGGGCTTTTGTCTGGTCCGCCAGCTTGATCGTCCTGGCACTTTTGATTGGTGCAGGCTTTTATTGGAAAATGAGCCAGAAGCCACAGACGGTCATATCAAAAACCGACTATGAGCCCCCCAAGCCTCCAAAGCCACTGATGGTCGAAATCCCCGAGATGCCGTTTAAAGACATCACCGCGTCTGCGGGAATTCACTTCAGCCACAATAACGGTGCCGCCGGGGAAAAACTTCTCCCCGAAACGATGGGTGGCGGCTGTGCGTTTCTCGATTACGACAACGACGGTGATCAGGACATCTTGTTCGTCAACTCGTGCCGCTGGCCGTGGGATGATGTCGCGGCAAATCCGCCACCGACTCAAACGTTGTATCGCAACGACGGTGATTGCCAATTTACGGATGTCACCAAATCTGTCGGGCTGGACGTCACATTTTACGGTCAAGGGGTGGCTGTCGGTGACTTTGACGGGGATGGCGATGTCGACCTGTTCTTCACGGCAGTCGGCCTGAATCGACTGTTTCGAAATGATGGCGGAAAGTTCGTCGATGTGACCGCCGAAACAGGGGTTGCCGGGCAGGCCGATCAATGGAGTACAAGTTGTGGATTTATCGACTATGACAACGATGGTGACCTGGACCTGTTCGTCGCCAACTATGTGAAGTGGACTCGGGAGTTTGACAAGGCGCAGCCATTTACATTAACCGGTCGGGAGCGGGCGTATGGACGACCTCAGAATTTTCCGGGCACCTTCCCCTATCTTTATCGGAATGATGGCGGGAAATTTACTGAGGTGGGTGCCGAGTCTGGCCTTCACGTGACGAACCCCGCGCGAAAAGATATTGCCGTCGCGAAATCACTGGGGGTGACATTCGTTGATGCAGACCTTGATGGTTACATGGACATCGTCGTGGCCAACGATACTGTCCAGAATTTTCTGTTTCACAACAAACAAAATGGAACGTTTGAAGAAGTCGCCGTACTGCATAATGTCGCGTTCGACCAGCAGGGAAATGCCCGCGGTGCGATGGGGATTGATTCCGTGCGGTTTCGAAATGGCGAACACCTGGCCATCGTGATTGGAAATTTCTCGAACGAAATGACCGCTCTCTACGTAACACGCGGTGATTCGATGGATTTTGTTGACGAAGCCAATGCAACCGGCATTGGATATCAGTCTCGTCTTGAATTGAAATTCGGCACGCTTTTTGTCGATGTCGATCTCGATGGACGACCAGATATCGTTTCAACAAACGGCCATCTCGAAAACGAAATCAATAAGGTTCAGTTGAGCCAGCAGTATGCACAACCTCCGCACTTCTTCTGGAACTGCGGACCGGAATCGCCGACCGAATTCTCTCAGGTTCCCAAAGACAAATGTGGCGGAGATTTAATCAAACGAATGGTCGGTCGAGGTTCGGCGGTGGCGGATATCGATGGGGACGGCGATCTGGATCTCCTTTTCGTTGCGGTCAATTCATCACCAAGGCTGCTTCGCAACGATCAACAGCTGGGAAACCATTGGCTGCGAGTCGACATCTCCGGCCCGAAACAAAATCGATCGGCGATCGGTGCCCAAGTTCAGGTTGAGTGGGCAAACGGGAAACAGGTCGGTCAAGTCATGCCGACACGCAGCTATCTCTCTCAAAGCGAACTTCCCGTAACATTCGGTCTGGGAAAGAATGAGACAATTCAGCGAGTGACCGTCACCTGGCCCGGTGGCCAGAAGAAGGTGATTGATGCACCCAAAGTTGATCAGCTCTTGAGAGTCACACCCGATTCCGAATAACGTAACCGTTGACGGGCCGGGGACTGACGCATCGTCATGGTGAAAGGGACGGAACTCATTTTTGTGGTTCAAGTCCAAGTCAAAGTTTGCCCATGAAAATGGGAGGCTTCCCCCCTGCATCGCCTGTGAACGATTGCCTGAATAACGTGCCTCGATCGTCTCATTGAATTCAACAACATCAGGAGTCCACTCATGACTGACACTGTCGAGCATCGTCTATCGCAACATGGCCATAATATTCCCACAGCCCCCGAAGCGGTCGGGTTTTATGTTCCCGTGTTACGCACGGGTAATCTGGTGGTCACGAGTGGTCAGTTACCGATGGTCGGTAAAGAACTGATGTTCAAAGGCAAAGTCGGTAGCGAGATTCAGGAAGAGCAAGCGTTTTACGCAGCGAGAATGTGTGCCCTGAACGCATTGGCTCAAATCAAAGCGTGTATCGGCAGTCTGGACAAAGTCACCCGAATCGTCCGTGTTGAAGGGTACGTTCAATCCGCACATGGATTCACCAGACAGCCTCAGGTCATCAACGGTGCCTCAGAACTGCTCGTCCAGGCGTTTGGCGAGGCAGGCAAGCACACTCGAATTGCTGTTGGAGCGAACGAATTGCCCCTTAATGCGGCTGTGGAACTGGTCATCTGGGCGGAAGTTGCAGGTTAACGGTGTTAAAAACTCGTCGCTGCGGCTGGAAGCCGCAGCGACGGGAAAACACAAACGAGCCGACACATTCCAAACCCCACAAAGTGGGGCGAGGCGAGCCGGGGTAAAAGCTCGCCTCGTTGAGTTGATTTGGTGTGTCAGCGTGTCGTCAGACCGATGGAGACGATGATTGTCCCCCACCACGCTTGCGCTTGAAGGAATATGCCAATGCCACCAGGCCCCCCAGCCCGGCCAACATCGCCGTGGACGGCTCGGGGACTGATGATGTTGTTTGTGCGGCTGTCAATTCCTGACTGATGCCAAATACCAACCGAGCGTCAACAGTTGGGCGAGTGTCACGTGACAACGCCACCCAACTGCTGTTTTGCGATGTGGTACTCCCGATTTCTACAGCGCTTGCGCCTAAGTAATAAGTAGAAGCGACGCCGGATGCCGTTGTGCCGGTGTAAGTACTACCACCAGACGTTGACCCGGTAATCAATTCATTAATCGCGTGGAGAAGAGCGCCTGACCACAGACCTGATGTTGAATCGGTGCTTGCGACCTCAGTCCCGTCAACGAGATAGACTGCATCACCTGTAACCCCAATATGGTCGATGGCATTGACCGAGGACGTCGAACCAATGGCCTGCCAAGTGATGGTGGCACCGTTATAGGTTGCCGAATCGGCCTGACTCGTTACAAAATTGTCGTATGTCGTGATATTCGTGGAGGTTGGATTTATCGTGCCGGCCGTCACAAACACGATGCGGAAATGATCCCCTGGGTTCAGCCCAGCCGGGGTCGCGATGATCGTCCCGGCTCTGGCGGTCCCTGCGGCGATCGATGTGGCGGCGATCAGAGTCAAAGCAAAGCGAAAAAATTTCACAGTCAAAATTCCCCATTACGAGCACAATTGGCATGCCAACGCCGAAAGCCTCGAAAACCAATTCGAGCAACGTTGGCCGTTTGGTCTTGATTCCGATTTCATTTCACCGTGGACATCCTGGCGGTATTGACCTTGCGCGAATTTCCGTGACTGACCGCGCTAATTTTATCCCACCACGACGGACACGAAGAGCACAGCGCGGGCAACGCCCGCAACCCCATGGGAGGGCGAGGCTCCTGCCGAGCCGCAAAGTCGATGCGTCTGCCTACTTCGCGGCTCGGCGGGAGCCTCGCCCTCCCAAAAAAATCTTCGCGGCGCGCGAAGAAATCAAACGTTAGTACTACGAAGGAATTTGAGAACGAAATGCTTAATGTCAATTTTCCGCCGGACACCGTGATCGTTGACTCGTTGCGTGATCATCACGCGAGGCCGCTTCATGTCATTCAATCACGTGATTGGAAAGATCGTTGAATTAACTTCGTGATCTTCGTGTCCTTCGTGGTTTTTCTCTGCAGATCTCCTCTGCCCAAAAACCGTGACGGACGTTGCAGCGACTTGAGAACAACCGTCCCGCATCGGCACGGTCGTTCGGTTGAACAGCGTGATCTGGAAGAAAACATGCGACAGGGCGTTACCAATTGGGAACGCCCCGCTGTGCGCTGCCGATGTTAGTTCCGCTTGCGCTTGAAGGAATACGCCAATGCCACCAGGCCACCCAGCCCGGCCAACATCGCCGTGGACGGCTCGGGGACTGATGCGATTGCGCCTGGGACTGTTAATTCCTGGCTGATGCCATAGACGTGATAAAGACTGACACGTGTGAAGTGGTTTGAATCTACCCAACTCCCAGATGTTGTATTAGATTTTCCGTATTCCGGCGAGCTCGAACTCAATACGTTGGAAGCTTGACCCGCCGAAGTGGTACCAGTCCATACACTGCTGTTGACGGTGTTGCTGGAAATATCCTCGCTGATCGCGTGTAGGATCGTTCCTGACCAAAGACCTGCGGTCGAATCCGAACTTGCGACCTCAGTCCCGTCAAAGAGTTAGACTGCATCACCTGTAACCCCAATATGGTCGATGGCATTGACCGAGGGCGTCGAACCAATGGCCTGCCAAGTGATGGTGGCACCGTTATATGTTGCCGAATTAGCCTGGTTCGTAACAAAAGTGTCGTAGGTGGAGATGTCGGATGAGTTCGCTGCAGTCGTTCCTTGCGTCACGAACACGATGCGGAACTGATCACCTGGATTCAGCCCAGTCGGGGTCGCAATTGAGCCAGCAGAGGCCGTGGTGGCGGAGATCGATGTGGCGGCGATCAGAGTCAAAGCAAAGCGAAAAAATTTCACAGTCAAAATTCCCTTTTACGAGCACAATTGGCATGCCAACGCCGAAAACCTCGAAAACCAATTCGAGCAACGTTGGCAGTTCTGTCTTGATCCAGATTTCATTCAGAAATAGACATATGTGAGCTCTTTTATGCTACTTATTGGGAGTGCATGACCATTTCGCGCGGTGTAAATAGCCATTTCATCAAATTTGGGCAATACGATTCCTGAGGGTCCAAAAAGCCCGTCACACACGGGTCTCATCAGATAAATGGAATTTCGAGAGCGAAATCTCACACGTTTTTTCGAAATTGTCGGAAAAATAAAAAACGGTTGGAAATGAGTGGTTTGGATTCCAAAGCCCGGCCGGCACAGCCGGTTGATGCGCGTCGCACGATGGGTTGTAAATGGGATCGTCGTTCGCGCGTTGATCAAGGCGAGCCGGGGTTTTGGTCGCCTTGT